>NZ_JBGGKR010000005.1:0-378358 GCF_041287235.1 Mycobacterium sp. pR1184 | reverse complement strand
CGCCGACATCGACGAGGCCATCGAGATCGCCAACGCCACCACCTTCGGCCTGGGCTCCAACGCCTGGACCAACGACGAGACCGAGCAACAGCGCTTCATCGACGACATCGAGGCCGGGCAGGTGTTCATCAACGGCATGACCGTCTCCTACCCCGAACTCGGCTTCGGCGGCGTCAAGCGTTCCGGTTACGGCCGCGAGCTCGCGGGCTACGGCATCCGCGAATTCTGCAACACCAAAACCGTCTGGGTCGGCTAACGCCTGCTCGGCGCTAGACCGCGGCCAGGGCCCGCTCGTCCTCCTCGGCGAAGGTGTCCTCGAGCTGCAGCGGTGAGTAGTCGAGGTCGATTTCCTCGAGCGGGCGGCCGCGGGCGCTGGAGATGGTGCCGAACCGGCGCATCCCCTTGTCCGAGGCGTACTGCATGGAGTCGTCCGTCGACAGACCGAACGGCATCGGGTCATAGAGGGCAAAACCCTCTTCGATCAGCCGCAGTCCGAGCGGCATCAGCTCGTTCATCCGCGTTTCGAAGACACCCCAGTTGGCGTCGTCGGCGGCGACATGGCGCCGGCAGGTGAAGGTGCCCCAGGCCATGTGGCGTCGCTCGTCGTCGCCGATGCGCCGGACCAATTCCTGCATGCCGGGCAGGATGTTGCGTTCCACGCAAATCCTGTGCCAGATGTAGTAACCGGTCAGCGCCAACATGCCCTCGACCATGTGGTTGTAGGTGACCGACGCCCGCACCTGGGCGGCCGGTGACGAGTCGACCGTCAGCGCATCGAGACACGCCGGCAGTTCTTCGTAGAAGATCGTGCGGTAGGTCGGCACGTCGTCGATGAGGTTGTTCAGGTCCTCGGTGACGCCGACGGCGTCGAGCCACATCCGGAACACCTGAACGTGCTTGGCCTCCTCGAAGGCGAACTGCGTCAGATACATCTCGTCGCCGAGCCGGCCCTCGGCCCGCATCGCGGCCATGAACGGCTGGATGTCCTGGGTCACCGATTCCTCGCCGGCGATGAACTCGGCGCACAGCAGGGTCGCGTAGCTGCGTTCGTCGTCGGTCAGGCGTTCCCAGTCTTCGCGATCGCGGGAGAAGTCGATGGCCGCCGGATCCCAGAATTTCGCATTGCCGCCCGCAAAGAGCTTGAGCGGCAGGCTATCCCAGTTGAGACCGCCCTGGGACATTGAAGCAACTCGGGTTCGATTCATGTGACCTCCTCGGATCGCGATGGGGCTGGGTGAACGGAGGCATTCGGCGCTGCCGCGAAGGCGGCGGCGAGCACCGCGACGAGCCTGCGTACGGCCAGCGCAGGCTGCTCGGGGCTGGGCTCGTCGAGACCGAGGATCGGGTCCAGGCCGCGCATGTAGGGCGCCAGCGCCAGGTGCGGGAAGATCAGCAGCAGCAACGACAGCAGCACGTCGGTGTCGGCATCGGCGCGCAAATCGCCACGCTTGCAGGCGCCTTGCACCAACGGTCGCAGCACCTCCAGGTAGTGGCGGTGGATGACGCTGCGCACGCTGACGCGGGCGTCCGTGTCGACCTCCAGGGTCGCCGCGGCATGCAGCGAACGCTCATGCGGATGCTCGGCGAAGTAGGCGACCCATCCGTCGAGCAGCTCGGTGAGAAATTCGAAGAACGGCCGGTCAGGGTTGAGCTCGCGGATGAGGTCTTCCATGCAGACGCGCACCCGTTGGCTGCCGATGTCGGCGATGAACGCGAACAAGTCGCGCTTGTCCGCGAAGTACTGGAAGAGACTGCCTTTGGCGACGCCGGCCCGGCGCGCGATGACGTTCAGGCTGCCGCCGGAAAATCCGTGGGCCCCGAATTCGGCCTCCGCGGCCTCGATGATTGCCGTGCGACGAGCGGGGTCAACCCGCGCCCATGTCACCGTTGGCATCGGACCTCCTTGTCTGGATGACCACTGGTCATCTTAGCGTGAGCTGCGTCACAGTCAAGCCCTTCAGTCGTGGCAACAGATCAATACACGGACCGACGCCACCGGGTCATAATCATGAACGTCATGTTCAGTAATGATGAAGAGGCGTCCATACCTGTGAACCAACCCCGGGCTCGTCCGGGCCGACCGCGCAGCCAGGAGTCCCGGGTGGCCGTGCTGAGTGCAACGTCCGAGCTGATGCACGAGGTCGGCTTGCGAGCGATGACGACCGAGCAGATCGCCGCCCGGAGCGGGGCGAGCAAGGCGACGATCTACAAGTGGTGGCCCAACAAATACGCCCTGGCCGTCGAGGCCTTTCTGGCGGAGATGGCGATCGAGTCGGCCGATCACGACACCGGATCGGCGCGCGAAGATTTGCGGCTGGCGCTGCGCGGAATGACCCACTTCTATACCAGCGCGAGCGGCCGCGCCTATGCCCAACTCATCGGCGAGGCGCAATTCGACCCGCAGGTCGGTGCGCAGCTGCGCGACTATCTCGTGAGCTCACGGCGCAAACTGGTTAGGGCAATTTGGGATCGCGGTGTCGCGCGGGGTGAATTGCGGGCAGACATCGACCCAGAAGTCGCGATCGACCTGATTTTCGGGCCAGCAATGTACCGGCTGGTCGCCGGCCACGCTGCACTCGACGACGCCAGCGCCGACGCAATCGTGGACGCGGCCATGCGCGGACTGGGTAACTGAGACTGAGGTCACTAGCTCCAACGGGGCACCACGGTTAGTTTAGAAACTAAACGTTCAGTATTCGATTGGAGCAGTGCCATGGTGTCCACCGCCCCCCGTGCCGCCAAACGCCCGCGGCCCTCGAAAGCAAGCCCCCACCCCACGACGCGCAAGCTTGTCGTCGAGTTCATCGGGACGTTCTTCCTGGTATTCACCGTCGGCGCCAGCACCCGTGCCAACGCGTCGCTGGCACCGCTCGCGATTGGCGCTGTGCTGATGGTGATGGTCTACGCCGGCGGCCACATTTCCGGCGGACACTACAACCCGGCTGTGACGGCGGCGGGGCTCGTCCGCCGCAGAATCAGTGCCGGTGAAGCGACCGGGTACTGGGCAGCGCAACTCAGCGCAGGGCTACTCGCCGCGGTCGTTACCGGCGCGACGATCGGCGCATCGCCCGTCCATACCTTTGCACCCGACGGTCATGGCATGACGAGTGCGCTTATCGTCGAATTCCTTTTCACCTTCGCCCTGGCCTATGTCGTGCTGAACGTCGCAACCAGCAAGGACCATCCAGACAACTCCTTCTACGGGCTGGCGATTGGTTTCACGGTCGTCGTCGGCGCGGTGAGCGTGGGTGATATCTCCGGCGGCGCGTTCAACCCCGCTGTCGTTCTGGGCGGCGCCGCAATGGGGTTGCTCGGTTGGTCGACGCTGATCTACCTCGTCCCGGAACTGATCGGCGGCGTGGCCGCCGGCCTGGTTTTCCTCGCGCTCAACCCAGCCGATCGGTGACCGGCACGCGATGACTGGTGACATGAACGTGGCGAACTGCTTTCGCGCCACGCTGGCTGCCAAGCGACGCAGCGCCGAGCTTTACCACGGCCTAGCGTCGACCGTGGGAGTGCCATGAGGACGACCGAGATCCGGATGCAAAGTGGCACAAGTGATTCCGGCGACCTCCCCCGGACCGGACCGCCCACGGTCTGACCCCATCGTCAGGACCAACGATATCCAAATCACTATCAGGAGAACCATCAGATGAACTCGATAGCGTCGATCACGCTCAATGACGGCAACACCATCCCCCAACTGGGCTTCGGCGTGTTCCAGATACCACCGGATCAGACCGCCGCAGCGGTGCGTTCTGCGCTTGCGATCGGTTACCGCCACATTGACACCGCGCAGATGTACGGCAACGAAAGCGGAGTCGGCCAAGGCATCCGCGACGCCGGGCTGGAGCGCGACGAGGTGTTCATCACTAGCAAACTCAACAATGGACATCATCGGCCCGACGACGCGCGGCGCGCATTCGAGGCCACGTTGACTGCCCTCGGCTCGGATTACGTCGACCTCTTCCTCATCCACTGGCCCCTACCCACCCGCTATAACGGCGACTTCGTTTCGACGTGGAACGTGTTAGAGGAATTCGCCAAGGACGGACGGGCACGCAGCGTCGGCGTGTCGAACTTCCAGGTTCCGCATCTGCGTCAACTCGCCGAGGGATCGCACACTGTGCCCGCGGTCAACCAAGTCGAGCTGCACCCGTACTTCACGAACCAGCGGGTCGTTGCCTACCTGCGCCAGCACCAGATCGCGACGGAAGCCTGGTCCCCTATCGCGCAAGGGAAGGTCCTGGACGATGAGCTGATCACGCGTATCGCCGCCGCGCACAACAAAACGCCGGCGCAGGTGGTGCTGCGTTGGCACATTCAGAGCGGCCACATCGTCATCCCCAAGTCGGTACACCGCGAACGGATGGAGTCCAATATCGACATCTTCGACTTCGCGCTCAGCCCCGATCAGATGGATTCCATCAGTGGCCTTGACCGTGGCGATCCCGGTCGCACCGGTCCTCACCCCGACACATTCGACAGGATGCCCGACTGAGATTCGACACCCTGTCGGCAGCTGTCGCTTCACGCCGAATCGCAGGTGAAGTCACCGTTGCTGGCTAACATTCTCGTGATGTTGGACCACTGGCCCATCGTCGGCAGAAGTAGGGAGATCGACGAGTTCAGCCAACTCTTCGCAGGGGGTCAACCCGGATGTGTTGCGGGACCGGCGCTGGGTCTCGCCGAGCGTCACGCCAGCGTGACGCCACCATCCGATCGCCACGCTGGCGTGACGCTCGCGTGCGGCCAGCCGGGCGCTCGAGCAACAGGCCTACGGCCGCATCTGATAGGCGCCGTTGATCGGCAGCACGTGTTCCTTCCAGACCTGGTCGTAGCGTGACTGGTCGAACACCGGGCGACGAATCATCCGCATTGCGAACCCGGCCTGCGCGTCGGTGGTGGCGCGTTTGTCCGCCAATTCGACGGCGTAGCTGTTGAAGTCGCGGACCAGCACCGCGAAGATCTCGTCGATCAGCGCGTCGTCCACTCCAGACAGCGGGGCCTCTTCCAGAATCAGCTGCGCGTAGGGCACCGTCGCGAACAACTGGCCGACCCCGAACGCGAAGTCAATATCCTTCTGCTGCACCGTATCTGGCGTCGCGCTGGCCAGCATCTCGGCCAGCACGTCGATCTGCTCGCGCAGTAGCGCGACGTTGGGCAGGTGCGCGAAGCTGTCGAACGGCGCGCGCCAATCGTGGAAACGGACCTTGCCCAATCCCCCGGTCGGGCCCTGGTTGAACAGGAACGAGTCGTCGACGGCCTCGTCGCGGCGCCCGATCACCGGTAATTCGCTGTCCGGCGCGAACAGGTAGTTGGGCATGAACTTCGCCAGCAGCCCGATGTTGATGTGGACGGTGCCTTCCAACCTGGGCAGCAGCCCGATCTCGCGGGTCATCGCCTCGAAGATGGTGTCCTTCTCCACGCCCTTGGCGGCGATCACGTCCCACAGGGCGGTGATCACCCGCTCGCCCTCGCTGGTGATCTTCGCCTTGGTGAGCGGGCTGTAGAGCAGGTAGCGGCGGTCCTCGGCCGAGGCGCTGCGCATGTAGTCGCAGGCCCGGGTCGCGACGAGCTTCATCGCGATCAGTCGCGTGTAGGCCTCGGTGAGCAGCCGTCGCACGTGGCTGAAGTCGGTGACGACAGTGCCGTACAGGTAGCGGTTGGAGGCATGGGTGACCGCCTCGTACATGGCGTGGGTACACATGCCGACCGCACCCCAGCCGAGGTTGTACTTGCAGACGTTGACGGTGTTGAGCGCGGCATGGAAGGCACCGGGGCCGCGGTGCAGGATGTCGGCCTCGGTGACCGGATAGTCGCTCAGGCGATAGTTGGCGACGTAGTTCTGCGAGTTGACGACGTTCTTGATCAGCTGGTAGCGATCGTGCTGGGAGTCGGCGACGAAGAAGACGTACTCGTCTTCGCCGTCAGAGGGGCCGGCGATCTTGCCGAAGGTGGAGACCATCCGCGCGGCGTTGGCGTTGCCGATGTAGTACTTCTCGCCGCTGGCCGTCCAGCCGTTCTCACCCGGCGTCAGGATCATGTCGGTCTGGTAGACGTCGGCGCCGTGACTCTGCTCCGACAGGCCGAAGGCGAACACCTCGCCCTGCTCCAGCTGGGCGGCGGCCTTGCGCTTGGCGTCTTCGTTGTCGCTCATCCAGATCGGGCCCAGGCCAAGTGCCGTGACCTGGAACGGGTACCAGTAGTTCAGGCCGTAAAAGCCGACGATCTCGGCGAACTCGCTGATTCGGTAGGTGTCCCAGCGACAGTCGGCAGCGCCGTACTCCGACGGCGTCAGCAGCGAGGCGAAGATCCGTTCCCGGCCGATGTGGTCGAGGAAGTCGGAGTACCACGCCCGCGCGTGGTCGTCGGCCTTCAGCCGGGCCTTGCCACGGGACTCGAAGAAGTCGACGGTGGCGGCCATGATCTCCCCGGATCGAGCGTCGGGGTATTTACGGTTCAACTGGTTGGGGTTGAGCAGCATGCGGCAGACGGTACGCCGATGTGCGGACTCGCGGTATCAGCCGACGGCGGGCCGCGGAAATAGGCATTGTCTGCTTGATTGCCCCTTTTGGACGACAACCACCCGGCCTAGCATCAGCCACGTGTCCGAACTAAATACCGCCCGGGGATCCATCGATACCGCTGATCTCGGCGTGACGCTCATGCACGAGCACGTCTTCATCATGACCACCGAGATCGCGCTGAACTATCCCGACGCCTGGGGCGACGAGGAAAAGCGGGTGGCCGACGCCATCGCCCGGCTCAACGAGTTGAAGTCGCGCGGCGTGGACACCATCGTCGACCTCACGGTGATCGGGCTGGGCCGCTACATCCCCCGCATTGCCCGGGTAGCCGCGGCCACCGAGCTGAATATCGTTGTGGCGACTGGTTTTTACACCTACAACGACCTGCCGCTGCGGTTCCACTACGAGGGTCCGGGCGGCATGCTGGGCGGCCCGGAGATCATGACCGACATGTTCGTCAAGGACATCGAGGAAGGCATCGCCGACACCGGCATCAAGGCCGGGATCCTCAAGTGCGCCACCGACGAGCCGGGCGTCACCCCCGGCGTCGAGCGGGTGTTGCGCGCGGTCGCCCAGGCGCACAAGCGCACCGGCGTGCCGATCTCCACGCACACCCACGCCGGGCTGCGCCGCGGGCTCGAGCAGCAGCGCATCTTCGAAGAGGAGGGCGTCGACCTGAGCCGGGTGATCATCGGGCATTCGGGCGACAGCACCGACGTCGGTTACCTCGAGGAGCTCATCGCCGCGGGGTCCTATCTCGGCATGGACCGGTTCGGCCTCGATGTGATCTCACCGTTCGAAGAACGAGTCGGCATCGTGGCGCAGATGTGCGAACGCGGGCACGCCGACAAGATGGTGCTGTCGCACGACGCCAACTGCTACTTCGACGCGCTGCCCGAAGAACTCGTTCCGCAGATGGCACCCAACTGGCACTACCTGCATATCCACAACGACGTGATCCCCGCCCTCAAAGAGCGCGGCGTCACCGAGGAGCAACTGCACACCATGCTCGTCGACAACCCGCGGCGCATCTTCGAGCGGCAGGGTGCATATGAGTGAACCGATCCCGCCGATCGGCGCCCAGATTTCGGCGCTGGCCCAACTCGCCCCCGACGAGGCGGCCCTCACCTGCGACGGCGTGACGCTCACCCGCGCCGAGCTCGACCGCTCGACGAACCGGCTGGCGCGCGCCTACGCCGAACGCGGCGTCGGCGTCGGCGACTACGTCACGATCCTGCTGCCCAACTCCGTCGAGTTCGTGCAGGCCGCGGTGGCGTGCTGGAAGCTGGGCGCGGTACCGCAGCCATTGTCGCCGCGACTGCCCGCCGCGGAGTTGCAAGGCCTGCTGGACTTGCGGCCGCGTGCCCTGCTGGTGGGCGCCGAGCACCCCGAAATACCAAGCGTGGTAAAGGGTTTCATCCCCGATGCGGCATTGTCGGATGCGCCGCTACCGGAGGCGGTGTCGCCGACATGGAAGGCGATGGGGTCCGGCGGCAGCACCGGGCGACCCAAGCTGATCGAAGCCGGTGTCGACAGCCGCCTCTCACCGCTGGCGGCCTACGCGATGGGCGCACAAGATTGCGACACCACCTATGTTCCGGTGCCGCTATCTCACAACACCGGGATCACCATGGCGGCCCTGGCGTTGATCATGGGCCACCACCTGGTGTTGACCGACCGGTTCGATCCGCACGAATTCCTGCGCGTGATCGCCGATCATCGCGTCACCTTCATGGTGACGGTGCCGACGATCATGCAGCGGGTGCTACCGGTTTACCAGGCCAACCCGCAGGCCTACGACCTGTCATCGATCCGGCGGTTCTGGCACCTGGCGGCACCGTGCCCGCCGGCCATCAAGCAGGCCTGGATCGACCTGCTCGGTCCCGAGAAAGTGTGGGAGTTGTACGGCGGCACCGAGTTACAGGCGCTGACGTTCATCTCCGGCGACCAGTGGCTGACCCACCCGGGTTCGGTCGGCGTCGTCGTCAGCGGCGAGATGACGGTGCTCGACGATCACGGCAACCCCTGCCCACCCGGCATGGAGGGGGAGATCTACATGCGGCCCGCCCCGGGCAGTGCGCCGACCTACCGGTATATCGGGTCGACGGCGAAAACCCACAACGGCTGGGACTCGCTGGGTGATCTCGGCTATTTCGACGCCGACGGTTTCCTGTATCTGTCCGACCGGCGGGTCGACATGTTCACCGTGGGCGGCCGCAACGTCTATCCCGCGGAGATCGAAAGCGCGTTGTCGGCACACCCGGAAGTATTGTCCTGCTTGGTCGTTGGCATTCCCGACCCCAACGCGGGCGATCTGGGCCAGGTGCCCTACGCGCTGGTGCATACGACCGCTGACTCGACGCTGGATGCTGCGGGGGTACAGGATTTCCTGCGCGCCAACATCGCGGGCTACAAGGTGCCACCCACCCCCGACTTCATCGAATTCGTCGACACCCCGCTACGCGACGACGCCGGCAAGGCCCGACGCTCGGCGGTCCGGGCCGAGATCATGGCACGGTTGCAGGCCGCCGAAGCGAGCTGACCCGAAGGCACCAAGGATTCTTCAAGGCCCCGGCCGCACGATCAACGCCATGCAAATCGAGCCGTTGAGCCCGGAGCTGATCGAACGCTATCTGCGATCGCACCAGTTGCGATTCTTCCGCAGCGACGACGGCGCGGAATTCATGATGGTGCTGTCCCACTATCAGCGAGGCAAGCTGCACGTGAACCTGCGGATCAACGGATTACGGCCCGACATCCTGGAGATCTCGATCAGCCCCGCGGGGTACTACCAAGCCAGCGAGCGCCCCCGCCTGATGGAAGTGGTCAACGACTGGAACCGCGACAACCACTGGCCCAAGGCGTTTGTCCGCGAGTGCACACAGCCGAGCCATTTCAGCGTGGTCGGCGAGAGCGCTTACCTGCTGACCGACGGCATTCACCTGGCGGGGCTGGGCCACTTCATCAGGTCCACCGTCGAGTACGGCACCGACCTGATCGAGAAGATCGAACACGCCGTCAGTCTGCCGTCCGCGGGCGCACTGGAAGAGTGGATGGACCGCACCGGCTAGGGCGCGATGGCGTCCGCCTCGGCATCTATCGCCGCAGCGGTCGGTTTCTCGCGTTTCTCCCAGCGGCGCAACGCTTCCCGGCACGGCGATTCGACCAGGGCGTAGCTCACCGCCGCGATCGCGAAACCGAAGATCAGTGTCAGCATCAACACCGTCGGCATGTTGCCGGTGAACGGAAACGTCCCGACCACCGGGAACACCATGGCCAGCGCGGCCAAGTGCCAGATGAACAGGCCGTAGGACCAGCGGCCCAGGGTGACCATGCCGGCACTGCCCAGCAGCCGGTGGCGGGTGGTGATCCGATCCAGCACCAGCGGTGCGACCAAGGCGAACGCGACGATCGACCCCATCGCCGTCTTCAACGCGAACTGCGCCGCGGTCTCCGGCGTCAGCCCCTCCGGACCCGCCAGCGGAGAGGCGGCCACCAGAAACGCGGCCAGTGCGATGGCAGCCATCAGCACCCGCCGGCGCGCCAATCGGTGCGGCAGCCCGGTCGGGCTGTGCACCCACTCGGCCAGCAGCATGCCCGCGGCGAACCAGGAGAAGAATGCCGGCGGCCAGTTCAGCGGATTGCCGGACCCCGAGTGGCCGGCGAAAAAAGGAAGCCAGCCCCACCCCCAGCTGAGTGCCGCCAGCGCGGCGATCGCCGGCACCCGGGCGCGCACCGGAATGCGGCGGGCCAACAGCGCGAGAATCGGCAGCGCCAGATAGAAGCTGACCTCGACCGAGAGGCTCCACATCTGGGTCAGCCCACCGGTCAGGGTGAGCGGCACATAGATCTGGGTCAGGGTGAGGTTTGCCAGCCAGACGGTCGGGCTGGCGTGATCCGCGTCAGGCAGCAGAGTCAGGATCACGACGACGGCCACCAGATAGGCCGGCATGATGCGGACTACCCGCGATCGCAGGTAGTGGCCGGTGGGCGGGCGGGCTCCCACGTTTCTGGCCGCTGCGGCATGGCCACGCCACAGCAGGAACCCCGACAGCGCGAAGAACACCGCCACGGCAAGGTCGAAGCGGCCGAACAGTCGCCCGTCGACACCGCTGGAGTGTCCGGTCTGGAAGGCCACGTGCGTGATGACCACGCCCATGGCCGCGCAGGCGCGCATACCCTCGACTGCGGGCAGGAAGCTGCGAGTTCCGCTCGCCTGGTCGCCGTCGGTCACGATCACAGTCTGCCTGCGCTCTGTTACCTGCCGAATCGGGTACTGCTGTTAGGGTCGAACGGATTTGCCTAGAGCATTTAGGGAGGGCACAGCAACGTGAACCGAGCGGTTATGTTGCGGTTCGCCGCATGCGGAATCATCGGGCTCGGGGCTGCCCTGCTGATCGCCGCGCTGCTGCTGTCGACCTACACCACCAGCCGGATCACCAAGATCCCGCTCAACATCGACACCACGCTGGTCAGCGACGGCACCGGAACCGCGCTCGACACGGCGTCGCTGTCCGGCGATCACTTCATCATCAACCAGAACGTGCCCCTGGTTTCCCAGCAGCAGATCAGCGTCGAGTCGCCGGCCAACGCCGACGTGGTCACGCTGCAGGTCGGCACCTCGCTTCGGCGCACCGACAAGCAGAAGGACACCGGGCTGCTGCTGGCGATCGTCGACACCGTCACGCTCAACCGCAAGACCGCGATGGCCGTCTCCGACGACACCCACACCGGCGGCGCCGTCCAGAAGCCGCGCACCTTCAACGACGAGAACCCGCCCACCTCGATCCCGGTGCGCCACGACGGCTTGTCCTACCGCTTCCCGTTCCACACCGAGAAGAAGACCTACCCCTACTTCGATCCGGTCGCGCAGAAGACCTACGACGTCAACTACGACACCCAAGAGGACGTCAACGGGCTGACCACCTACAAGTTCACCCAGAACATCGGGTACAGCGCCGACGGCAAGCTGGTGGCGCCGGTGAAATACCCGTCGCTGTACGCCGGCGACGAGGACGGCAAGGTGACGGCCTCCGCGGCGATGTGGGGCCTCAAGGACGTCGATCCGGCCGAGCAGATCACCATGACCCGCTACTACGCGGCGCAGCGGACCTTCTGGGTGGACCCGGTCTCGGGCACCATCGTCAAGCAAACCGAGCACGCCAACCACTTCTTCGCCCGCGATCCACTGAAGCCCGAGGCGACGCTGGCCGACTACAAGGTCACCTCCAACGAGGACACCGTGGAGTCTCAGGTGAACGCCGCCCGCGACGAGCGGGACCGGCTCGCGCTGTGGTCGCGGGTGCTGCCGATCACCTTCACCGCGGTCGGCCTGATCGCGCTGATCGGCGGTGGATTGTTCGCGTCGTTCAGCCTGCGGACCGAGAGCGCGCTGACGGACCCGGGTCTGGACCGCGGCGATGAGGAGTTCTTCGGCCGCAGCGGGCTCGAGGAACGGGTGCCCGGCGCCGAAGCCGAGACCGAGAAGCTGCCCGCGCAGCACTCCGAGTCGGACGACGATCCGCCCGGCTCCGATCCACCGGTGCCCGAGCCGAATCCGCCCGGCCCGCCCGACCGGGACTAGCCCGCTGTTGCGCCGACGGTGACCGCGCCATGGCGCCGGGCGGTGCGGTGGTCTCTCCCCGGCTATGCGTTGGCGCTGGCGTTGTTGGTGGTGGCGCCGTTGCTGCGGCCGGGGTACCTGCTGCTGCGCGACGCGGTCTCGACGCCGCGTTCCTACCTGTCCGATACCGCCCTGGGGTTGACCGCACCGCCGCGGGCGACTCCGCAGGATTTCGCCGTGGCGCTGGGCTCGCACCTGGTCGACGGCGGCGTTGTGGTGAAGGTGCTGCTGGTCACGGGGTTGTGGCTGGCGGGCTGGGGTGCGGCACGGCTCGTGGCCACCGCGCTGCCCTGCGCCGGCACGCCAGGCCAGTTCGTCGCGGTCACGCTGGCGATCTGGAATCCCTATGTCGCCGAACGACTTCTGCAGGGGCACTGGAGCCTGCTGGTCGGTTACGGCTGCCTGCCCTGGGTGGCGACGACGGTGCTGAGCCTGCGATCAGGTGGGCCCGGCTATTTTTCGTTGGCGTTCTGGATCGCGCTGGCCGGGCTGACGCCGACGGGGCTGATGCTGGCCGCGACGGTGGCGCTGGTCTGCGTCGCCGCGCCGGGTGCGGGCCGGGCCCGCTGGCGGTGCGCCGCGATGGCGTTGGGTGCCGCGCTGGTGGCGGCGCTGCCGTGGCTAGTGGCCGCGGCGACGGGGTCGTCGCTGTCCACCCCCAAAGCAGCGAGCGCGCTAGGTGTGATCGCCTTCGCGCCGCGCGCCGAGCCCGGCCTGGGCACGCTGGTCAGCCTGGCCAGTCTCGGCGGTATCTGGAACGGCGAGGCGGTACCCAGTTCCCGGGCAACGCTTTTCGCGCTCATCTCGGCGCTGGCGCTGCTGGGTGTGGTGGCGGCCGGGGTCCCGACGGTGCTACGCCGCCCGACGGCGCAGCCGCTGATGGTGCTCGCGGCGGTGGCGGTGGTGGTGCCGGCCGCGCTGGCCACCGGGCCGGGCCTGCACCTGCTTGCCATGGTGATTGACGCGGCGCCCGGTCTGGGCGTGCTGCGCGACGGGCAGAAATGGGTCGCGCTGGCGGTGCCCGGCTACACCCTCGCGGGAGCCGGCGCGGTGGTGTCGCTGCGGCGGTGGGCGCAGCCGGTGGCCACGGCGCTGGTGGGCTGTCTCGCGCTGATCGCCGTGCTGCCCGATTTGGCGTGGGGGGTCGGCGGCAAGGTTGCGCCGGTGCACTACCCGCCGGGCTGGGCCGCGGTGGCGGCGGCGATCAACCGGGCGCCCGCGCCGGTCGCGGTGCTGCCCGCGGGCTCGATGCGCCGCTTCGCCTGGTCGGGTCCGGCGCCGGTGCTGGATCCGCTGCCGCGCTGGCTGCGCGCCGACGTGTTGAGCACGGGCGACTTGGCGATTTCCGGGCGGGTGGTACCCGGGGAGGGCAACCGCGCCCGGGCCGTCCAGGAGCTGCTGCTGTCCGGGCCTGCGCCGTCGGCCTTGGCCCCGGCCGGCGTCGGCTGGCTGGTCGTCGAATCGGACAGCGCCGGAAACATGGGCTCGGCCGCCCGCACCTTGGGCGCGCTCACACCGGTGTTCCGTGACGGGGAGTTGACGCTGTACCGGGTCGGCGGTGAGGCCGCCGGGGTTGCGCCGGCCCGGCGCAACGCCACGCTGCTCGCGCACCTGGCCTGGCTGGGGATGCTGCTCGTGGGCGGTGCCGGCGCGGCCTGGCGGGTTAGACGACGCCGCTGACGAACTGCCCGGCTTGGACGGCTTCAAGCACGGCACGCATCGCCTCGGCGCTTTGCGTCCAGGAGAACTCACCGCTGCGCGTCTGCGCCTTGACCCCGAGCTGATCGCGCAGCACCGGATCGCACAGCAGCTCTTCGAGGCGGTCCACCAGCTCGGCGCGGTTGTCCACCAGAATCCCGGTCACACCGTCGACGATCGAGTCCGACAAGCCGCCTGCGCAGCGGTAACCAATGGTCGGCACCCGATGCTGCGCGGCCTCGACGACCGCGAGGCCCCAGCCCTCCTTGCGGGAGGGCAGCACATGCACCCAAGCCCCTTGCAACACATGGTGTTTGGTGACGTCATCGACGTGGCCGTGGAACGTCACCGCGTCGCTGATGCCCAGACCGCGGACATGCTCGACGAGGCGCTCGCGCCACCAGCCGTCGCCGACGATGTCCAGATGCAGTGCCGGGATTCGCGGGCGCAGCTCGGCGACGGTCTCCAGAGCGTCCTCGATCTGCTTGTGCGGCACCAGCCGCGAGAGCACCACCACCCGCGGCACAGCCGAACGCGGGCCTTCCAACGACCGCGCCGGCGCCTCGTCAAGGCCATTGCGCACCACCGCGATGCGCTCGTTGTCCGCGCCCAGCGCTACCAGGTCACGCACCGACGGCAGCGACACCGTCAGGTACTGATTGCGCCGGTGCAGTCGCGGCGACAGCCACGACTCGACAAACCAGCCCAGCCGGCCGAGTACCGGCCCGGCCACCGGCCACTGCGCGCGGTGACAGTGATGGACCAGGACCACCACCCGACGGCCGTAGAGCAGCCGAGCGCAGAACGGCAAGCCGTTCTGCGAGTCGACGACCACATCGGGCCGCACTCGCCGCAGCGGTCCCAGGCCCACCCGGGCCGCTGCCATCGCGAGCAGCGCCCACACATAGACCGAGTAGCGCTCACCCGCACGGGTGATCCGGACCCCGTCGACGAGCTCACGGCGCGGTGCACCCGGGTAGCGGGCGGTGCGCAACGTGACCGAGACACCGGATGCGGCCAACTGGGCGCCGATCCGCTGTAAGTAGGCTTCGCTGCCGCCGCCCTGCGGATGGCCGGTGTCGCGCCAGCACAGCAGCAGGACGGATCGCAGTTCAGACATCACCGGCCAGCCTAACGCGGCGACAACCTGCACTTTGGCCACGGCGACGGTTTCGGTCACATCCAGCACCACGGCATCGGCCTCGGGGATAGTGCGAGGTGCCCGCCTCCGAGCGACAAATCGATCGCGTGAGCGTGGCGGTGGCACGTTGTCGCTACGAGGCGGGCACTTTGGGTGCCACCTGACGACGCTGCGTACGGTTGCTCGGTGGCGGTGACCGACTTCTTTGCGCGACGGGCCACGCTGTCGCGCTCGGTGCGGTTGCTGTCCGAATTCCGCTACGAGCAGCCGGATCCGGGCCGGTTCTACGGCGCCCTGGCCGCTGATACCGCGGCGATGGTCGGCGACCTGTGGCTGGCCGCGCGCGGAGAACCACTTGCCGGCCGCACGCTGCTCGACGTCGGCGGCGGGCCCGGCTACTTCGCCGCGGCGTTCACCAGCGCCGGCGTGCACTACCTGGGTGTCGAGCCCGATCCGAGCGAGATGCACGCCGCCGGGCCCGCGGCGCGGCAGGCCAAGCCGTTCCAGGACTCGTTCGTCCGGGCGTCGGGCATGGCGTTGCCGTTCGCCGATGACTCGGTGGACATCTGCCTGTCGTCCAACGTCGCCGAACACGTCCCGCGACCGTGGCAGCTCGGCACCGAGATGCTGCGGGTGACCAAGCCGGGCGGCCTGGCGGTGCTGTCCTACACCGTCTGGCTGGGCCCGTTCGGCGGGCATGAGATGGGTCTGACGCACTACCTGGGCGGTGAGCGCGCAGCTGCCCGCTATGCACGCAAACACGGCCATCGCGCGAAGAACGACTACGGGTCGTCGTTGTTCGCGGTGTCCGCCGCCCAGGGATTGAGCTGGGCCGCGAACACCGGGGCGCTGCTGGCCGCATTCCCGCGCTACCACCCACGATGGGCGTGGTGGGTGACGTCGGTGCCGGTACTGCGCGAGTTCCTGGTCAGCAATCTCGTGCTGGTGCTTTCACCCCGAGAATGAAACATGTTCTCGTTTTGCGCAGGCTTGGGTAGGGTGGCGCCATGCCCGGCGACGAGGCCTAGCGGCGTGACGAGGATGGAGCGGCGGAATATGACCGACATCAAGACCGAGTACGACAAGCTTTTCATCGGCGGCAAGTGGACGGAGCCGTCGACCTCTGAGGTGATCGAGGTGCACTGTCCGGCCACCGGCGAATACTTCGGCAAGACGCCACTGGCGGCGGCGGCGGACGTCGACGCGGCGGTCGCCGCGGCCCGCGCCGCTTTCGACAGCGGCCCCTGGCCCACCACGCCGCCGAAGGAACGCGCGGCCGTCATCGCCAACGTGGTCAAGCTGATGGAAGAGCGCAAAGAGCTGCTGAGCGCGCTGCTCGCGGGTGAGACCGGACAGCCGCCGACCACCATCGAGACGATGCACTGGATGGGCTCGATGGGCGCGATGAACTTCTTCGCCGGCCCGGCAGTCGACCAGGTCAAGTGGCGGGAGATCCGCAACGGCTCCTACGGGCAGACCATCGTGTACCGCGAGCCGATCGGCGTGGTGGGCGCGATCGTGGCATGGAACGTGCCGCTGTTCCTGGCCGTCAACAAGCTGGGCCCCGCGCTGCTGGCCGGCTGCACCGTGGTGCTCAAGCCGGCCGCCGAAACCCCGCTCACCACAAATGCTTTGGCGGAGATCTTCGCCGAGGCCGGTCTGCCCGAAGGTGTGTTGTCGGTGGTGCCCGGCGGTATCGAGACCGGCCAGGCGCTGACGTCGAACCCGGGCGTCGACCTGTTCACCTTCACCGGCAGCTCGGGCGTCGGCAAGGAGATCGGCCGCCGCGCCGCCGAGATGCTCAAGCCGTGCACCCTAGAGCTCGGCGGTAAGTCCGCGGCCATCCTGCTCGAGGACGTCGACCTCGCCTCGGCGATCCCGATGCTGGTGTTCTCCGGCATCATGAACACCGGGCAGGCCTGCGTCGGCCAGACCCGCATCCTGGCGCCCCGCTCGCGCTACGACGAAATCGTGGAAGCGGTAAGCCAATTCGTGCAGGCGCTGCCGGTCGGCCCGCCGTCGGACCCGGCCGCCCAGATCGGGTCACTGATCTCGGAGAAGCAACGCGCTCGCGTCGAGGGCTACATCGCCAAGGGCATCGAAGAGGGCGCTCGGCTGGTGTGTGGCGGTGGCCGCCCCGAGGGCCTGGACAACGGCTTCTTCGTCGAGCCCACGGTCTTCGCCGACGTCGACAACAAGATGACGATCGCCCAGGAGGAGATCTTCGGGCCGGTGCTGAGCATCATCCCGTTCGACACCGAAGAGGATGCGATCAAGATCGCCAACGACTCGGCGTACGGCCTGGCCGGCAGCGTGTGGACGTCCGACATTCCCAAGGGCATCGAGATCTCGGAGAAGATCCGCACCGGGACCTACGCCATCAACTGGTACGCGTTCGACCCGTGCTGCCCGTTCGGCGGCTACAAGAACTCCGGCATCGGCCGGGAGAACGGTCCAGAAGGTGTCGAGCACTTCACGCAGCAGAAGAGCGTGCTGATGCCGATGGGCTACACCGTCGAGGGCTAACGCTCCCGCGCCGAGCGTGCACTCGGGCTTTGTCGCCGAGTGTCACGCTGGCGTGACGTTCGGTACTCAGAGCCACGCTGGCGTGACTCTCGCGAGCGTTAGCGGCCGGAGAATTGGGCGTCGCGTCGCTCGACGAACGACCGCACGCCCTCGCAGCCAGCGCATGGCATTGCCCCAGCCCGCCTCGCGCGGCAGCCGGATCGTCGCGCCGCCGAACGGGTAGATTCCGCGCCGCACCTCGAGCTGGGTGAATCGGGCGTCGGCGGCGGCGATGCGGATGTCGGCGGCCAGCAGCAGCTCGATGCCCAGCGTCATGCACCAGCCGTGCGCGACGGCGATCAGCGGGGTGGTCCAGGTGTCGTTCAGCCGGAAGGGGTCGCGGCCGTCGTCGGGGAACGGGCTCTGTCCGGCGGCGATGCCCGGGCCGACGTCGGCGAGATCCAGGCCCGCGGTCAGATGGTCGCCGTGTGCGAACAGCACCCCGGCCCGCACCTCGGTGTCGGACTCCAGCAGCGCGTAGGCGCGGGAGAGCTCCGCGAGCATCGCACGGTCGAACGAGTTGCGTTTGTGCGGTCGATTCAAGCCGATCAGCAAAACGTGGCCGTCGCGTTCCAGGGTCACGGTGTCGAGATCGGGAAGGATCTGACCGGCGGTGTTGTTGTGCATGTGTGCCATGCCACAGTGAACCGCAGAATCCAAAATTATGCAATAAAGCATAATCCTTACCGTTTACTCAGCTTATACTCACCCCGAATAAATGACCTAGGTCACAAATTTCCCTGGTCTGCGAGTTTAGTTCCGCTAACAACTTGCTTAGTAGACCAATGTCTTATATGATTCTCAGCATAATCATGAGCCGCCGGCCCCGGCGCATGACCGCACCCTTAGGCCGGGAGAAATACCATGTGGATCATCGAACTCAACGTCGCCGGCTATCACTTCACCCGCGAGGTGCCCGACCTGAAACGCCCGTCCTTCCGGTTCAGCCGGCGTAACATGCACTGGCCGGTATCGCGGCATTCGCACGCTGCATGACGTCAGCCCCAGGAGGTACGAGAGTGCCGATTACAAGCGACGTCGAACCCCGACCTTCGTCGACGAAGCGCGGCGGCACCCGCACCAAGATGCTCGTCAGCGCCGCCGAGGTGATGCGTGAGCGCGGAGCCGCCGGCGTCACGATCGATGCCGTGCTGGCCCGCAGCGGCGCCCCACGCGGCTCGGTTTACTACCACTTCCCCGAAGGCCGCAATCAGATCCTCAGCGAGGCCCTGCGGTATTCGGGGGATGCCATCACCGCCACCATCGACGCGGCCGCCGCCCACGGCGCCCGCACATTGCTGCGCGAGTTCATCGAACTCTGGGAGCGGCTGCTGACCGACGGCGACTTCCTCGCCGGCTGCCCGGTGGTCGCGGCCGCGATCAGCTCGGACGAAAACGATCAGGACCTGACCAGCGAAGCCGGCATGATCCTGGGCAGGTGGTGCACGGCGTTGACCCGGGCGTTCGCCAAAGACGGCTTCAACGACGACGATGCCGCCTCGCTGGCGGTGACCTCGATCTCAGCGCTCGAAGGCGCGATTGTGCTGGCCCGTTCGACCCGCTCGGTTCTCCCGCTCAGC
Source organism: Mycobacterium sp. pR1184 (assembly GCF_041287235.1). Classification (NCBI taxonomy): domain Bacteria; kingdom Bacillati; phylum Actinomycetota; class Actinomycetes; order Mycobacteriales; family Mycobacteriaceae; genus Mycobacterium; species Mycobacterium sp. pR1184. The sequence continues at coordinate 359,221 of NZ_JBGGKR010000005.1, read as the reverse complement.
CAGGTCGGCGAGCAGCTCGAATTCCTGATCAAGGCAAGGGAATTCGTTACCCGCAATGGAATGCCCGGCAAGCAGGACGGCTAGTCGCTCGCCGGTAGCGGTTTGACCTCTTTGAGCGCCAGCGGCGTCGCACCGATGCTCAGGCTCCCGGCGCCCGGTTTAGTGACCAGTACCTCGGCGCCGGACTCGTCGACATAGCGCTTGCCCATCACGGTGCCCTCGGAGAAAGCCGGGTCGAGTTCGCCCGAGCGCTCGCCACCGATCGGCACCATCGGCACCCCGCCGCAGCGCAAATCATCGAGACTCTCGGAGCTCCTCACGACGATCACCTGGGTGTCACACACCTGACTGGTGAGGCGGGTTCCGTTCTTTACCATGGTTTTTCGTCCTCTACTTACTACTCGGCCGGTGCGGCCTGCAACCCTTCTAGGTCTGCAATGATTTCCCGCCTCAGGACCTTGCCCGTGGGCGTGGTCGGCAGCTCGTCGCGAAACACGACGCGGTCGGGGGTTCGCGATCCGCGCAAAGCCTTTCGGACATGGTCCCGCAATTCCTCGGGATCGGGGTCGACGCCGGGCCGCGGGACCACCACGGCGACGATCGCCTGTCCCCACTGCGGGTCTTCGACGCCGACGACGGCGACGTCGCGCACGTGCGGATGCTCGACGAGCACCTCTTCCAGCTCGGCGGGCGCGATGTTCTCGCCGCCGCGGATGATGGTGTCGTCACTGCGTCCGCCGATGAACAGGTAGCCCTCTTCATCCAGCATGGCGATGTCTTTGGTTGGGAACCAACCGTTTTCGTCGAGCACCGAGCCGATCCCGGTGTAACGCCCGGACACCTGCTCGCCGCGCACGAAGAGCTCGCCGGTCTCACCGGCCGGCAGTACGTTGCCCTCGTCGTCGCGGATCTCGATCTCGATGCCGGGCACCGGCCGTCCCACCGAACCCAGCCGCCTGATCGCGGCCGGTTCCGCGGCGGACTGCGCCGCGCGGTGGTCGTCGGGCGTGAGCACCGCGATCGTCGAGCTCGTCTCGGTCAGGCCGTAAGCATTGACGAAGCCCACCTCCGGCAGCAGTTCGAGCGCCCGGCGCACCAGGGGCAGTCCGACCTTCGAGCCGCCGTAGGCCAGGTTGCGCAGCGATGTCAGGTCGCGCGAAGTGTCGTCACCCGTCTCGAGCACGGTGACGACGCGGTCCAGCATGGTGGGCACCAGCGTCGCGGTGGTGACATGCTCGGCGCCGATCAGCCGCACCCATTCTCCTGCGTCGAAGTTGGGCAGATAGACCATCTTCGGACCGGCATAGAGATTCGACAGCGCGGCGCCGACGCCGGCGATGTGATACGGCGGCACGCAGATCAGCGCCGCGTCTTGTGCTGCGGCCGAGTCGAATTCGACGGTTCCGGTGACATAACTGGTCAGGTTGTTGTGCGAAAGCTCGACGGCCTTGGGCTGCGACGTGGTGCCGGAGGTGAACAGCACGATCGCGACCGATTCCGGGTCGGGGAACGCGAGACCGTCGACGGCGGGCTCGGCGCTGCGCGCGGCGGTGAGGAAGTCATCGGAATCCATCACCCGCTTGGACGAATCGCCGAGCATGTCCTGATAGCGGCCGTCGACGATGACCAGCGGTTCGGGCAGCCGCTCGATCAGCGCCTGGATGCCCTCGGCGGACAGCCGGTAGTTGAGCGGGGTGAAGGGCAGCCCGGCGCGTGCCGACGCAAAGGCCAGTACCGGCAGCATCGCGCCACCGACGCCCACATAAGCCACGTGCTGAGCACCCGATTCCGCGATGACTGCGGCGCCGCCGTCGGCCAGATCGCTGAGTTCCTGCGTCGTCAGCCGGGTTTCCCCCGACACGACGGCGGTGCGATCGGGGTTGCTCGACGCAGCCATCTCGAGAAGCAGCGAAATGCTCATACTCGATCCCTCTGAATCCCAACCCTTTTGCGCCCGGACGCGGACTCTACGAACATAGTGTATCGAATCTCAGGTGCCGGTCCACTGGGGAGCGCGCTTCTCGGCGAATGCGATCGCGCCCTCCTTCGCGTCGTTCGACGAAAAGACCGGGGCCAGCAGCTTGTTCTGCTCGGCGAACATGGTGTCCGGGTTCCAGCCGCGCGACTCGACAATGATCCGCTTGGTCGCGGCCACCGCCAGCGGCCCGTTGGCGGCGATCCGTTCGGCCAGATCGATCGCGGCGTCCAGCGCCTTGCCGGGCTCGGCCAGCACGTTCACCATGCCCAACGCGGCGGCGCGCTCCGCGGTGAGGTTCTCGCCGGTCAACGCCAGCTCCATCGCGATGGCCGACGGGATGCGCTGCGGCAGCCGCAGCAGCCCGCCGCCACCGGCGACCAGGCCGCGCTTGACCTCTGGGATACCGAAGGCCGCGTCCTTGGACGCCACGATCAGGTCGGTCGCCAATGCCAGCTCGGTGCCGCCAGCCAGCGCGTAGCCTTCCACGGCCGCGATCAACGGCTTGACCGGCGGACGCTCGGTGAATCCCATGCCGCGGCCCTCGACGATCGGCAGCTCGCCCCGGGCAAATGCCTTGAGATCCATGCCCGCGCAGAACGAGCCGCCCGCCCCGGTGAGGATCCCCACCGACAGGCCGGGCTCCGCGTCGAGCCGATCGACGGCCGCAGCCAGGCCATTGGCCACCGCGGAGTTCACCGCGTTCTTGGCCTTGGGCCGGTTGATCGTGATGATCAGGATTCGGCCGCGTTGTTCGGTCAGGACCTCGGGCTCGTTGGCTTCGTCGGTGCTCACGGTGGCTACCCATCTCCTTCGACAATCGGTCGCTGTTACCGACTGATGGTAGCCGCCGACGGAAATGGCATTGGCACCAGGAGAGAGTCTCGTTACCGGATTTTGGGGTGGGGGTGACGGCCGGACCGGTCAGGCCGGCGCCATTGCGGCCTCGACCGGCGTCAGCTCTTCGGAAAGCCCTGCAGCCCTGCGCAATTCGACGAAGTCGGCGACCATCGCCTCGGTCACCTCGTGCGGGTCCTTGACGGTGGCGCCGTCGGACAGCACCGAGATGTTGAGCTGGTCGACGTAACTCCACACGGTGATGTTGAGTCCGCTACCGGCGGTCAACGGCCCGACCGAGTAGATCTCGGTGACCAGTGCGCCACCGACTCGCCCGTGCTCGCGCGGGCCGGGCACGTTGGAGATCGGCAGGTTCAGCACTTTGTTCTGGCCGTCGCGGCTGGACGCCCAGCGGAAGAACGACTCGGTGGCCAGCGGCGGCATGTAGTTCGACCACCTGCTGACCAATTCGGGTCCGACCAGGTGGAACGCCTCCTTGGCGGAGACGGCGTTGTCGTGGCAGGCCTGCAGCCGCTCCAACGGGTCATCGAGGTCGGCCGGCAACGCCACCATCAGCCCGGTGAAGTAGTTGCCCGATATCCGTTCGGGTGAGAAGTCGAAACTCGCCGGGACGGAGGCCAGCAGCGGTTCTGCCGTACCGTCGTAACGCAGCAGCAAGGTGCGCAGCGCGCCGGTGGAGATGGCCAGCACCACGTCGTTGACGGTCGCGCCGCACTTCTTACCCGTCTCCTTGATGTCGGCGAGCGCCAGCGTGGCCGTCGCGAAACGGCGTTCCGGAGTGATCCGGTGGTTGAGGAAGGTGGGCGGCGGCGTGAAGGGCATGGTCAGCTCCGGCGAGAGCTTGCGCGAGCTGCGCCGAACCCGGTTGATCCCCTGCGCGGTATAGCGGAAGGTCGCCGGCAGCTTGCGGGCCTGACGGAGGTGATCGAAGAACGCCGAGCGCACCAATTGCGACTTCGACGGCGCGGGGTCGGTGACCTGCGGGCCGCTTTCCGGGGTGGGCAGTAGGTCCATGCCCCGGGCCAGCAGATTGGCCGACGCGACGCCATCGGCGAGCGCGTGGTGGATCTTGCCGACCACCGCGACCCGGTTGTTGGCCAGGCCTTCGATGAAGTACATCTCCCACAGCGGACGGTCGCGGTTCAGCGGGGTGCTGGCGATGCGCCCGATTGCGTCGTCCAGTTCGCGGCGACCACCCGGCTCGGGCAATTGCATCGGGCGGATGTGGTAGTCGAGGTCGACCTCGCAATGCTCGCGCCACATCGGATGATGGAACTTCCACGGGATGTCGACGAGCTGATAGGTGAACGGCTCGAGCTTGTTCAGCCGGGCCCCGATGACCTGACGAAACGAGTTGACGTCGAAGTCACGGCGATCGGGGTCGATTTCGACGACGGCGACCTTGATCGTGTGCATATGCACGTTGGGGGTCTCGCTGTACAGCAATACCGAGTCCCAGCCGCTGAGCCGTTTCATCAGTGCCCCTTCCCCTCAAGCTGGGACCTTACTCAGCGACTGAGCTAGATGACCTCTTTTGACCTGATCTGCACCTTGGTGCGGTAGATCTGGTTGAGGAACAGCGAAGTGGCATGGGCGGCCACGCCGGCGCGCTCGCCGTCGATCATGTCGAAGCCGTGTCCGGCCCCGGGCAACTCCAGGTACCCGACCATCGAATGCGACGCCGCCCGCAGCCGCTCGACGAAGCTGCGCGCCTGCTCGACGGGGATGACGCTGTCCTTGCTGCCGTGAATCACCAAGAACGGCGGAGCATTCCGGTGCACCCGCGCGATCGGCGACGCGTCGCGGTACAGCTCGGGATGACGGGCGATGGACTTCTTGACGACCACCCGCTCCAGGAATTCGACGAACCGGTCCCGCTCGGGGGTGGAGCGGTCCTCCCAGTCGTAGCGGCCGTAGATGCCGACCACCGCGTCGACCGAGCTGTCCGCGCCCTCGGGCAGGCGGTGCGCGAAGGCCGGGTCGTCGGGCGTCAGTCCGGCCAGCGCGGACAGGTGCCCGCCCGCCGAACAACCTGCCACCGCAACGAAATCGCGGTCACCGCCGAACTTGTCGACGTTGGCGCGCGCCCACGCGATCGCGGTCTTGACGTCGGTGATGTGTCGCGGCCAGCGGTGATAGGGCGCGACCCGGTAGTCGATCGCCAGGCACACCCAGCCCTGCTCGGCCAGTCGCGACATCAGGGCGGTGCCCTGCATCATCGCCCGGCCGTGCACCCAGGCGCCGCCCGGGACGAAGATCAGTACCGGGGCGGGCTGGGCCGGCAGATCCTTGCGCCGCCACACGTCCAGCACCTGCGCGGGGTGGTCGCCATAGTGGACCGCCCGGCGGTACAGGTAACGACGCTGCCCCAACGCTTCCCAGATCGGCGGCTTCTTGTCGACGACCGGCCAGTCGAGCTCGAGCTCCGCGGCCGACACGATGCCACGCAGCGCCGCGACGGACACCTCGTGGGTGCTTTCCCGGTCGCGGCGGCGCACGTCGTTGATCCCCGGCGTCAGCCAGTCCTTCTTCAGCGCCGAGAAAGCCTCTGGCGCATGCCGCGCACCCCATACGCCCATCGCGGTCACACCGCCCAGCGGTTCCAGGTGCTTACCCACCACCGGTAGCGAAGCGCCGGCAACGCTTAAAGCCAGCGCATAGTCGGCGGGGCGGGCCCGCAGCAACCATTTGAAACACGGTGTCATGCTCGGGACCCTCGCCGTCATGTAGGGGACTGTACCCCCACCCCGTCAGAGCAAACTGACGTTTGCGTAGAAGTCCTGCAGATGGTGCGAAATCGCCGTGTTAAATGTTTGCTAAATCGCCGGATCTGCAGCCCTAGACTGAAGTTTTGCCTTCGCTGGGCGAGGGGTGCCGCGCGCCGCGACGAGGCGGATCAGGTAGCAGATAGCGCTGATCCCGAACATCGCCGCGGTGAGCAGCAACCACCTGCCCAGGAAGGGCTGTTGGGTTTGTCCGGTCGCCGCCTCGTACGTGGCTCCACCCTGCTCGATAATGCCGGGCAAGAAGATCAACAGCGTCAACCCAGACCCCATCGCCGGCACTCGAATGTAGTTGCGGGAAAGCACTTTTGGGAGGCCACAGGTCGGGTGCCGGGGCGCCCACAGCGCCCGGTCGGCCAACGCGTAGAGCGGGAAGAACAGCAGATCGTGACCGACCACGGCGGCGGCGAACCAGACCGCGATCGACTGCCACCAGGAGCCGGAGTTCCACAGCGTCGCGGGTTTGAAGACGACCAGGATGTAGCCCAGCAGCGCGAAGCCGGACAGCATTGTCAGCAGGTGTAACGGACGCGATCCGTAGATCGTGGCGAAACGTGTTGAAAATCTTGGCATTTCAACCGCCGTGGAATTCGATCGCGGCCACCCACTTGGTGTTGTGCACACCCGGCAGCGCGGGCACGATGATCCGGGCCGGATAGCCGTGGTCCAGCGACAAGTCGGCGCCGTTGACCCGCAGCGCCAGCAGCGCCTCGGGGTCGCCAATCTGGTTGGCTTGCAACGTCGCCTGCCCGAACGCACCGCCTCGCTGCAGGGATATCACTCGGGCCGAGCGCGGCGCGGGTACACCCGCGATGCGGGCCAGCTCGGCCAGCCGGACGCCGCTCCAGGTCTGCACGGTGGACCATCCTTCGACGCACGCGATCGGCAGACGCGCGGTGGTCTGCGGCATACCGGCCAGTGCGGCGCGGTCCAACGCGATCGGCGTGAGCCCACCGCGCAACATCAATGACCAGCTCTCGCCGACACTTTCGCGGCTGATGCCCGCGGCGACCGCGGTCTTGTTCACCGGGAAATCACCCCGGCCCCGCCCACGCGGCAGCAGCAGGGCGGCACCGCGCGAGACCCCGCCCAGAGTCTGGCCGACGGTGAGGGCCGCGATCAGCACGACGCCGCTGCCGACCAACGCAAGGGCGCCGCGCCGGCTCATCGTCGGTTCGGCCGGGTCGGTGGCCACCAAGCCGTCGGCATCGGGCGGCTCCGGACGGGTATCGGCGCGGCCGGTGCGCAACACCTCGCGCAGCGACATCGACCGTAGGCCGGCGACCATGCGCGGCAGCTTGATCGCGATATGCATCAGGAACCCGGTGATGAAGACCCACGCGCCGAAGTAGTGCGCGTCGTAGAAGCTGAACCCGAAGATGTAGTCGTACTGGATGTTCAGCACACCGGTGACGATCTCGAATAGGATCCCGCCGACCAGCAGCACCAGCGACACTCGCTCCAGAAGCGCAGCGACCGACCGTGCCGGTGGCCAGACGAACAGCCGCGGGATCACCGACCACAGCTTGGCGAGCACCACCGGGATGATCACCAGTCCGAGACCCACGTGCAGGCCCTGCGTCAGCCGGTACAACCACGACGGGCGGGTGGGCCAGACGAACAAGGGGAGTCGCAACCAGCCGACATCGGCCGGGATGGCCTGGCCGAATTGCGGCGCGTAGGCGATGTAGGACAGCAGCCCGGTGAGCGTGATGATCGGCAGTGCCACCAACAGCACCAGCCCGAACACCGATGTCAGCCACGGGCCGCGCAGCGGGCTCCGAAAACGGATTAGCAACCTGGCGCCCGAGCGGTTCACGGCGCGGCCAGGCTCGCAATCACCCGACCGCTGATCAGCCGAACGCCGGTCAGCGTCAGTCCGACCTGGGCGGACAGCGCCGCGGCGCTGTCCACCCCGACCGATGCCCAGCGGAACCACGGACCCACGTCGCAGGCCGACTCCAGCCGCACCCAGCGCGCCCGGATGCCGATCGCGTCCGCCTCGAACTCGGCCACGCAGCGGCCACCGCGGCGCAGCAGCTCGGCCGCGCGGGCCAGAATCCGCCGCGGGTCCCCGCCGAGACCGACGTTGCCGTCGACCAGCAGCACCGTCTGCCAGCGGCCCATGCCGGGCAGCGGCTCGAACACGTCGCCCAGCAGGGCCGGCGCGCCGCCGCGCCCGGCCAGCCGGATCGCGGTCGCGGACCGGTCGATGCCGAGTGCGGGTATCCCCCGCTCGAACAGCCGCGCCACCAACCTTCCCGGCCCGCAGCCGAGCTCGATCGTCGGTCCGCTGCACATCTGGGTAACGGCTTCGTCGAAGACCTCGTCAAGGGCATCGGCCGATCCGCCGTTCGAGGGGCACCGGGTGCCGAGCCAGCGATGTGCCGGCAGCACTCGAACCTCGCCGTCTTCATGGCGAATCCAACACCGCTCGCCGCTAAGCGCCCGATCGTAGAGGTGCCCCAGCATGTCCGCCTTTCGTATCGCGTCCGACCAGGGCGGCCCAGCATTCTGGGCCACTGGAGGGTGTTGCAACCAAACCCGCACCCCACATACACGGGCAACGCCAGTGTTTGGATCACCCGGATCGATACCCCGATACCTCGTCAGCTAACCAGGCCGAAGTGGGTCGGTCTACCGTCCGGGCGAAACGGTCCGCCCGAGTGATTCGGCGCCGAGGCGAGCGTGGACGGGTCCGGATTCAAATGCTGGACTCACACCAATGACGTGGCATCGCGGCGCCGGACGTACGCCGCCCAGGTCACCGCAACACAGATCAGGTAGAACACCATGAACACCCAGAAGGCGGTGGTCGCGGATTTAGCGGGCCCCGCGTAGGACGCGCGCAGCACGACGTTGATGCCGACGCCACCCAATGCACCGACCGCGCCGGCGATGCCGATCAACGCACCCGACATCGAACGCTCCCATCCGATTACGTCGACTGGCGAAAGATCGTGCAGTGCAAGTGATTTCGCGGCGAAAATCGACGGGATCATCTTGTAGACCGAGCCGTTGCCCACCCCCGAGATCACGAAGAGCAAGATGAACCCGACCACGTAGGCCAACATGATGCCCGGGCTGATCTTCCCGTGGTGGGAGTCGTTGCGTGTTCCGGCGATCACCAGGATGCCGGTGGCCAATACCATCGCGACAAAACACCACATCGTGATCTTCGCGCCGCCGATGCGGTCGGCGAGCAAGCCCCCGAGGGGGCGGCTGAGCGATCCGAGCAACGGACCGAGAAACGCGATCTCGGAGGCGTGCAACGCCGCGGCGGCGGCCGTCGTGTGCGGTGTGGCCAGATAGTTGATCTGCAGCACCTGGCCGAACGCGAAGCTGTAGCCGATGAAGGATCCGAAGGTGCCGATGTAGAGGAACGAGATCAGCCACGCGTCACGGAATTTCAGGACTCGCAGCATCGCCGCGCCGTTGGATTTCTGGCCGTCCAGGTTGTCCATGAACAGCGCCGCGCCCAGAGCCGCGAGCCCAGTCAGCACGAGATAGGTGGCACAGACCAGCTCCGGGTTGCGGTTACCCACGGTGGCGATCACCAGCAAGCCGATCAGCTGGATCACCGGCACGCCGATATTGCCGCCGCCGGCGTTGAGACCCAGCGCCCAGCCCTTGAGCCGCACCGGGAAGAAGGCGTTGATGTTGGTCATGGACGACGCGAAGTTTCCGCCGCCGAATCCCGCGAATGCCGCGATGATCAGGCACGTGCTGTAGGAGGCGCCGGGGTGCGCCATGAACCACCACACCAATACCAGCGGGATCAGCAACAACAGTGCGCTGACGATCGTCCAGTTCCGCCCCCCGAACCGGGCCACCGCCGTGGTGTACGGCAGTCGCAGCACCGCGCCGACCAAGGTGGGGACTGCCACCAGGTAGAACTTGCCGGCCGCGTCGATGTGGTAGACGTTCTGCGGCATGAACAGCACCATCACCGACCAGATCGACCACACCGAGAACCCGACGTGCTCGGCGAAGATCGACCAGATGAGGTTGCGCCGGGCGATCTTGCGCCCGCCGTTCTCCCATGCCAGGAGATCTTCGGGGTCCCACCCGGTGATGAAATGTGACCGCTGCCGAGACGAAGGGAGCGACGCGGGAACAAGGCCAAGCTGTTCGGCTGTCATGGCGACGTCTCCTTAAATACGTTGGGAGAGCGCGCCGTTGCGCCGCGGTTCGTTGGCCGGGCCGGTGCCGTCGAGACGCAGACGGATCGTTCCGGTTGTGTCGGCGTGGACGTGATAGGCCGACACCGCGGTGCCGCCGTTGGCGACTTCGGCACCGGTGCGCAGGTCGTAGGTGAAGCCGTGCAACGGACACACCACGACCTCGGCGTCGGTCAAACCGTCGGCCAACGGGCCGCCGCGGTGTGGGCACACCGCGTCCAGTGCGCGCAGCGAGCCGTCACGCAACCGGAAGACGGCGATCTGACGGTCCTCGACCGCGTAGGTGCGACCCTCCCCTACCGGGATGTCGTCGACGGAGCCCAATATGACGTCGCTCATCGGACCGGCACCTGCGGCAGCGGAATCAACGGCAGCGCCGAGCGAAAGTTGTTCGCAGCGGCAGCTTTTCGATCTCCCGACCATGGATCCCGGTAGGAGTCGACCGATTTCTGCATCCGCGCGTCCAGGTCGGCAGCGATGTTGTCGCTATCGTCGACCACGATCTCGCGGATGCGTTCGATGCCGATACGGGGCACGAAGTCATACGTGCGCTCCAGCCAATTCGCGTTCTCCCGGTAGTACTGCATGAAGCGGCCGGTCAGCACCATCACCTCGGCGGCGGTGGGTACCGTCGCCAGCAGATCGCCCTTGCGAACATGCGCGCCGGCGGCACCGCCGACGTAGATCTGCCACTGGCCGCCGTCGATCGCGACGACGCCGACGTCCTTGCACAGCGCCTCGGCACAGTTGCGTGGGCATCCGGTGACGGCCAGCTTCATCTTCGCCGGACTGGGTATGCCCTGATAGCGATCCTCGATGGCAATCCCGAGGGCTGTCGAGTCTCCGACTCCGTACCGACAGAAGTCGCTACCCACGCAGGTTTTCACGGTTCGGAAGCTCTTGCCGTAGGCATAACCGGAGGGCATGTCGAGGTCGGCCCACACCGCGGGCAGATCTTCCTTGCGAACCCCGAGCAAATCGATCCGCTGACCGCCGGTGAGCTTGATCATCGGGATTTGATACTTATCGGCGACGTCGGCGATCTTGCGCAACTGGTCGGAGTTGGTTACCCCACCCTTGAGCTGCGGCACGACCGAGAAGGTGCCGTCACGCTGAATGTTGGCGTGCACCCGGTCGTTGATGAAGCGTCCGTCCCGCTCGTCAACGAATTCGTCGCCCCACATCATGTGCAGCAGGGAGGCCAGCGCCATCTTCGAGGCGGCATCCTCTTTACCGTCGGGGGCCAGCGCCGCAAACACTGATGACACCGAATGCAACTCGAGCTCACGGATGCGGGCCATCAACTCGGGCTTTCCGTAGGGGATCCCGGGCACATACCAATTGGACTCGGCGCCTTCGGAGATCTCGGCGCCGGACTGCTGGGCCGCCCATTCGACGACCTGGGAGACAAGTCCCTTGCACGACCCACAGCCCTTTCCGGCGCGGGTCGCCGACATCACGCCGGCCAGCGAGGTCTCGCCACCCTGCACGCAGCTCACGATCGAGGCCTTGCTCACCCCGTTGCAGTTGCAAACCTGCGCATCGTCGGCTAATTCGGCTGCGCCGGTGGCGACTTCGGGTGTACCGATATCGAACATCAACGCCACCCGCTCCGGCGGCAGGGGAAGTCCGCGGTCGAATGCCTGCATCAGGAAGGCGACCTTGCGCACGTCACCTACCAGGGTTGCGCCGATCAATTTGTCGTCGCGCACGACGACGGTCTTGTATACGCCATGCTTGGGTTCGGCATACTGGACGAATTCGTCGTCGTCACGCTCGGGGGACTTGACTCCCATCGCGGCGACATCGACACCGGCGACCTTCAGCTTAGTCGCTGTGCGCGAACCATGGTATGCCGCACGCGGATTCGTTTCGGTCAGGTGCTCGGCGAGCACGCTGGCCTGCTCCCACAGCGGCGCGACCAGGCCGTACACCTGACCGCGGTGCTGCGCGCACTCGCCCACTACGTAGATGTCGTCGGCATCGATCGATCGCATCTGATCGTCGACGACGATCGCGCGTTCCACAGTCAGCCCGGCCCGCTGCGCCAGACCGACATTCGGCCGGATACCCGCGGCCAACACCACCATGTCGCAAGGCAATTGGCTGCCGTCGTCGAACTCGAGCGCCGAGGGCATGCCGTTTTCGGTCAGCATCCTGGTGGTTCTGGCGCCGGTGTACACCTGGATACCCAGGGCCTCAACCAGGCGGCGCAGGATGGCGCTGCCCTGGTCGTCGAGTTGGGCATTCATCAAGGTGGGGCCGCCCTGAACCACCGCCGCCTGCAGTCCCCGACTCTGCAGCCCGCGGGCGGCCTCCAGACCGAGCAGTCCGCCGCCGATGACCGCGGCCCTCGTGCGTCCCTTCGCGAACTCGATCATGGTCGCGCAGTCGTCAAGGCTGCGGAAGCCGAAAATGCCTCGGGTCAAGGTCTTGTCGTCCTGCCAGATGCCGTCGATCGGCGGGAAGAAGGATCGGCTGCCGGTTGCCAGGATCAGCTTGTCATAGCGCACGGTGGTGCCGTCGTCGGCGTACACCAGGTGTGCGAACGGATCGACGCGCACGACCCGAACCCCGGCGCGCAGGTCGATGTCGTTGTCGGTGTACCAGTCCAGCGGGTTGAGGTAAATCTCGCCGGCATCATCGGAACCGGCCAGCACGTTGGACAGCAGGATCCGGTTGTAGTTGCCGTACGGTTCTTCACCGAAGACGGTGATGGAAAACCGCTCGCCACCGCCGCGGGCGAGAATCTCTTCGATCGCCCGCGCGCCCGCCATTCCGTTGCCGACCACCACCAGCCTGGCCAGGCCCGTGGAGCGGTTACCGTTGGTTTCGGGCAGCGCCTCGGGTTGGATCAGAGTCGTCACGGGTCCCCCTAGATTTCGACGAGGCCGATGTCGACGAATACGGTGCCACTCAGTCCGTCCGGGGCGGCGACGAAGACCTCGATCACGGTGTCGGCGATCAGATCCTCGACCACCCGAAGCGGCACGTGCACACTGTCTTTGGCGCCCACCGGGAAATAGCGCATCGGCGCGCCGTCTCGCATCAAGACGATGGTGACCAACTCGTCGGTGCTGTTGCCGCCGCGAAAGTACACCGGCTGGGTGACCGCCCCCGCCGGTACCACATAGCGCAGCGACGAATCGAGCACCACCGGCGCGTCATATCCCTTGCCGTCGAAAGTGAACGCCCCCTGCAGGAATCGGGGGCTGCTGCCATCACCCATCCGTCACCCCTTTCTCGTCGGAATCCGCATCGTCGGCGGTCACGGTGACACGCGACACCGAGACCGCACACACCTTGAACGCCGGCATCCGCGAATGCGGATCCAAAACCGGGTTGGTCAACCGGTTTACGTTTGCGGCCCCGGCCCAATGGAACGGTGCGAACACCGTGTCAGGCCGGATACCACTGACGGTGCGCGCGGTCATCACGGCCTCACCCCGCCGCGTCCGCAGCAGGATCTTCTCCCCGCCCTGCACCCCGAGCCGCTGAGCCAACGTGGGGTGTATTTCGGCCACCGCCTCCGGTTCGGCCTCGGCGAGGCGGGCCACCCTGCGGGTTTGAGTACCGGACTGGTACTGGCGTAACACGCGGCCGGTGGTGAGGTAGTAGGGAAACTCGTCATCCGGCGGTTCGGCCGCATCGGATTGTTCGACCGGATGGAAGCGGGCCCGCCGGTCCGGGGTGGGAAAGTCTTCGACGAACAGTCGCGGAGTGTCGGGATAGCGCGCCGACGGACACGGCCAGAAGACACCGTTGTCGGCGGCGATGCGCTGGTAGGTGATGCCGTGGTAGTCGGCTTTGCCCCCGGCGCTGGCGCGCGTCAGCTCGTCGAACACTTCCTCAGGGTCCGCAGAAAACCCGTGCGCTCCAAGCCGTTTGGCCAGATCGGTCATCACGTCCAGATCGCTGCGTACCTCGCCCGGCGGCGTCAGGGCCGCGCGCCGCAGAATTACCCGGCCCTCGAGGTTGGTCATGGTGCCCGCTTCTTCGGCCCACTGCGTCGTGGGTAGCACCACGTCGGCCAGTGCGGCGGTCTCGGACAGGAAGATGTCGGACACCACCACGAAGTCGAGGTCGCGGATCTTCTCAGCTACCTGCAGGGAATCGGGCGCTGAAACCACGATGTTGGAGGCCATCACCCACAGCGCGCGGATCCCACCGGCGGTGCCGATGGCGGAAAGCATCTCGTAGGCCGAGAGGCCTGACGACGGCAAATCAGCCGGATTGATACCCCAGACCTGGGCGACATGGGTCCGCGCGACCGGGTCGTCGAGTTTGCGGTAGCCCGGTAGCTGATCGCATTTCTGTCCGTGCTCGCGACCACCCTGCCCGTTTCCCTGACCGGTTATCGTCGCGAACCCGCTGTACGGTCGGCCCGGCAATCCCAGCGCCAGGGCCACGTTGATGAAGGCCTGCACGGTGTCGGTGCCGGAGCTGTGCTGCTCGGCGCCGCGTGCAGTCAGGATCATCGCTCGCTGCGCGCCGGCCAGCATGCGCGCCGCGGCCACGATGTCGCATTCCGGCACGCCGGTGATTCGTTCGACTCGGTCCGGCCAGTACAGCCGCACCGCCCGGCGTACCGCATCGAATCCCGTCGTGCGCTCGGCGATATATTTCTGATCGATATACCGCTCCCGCGCAATGACGTTGAGCATGCCGTTCGCCAGTGCAAGGTCGGTTCCCGGTACCGGCTGCAGGTGGAGATCGGCATCGGCGGCGGTCGGGGTCCGCCGGGGATCCACGACGATGTGCTTGGCACCACGGGCCCGGCCCTGTTCGAAGTACTGCATCGCCGGGGGCAGGGTCTCGGCGGGATTGCCGCCGACAAGCAGAATGACGTCGGCGTTTGCGATATCGGCCAGCGGGAAGGGCAACCCACGGTCGATGCCGAAGGAGCGGTTCGAGGCGGCCGCCGCCGAGGACATGCAGAATCGGCCGTTGTAATCGATGGCCGAGGTACGTAGCGCGACTCGCGCGAATTTGCCTAATTGATAGGCCTTTTCGTTGGTCAGACCGCCGCCGCCGAAGCAGCCGACCGCATCGCGGCCGTGGTCCCGCTGCGTCTGCTCGAATGCCGTGACGACCCGTTCCAGCGCCTCATTCCAGGAGACGGGGCGCAGCGGCTCACCGCGCCCGTCGCGAATCAGCGGGGTCGTCAGCCGTTCCGGGTGTTTTAGGAGATCGGCTGCCGTCCAACCCTTTACACACAGTCCGCCGCGATTGGTCGGAAAGTCATGCTGCGGAGCGAGCTCGATGTCAGATCCGGACACCTCGATGGTGATCCCACATTGCAAAGAGCAATAAGGGCAATGTGTCTTCGTCGGTGCCGACGCCATCGGCGATCACCGCTTGGCCGGTAAGCCGGCGCGTCTGCCGGCTGTGCTGTTTAGCCCTCCCATGTCGCCTCCCCGATTGGCGTTGCCTTCTGAAGTTACGGGGAGCGTGTTTCGGAAGTATTTCCGCGGATTGTCTGCGCGACTACCACCGGCTCACGCCGTGTAGGACGGACTGCCATGCCGCTCGTTGCCTGATTTCGGATGGGTGATACTGGGTCGGTGCCGAACAGCGACGTTCACCCAGATCTACGCCGGATCGCGCGCATCGCGCCGCGACAAATGGTCAGTCCGCGCAGCCTGTCCACCATCCGGGTGTTGACCAAGCTGCGCGAGCGCCGCAATCCCGGCGCGTCGCGCCATGCCGAAGTGATCACCCTCGGTTCCGGAGTCGGCATCCGGCTGTTCCGTCCGGCCGGCGTCACCGAGCCCGCACCGGCACTGCTGTGGATACACGGCGGCGGATATGTGATGGGCAGCCCGCAACAAGACGACCGGGTGTGCCACGGGTTCAGCACCAGGCTGGGCATCACCGTCGCGGCGGTCAAATACCGCCTGGCCCCCGAACATCCTTATCCCACCCCGCTCGAGGACTGCTACGCAGCCCTGACCTGGCTGGCCGGGCTACCCGCGGTGGACCGGACGCGAGTGGCGATCGGCGGTGCCAGCGCGGGCGGCGGTCTCGCGGCGGCGCTGGCGTTGCTGGCCCGGGACCGCGACGAGGTCGCACCCTTCTTCCAGTTGCTGGCCTACCCGATGCTCGACGATCGCAGCTCGCATACGGCCGAGAACCCGGACTACCGCCTGTGGAACACCCGCAGCAATCGGTTCGGCTGGTCGGCGTATCTGGGCGACGCCGATCCGCAGATCGCCGTGCCGGCCCGCCGCGAGGACCTCGCCGGGTTGGCGCCGGCCTGGATCGGCGTCGGGACGCACGACCTGTTTCACGACGAAGACCTCGTCTACGCCGAGCGCCTGCGGGCCGCCGGAGTGCCATGCGTGGTGGAGACCATCCCCGGCGCCTTTCACGGATTCGACTTGGTGGCACCGAAAGTACAAGTGTCGCAGCGCTTCTTCGACAGCCAGTGTGAGGTTCTGGGCGCAGCGCTGGCCGCGGCGCGTTAGTGCGCAGGATAGGCGATGGCGCCGCCGATGATCGTCGCGGCCACCAGCCCGGCGTCCAGCTCGGCCAGCACCGTCGCCGGTGGCGCGGCCAGCACGCATAGGTCGGCCGGCTGTCCGACGTCGATCACCCTGGGCCGGCCCGGTTGATCGGCTGATCCCAGGAACATCGTCAAAGCTTCGGTCGCCGAGACACATTCGTCGGCGCCCAGCACCGCACCGCTGGGCGTGGTGCGATGTACCGCAGCCCGCATCGACGCCCACGGGTCACCGCGACCGAACGGCATATCGGTCGATAATGCCAAGCGCACCTTAGCTTTTCGCAGAGACGCGACCCGCCACAGGGCGGCGTGCTCGGCGGCGGGAATCTCGGCGAGGTACTGATCGCCGCGTTCGGCAACGAAGTTGGGCTGGGTCACCACGGTGAGCCCTTCGGACTGGGAAAGGTCCGCGAGGTCGGCAAGGCTGTCGTCGTCGACGACCGCGGCGTGCTCGATGCGATCTCGCGGATGGCTGCCGGCGGCACGCAACGCCGCGAGGGTGACCACCAACTGGGCCGCGGTCACACAGTGCACGGCAACCGGCTGTCCGTCGGCATGGTGGCCGGCGATCCATTCGGTCAGCGAGTCCAGGTCGAGACGGTCGTCGTGCAGGATCTTCTTACCCGGGGCCAAAAAAGACAGCCGCGGTGCGAACTCTGCGTGCCGGTGCGCCACCAGCAGTGCCACCATGTCGTCCGCGCCGAGATCCGGTGTGGCGTCGGTGACTCCGGTGACTCCGACCGCGGTGAGGCGCCCGCTCAGTTCGGCGAGGTCGTTGTTTTGCCGCTGCAGCGCCTCGGACCAACGGTCGCTGGCGCGCAGCCGCCCGTCGGGGTGGTCGGCCATTCCGAGCAGTCGCAGTGCCCCGGAATTGAGGATCCACAAAGCGCCGCTGCGGTGCTGGACGCGCACTGGACTGCCCGCCACGATGGCGTCGAGCGCCGCGCGATCCAGCTCACCGGCGACGGATTCGTGGTAGCCGATCGCGCGGATCCATCCGTCGGCGTTGGGGGTGGCTGTCGATAGTGCGTGTACGAGTTGATCTTTGGTGCGGACGCTCGGCGGTCCGAGCAGCAGCGAATCCATCGCCGCGGCGGCCGAGCGCAGATGCACGTGATGGTCGTGCAGGCCGGGCAGCACGGTCGCGCCGTGCGCGTCGAGCACAGTCTCGCCACTTCTGGATGTGAGGCCCTTGCCCATCTCCTCGATCTGCGCGCTGACCCGGATGTCGGTCACCGTGCCGTCCAGCAGGGTCGCCCGCTGGATCAGCATGACAGCAGCCGTCTTTCGCTGACCAGCCGGCGTACCGCCTCGTTGTCCGCGCCCAGTTCGGCGGCGCGGCGCTGCGACGGCGGCGGCTGCGGCGGGGGTGCCGGGCACTCGGGAACCGACGCCGCGCCGGGCGAAGCAGCATAGCCCGCGGCGATCCCCGCCATTGACACCTCGATCAACTCGCCGCCACCGCGGGCGATCGATTCGGCGACGCTCAAGGCGGCTTCCAGGCCGGTGAGCGGGTCGGCGATGGCATCTGCGCAGAACACCGGGCCGTCCGCGGCGGTGCCGACGAGGCCACCGGCCACCGCGGCATCGTCGCCGAACGCCGGCCGGCCGGGGTGCTGGTCATACCCGCTGATACGCAACCAGATTCGGCCGTCTCGCGGGGAAATATGGTCCGGGCCCAAACCGCGCCGGGCCAGTGCCGCGGGCCGCGAGCCCTCGATCACGATGTCGGCTACCGCGAGCAGCTCGCGCAGCTCGTCGGCCTGACTTTCGAAATCAAGGCAATACGAGAGCTTTTCGCCGTTCATCCAGTCGAAGAACGCGCGATTACCTGCCCGGGTGCCGTCCGGTCGTTGTGGGCTTTCGACTTTGACGACGGTGGCTCCGGCGCGGGCCAGCAGCTGCCCGCA
Organism: Mycobacterium sp. pR1184; assembly: GCF_041287235.1. Classification (NCBI taxonomy): domain Bacteria; kingdom Bacillati; phylum Actinomycetota; class Actinomycetes; order Mycobacteriales; family Mycobacteriaceae; genus Mycobacterium; species Mycobacterium sp. pR1184. The sequence goes on along the minus strand of NZ_JBGGKR010000005.1, from coordinate 341,009 downwards.
CAACGGCCCGGCCCACATCGACGACAGGTCGGCCACCAGCAGGGCACCGACGTCCCGGGCGGTGCCCACGCTGCTGATTCGCGCTACCCGCGGGGGCGTGGCGGCCGCCTCGCCCAGGCCGGCCGCCGGCATGTCGAGCAGACTGGTCCGCTCGATGATCGCCGAGACGAGACGCATTGCGGCCCAACGCTGCAGCATCGGCCAGGGATCGGCGGGCACCTCGTCAACTTCCAATAGCGCGGGGACGGCAGCGATGTCGTCGGGACGCGACAGCGTGATCGCGCACCAACCGTCACGCGCCGAGAGCAGCCGGGTAGCACCGCCGGCCGAAATCCGGCCGCCGCGGCGCAATCCGAGCAATCCGGCCCGGCCGGCCAGCAGCGTGGTCGCATCGACGGTGGCGCCCAGTTGACCACCGACCGCCATCGCGACCTGCTCGGCGCGGGCCAGCACCCCGGCGCGGGAGAAGTCCGGCGGCCCGCCGGGCAGGCCGGTCAGGCAGGCCAGCCCGCTGCTCCCCCACCGGGACACCGCGTTGCTCACCTGGACCATTGTCCTCCGGGTTAGAAGTGCAGCGCCCGCAGTCGCCAGTCCAGCACGGGCCGGTCGGGCTGTTCGGCTCCGTCAGCGACCGCGTAGACCAGCGATCGCAGTCCCAGCACGCCGGCGTCGGCCGACTCCACATGCAGTTCGCTGTACAGGGTGTCGCCCTCGTACACCGGCCCGGTGTGATCGCACGACTCCCAGCCCAGCACCGTGCCCAGATTGGGCAGCAGCCTGTTGGCCTGCGCGAACGCCAGGCCGATGGTGTGTCCGCCGTACACCAGGCGGCGCCCACCGGATCTCCAATCATGATGTGCTGCGGCGACGTTCAGGGTAAGCCGGGCCAGTTCGGGTGCACTGCTGACGACGTCGCCGGTGCTGCGGCGCACCGCACCCACCAGTGCGGTGTCGAAATGGGGTCCGGGCACCCGCTTTCGGAAGGCCTCGCCATTCCAGTGCGCCGCCGGCGCAACGGCGGGCGGTGCCGCATCGGTGCCGATCTTGGACAGATCGTCGGCGGGCGCGTTGGCGGGATCGAAGTCCGGGCTCGCGGGCAACATGGCGCAGCGGTAGAAATCGAGCACCAATTGATCGGCCTGGTCGATCGTGGTCATTCGCAGCGCGGCAAGACCCGTCGGGGCCCGGCCGGGCTTGGCCGAGTTGGCCCGCAGCCCAACGACTTCGGTGCGGGTGTAGAGGGAGTCGCCGATGACCGGGAATCGGTGGAAGGTCAGCCCGCGGTAGAACAGGTTGGCTTTGACCCGCTGGGTGACCAGCGTGCTCTGCCCAATGGCGACGTCGCAGACCAGCCCCGGGTGTGCCAGCGGTCCGGGCGCGCCCGTCACCGCGGCGCACAGGTCGGTGTCCAGGGCCAGCCGCAGCCGATCCCCGAGGATCGCCTGATGCGCGGCGGCCATACCCGCCGACAGCGTCGCCACCGGTGCCCAGTCGAAGACCTGGCCTCTGGACAGATCGTCGAAGTACGGCCCGCCCTCCCGGATTCCCGCATACCCGTTACCCGTCACAACGCCTCATGCTGGCAGGCTGTCGAATCGAGGGTCAATGCAGGAGGGTTGTCACAGGTGGATGACGAAGAAGACATGCTGGTCGCCACGGTGCGGGCGTTCATCGACCGGGAGGTCAAACCGACCGTCCGCGAGGTCGAGCACGCCAACTCCTACCCCGAAGCGTGGATCGAGCAGATGAAGCGCATCGGCATCTACGGCCTGGCCATTCCCGAGGAATACGGCGGTTCGCCGGTCTCGATGCCGGGATATGTGCGGGTCACCCAGGAGCTGGCCCGCGGCTGGATGAGCCTGGCCGGCGCGATGGGCGGGCACACGGTGGTCGCCAAGCTGCTGGTGTTGTTCGGCACCGAGGAGCAGAAGCGGACCTACCTGCCGCGGATGGCCACCGGCGAGGTGCGGGCCACGATGGCACTGACCGAGCCCGGCGGCGGCTCCGACCTGCAGAACATGTCCACCACCGCGCTGCCGGACGGCTCGGGCGGTCTGCTGATCAACGGCGCCAAGACCTGGATCAGCAACGCGCGCCATTCCGGGCTGATCGCGCTGCTGTGCAAGACCGATCCACATGCCACACCACGCCACAAGGGCATCTCGATCGTGCTGGTGGAGCAGGGTCGAGGCCTGACGATCTCCAGGGATCTACCCAAGCTCGGCTACAAGGGCGTCGAGTCGTGCGAGCTGTCCTTCGACAACTTCGCGGCTCCCACTTCTGCCGTCCTGGGAGATGTTATGGGCCAGGGCTTTTCGCAAATGATGAAGGGCCTCGAGACGGGGCGCATCCAGGTGGCGTCACGCGCGCTTGGCGTGGCGACCGCGGCGCTCGAGGATGCGTTGGCCTATGCCCAGCAGCGGGAGAGCTTCGGCCAGCCGATCTGGAAGCACCAGGCCGTCGGCAACTACCTGGCCGACATGGCCACCAAGCTCACCGCCGCCCGCCAGCTCACCCGTTACGCCGCGCAGCGTTACGACAGCGGCGAACGTTGCGACATGGAAGCCGGCATGGCAAAACTGTTCGCCTCGGAGATCGCGATGGAGATCGCGCTGAACGCGGTCCGCATCCACGGTGGCTACGGCTACTCCACCGAGTACGACGTCGAACGCTATTTCCGCGACGCGCCCCTGATGATCGTCGGCGAGGGCACGAACGAGATCCAGCGCAACGTCATCGCCGGCCAGCTGGTGGCCCGCGGTGGTATCTGAGCCGGGCCGAATCGGCGCTTGACCTCCGCCTGTGCGCTATATTTGCCTGACTTGCGCACCAGCAAACCGGCGCGGGAGTAAACCTGTTGGACCGAAAGAAAGTCGGTTGCCATGAGTTATCCCCCAGGGCCGTACGAAGGCTCCCCCGAGTGGCAGGGCCAACCGCAGCAACCCGAGTGGCAGGGCCAACCGCAGCAACCGGGCTGGCAGCAGCCACCGCAACCGGGTTGGCCGGCTCAGCAGCCGGGCGCCTGGCCGGGCCAGCAGGAGCCGGATAACTACCTGGTCTGGGCGATCCTGTGCACGGTCCTGTGCTGCCTGCCGTTCGGGATCATCTCGCTTGTCTACTCCAACAAGGTCTCCGGACTCTGGGCGCAGGGCCGGGTCGCCGAGGCGCAGGAAGCGTCGAGCAACGCCAAGAAGTGGGCGATCATCGGCGCCATCGCCGGTGGCGTGACGTATGCGATCATCGCGATCCTCTACATCGTCATCGCCGTGGTCGCCGTGTCGAGCATCCCGTCGACGACCAGCACCACCTTCGGCGGCTACTGAACAATCGGTTGCGCGCCAACGTAAGTCGCGTCAATCAGACCCCAGCGCAACGCCGTGTCGACACCGACGGTCCGGCCGGACAGCACCAGATAGGCCGTTCGCCAGCGGCCGATGCGACGGGTGATGCTGACGGTTCCGCCGGCACCGGGGATCAATCCGAGGCTCAGTTCCGGTAGCCCGAAGAGCGAATCCTGCTGCGCCTCAACCCATCCACAGAATGCGGCCATCTCCAAGCCGCTGCCCAGCACCCGGCCGTGCAGCTGGGCCCGGCAGGACCTGCCGAGCTTGGCCGTCAGCGCGTCCAGCGCCAGCGCCGGGCTGTGACGGGTGCGGGCCAGGTGCGCGCTCGCGGGATCGGCGAAGGTGCCGAATTCGGCGAGATCCCCGCCGCTGCAAAACGAGGGGCCGTTGCCGCTCAACACGATCCCGGTGACCGACGGATCGAGTTGCGCAACGGTCAATGCCTCCAGCAGTGCCGCGCGTGCATCGGTGGAAAACGCGTTGTGGCGAAGTGGGCGATTGAACCTGACCAGCAGGGTGTCGCCGTCGCGCTCGGCCTGCACCGGGTCGGGAACCTCGGGCATCCGGGCCGGGCCCCGTTCGGCGAGCCAGCGCGCGAACTCCGGACCGGCCTGCAGGGTCGAGTAGGCCAGCGATTCGGTCACCACTGCGGCCAGTGTCGGGACATCGGGCGTCATTGCGCGCAACACGTCGTCGCAGACACTGCTGGCCTGTGGCCAGTGCTCACAACGCTTGCGCAGCTCGGCGAGCGTCTCGGGCACAGAATCGACGGTGATCACCCGCCGGTCGTCGCAGGTGTCCTCGGTGAGCGTGAAAGTTGCTGTCTCCAGCCAGGACTCGTCCCGCGCGATCTCAGCGGCCGATGCGACGCCGACCACCACCCCGGGCGGCGACGGCAAGCCCGCCTCCGGCGCACTCGACGCATCGACCACCCGGAACATCGGCTACACCGAATACTTCTCGATCAGTGCATTCTTGTAGAGCTTGCCGGTGTCGGTGCGGGGTAGTTGCGTCTCGAACGCGATCGAGCGCGGGCATTTGAAGTGCGACAGTCGGTCTCGCAGCCACGTCATCAGCTCGTCACCGAACTCCTCGGTGGCATCGGCCTCCTCGACGGTCTGCACCGCCGCCACCACCCGCTGACCCATCTCGTCGTCGGGCACCCCGAACACCGCGGCGTCCAGCACCTTCGGGTGGGTGACCAGAAGATTCTCGGCTTCCTGCGGATAGATGTTCACCCCGCCGGAGATGATCATGTGGTGGCGTCGGTCGGTCAGGTACAGATAGCCGTCCTCGTCGAGGTAGCCGATGTCGCCGACGGTGGTCCATCCGTGCTTGTCGCGGGATGAGGCGGTTTTCGTTGGGTCGTTGAGGTATTCAAACGAAGCCCCGCCCTCGAAGTAGATCTCGCCGGCCTCGCCGGGCGGCAGCTCGTTGCCGTTCTCATCGAGAATGTGCACGGCGCCGCCCATGGGTTTGCCAACCGACCCCGGATGCGTCAGCCAGTCCTCGGCGAAGATCAGCGTCGACCCGTGCGCTTCCGACGACGCGTAATACTCGTCGACGATCGGTCCCCACCACTCGATCATCTGCTTCTTGATCTGTACCGGGCACGGCGCCGCGGCGTGCATCACCCGCTTCAGGCTGGATAGGTCATACGAATTACGAACGGCCTCAGGTAGTTTCAGCATCCGGACGAACATGGCTGGCACGAACTGGCCGTGGGTGATCCGGTGCCGCTGGATCGCGTCCAGCGTCCCCTCGGCGTCGAATTTCTCCATCACCACCGTGGTGAGACCGGCGCCCTGCACCGTCATCGACCACACCGACGGCGCGGTGTGATACAGCGGAGCGGGACTCAGATAGACCGTGTCGCTGTCCATCCAGAAGTCGACCAGAGCCGACATCATGCCCGGTGCGTCTTCCGGTGGCACATGCGGCAATTCGCGTTTGATCCCCTTGGGCCGGCCGGTGGTGCCCGAGGAGTACTGCAAAAGATCGCCCTCGATCTCGTCGTCGATCGGGGTATCCGGTTGATTCGCAACGCATTCCGGGTAGCGCTCCCAGCCCGGCAGCTCACCGTCGGCGATCAGCAGCAGTTCGGGTAGACCGTTCGGCAAATGCTCGGCCAGCCCGGCGAGAGTGTCACGCAGCGCGGCCGAACCGACGATCGCCTTGGCGTTGCTGTTGTCGATGATGTAGGCCGCCTCGGCCGCGGTCAGGTGGGTGTTGATCGGCACGTAGTACAAACCGCTGCGCCGGGCCGCCCACATAACCGCGTGGATGTGCTGATTGTTCTCCATCAGGATCGCGACGCTGTCGCCCTCGCGCAGACCCGCCTGCCGGAACCGGTGTGCCAGCCGGTTGGCCCGCGCTTCCAGTTCGTCGAACGTAACGACCGTTCCCGATGGATACAGGATGATCGCCGGCTTGTCGGCACCGAGGTAGGGGCGGATCTGCATGCGAAGACTGTACCGCCGCCAAATTTGACGGGTGTCAAGTGTCCGATCTCAGTGCAGAAAGTCCAGCACCGCCGACATGAACGCGGCCGGTGATTCCAGATGCGGCACATGGCCGGTGTCGGGCACCCCGACGAAACGGGCGGCCGGCATCCTGGCCGCGAACGCCTGAGCCATTTCGGCGATATTCCCTTTGGCGGGTTGCTCGTTGGGCGCGGTGTACTTCGCGCCCACATAGGTGCGGTCGGACAGGCCGCAGACGAACAGCGTGCGGGCGGACAACGACGCGACGAAATCCACTGCGGGCTCATTGAGCAGCATGTCGGTGGCGGCCGCCGAACTCTGCACCCAGCGCTCGAACTCCGGTGAGCGCCCGATCGCGGTCCGCACCGCGACGAACGGATCGATGAGTCGCGGGTCTTTGTTCACGAAATAATGCGCGATGTACTGGCGGATCTGATCGGCGGTCGAGGTCCGTTCGTCGGCCGCCCAGTCGTCGTGGCCCACCTGGCGGATCAGCTTGTGCCGGTAGTCCTCGAGTCCCATCGGGTTCTCCAGCACCAGCGCGGCCACCCGCTCGGGCAGCGCCCGGGCCATCTGCATGGCCACCAGCCCGCCCGTCGAATGACCCACGACAGCAACGGAATTCACGGCGAGAGCGTCGAGCAGCGAACGCAGGTGTGCCACCAGCGATTCCGTGGTCAACGTCGAGGGCTTGGTGGACTTACCCCATCCGACCAGGTCGGGAACGACTATCCGGTAGCCCGCGTGACGCAGCGCCGCGATGACGTCCTTCCAGTACGCGCCGAAGAAGTTCTTCCCGTGCACCAGCGCGACGGTGCCCCGTGGCCGCCCGCTCTCGGGCGCAATGTCCATGTACGCCAGCCGCGCCCGCCGTTCCCACTCCGGAGCCTGGCGATCGATCCACGGTGCCTCGGCGACGTGCGTGACGTCGAGATACTGCACCGGATGGGGATAGGGATAGTCCTCCAAGCCGATGCCGAGGGCGTCACCCGAGGGCCAGGGTATCGCCGGCTCGGCGTCACGTGGTCGTGCCGGCGTGCCGTGACAGGCAGAAACCAGCAGTCCCGCCGCGAGGAGTGCACGGCGACGGTCGACGATCACGATTCGATGATCTGCACCGGCGCCGCCGCCGTGCAAGTTGCGCTGGTAGGAACTACCGCGTCAGCCGTGCGGCGCCTCGGAGATCTTGGAGTCCGGCTTGCCCAACGTTTGGCACCACGTCTGTGCGGACAGGCGCGTCGCGGAAATCTCCAGATTGGCCGGGTCCTGGCCGCTCTTGTCCTTCAGCATTTTGCTGACCTCGTCGTTCTGCTTCTTCTCGTCCTGCGTGGTGAAGTCCTTGCACTTGGTGTCGCCGCCGGTGTTGATCACTTGTGACGCCGAGCATCCGCTGAACAGGATTCCCGCCGCTGCAACCACAATCGTGAGCGCGGGGGTCGTCTTGGACTTCACAGACTTCATCGTCGGCCTTCCGGGTTCGGGTGTTAGCTATCTATACACCGCAGCGTGCGGTTCCAAACACTCGTTTGCCGAGAACCCGGCGAATGAATTCGGGCTGACGCGTCTTGCGCGCCAGCCCGATTCAATGTTTCCTGCGGTGTTTATTCGGCCTCGGCAAGCCGCTGCTTGAGCGCCTCGAACTCGTCGCGGACGCCGGTGGGCAGCTTCTCGCCGACGAACTCGAACCACTCCTCGATCAGGGGCAGTTCCTCGCGCCACTCGGCCGCGTTGACCGCCAGCGCCTTGGCCACGTCGCCGCCCTCGATGTCGAGCCCGTCCAGGTCCAGGTCGTCGGCGGTCGGCACGATGCCGATCGGGGTGTCCTGGCCGCCGGCCTGGTGCTCGATGCGGTCGACGATCCACTTGAGCACCCGGCTGTTCTCGCCGAAGCCCGGCCACAGGAAGCCACCGTCGGAGTCGCGGCGGAACCAGTTGACGAAGAACACCTTTGGCAGCTTGGACTCGTCGGAGTTCTTGCCCAGGTCGATCCAGTGCTGGAAGTAGTCACCCACGTGGTAGCCCAGGAACGGGAGCATGGCCATCGGGTCGCGGCGCACGGTGCCGACCTTGCCCTCCGCGGCGGCGGTCTGCTCGCTGCCCATCGTGGCGCCCATGAAGACGCCGTGCTGCCAGTCGCGGGCTTGGGTCACCAGCGGCACCGTCGTCTTGCGACGCGCACCGAACAGGATGCCGGAAATCGGCACACCCTGCGGGTCGTCCCATTCCGGCGCCAGGATGGGGCACTGCGACATCGGGGTGCAGTACCGCGAATTGGGGTGCGCCGCTTTGGTGTCCGTCTCGCGCAGGATCCAGTCGTTGCCCTTCCAGTCGATCAGGTGGTCGGGCTCGCCTTCCAGGCCTTCCCACCACACGTCGTTGTCGTCGGTCAGCGCGACGTTGGTGAAGACGGTGTTGCCGGCCTCCATGGTGCGCATCGCGTTCGGGTTGGACTTCCAGTTGGTGCCCGGCGCGACACCGAAGAAGCCGAACTCCGGGTTGACGGCGTAGAGGCGCCCGTCCTTGCCGAACCGCATCCAGGCGATGTCGTCACCGAGGGTCTCGGCGCGCCAGCCCGGGATGGTCGGCTGCAGCATCGCGAGGTTGGTCTTGCCACACGCCGACGGGAAGGCCGCCGCGAAGTAGTAGGCCTTGTTCTCCGGGGAGATCAGCTTGAGGATCAGCATGTGCTCGGCGAGCCAGCCCTCGTCGTGCGCCATCGCCGAAGCGATACGCAGCGAGTAGCACTTCTTACCCAGCAGCGCGTTACCGCCGTACCCCGAGCCGTAGCTCATGATCTCGCGGGTCTCCGGGAAGTGGGTGATGTACTTGGTCTCGTTGCACGGCCACGGAACGTCTTTTTGGCCCGGCTCCAGCGGGGCACCCACCGAGTGCATCGCCTTGACGAAGAAGCCGTCGTCGCCGATCTTCTCCAGCGCCGCCTTGCCCATCCTGGTCATCACCTTCATCGAGATGACGACGTACTCGGAGTCGGTGATCTCCACGCCCAGCTTGGGGTCGTCGGCACCCAGCGGGCCCATGCAGAACGGCACCACCCACATGGTGCGACCGCGCATGCACCCGCGGTACAGGTCGTTCATCGTGGACCGCATCTCGGTGGGGTCCATCCAGTTGTTGGTGGGTCCCGCGTCGATCTCGCGCTCGGAGCAGATGAAGGTCCGCGACTCCACCCGCGCCACGTCGGACGGGTCCGACAGCGCCAGGTAGGAGTTGGGGCGCTTCTCCTCGTTCAGCTTCTTCAGGGTGCCCGCCTCGACGAGTTGGGTGGCCAGCCGGTTGAACTCCTCGTCGGAGCCGTCAGCGAACACAACCCGGTCGGGCTGGGTGAGTTCGGCGACCTCCTCTACCCACGCCAGCAGCCCCCGATGATTCGTGGGTGCGTTGTCTAGACCGGGAATGGTCGCTGAGGTCATCGAACTCTCCTGAATTCATCTCCGTACGCGCGGGCATATTGTGATTGCGTATGCAGTCGCCCACACAGATATTGACATGGTGGCGTTAGCTACAGGTTATCGTGATCCCCTTGCTGGGGAAGGCCCGGGCGGGTATAAGCCTTCTCACAACAACGATTCAGAAGCGTCTATTCTTCGTCATCCGCGCTCCTCGAAGCCCTTTTAACGTTTTCTGCCCCGCCGGCGTCTTCAGCGGAGTCATCGCCCCGGGGAATACCCGGTTCCCCGAGTTCTGCACGCACCGCGTCCAGCGCGGCCTGAACCGTCGGCATTTCCCGGTCCCGGGCGGCGGTGGCCCGCGCCGTGGCGATGGCGTGCTCGCGCAGCTCGGTGTCGATCACGCTGATCTGTTCGGACACCTGGGTGTTCTCCGCCTCGTCATACGCGACCAGCCCGGTGCTCAGCAGCGACTCGGCGGCCAGCACGCGCGTCGCGACCAGCTCCTCGACGACCGATTTCAGCGCCGACGTCAGATCTGCCGTCCAGCGATCCAATAACGCGCGGTCGTGCAGCAGGGCGCGCAGTTTGACCACCAGCACCGTGACCGCCACGCCTACCAGCACGCACACCACCGCGCCGGCGATCTCCAGCGCCGGATTCAGCCGATGGGCGACACCAGCCACCAGTCGCGACAGCGTCAGCGCGACGCCCACCCCGAACCCGACGCCCAGCAGCAGCATCAGCCAGGTCTCCTGCCGCCGGGATTTCAGCGGCGGCGGCGCGACGTCGGCGGTGGGCAGCTGCTCGACCGGCGGTAGCTCCATCGGCAGATCCAGCTCGCGCGCAACATCGTCGAGCTGGGTGGTGGTGCCCTCGTTCACCTCGCTGACCACCTCGGCGGCCCGGCTCCGCGCGTGCGCCTCGAATCCAGCCATGTCGCGGCGTGGCAGATGCGCGGCGTCCTCTTGTAGCTCGCTGCGCACCGACGAGCATCGATTCAGCGCGAAGTGCGACAGCTGAACGCGCGCCTGCTGGGTCTGGCCGCGCATCCGGATGGTGCGCTCGGATTTCGCTTGCCGACGCTCCCGCAACGCGGTGCTGCGCTCCTCGCGCAGCGCGTCGACCCGGGCCCGCCGCCCGGCGCTGTCCGCGTCACGATCGAACCGCCGCGAGACCATTTGAAGCCGAGATTCCCAGGCTCGCAACCGATTCCGGCGCCCGACATCGGAAGCGTCGAGTTGCTCCGCGACGGTGTCGACCAGTTCGTCCAGCTGCGGCTCGCCCAGCTCGGGCGCGGCGGCCGCACCGACCCACGGCACCTGGGCATAGCGCGGCGCATGGGCGGCGAGCTTGTCGCGGTTGGCACTGAGCACGTCGCGCCACGCGCGGTGCACGTCGATCTTCGACACCACCGCGACGACGACGTCGGTGTCCTCGCAGGCGGCGTCGAGCAGCGCGCAGTCCGACGCGGTGAGTTCGGCGGCCGCGGAGACGACGAACACCACCGCCGTCGGCGCCTCGCCGGGCTGCAGATCCGTCGACTCGACGAACTTGTGCGCGGGCAACCGCTCGCCCAGCGCGGTGGCCACCGCCGTCACGCCGGCCATCCACGGGCCGGTGACCAGCACGACGTCGCGGCGGCTGACCACCGGCGACTCCAGCTGCGGCCCGATCGCCGCGACCAGTTCGTCGACCTGGGCAGCCGCATCGCCGGACGCATCGCCGCTCATGACGCCCCCCGGGTCCGCGACCACAGCCGCAGCGATCCGCGGGCGATATCCGCGCCGCAGCTGCGGTGCAATTCACTCGCCGATCCGCGGCTGAAGCGCTGCCAGCGCTGGGCGCGGGGCAGGTGTCCGTCCGGGTCGTCATCGCTGTCGACATCCAGCCCGGTCGCCTCGGCGACCTCGACGGCGGCGGCCATCCGCGCGAGCACGGCGTCGTCGCCGGACAGGAATCCGCTGATCCGCTCCCCGATCGCGTGGCCGACCGCCAGGGCCTCCAGCTCCGCGGCGGCGTCCAGCACCCGCTGGTAGCGCACCTCGGCGCCCAGGGCCGACAACCGGGTGAGCACCACGTCGACGCCGCTGACCCGCCGCAGCAGGGCCCGGAACTGCGCCGGCGTGCCGCCGCGACGCACCGCGGCGACGCCCAGTGCGGTGCCGAACAAGTCCAGGCTGTCCAGCAGCCGCAGCCGGGCGTCGGCCGGCACGGGATTATCCGCCGCGACGAAATCCTCGAACGAGCCGTCCAGGGCGGCGGGGTGGGCGGCCAGCGTCTGCAGCGCTGTCCACGAGGTGGCGTCCAATCCGTCGAACGCGGAGACCGCCAGCAAAGCGATCATCGGTGCGACCGGACCGCCGACGACCTCGGCGAGACGTGCGCTGGTGTTTTGTGCCCGCAACAGCGGACGACCCCCGCCGCGACCCGACAGCGAGCCGAGCAGGTCGGCCTTATTGAGCACCGTCAGCACCGGGCGGCCAGCGACGGCGATCGCCTCGGTGTCCTCGGGTTTGACCACTTCAGCGATGACCTGAACAGCGACGTCGGCCTCGCGCTCGGCCGGGGTCACCACGATTCCCGACGCCGCCCCGGCCTGACTCAGCGCACGTGCCACGGCGCCGCGCCCGACTCCGGTGCGTCCGTGTACCGCCACCCGCAGCGGCGCCGCGACCTTCTCGGCGATCGCGCTCACCCGCGCGTCGTCACACTCGGCAGCAAATCGTGCCAGCTCGTCGGTAAAAACTTGGCTCCCCCGTACGTTCATTTCTTGCCTGCTCGATCCGATCGGCCCGCGCCCCAGTGCGACGTTGCTTCCCGCCGCATGCGGGGCTGTCGCCAGCACTGGGCCTGTTTGCCGGGCAAACGATCGGGCACCTCCGCATAGTGGCACTTGCGTGTTCGAGTTGCGAGCCACCGCTTATCTGTTACCAGTTGAAGGCAACTGTTGGGTATCAATCTGGACCAGGGGCGGCTACATCGGGGATTCATGGGCCACCATGGACAAATGCACGCGCAACCCGGGGTCGGGACCTGTCCCGATGCACCGGTGGAGGTGGGAACCGGCCTGGACATCGCAGAAGGTGTGACGCCAGCGTCGAATCCGGACGGTTCGGACGCCCCTCAACGGGGCTATCTACCGGCCACGAGCTTCCGCTCCAGGCGTTCCACCCTGTCCGGCGGCCAGCGAGAGGCGTGGGACCGGCTGTGGCCGGCGATCGGCCGCTCCGACATCCCGCGTGGCTTCGAACCGCTGGACACCCGGGCGTGGTTCGGCCGGCAAGCGCCGCTGGTGCTCGAGGTCGGCTGCGGCAGCGGCACGTCGACGCTGGCGATGGCCCGCGATGAACCTGAAATCGACGTGATCGCTGTGGAGGTCTACAAGCGGGGCCTGGCCCAGCTGCTGTGCGCGCTCGACCGCGAGCAGGTCACCAACATCCGGTTGATCCGCGGCAACGGGATCGAGGTGCTGCAGCATCTGATCGCACCGGCCACGCTGACCGGGTTCCGTCTCTACTTTCCCGACCCGTGGCCGAAGGCGCGCCACCACAAACGACGCTTCCTGCAACCGGGCACGGTTGCGCTGATCGCCGACCGGCTACTCCCCGGAGGTGTCCTGCACGCCGCGACGGATCATCCCGGCTACGCCGAGCAGATGGCCGAGGTGGGCGACGCCGAACCCCGGCTCTGTCGCGTCGAACCCGGCAGCGAACTGCCGATCTCGACCGTGCGCCCGACGACCAAATACGAACTGAAAGCCCAAGAAGCGGGCAGCTCCGTATCCGAGTTCATCTGGAAAAGACGATGAGTATGAGCCTCGCAGAAGAAACGACCGCGGAAACCACCGCCGCGCCGGCGGCGCCGCCCGGTAACGAGCTGGGCAGCCTCGACGCGGCACCGCGGCGGGTGCTGCTGGTGTGGGACGCCCCCAACCTCGACATGGGCCTCGGCTCGATTTTGGGGCGGCGCCCGACGGCGCTGGAGCGCCCCCGCTTCGACGCCCTGGGGCGCTGGCTGCTGGCGCGGACGGCCGAGGTCAGCGCCGGGCGGCCGGGCGTCATCGTCGAACCCGAGGCCACCGTGTTCACCAACATCGCCCCGGGCAGCGCCGAAGTCGTTCGGCCCTGGGTGGACGCGTTGCGTAACGTGGGGTTCGCGGTCTTCGCCAAGCCGAAGATAGATGAAGACAGCGATGTCGACCGGGACATGCTCGCCCACATCGAACTGCGGCGCCAAGAAGGGCTCGCGGCGCTGGTCGTAGCTTCGGCTGACGGGCAGGCGTTCCGGCTGCCGCTGGAAGAAATCGCCCGCTCCGGGGTTGGTGGCACAACCCCCGTCCAAGTGATCGGATTTCGCGAACACGCGAGTTGGGCACTAGCGTCGGATACCTTGGACTTCGTTGATCTGGAGGACATCGAGGGTGTTTTCCGGGAACCGCTGCCGCGGATCGGCCTAGATTCGCTGCCCGACCAGGGAGCGTGGCTGCAGCCGTTCCGGCCGCTGTCCGCGCTCTTGACCACGCGTGTGTGACACTGGCTTGAAAAACCGAAAGACGCTGCGCGGGTCGCTGTTAGTGATCCAGTAAGGAGCTTACGTGTTCGCCTGGTGGGGTCGAACCGTGTACCGCTACAGGTACATCGTGATCGGGGTCATGGTGGCTCTGTGCCTTGGCGGTGGCGTCTTCGGGATGAGCTTGGGCAAGCATGTCACGCAGAGTGGCTTCTACGACGACGGCAGCCAGTCCGTCGCGGCCTCGATCCTGGGCGACAAGACGTATGGCCGTGACCGGACGAGCCAGATCGTAGCGATCTTCACCGCGCCGGACGGCAAGACCGTCGACGACCCGGCGTGGCGGCAGCAAACCGTCGACGAACTGAACAAGTTCGTCAAGGATCATTCCAGCCAGGTGCTCGGCTGGGCCGGCTATCTCGCCTTGGCTCCCGGCTCCGAACCCCCCAACGCCCAGATCAAGGGCATGGCAACCGAGGACAAGAAGCACACCTTCGTCACCATCCCGCTCAAGGGCGACGACGACGACACCATCCTCAACAACTACAAGCTCATCGAGCCGGCCCTGCACAAGCTCAACGGCGGCAAGATCGAACTCGCCGGACTGGAGCCGGTCGCCAGCGCGCTGACCGGCACCATTGCCACCGACCAGAAGCTCCTGGAATACCTGGGGCTCCCGCTGGTGACCGTGGTGCTGTTCTTGGTGTTCGGTGGCGCGGTCGCCGCCGGCCTGCCGGTCATCGTGGGCGGCCTGAGCATCGCCGGGGCGCTCGGCATCCTGCGCTTCGCCGCGATCTTCGGCCCGGTGCACTTCTTCGCCCAGCCCGTGGTCTCGCTGATCGGCTTCGGTATCGCCATCGACTACGGCCTCTTCATCGTCAGCCGATTCCGGGAGGAGATCGCCGAGGGCTACGACACCGAGGCCGCGGTGCGCCGTACGGTGATGACGGCCGGTCGTACGGTCGTGTTCTCGGCGGCGCTGATCATCGCCTGCAGCGCCAGCCTGCTGGTGCTGCCGCAGGGCTTCGTGCACTCGCTGACCTACGCGATCTTCGCCGCGGTCGGGCTTGCCGCACTGCTGTCGATCACCCTGCTGCCGGCCGCCCTGGGCATCCTCGGCCGCAACGTCGACGCCCTGGGGGTGCGGACCGCGTTCCGGGTGCCGTTCCTGCGCAACTGGAAGGTTTCCCGGGTCTACCTGGAGTGGCTCGCCGAGCGCCTGCAGAAGACCAAGACCCGCGAAGAGGTCGAGGCCGGCTTCTGGGGCAAGCTCGTCACGACCGTGATGAAGCGCCCGCTGGCGTTCGCCATCCCGATCGCCGTCGGGATGATCCTGCTGGTCATCCCGCTGGGCAACCTGTCGCTCGGCGGCATGAGCGAGAAATACCTGCCACCCGACAACGCGGTGCGCCAGGCGCAGGAGCACTTCGACAAGCTCTTCCCCGGGTACCGGACCGAGCAGCTGACCGTGGTGATCAAGAGCAACAACCACAGCAAGGTCACCGACCAGCAGGTGGCCGACATCCGCAACCGGATCTCGGGGATCACCGGCTTCACCGACAAGACGTGGGAGGAGCGCCCCTGCCCGGTGATCGCCGACAACCCCTGCGTCGCCGGGCCGAACGGGACCACCCAGCCCAAGGACGATTCGGTGCGGGTGATCCAGAACGGCCTGGTCAACAAGAACGATGCCGAGAAGAAGATCAAAGAGCTGCGGGCGATCAACCCGCCGAAGGGCCTGACCCTGCTGGTCGGCGGCACGCCGGCGCTGGAGCAGGACAGCATCCACAGCCTGTTCGACAAGGCTCCGCTGATGCTGGTGTTGCTGCTGTCCGCCAGCCTGTTGCTGATGTTCCTGGCCTTCGGGTCGGTGGTGTTGCCGATCAAGGCCGCGCTGATGAGCGCGCTGACGCTGGGCTCCACACTGGGCATCCTGACCTGGATCTTCGTCGACGGGCACTTCTCGACGTGGCTGAACTTCACGCCGACGCCGCTGATGGTGGTGCTGATCGCGCTGGTCGTCGCGGTGGGCTTCGGTCTGGCCACCGACTACGAGGTGTTCTTGGTGTCCCGCATGGTCGAGGCCCGCGAACGCGGCATGTCGACGGCCGAGGCGATCCGGATCGGCACCGCGACCACCGGACGTCTGATCACGGCCGCCGCGCTGGTGCTCGCCGTGGTCGCCGGCTCGTTCATGTTCTCCGATCTGGTGATGATGAAGTATCTGGCGTTCGGCTTGGCGGCGGCGCTGTTGCTGGACGCGACCGTGGTCCGGATGTTCCTGGTGCCCTCGGTGATGAAGCTGCTCGGCGACGACTGCTGGTGGGCCCCGCGCTGGGCCCGGCGGCTGCAGAACAAGATCGGCCTGGGCGAGATCGACCTGCCCGACGAACGCAAGCGCGCCGTCGTCAACGGCCGGGCGCTGCGGCCGCCGGTTGCGGCCAGCCTGGTCGCCGCGAAACCGCGGGCGCCGCACGACCCCACGCACCCCGGAGCGCCCCCGGAGCCGTCGCGGCCGTCTGAGCCGCGGCCCGCAGCGGAGCTGCCTCCGGGTCCCACCCGCGCCCCGTCCCGGCCCAGCCAGCCGACGGAAGCCAAGACGACCCGCTTCTCTGCTCAGGGCAGCGCCGACCCGCGGCCCGCGGCGCCTGCTGCGCCGCCCGCGCCGCCGCCGTCGGCCGGTCAAACCAGGGCCATGCCGGTTCCCGGCAACCACGAAGGCACAGCCGAGCCGACCACCGCGCTTCCCGTGATGCGTTCGGAGGGCAACGAATCCGATCCCGCCACCGAGAAGATGAATGCGCGCGGCCAGGCCGACAATGGCGACAATGCGCGTCCACGCCGCCGCGCGGGCGGCGGGCTGTCGGCCCAGGATCTGTTGCGCCGCGAGGGACGGCTCTAGTCCCGCTCGGGTTCTATTCGGACCGCGTCACCGGATCGTCCGCCTGGGCGTGCAGCACGATGCCCTCGGCATCCTCGTCCAGTTTTTCGGCTTCGGCGGCCGGATCCCGGGCGAGCAGCACCTGGATTGCGTTGTTGAGGAACGCCACCGTCGGGACCGCCAGCAGGGCGCCGACGATCCCGCCGAGCACACCGCCGGTGGAGATCGCCAGCACCACCCCAAGTGGGTGAATCGAGACCGCGCGGCCCATCACCAGTGGCTGCAGCAGATGTGACTCGATCTGGTTGATCACGACCAGCAAACCGAGGGTGATCAGCGCGTAGACAATGCCTTTGGTCAGCAGCGCGACCACCACGGCCACCAGCCCCGAAATCAGCGCACCGATCAGCGGGATGAAGGCGCCGAGAAACACCAGCGACGCCAGGGGCAGCGCCAGCGGAACGCCCATGATGGCCAGCCCGGCGCCCACCCCGGCCGCGTCGGTGAAGGCCACCAGGAAGGTGGCCCGCACGTAGGCGATCAGCGAGCCGTATCCGGCGCGGCCCGCCTCCATGACCCGGTCGCGCACGCCGATCGGGAAGATCTTCACCGTGTAGGCGAAGATGTTGCGGCCGCCGTACAGGAAGAAGATCAGGGTGAACAACACCAGCACCGCGGCGGTGAGCAGTTCGGTGAGGGTGGCCGCGGTGTTCAGTGCGCCGCTGGTCAACTTCGACTGGTTGTTGTGCAGCGCCTGAATCGCGGCATTGCCCGCGTTGGTGATCTGCTCGCTGCGCAGGTGCACCGGCCCTTCGATCAGCCACCGCCGGGTGGTGTCGATGCTGCGGGTCACCTGCTCGGTCAGGTCGGGCAAACCGACGATGAACTGGGTGATGACGAATGTGAGGATGCCGCCCAGCACCGCGAACCCGCCGAGTAGCACCAGTGCAACGGCACCGCCGCGCGGCAGACCCTGCCGATCCAGCCAGTCCACCACCGGCACCAGCAGCGCACTGACCATCAAAGCCAGCAGCACCGGGACGACGATGACCTCGAGCTTGGCCACCACCCAGAAGAATGCGAGCGCCGCAGCGAAGATGGCCAGCAAACGCCAGGCCCACGCTGCGGTCTTGCGGACAAGGGGCTCGACCGAGTCGTCGTCGGAGTTTGCCGGCATCCGGCCAGCCTATCGGGCTGGGGAGTTGGGTAGTGAGGTCAGCACGATCCGGTTACGACGACGACACGCGCGGAGTTGCGTCTTGATCGGCGTGCCACCTGCGCGGTTACCCTAAATCACGTGCCGCACGACGCGCCCATCCGCGACCTCCGCTTCCCGGGCGGCGGGACATTCGCGCACGAGGATGCGCCGCCCGCCCCCGCACGCGAGAGCGAGACGCCGCGCGGCAAATACTGGTGGGTGCGCCCGGCGGTGCTGGGCCTGGTCGCGATCGTGCTCGGCGTCGAGGTCGCGCTGGGCTGGGATCAGCTGGCCAAGGCGTGGACCAGCCTCTTCCAGGCCAACTGGTGGTGGCTGCTCGCGGCGGTGGCGGCGGCGGCCGCATCGATGCACAGCTTCGCCCAGATCCAGCGCACCCTGCTGAAGTCCGCCGGGGTGCACGTCAAGCAGCTACGCTCCGAGGCCGCGTTCTATGCCGCCAACTCGCTGAGCACCACGCTGCCCGGCGGCCCGGTGCTGTCGGCGACGTTTTTGCTTCGGCAGCAACGCATTTGGGGAGCGTCGACCGTGGTCGCGTCCTGGCAGTTGGTGATGTCGGGGGTACTGCAGGCGGTGGGTCTGGCGCTGCTCGGGTTGGGTGGCGCCTTCTTCCTGGGCGCGAAGAACAACCCCTTCTCGCTGTTGTTCACCCTCGGCGGCTTCATCGCATTGCTGTTGCTTTTTCAGGCGGTGGCGTCGCGCCCGGAGCTCATCGAGGGCATCGGCGCCCGCGTCTTGTCGTTGTTCAACTCCGCGCGCGGCAAGCCGGTCGACACCGGCCTGGCCAAGTGGCGCGAGATCCTGATGCAGCTCGAATCGGTCAGCCTGGGCCGGCGCGACCTCGGGGTGGCGTTCAGCTGGTCGATGTTCAACTGGATCGCCGACGTCGCCTGCCTCGGCTTCGCCGCGTACGCCGCCGGCGACCATGCGTCGATCGCCGGATTGACAGTCGCATATGCGGCCGCCCGCGCGGTCGGCACGATTCCGCTGATGCCGGGTGGGCTGTTGGTCGTGGAGGCGGTGCTGGTGCCCGGCCTGGTGTCCAGCGGCATGTCGCTGCCCAACGCGATCTCGGCGATGCTGCTCTACCGGCTGATCAGCTGGCTGCTCATCTCGGCGGTCGGCTGGGTGGTGTTCTTCTTCGTGTTCCGCACCGAAAACCCCGGCGGCTCCGACGACGACCCACCGACCGGGCCACTGCCGCTGATCGAGCCACAGTTGCGGCGCTGGGACGACGATCCCACGGCCGATGCGCTGCAGGGTCCCCTACCGCCGCCGGAGAATGGCGCCGACTAGCCGACGTTGTTCTGCCGGGAGGGGCCGGGCAGTGCGCCGCTCGCGGCCGGGGCCGGGGCGGTCGCCGCGGGTGCGGTGCCCAGCCCGGCGGCCGGCGAGACGGGCAACGCAGGCACCCCGCCGGCGCCTGGGGCCTGCTGCATCATGCCCATGGCCTGGGGAATGCTGATCGGCAACTTGCACTGCATCGACAGGTTGGTCAGCGGCTGCGCGATCCCGGCCACATCGGCGGCCACCTTGGGGTTGGCCTCGAAGTAGGACTTCAGCCCGGTGGCCGACTGCGGGCCGACCTGCTGCTGCAGCATCGTGGTCATCGCATGGTTGGTCTCCGGGTGCGAGTCCAGATAGTCGCCCATCGATTTGGAGACCGACCCGATCGTGCGGGCGATCTCGCTCGCCGCACACGGGTCGTTGGCGCCCGTGGCCGGCGGCCCGGCCAGCAGAGCGACGGCCGCAGCGGGTACCGCCGCGGCGAACAACCCGGCAACGAGCGTGCGCCGTCCCGTCAGAATGCCTGTCTTCATGCCTGAACTCCTCATCCCCGCGCGACCCTGCGCCATCCTGCCATCGGGGTCCGCACGCTGCCACCTGGCGTGACGCAGATTCCGCTTGATCACCGGTCGGCAACGACTCGGTCGCGACTCGGCTACGGAGCCGTCTGCGCAGCTCACGAATTCGTTAAGCCGGACTAATGCACAGGCTGCTGCGGTATCGTCGCCCTCACGCGTAAGCGAGATACTTGGGGAGCCTGAAATCCAGCAGTTTATGATGCGCCTCAGCCGCAGCCTGCGCAGGTACCGCTGGTTGGTCTTCACAGGCTGGTTGTTGGCATTGGTCCCGGCGATCTACCTGGCGTTGACGCAGTCCGGGAATCTCACCGGCGGCGGTTTCGAAGTGGCCGGTTCGCAGTCGTTGAAGGTCCACGATCAGCTCGAGGAGCAGTATCACGACCTGGGCGCGTCGTCATTGGCCCTGGTGGCCGCCCCCCGACCCGACGCCAGCTATGACGACATGAACAACGCCGTGACGCAGCTGCGGCAGATCATCGGCGAGTTCCCCGGCGTCACCGAGAAAACCAACCCCACGCAACGCCCGCCGCAGCCCGACCGGCCGTATGTGCTGACGTTGCGGCTCGACTCACGCAATGCCGGCACCAGCGACATCGCCAAACGGCTCCGCCAGAAGGTGGGCGTGAAGGGCGACCAGTCCGGCCAGACCGCGGACGGCCGGGTTCGGCTCTACGTGATCGGACAGGGCGCGCTCAGTGCGGCCGCCGCGGAGAACACCAAACACGACATCGCCAAAGCCGAACAATGGAACCTGCCGATCATCCTGATCGTCTTGCTCGCGGTGTTCGGCTCGCTGGCCGCCGCGGCGATACCGCTGGCGCTTGGCGTCTGCACGGTCGTGGTGACGATGGGACTGGTCTATTTCCTGTCGGCGTACACCACCATGTCGGTGTTCGTGACCTCGACGGTGTCGATGTTCGGTATCGCGCTGGCGGTGGACTATTCGCTGTTCATCTTGATGCGGTTCCGCGAGGAATTGCGGGCCGGGCGCCAGCACCGCGAGGCCGTCGACGCCGCGATGGCCACCTCCGGGCTGGCGGTGGTGCTGTCCGGGTTGACCGTCGTGGCGTCCCTGACGGGGATCTACCTGATCAACACCCCGGCGCTGAAATCGATGGCCACCGGCGCGATTATGGCCGTCGCGGTGGCGATACTGACCTCGACGACCCTGACGCCGGCAGCGCTGGCGACGTTCGGCCGGGCGGCGGCCAAGCGCTCGGTGCTGCTGCATTGGTCGCGGCGACCGGAAAGCACCCAGTCCCGATTCTGGAACCGCTGGGTTTCAGCCGTGATGCGCCGGCCATGGATGTCGTCCATCGCGGCGGCGGCGGTCCTGCTCGTCATGGCCGCACCGGCGGCGTCGATGGTGCTGGGCAACAGCTTGCTGCGCCAGTTCGACTCCGCGCACGAGATCCGCGCCGGCGTCGCCGGGGCATCTCAGGCTCTGGGGCCCGGCGCGCTCGGTCCGATCCAGGTGATGGTGAGCTTCCCCGACGGCTCCGCGTCCGCACCCGAGCACAGCCAGACGTTGGCCGCCATCCGGCAGCGGATGACGCAGGCCCCGCACATCGTCTCGGTGACCCCACCGCAGTTCGCCGACGACAACAGCAGTGCGTTGCTGTCCGCGGTGTTGTCGGTCGATCCCGAGGACATGGGTGCCCGGCAGTCGGTCGACTGGATGCGCGCCCAGCTACCGACGGTTCCGAATGAGGGAACCGCACGCGTCGACGTGGGCGGGCCGACGGCGCTGATCAAGGACTTCGACGACCGGGTCTCGGCCACCGAACCGTTGGTGCTGCTGTTCGTCGCGGCCATCGCGTTCGTGATGCTGTTGCTGTCGATCCACTCGGTGTTCCTGGCCCTCAAGGGCGTGCTGATGACGCTGCTGTCGGTCGCCGCCGCCTACGGAAGCCTGGTCATGGTGTTCCAGTGGGGCTGGTTGCGCGATCTCGGGTTCGCCCACATCACGTCGATCGACAGCACCGTTCCCCCGCTGGTCCTGGCGATGACGTTCGGGTTGTCGATGGATTACGAGATCTTCCTGCTGACCCGTATCCGGGAACGCTTCCTGCACACCGGAAACACCCGCGACGCCGTCGCCTACGGCGTGAGTACCAGCGCCCGCACCATCACCAGCGCCGCCCTGATCATGATCGCGGTATTCATCGGCTTCGCGTTCGCCGGCATGCCGCTGGTCGCCGAGATCGGGGTGGCGTGTGCGGTCGCGATCGCGGTGGACGCCACCGTGGTGCGGCTGGTGCTGGTCCCGGCTTTGATGGCGATGTTCGCCCAGTGGAACTGGTGGCTGCCGGGCTGGCTGCGCCGCGTCCTGCCATCGGTCGATTTCGACCGGCCGCTGCCCGCGGTCGACCTCGGCGACGTCGTCGTCATTCCCGACGACATCTCGGCGCTCACCGCTCCCAGCGCGGACGTGCGCATGGTGCTCAAGTCCGCGGCCAAGCTCAAACACCTGGCGCCCGACGCGATCACGGTGGCCGATCCGCTGGCTTTCACCGGCTGCGGGCGCAACTGCAAGGACGCCGACGAGACCCGCGGCCAGGGGCCGGGACAGATACCACACCAGGTCAACATCGGCGATGGGGAGACTGTCGCGGTCACGCTCGGCGCCGAGAAGAACGGCAGCAACGGCCAGACCAAGGCCGCGGCCAAGAAGCTGGTCGACGGCCTGGCCGCGCGCAACGGCATCGCCCGGGCCATGCCGTGGGGCGATCGGCCGGTGCATCCGGTCACGCTGTGGCGGAGTCGGTTGTCGGTTGCCATCGACGCGCTCGAGGCCGGTGCCCGCGACCGCGGCCGGCCGCAATACGCGCGCCGCAGCCCGGTGGAAACCACCCACGTGCAATTGCCCACCGGCGACCGGCTTCAGGTCCCGACGGGTGCCGAGACCCTGCGTCTCAAGAGCTACCTGATCATGTCCCGTAACAGCAGCCGTGATTATGCCGAATTTGCTGACATGGTCGACGCTTTAGAACCGGAAACGGCTGCGGTGGTGCTCGCCGGAATGGACAGGTATTACTGTTGTCAACCGCCCAGGCAGCAATGGATCACTTCCCAATTGGTCCGTCGACTCGCGGATCCGAATCCTTCCGATCTGCCTGACGCCGTCTCGGAACCGGACGCCAAGGCAGAATGGGAGGACGTAAGGCAGCGCTGTCTGTCCGTGGCCGTCGCGATGCTGGAGGAGGCGAGGTGACGTTGGCAGCCGACCGTCGACGCGTGCCGCCGCCCCGGCAGCCCGCCGCAGAGACTCGTCCGCAGCATGATTTCGATCAGCCGGTGGAATTCTGGCCGACCGCCGCCATTCGCTCGGCGCTGCAGGGCGGTGACATCGACATCTGGAAGCGGATTGCCGCCGCGCTGAAGCGCGACCCGTTCGGCCGCACCGCCCGCCAGGTCGAAGAAGTCCTCGAAGGCACCCGCCCCTATGGCATTTCCAAGGCGCTGTGGGAGGTGCTGGAGCGCGCCCGCACCCACCTGGAGGCCAACGAACGCGCCGAGGTGGCCCGCCACGTCGGGCTGCTGATCGAGCGATCCGGCCTGGCTCAGCAGGAATTCGCCGCCCGTATCGGGGTGGCAGCCGAGGACCTGGCCGCCTACCTCGACGGCAGCGTCAGCCCGTCGGCCTCGCTGATGATCCGGATGCGCCGACTGTCGGACCGGTTCGTCAAGGTGAACGCGCCCCCGCCCGACGCCGACTGACTCAGCGGGCGTTGATCGGCAGCACGTCGTTCACCAGCCAGTCGCTGCCCCGCTTGACCAGTGCCACCCGCAACGCCGGCGCCGCCCGGCTGGGCGGCTGACCCGGGGTGTTCTGGGTGACCCGCAGGATGACTGCCACGCTGGCCGCGGTGGGTCCGAGCGCTTCCACCCCGGCCGCCAGCGTCGAAGCCTGCGCCGTCACATTGCGCTGCGCGAGTTCGGCGCTGGACTTCTGATACTGCTGCTTGAACGCGTCCGCGCGTTCGGGCACCATCATCGCCGCGGCCCGGTCGATGGAGCTGGTCGGCGCGCCCGGGGTGAACGACGCCATTGCCTCCGCCATCCCGCTGGCGACCTGGGCCACGTCGCGGGAATCCTTCTTGAAGTCGCGGTCGGTGCTCGTCCAGTGCGTGTATCCGGTCAACACCGCGGCCACCAGCGCCGCGGTGCACAGGAAGACGACAGCCAGCCGCAGCCCCGGCGCGTCGTCGTCGGTGCCGACGCTGACCGAATCCCGGCGCAGCAGCCAGAAGTTGACTCCGACGCCCTCGGTGATCAGCACCAGCAGCACCGAGCACACCGACACCCACCACAACGGCCAATCGAGGATGACGCCGATCATCAGCAGCGCACCGATCGTGGCCAACGGCGCCAGAACGTCGAAAGCCAGCAGCCGCCACAGGTTTCTCATCGGATCGACTCCAGGTGAGAGATCATCAGTTTGCCGTCCACGTTGGAAACGTCGAGGCGCAGGCTCCAGTGCACGGTCTGCGGCTTGGCACCGACGTTCTCGCTGACCGACGTCGCGACCAGCATCACCGAATCCGTCCGGCTGGCGAATGCCGGCAGCTTGGTGGTGACCACCGGCCGCGCGACACCGGGTTGGCTGTCCAGGTCGTGATGCACCGTCTCGATCGCCACCGACTCGATGCGCCCGCTGCTCTGCGACTGCAGCTTCTCGACCACCTGCCGGTACGGCTGCACGGTCGCGTCGAACTCGGTGTTGAGCTCGCCGACGGTCCCGTCGTGCAGCCGCTGCAGGCTGGCGTCGATGTTGGTGCTGTTCATGTTGATCAGCACGCCGGTCCAGTCGGCGGCGGTCTGCATCACACGACTCAGATAGGTGCGCTCGGCCGACTCGGCGCGGTGGTCGGACCAGATGATTCCGACGAGTACCACCGCGGCGACCGACAGCACGCCGAGAACCGCCGAGGCGATGCCGTACGGAGAGAAGATCGCGCGGTCGGCGTCTTCGTCGTCGTCTTCGTCGGCGTCGGGCTCGGGCGCGCCGGCGTCCGCGTCGCGCTCGTCAGCGTCGGCCGCCGGCTCGGTCTGTTCGGCCCCAGGCATGGGCGCGAGGTTACCCCGCCGTCCGCCGCGGTCGGCGCAGCAGGCGTCCGGCACGCGGAAGATGGTAAGGATGGCAGGGTGACGTATGCGGCCACCCGCTCGGGCCTGGACCTGAGCCACATCGACGAAAACACCCGTCCCCAGGACGACCTGTTCGGTTACGTGAACGGTCGCTGGCTGGCCGACTACGAGATTCCCCCGGACCGCGCCACCGACGGCGCCTTCCGCACCCTGTTCGACCAGGCCGAGGAGCAGGTCCGCGACCTGATCATCGAAGCCAGCGAAAGCGGTGCGGCACCGGGCAGCGACGAGCAGCGCATCGGCGACCTGTACGCCAGCTTCCTCGACGAGGACGCCGTCGAGCGCCGGGGCCTTCAACCGCTGCACGAGGAGCTGGCCGCCGTCGACGGCGCGGCCGATTCGGCGGCGCTGGCCGCGGCCGTCGGTTCGCTGCAGCGCACCGGGGTGGGCGGCGGCGTCGGCGTCTACATCGACACCGACTCCAAGAACTCGACCCGCTACCTGGTACACGTCAACCAGTCCGGCATCGGGTTGCCCGACGAGTCTTACTACCGCGACGAGCAGCACGCCGAAGTGCTGGCCGCCTATCCCGGACACATCGCGCGGATGTTCGCCCTGGTGTACGGCGGGGAGCCGGCAGAGCACGCCGATACCGCGGCCCGCATCGTGGCGCTGGAGACCAAACTCGCCGCCGCACACTGGGATGTGGTCAAACGCCGCGACGCCGATCTGACCTACAATCTGCGGACCTTCGCGCAGCTGCAGACCGAAGGCGCGGGTTTCGACTGGGCCGGCTGGGTCACCGCGCTGGGCAGCACCCCGGAATCTGTCGCGGAAGTCGTTGTGCGCCAGCCTGATTACCTCACCGCGTTCGGTGCGCTATGGGACAGCGAGGATCTCGAGGACTGGAAGCGCTGGGCGCGTTGGCGATTGATCCGCGCGCGTGCGTCGTGGCTGACTGACGCCCTGGTCGCCGCCGACTTCGACTTCTACGGCCGGTTGCTGACCGGGACCGAGCAGATCCGGGACCGTTGGAAGCGTGGGGTTTCGCTGGTCGAGAACCTGATGGGCGACTCCGTCGGAAAGCTGTACGTGCAGCGGCATTTCCCGCCGGACGCCAAGGCTCGCATCGATGCGCTGGTGGACAACCTGCAGGAGGCCTACCGGGTCAGCATCAGCGACCTGGACTGGATGACGCCGCAGACCCGGGAGCGTGCGCTGAACAAGCTGCGCAAGTTCACCGCCAAGGTCGGCTACCCGACGAAGTGGCGCGACTACTCCGCGCTGGTCATCGACCGCGATGACCTCTACGGCAACTGCCTGCGCGGGTATGCGGTCAACCACGACCGTGAGCTGGCCAAGCTGGGTGGACCGGTGGACCGTGACGAATGGTTCATGACACCGCAGACCGTCAACGCGTATTACAACCCGGGGATGAACGAAATCGTCTTTCCCGCAGCCATTTTGCAGCCGCCGTTCTTCGACGCCCTGGCCGACGACGCCGCCAACTACGGAGGTATCGGGGCGGTGATCGGCCACGAGATCGGGCACGGCTTCGATGACCAGGGTGCCAAGTACGACGGCGACGGCAATCTCGTCGACTGGTGGACCGATGACGACCGCAGCGAATTCGGCGCCCGCACCAAGGCGCTGATCGAGCAGTACGAGGCCTACATCCCCCGCCAGCTCGACGGCGCCCACCACGTGAACGGCGCCTTCACCGTCGGCGAGAACATCGGCGACCTGGGCGGGCTGTCGATCGCGCTGCTGGCCTACCAGCTGTCGCTGGACGGCGGACAGGCCCCGGTGATCGACGGCCTGACCGGCGTGCAACGGGTGTTCTACGGCTGGGCTCAGGTGTGGCGCACCAAATCCCGTGCGGCTGAGGCCATCCGGCGGTTGGCCGTGGACCCGCACTCACCGCCGGAGTTCCGCTGCAACGGCGTCGTCCGCAACCTCGACGCCTTCTACGAGGCCTTCGACGTGGCCGAGGACGACGCACTGTTCCTGGCGCCGCAGCGCCGGGTCAGGATCTGGAACTAACCCCCGGCCGCCGCCAACGCCTCGATGCGTGCCGGCACATGCTTGTGCCAGGGCGTTCCGGCGTAGGAGTCACGCCACCCGGTCGACGTCAGCACGTTCGGGGCCACTCCGGGGACGACGGTTCGTCCGTCATCGGCGACGTAGTCCAGCCCGAAACCGTTGGGCAGAGCCGCATGTCCGGGCAGCATCGTCTCGGTGATCTCGACGGTCGCCTCCGCGCTGCCGGCCGCGGTGGTGATGCGCGCCCGGCAGCCGTCGACGAGGCCGAGGTCCTGGGCATCCTCCACGCTGACCCGCAGCGCTCCGTCGGCGTCGCGTTTGCGCCAGGACGGGTCGCGGATGATGTCGTTCGCGGTGTAAGCGCGCCGCTCCCCGACCGACAGCACGATCGGCAGCTCCGCGGTGGTCAGTTGCGGCGGCGCGGCGGCTAGAGCCCGCAAATCGTCCAGCATTTCCGGGATTTCGAGCGCGATCTTGTGATCGGAGTGGCTGATCAACGCGAAGTCGTCCTCGTAGTTGTGCGCGGTGAAGACGACCCCCGACGGGTTGTTCAGGATGGCCTCGAACAGCCCGTTGCCGTCGGCGTGACCGGCCCGTCGCACCGCCTCGGGATAGGTCATCGCCGCTTTCTGCGCCAGCCCCCACACCGCGGCGGCTCCGGCCATGCCCTCGGGCAGCGTCGGCCCGAGCGTTTCGTAGAGCACATAGGGCACCAGCCGCGCCATCGTCGGATTGCCCGCGACGGCGGTCAGGAATGCTTCGGCGTACGCCTGCAGGCCCTGCTCGGCGGCCTCGCGCAGCGGTCGTAGCTCCGCGTCGTCGAGGACACCGAGCGCACGCACCAGTCGGGCCCAGATCTCCGGCTCGGGCAGTGTTCCCTCCAGCGGTTTGAGCAGTGGTCTGCGCAGGTGAAAGCCGTTGTGCGGGAACTCGAAATTGAAGAACGTGGCTTCGGTCTTCTCGTACTGGGACGCCGCCGGCAACACGTAGTGCGCCAGTCGGGCGGTCTCGGTCATCGCGACGTCGACCACCACCATCAGTTCCAGGGATTGGAAGGCCTCCCGGCACGCGGTCGAATCGGCCAGCGAGTGCGCGGGATTACCGCTTTCCACGATCATCGCCCGGAACCGGTCGGGGTGGTCGCTGAGGATCTCCTCGGGCACGACATTGGCGGGGATCAGGCCGGCGATGATGGGCGACCCGGTGACGGGGGTCCGGCCCGACACCGTGCTGAACAGCGAGGCCAGCGACGAATGCAGGTGCTGGCCACCCTTTTTCGCGAAGTTGCCGGTGAAGATCCAGAGCAGCTTGTTCAGGTAGGAGCTCAGGGTGCTGTTCGGTGCCTGCTG
The DNA here is from genome assembly GCF_041287235.1 of Mycobacterium sp. pR1184. Classification (NCBI taxonomy): domain Bacteria; kingdom Bacillati; phylum Actinomycetota; class Actinomycetes; order Mycobacteriales; family Mycobacteriaceae; genus Mycobacterium; species Mycobacterium sp. pR1184. Next base: position 312,818 of record NZ_JBGGKR010000005.1, on the reverse strand, counting down.
AACCCCGAGGTCTTCGAACACCGAGACGCTCTCGGCGGTGCCGATGCGCCGTGCCGCGGCGCGCAGCAGTTCTTCGTCCACGCCGCACCGCTGGGCATAGTCGGCGATCGGGACGTCACGCAGCGCCGCCCGCACGGCCTCGACGCCGTGCACATGCTTGGTGAGAAACGCTTCGTTGCACAGGTTTTCCTGAACCAGCACGGCGGCCAGGGCGGCCAGACACCAGGCATCGGTGCCCGGTCGCACCCGCAGGTGGAAGTCGGACATCTTCGCGGTGTCGGTCACGACGGGGTCGATCACGATCAGCGATCGCGCGGGGTCCTTGGCGATCTCGTTGAGCACCACCCGGGCGCGCGGGAAGCTCTGCGACATCCACGGGTTCTTGCCGACGAACACCGACACTTCGGCGTGCTCGAACTCGCCGCGAGTATGGCCGCCGTACAGGTGCCCGTCCACCCAGGCTTCGCCGGTCTTCTCCTGCGCCAACGCGTTTGACCGGTACTTCGACCCCAAAGCCTTGAGGAAGGCGCCGCTGTACGCCCCGCCCAGGTGGTTGCCCTGCCCGCCGCCGCCGTAGTAGAAGATCTTGTCGCCGCCGTAGGTGTCACGGATGTGCTTGAAACCTTCGGCGATCTCGACAATCGCGGTGTCCCAATCGATTTCCTCGTAGCTGCCGTCAGGGCGGCGGCGCATCGGGGAGGTGAGGCGGGCACGGTTGTTCTGGTAGTGGTCCAGCCGCAACGCCTTGTTGCAGGTGTAACCCTGCGATGCCGGATGGTTCTTGTCGCCGCGGATGCGCGACAGCGTACGATCTTCGACTTGTACGACGATGCCGCAGTTGCATTCGCAGAGGATGCATGCGGTCGACTGCCACTCAGCGGCCATCGCGGGACTTCCTTTCGAGCTACTTCTTCAAGGCGGCCAGCAGCAAGTTGCGCAGCTGGCGGTGGATGAGTTCCAGCGGCGCCACGTCGCGCCGCACCCGGGCCAACACGATGGCGCCCTCGAGCGCCGAGATGGTCAGGACCGCGAGTTCGCTGGCCTGCACCGCAGGTATGCCGTCGGCGATCAGGCGCTGCGCTACCTGGCCGTTCCAGCGGTCGAATACCGCGGCCGCCCGTTCGATGACGGGCGCCATCCGCTCGCGGTCCTGCTCGTCACCGGATTCGACGGAGACCGCCACGATCGGACAGCCTGCGCGGTAATCGCTGTCGAGCAACTGGCGGCGGTACTTCTCGATCAGCGTGTCGAGCAGGTCCAGGCTGCTGTGGGCGTTGTCGATGACGGCGCCGACGTGTTCGCCGGCGTAATCGACTGCCTCGCAGAGCAATTGGGTGCGACCACCCGGGAAGTAGTGATAGGCCGAACCACGCGGGGCCCCACTGTGCTCGAGAACGTCCGAGATCGCGGTGGCGTGAGCACCCCGTTCCCGGATCAACAGCGCGGCGGAGATCACCATCCGCTCGCGTGGACTGCGCATCGCCACCCCTTTCGTCTTATGTATGATGCTATACATAAGTGCCCAGGAGGCGAAAGCTCTCGGCGTGAAATGGGCGGCCATCAGCCGTTGCGGCAGCTCGGGGCGTCGCGCCGGGGCGGATCTGCGGCGACTTCGCCACCGGCGGCCCACAGCACCTCGAACAGGTTGCGGTGCATCTCGACGTACTCGAGGCTCTCGACCACCAGGGCGAAGTTCTCGCGCTTGGACGAAATCATCGCCGCCGACACGTCACCGAGGATCATCGACATCGTGAAGACGTACTCGGCGGGCACATACCGGGTGCGGCGGTAGTCGTCGTAACTGGTGGGCCAGCCGCCGGGCAGGTCCTTCTCCGGCGACCGCAGCACATGCAGCCACAACTGCCGCTCCCGCCGGCCGGCGACATACTCCTGCATCGCCTCGACCCCCGGCACGCTCAACAAGTCGCGCATCGACAGCACGGCCCGCAACGGCGATGGCCAGTCCAGGGTCTCGAACAGTGCCGTCCGGATACCGCTCGCACCGTCGAGGTACCGCACCCGCGGCGTCGTGCCGGCTTTGGCATGAAAGGCCCGCAGTTGGGGCACCACCGATTCCAGCACCCGGCGCCGCTGCCCCCATTCGTCCAGTAGGCGCTGCGGATCTGCCGCTCGCACAATGATTCTGGGGCGTCCGCTGGCTTTCGGATCCTCGCGATGGCTGCCCCCTTCGATCAGCGACACCAACCCGCGCCGGGCCAGGCGTTTGGCGATGTCGTATGCGTTGGTACGGCTGATCTTCGACGCCTCGGCCAGCTGGGCAATGGTCGCCGAGTCCATGTTGAGCGCCGCAAGGTAGAACCGTGCCTCCTTCGGCTCCAGCCCCGCTTCAACCAGCTCTGACCACATGGCGTCTCTCCCGTCAATGGACGAGGGCCTTCTCCACGCCGACACCGGTCAGGGATCGAACCTCCATTTCCGCCTGCTTGGCCGGATCTTCAGGCCGGCGTCGCCCGAGGTAGGTACCGATGATCCCCAGTGCGAACGCCAGCGGAATGCTGACGATGCCGGGGTTCGCCAGCGGAAACCACGCAAAGTCGTGGTGCGGGAACATCGCCGAGCGATTTCCGGATACCGCGGGCGAGAAGACGATCAGCACCAGGCAACTGAGCAGGCCGCCGTAGATACTGAACAAGGCGCCCAGGGTGTTGAAGTTCTTCCAGAACAGCGAATACAGCAGCGTGGGCAGGTTCGCCGACGCGGCGACGGCGAACGCCAGCGCCACGAGGAACGCCACATTCTGGCCCATCGCCAGGATTCCGAGAACGATGGCCAGGATGCCGATTACGACGACCATCGCCCGCGACACCCGAACCTGTTGTTCCTCGGAGGCCGCACCCCGCTTGATCACGCCGGCGTAGATGTCGTGGGCGAACGAGGTGGCCGCGGTGATCGCCAGGCCGGCCACCACCGCCAGAATCGTGGCGAATGCGACGGCGGAGATCACGCCGAGGAATACCGTTCCGCCCAGCTTGAATGCCAGCAACGGCGCGGCGGAGTTCTCTTTTCCAGCGGTCGCGAGGATCACGTCGGGCCCGACCAGCCATGCGGCGCCGTAGCCGATGGCCAACGAGAACAGGTAGAAGATTCCGATCAAACCGATCGCCCAGGTGACCGAGCGGCGGGCCTGGATGCCGGTCGGAACCGTGTAGAAGCGCATCAGCACGTGGGGCAGCCCGGCCGTTCCCAGCACCAGGGCAATGCCCAAGGAGAGGAAGTCCAGCTTGGTGATGTGAGTCGCGCCGTACTTAGCGCCCGGACCGAGGATGTCACGACCGGCGACGGCTTCGTTGGCCGAATGGGCAACCATCGCTTGGGCATTGGCGAGCAGCCGGGAGAAATCACCGCGAACCGCGATCACGACCAGCGCGAACATGATCGCGGCACCGGTCACCAGCAGGACGGCCTTCACCATCTGCACATACGTGGTGCCCTTCATGCCGCCGATCAGCACGTAGGCGATCATCAACCCGCCGACGACCGCGACCACCGTCGACTGACCGATCCGGCTGCGCACGTCGAGCAGCAACGCGACGAGCCCACCGGCGCCGGCCATCTGGGCGAGCAGGTAGAACAGGGAGACCGTGAGCGTCGACACGGCGGCGGCCATCCGGACCGGACGCTGCCGCAGCCGAAAGCTCAGCACATCGGCCATCGTGAAGCGGCCGGTGTTTCGCAGCATCTCGGCGACCAGGAGCAGCGCCACCAGCCATGCCACCAAAAAGCCGATCGAATACAGGAATCCGTCGTAGCCATAGATCGCGATGGCACCGGATACGCCAAGGAACGACGCGGCCGACAGGTAGTCGCCGGCGATCGCGAATCCGTTTTGCGCCCCGGAGAACTCACCGCCTCCGGTGTAGAAATCGCTGGGCCGCTTGGTGGTTCGACCGGCCCAGACCACCAGGGCCATCGAACCCGCGACGAACACCCCGAAGACCGCGATGTTGACCAGTGGATTGCCGACGTTGGCGGCAGCCGCAAGGGTAGCGGTCACGCGCTCACTCCTTCGAGTTCGTCGCGGAGCTTCGCGGCCCGCGGATCGAGTGTGCGACCGGCGAAGCGAACGTAGGCGACGGTAATTCCGAAAGTCGTGACGAATTGGCCAAAGCCAAGCAGCACACCGAGATTGACGTTGCCGAACACCCTGGTCGCCATCAAAGAATGCGCATACGTGGCGAGCAGCATGTAGGCCAGGTACCAGGCGAGGAAGAACGCCGTCATCGGAAAGACGAATCGCCGTACCCGGTGCCGCAGATCCTGAAACTCCGGGGTGGCTTGCATGCGCACGAAGTCGTCGAGTCCCGGCGCCGTTCGCGCCGCCCCGAAGCAAGCTGCCGAATCCTGTTCCGAATGGCCATTGTTGGACGGCTGCGGCGGCGCGACAGGCGGGGTAGGCCCGCGTTGCTGTTGGCTGCTCGCAGTTGGCTGTGACACGTGAACCTCCGAATTCAGCACAAAGTGGTGTCGAAAAGTGTCGACTTACTAAATCGAGCGCGGCGAATAGTGTTGTGCATCACTATAAGTGGCCGACCGCCGTCGGCAACTCATCGGTGAAAGCCTTTGCCTATCACCTGCTCGACAGAAACTCCCAGTGGCCATCGTTGTCGAGAAGTGTCGACAGTCAGGTCGAAATATCCGCCAGGACAATCCGATTGACAGGCAATTGGCGGTGAATAGAGTGGTCTTCGCGGACCGGTCCGGCCCGCGAAGCATTGTCGATCGATCACAACAATCTCGAGAAGGGCCACGACATGTCATCGCTTCGCCTCCCGACAGTGGCTGTTGCCGCCGTGAACGCGGCGCCCGTCTTCCTCGACCTGCGAGCCAGTATCGACAAAGTCGAGGACCTGGTGGCAACCGCCGCCCGAGACGGAGCGCAGTTGGTCGTGTTCGGCGAGGCATTTCTCGCGGGATTCCCGATCTGGAATGCCGTTCTGCCTCCGATCGATCAACACGGATGGCACGAGCGGCTCGTCGCCGAATCGATCGTCGTGCCCAGTCCCGAAACGGAGCGACTGGGCCGCATCGCCCGCGCGAACCGGGTGACACTGTCGGTCGGAGTAAACGAACGCAATCCCGATAGCCTGGGCCAACTTTGGAACTCGAACCTGGTGTTCGACCCGAGCGGGCGGCTGGTGAATCACCGTCGCAAGCTCGTGGCCACCTGGTACGAACGCCTCACCTGGTCACACGGAGACGCTCACGACCTGCGCCCGGTCGAGCTCGACGGGTGGCGTCTCGGCGCGCTCATCTGTGGCGAAAACACCAACACGCTAGCGAGATTCACCTTGCTCGCCCAGGGGGAACGGCTGCACATCGCGACCTATCCGCCGGCGTGGCCGTTCGACGGCCGGTCCGAGGACTTCGACTACGACCTCTGCGAGTTCATCCGGCTACGCAGCGCCGCGCACGCGTTCGAGGGCAAGGTATTCGTCGTCGTCGCGGCCACGACGCTGGACGACACGGCTGTAACGGCGGTCGCCGGCGGCGACACCCGCATCGAAAAGGCTTTGACGGCAACACCTCCCGCCGCGATGGTGATCGGCCCCGACGGTCGGGTCGTGGCCGGTCCGATGACCCAGGCCCAGGGAATCCTGCACGCCGAGGTCGACCTGCGCAAGGAAGTCGTCGCCAAGCAGGCCCATGACATCGTCGGCACCTACAACCGTGCGGACATCTTCAGCCTGTCGGTCGACATGACGCGCCCGAAGATCCTGCGCGCCAATCACCAGGTAAGCCAACCGGGTCAGACCGACTCGGCCACCGAGGACCGCGTCGTCGTCACGAACAATCTCGACGCGGCCTCGACCGGCTAGTTGGTGATCCAGTCGCTGGAGCCGTCGTTCTTCTTGTACGACCCGCCGCTGGAGTTCTTCACGATGATCGGATCCCCGGGCCCGAAGTTGTCGAAGAACCACTTGGCGTTGCTGGGGCTGATGTTGATGCAGCCGTGGCTGACGTCGCGCTTGCCCTGGTCGTCTACCGACCACGGCGCGCTGTGCACGAAGTCGCCGACGTTGTCGAATCGGACGGCCAGCTCGACGGTCACCTTGTAGCCGTAGGTCGAGTTGACGGGAACCCCGTAGGTCGAGGAGTCCATCACCACCGAGGGCATCTTCTCCTGGACGTAGTAGGTGCCGTTGGGGGTTTGGTGGTTACCGGCCGTCATGCCCATCGACATCGGGATGGTCTTCTCCAGCGTGCCGTTACGGGTCACCGTCAGCTGGTGCGTCGCATCGTCAGCCGTGGCGATCAGCTGGTCTCCGGTCCGGAAGCTGGACTTGGTGCCGCCGGCGTCGATGTTGACCGCGGTGTTGGCGGGCCAGAAGTTGATCGGGCGCCAGCGCAGCTGAGTCGGGGTCATCCAGTAGAACTTGCCCGGGACCGGCGGGATCGACGAGACGTGCACGGCGGCCTGGGCGGCGCCGGCGTCGTCGACCCGTCCCGGGAAGTTGATGATGATCGGCTGCGCGACGCCCACCATCGAGCCGGTCTTGGGCACGAATGAGGGCGTCCCGAACGGCGCGGTGCCGGTGAACGGGGTCGGGTCCTGCCCGTCGGCAGCACCGGCCGCGGCCGGCACGACGCCGGGCGGCGCCCAGGGCGGCGGTGGCGGCGCGTCGCCGGGCGGCGGGGGTGGCAACCCCGGCAGCGGCGGCAGCTCGAACGGCGGCGGAGGCGGCGCGGGGGGCGCGGCGACCACGTTCGGGTCGGCGGGAACCGGGTCCGGATCGGCGAGTGCGGGGCCGGCGCCGAGCACCAGCACGGCGGCGACGCCGACCGCGTTCAGAGCCGCGAAGAGGCTTGCCCTCGTCCAGCCCGACATATGCGTACCTCCAGTCAGTTACTGGACCCCAGTGTGGCATAGCGACGCCACCAGCTACCTAATCCGGGCCGGCCACGACACCACTTCTGCCCGCATTTAGGCCCGGTGACCTGCCAAGCTAGGAATCGCGTGAGCTTGCCGGAGCAACGTCGAGCATCCGTCGGTTGACCGCAATTCCGACCAGCGCGATTCCCATCAGACCCGCCGATGCGGTGAGCATCGTGGCCACACTGTGCTCGTACAACAGGCCGCCGCACAGTGAGCCGGCCATGATGCCCACCTGGAACGCCGTCACGTACAGACCGGACGCGCCGTCGGGGTCGTCCGCGCCGTTGCGCATCGCGGCCGATTGCATCATCGGGGACACCGCCGTGGCCATTGCGCCCCACAGCACGATCGCGGCGGTCCCGATCAGCGCGCTCGCCACGGTGGTGGTGCGGTCGCCGAACGCCAGCGCGGTCAGCACCACGAACGCCACGGTCAACCCGGCCATGCACAGGATGATGGCGCCCCGCGGCCGCCGGTCCAGCGGCCGCGCCACCAGGGGCACCGACAGCAGGCCCGCCAAGCCGTAGGCCGCCAGCAGCCAGGCCTGGTTCGGTCCGCGCACGCCGACGACGTCGCGGATTACCACCGAGATGTAGGTGTAGGAAACGAAATGGCCGGTCACCGCGACCATCGCGAGCAGACTGACCGTGATCAACCACGGGTTGCGGTGGTGACGCGACCGCGGGCCGACGCAGGCCAGCTGGTCTTCGGTGAGCACCATTTGCGGCAGCATCGCCCGGGCGGCGATCGTCACGACGACGGCCGCGACCAGCACGCACACCACCGCCAACCGCCAGCCCCACATCAGGCTCAACGCCGCCGTGAGCGGGCTCCCGACCACCAGAGCCAGGCTGGTCCCGACATAGATGGAGGTCGTCGCGCGGCCCGCATGGCTGGCCGGCACCAGCCGGGTGGCGATCGGGGCGATCACCGCCCACAGCAGGCCGTGCGTGAACGCGCACAGCACGCGTCCGGCCGCCAGCACCCCGAAGGTAGGCGCCAGCGCCGAGATGGCCTGCGAGGCGGTCAGGCAGGTCAGACTCAACAGCAGCGCGCGCCGGCGCGGCCAGTGCGCGGTCCAGCGCACCAGCGGAACCGTCGTCAGCGCCGCGACCAGCGCATACCAGGTCAGCAGGGTGCCGACGTAGACGACACTGACATGCAGGTCGCGGGAGATCGCGGACAGCGCGCCCACCGGCAGGATCTCGGCCGTGACATAGATGAAGGCCGCCGCTGCCAGCACGGCCAGCTGCACGGCGATCCGTGGCGTCCACGTTCGCGCGGCGGCTGTTCCGGTTTCGGCAGTCATGGCGTGGGATACGGTATCGGCCGGGCTCCCCAGTTCCTGGGTTGTCGTGCCTAATGCGATCACACTGCCTTACCGTACGCACCTCAACAACGGGTTCGGCCAACTTAGGACCGCAACACCGGTCTCAACTACGTCACCGATCAGGAACGAACGAGACGCGCGATGGCCGCGGATGCCTCGGCCAGCTTCTCGTCTGCCTCGCTGCCGCCCTCGGCGACGGCGCGGGTCACACAGTGCCCGAGGTGCTCGTCCAGCAGGTTCAGCGCCACCGACCGCATCGCGCTGTTCACGGCGCTGATCTGAGTAAGCACATCGATGCAGTACTTGTCTTCCTCGATCATCTTGGCGATGCCGCGCACCTGCCCCTCGATGCGCCGCAGCCGCTTGGCGTAATTGTCCTTCTGCTGCGAGTATCCATGTGGAGTCGTCATCTCAGCCTCTCTGCGGCGTGGCAAACCTCCACAATACCCTATACCCCAGCGGGGTATTACCCGTGAAATTGGCTTGTCAACACCGCGCATACTTGATCAATGGCCCTGCACACCGACGCGGCAACAGCCGATATCAAGCCCCGCAGTCGTGACGTCACCGACGGTCTGGAGAAGACCGCCGCCCGGGGCATGCTGCGTGCCGTAGGCATGGGCGACGAAGACTTCGCCAAGCCGCAGATCGGCGTCGCCTCGTCCTGGAACGAGATCACGCCGTGCAACCTCTCGCTGGACCGGCTGGCCAAGGCGGTCAAGGAGGGGGTGTTCGCCGCCGGCGGCTACCCGCTGGAATTCGGCACCATCTCGGTCTCCGACGGCATCTCGATGGGCCACGAAGGCATGCACTTCTCCCTGGTGTCACGCGAGGTGATCGCCGACAGCGTCGAGACCGTGATGCAGGCCGAACGACTCGACGGCTCGGTGCTGCTGGCCGGCTGCGACAAGTCGCTGCCCGGCATGCTGATGGCTGCCGCACGTCTGGACCTGGCCTCGGTGTTCCTCTACGCGGGCTCGATCCTGCCGGGCGTGGCCAAACTCTCCGACGGCAGCGAGCGCGAGGTGACGATCATCGACGCGTTCGAGGCGGTCGGCGCCTGCTCGCGCGGGTTGATGTCGCGCGAGGACGTCGACGCCATCGAGCGCGCGATCTGCCCCGGCGAGGGCGCCTGCGGCGGCATGTACACCGCCAACACGATGGCCAGCGCCGCCGAGGCACTGGGCATGTCACTGCCCGGCAGCGCCGCTCCCCCGGCCACCGACCGCCGCCGCGACGGGTTCGCCCGGCGCAGCGGACAGGCCGTGATCGAACTGCTGCGCCGCGGCATCACCGCCCGCGACATCCTCACCAAGGAAGCCTTCGAGAACGCAATCGCGGTGGTGATGGCGTTCGGCGGCTCGACCAACGCGGTGCTGCACCTGCTGGCCATCGCCCACGAGGCCGAGGTCGCGCTGACGCTCGATGACTTCAGCCGGATCGGGTCCAAGGTGCCGCACCTGGCCGACGTCAAGCCGTTCGGCCGGCACGTGATGTCGCACGTCGACCACATCGGCGGCGTCCCGGTGATGATGAAGGCCCTGCTCGATGCGGGGCTGCTGCACGGCGACTGCCTCACGGTCACCGGACGCACCCTGGCCGAGAACCTGGCCGCCATCGAGCCGCCGGACCCGGACGGCAAGGTGCTGCGCGCGCTGAACAACCCGATCCACCCGACGGGTGGCATCACCATCCTGCGCGGTTCGCTGGCGCCCGAGGGCGCGGTGGTCAAGTCGGCCGGTTTCGACTCGGACGTGTTCGAAGGCACCGCAAGGGTTTTCGACGGCGAGCGCGCTGCTCTGGACGCGCTCGAAGACGGCACCATCACCAAGGGCGACGCGGTGGTGATCCGCTACGAGGGCCCCAAGGGCGGGCCCGGGATGCGCGAAATGCTGGCCATCACCGGGGCGATCAAGGGTGCCGGGCTCGGTAAAGACGTGCTGTTGCTCACCGACGGCCGGTTCTCCGGCGGAACCACCGGCCTGTGTGTGGGACACATCGCACCGGAGGCAGTGGACGCCGGGCCGATCGCATTCCTGCGCGACGGCGACCGGATCCGGCTCGACGTCGCCGGCGGCACCTTGGACGTGCTGGGCGACGCGGCCGAATTCGCTTCTCGCCAAAGTGGTTTCACGCCTCCTGCCCCGCGTTACAAGACCGGCGTGCTGGCCAAGTACGTCAAGCTGGTCAGCTCGGCCGCGATCGGCGCGGTCTGCGGCTAACCGGTTTGGCCGCTATGCGGCCGCGGTTCAGAGATCTTTGACCAACGCAATGGCGAAGCCGTCCCAATGCTTGGCTCCGACCGTCTGAATCACCGCGGTGTCCAGCTGCGCGTGCTCACCCATCACCTGCAGCGTCTGACGGGTCGCGGCGACCTTCTCGTCACCGGAATCCGGTGACAGGATTTCGCCTTCCCGAATTACGTTGTCCACCACGATGAGTGCGCCGACGCGGGTCAGCTTGATCGCCCACTCCAGGTACTTGGGATAGTTTTCTTTGTCCGCATCGATGAACACCAAGTCGAAGGGGTCGCCGTTCAGCGTCCGCAGGGTTTCCAGTGCCGGGCCGACGACCACCTGGACCCGATCGACGACGCCGGCCCGCTTCAGGTTGGCGCATGCGACGTCGGCGTGCTTGGACTCGAATTCCAGCGTCACCACCTGTCCGTCCGGGCCCGCCGCGCGCGCCAGCCAAATGGTGCTGAAACCACCGAGGGTGCCGATTTCGAGAATGCGCCGCGCCTGGATGGCGCCGGCCAGCAGCGACAGGAACTTGCCCTGCTGCCACGACACCGCGATCTGTGGCAGACCGGCGGCGTTGCTTGCCTCCAGCGCCGCGGCCAAGGCCGGATCGTCACCGATGACGGTGCTGTCCAAGAAGGCGTCGACGTCTTGCGGGGTGGGTTTGTCGGTCATGCGATCCACGCTAGCCGCACGTGGCGCCGGCCGCCGTCTCGCACCTGGTCGTGCATCCAATCGATAACAGACACACCGCTGAGGCTTTACCAGATACCCGTATGGGGTATACATTGATCGTGGCGGCCCGCTCGTCGGGCAGCCACGGAAGGTAACCACTGGATTGCGGTGAAACCAACCGGGATCCCGTAACAGACAAGGGTGATTCACATGGCGCACTACGACGAGGGGACCCAGCTGACTTGCGGTCACGAGGGATGCGGATGTCGCGTCCGCATCGAGGTCGCATGCCACTGCTCGGGCGCGAACGAGGACTACCGCTGCTCCTGCGGCGAAGCATTGGTGCCCGTCAAGTAAATCCGGCCGGCCGGTCGTCGCGTTCGACGTGCCAATCAGCGCCCGAACGCACGACCGGCCAGCTCGACCTCGGCCGTCAGCCGAACCGCGACCGCCGAGGCGCCGACGGCCACCGGGTATCGGCCCGGCTCGATCCGCCAACTGCCGTGTTCGTAGCGGGCGAGCAAGCGCGGGTCCGCCGAGATCGTCACCCGGCACGTCGCACCCGGGTCCAACTCGACCCGCTCGAATCCCAGCAACCGCGGGCGTTGGTGAGACAGATACAGCTGTGGGACATCGGCCCCGCTGCGCTCGCCGGTGTTGGCGACGGTGAAGCTCGCCGTGACCGTGTCACCGCCGGTGACCACCAAGTCGTAGTACTCAAAGCTGGTGTAGGACAAGCCATGACCGAACGCGAATAACGGCGTGTGCCCCTTACCGGCGAACCACCGGTAACCGACGTCCGCGCCTTCGAAGTAGTCGATCGCGGTCGGCGTGCCGAACGCGGCGCCGAGGCCAGGCAGCTCCGGGCGCGGCGTCTGGTGTAGTCCGGCCGGAAACGTGATCGGCAGGCGACCCGATGGATTCACTTGTCCGGCAACGACCTCCGCGATCGCCTGGCCACCGGCCTGGCCCGGATACCACGCCTGCAGGATCGCGTTCGCCGAATCTCGCCACGGCATCACCACCGGGTTCCCGGTCTCCAGCACCACCACCGTGTTCGGGTTGGCGGCCGCAACCGCGGCGATGACCTCATCTTGACCCCACGGCAGCGACAAGTCGGCGCCGTCGAATCCCTCGCCCTCGACCCGGATCCCGAACACGATCGCTACGTCGGCCCGTCGCGCGGCCAGCACCGCTTCGGCCGGACTGAGGCCGGGATCGAACTCGACCTGCGCGTTGGGCAATTGCTTCCTGAGTTCCTCGACCGGACTGGACGGCAACAGGTACAGATTTCGGGTGCTTCCGGTCAGACCCGCTCCTCCGATCGGGACCACCTGCGCGTAGCCGCCGGGCGGAACGACGGCACTCGAGCCGCAGCCCGTCGGAACTCCCAGCTGCGCGTGGCCGCCGATCACGACGATGCGGGCATCGGGTGCCAGCGGCAGCACCCCGCGGTTCTGCAGCAGCACGGTGCCCTGGCGTGCGATCTGCAGCGCAATCTCGTTGTGGGCGGCCATATCCGGCTCGGGACCGTCCCGGTCGATTCCGACCGCGAACATCGAGCGCAGGATCCGCCGAACCATGTCGGACAGGCGGTCTTTGGGCAGCTTGCCGTCGGCGTAGGCGGACCGCAGCGGTTCGGTGAATGCCTCCGCACCCCAGAACACGGTGTCGATCTGGGCGCCGCATTCCTGGTCCAGGCCGGACAGCGCGCACTCCCAGCTGGGTGTGGCGCCCCAGTCGGACATGACCCAACCCCGATATCCCCACGCACCCTTCAGGATGTCGTTGAGCAGCAGCGCGTTCGCCGAGGCGTAGTCACCGTTGACCTTGTTGTAGGCGGTCATCACCGCACCCGGCGCAGACCGCTCGATCGCGATCTCAAAGGCCAGCAAGTCGGACTCGCGATGCGCGTTGGGGTCGATGACAGCGTTGAGCCAATGCCGATTGGTCTCGTTGCAGTTCAGCGAGTAATGCTTGACGGTCGAGATGACGCCCTGCTGCTGGATTCCGTTGACGGATTCGGCTGCGATCGTCGCCGTCAAAAGCGGGTCTTCCGAGACGTATTCGAAGTTTCGGCCGTTGCGAGGGTCGCGCGCCAGGTTCATCGCGCCGGCCAGTTGCACGTTGAATCCACGGCTGCGAGCCTCGCGGCCGATCACCGCGCCGGCGGCGTGCGCGAGCGCCGGATCGAAACCCGCGGCCAGCGCCAGGCCGGCCGGCAGCGCGGTCGCGGTGTCACCCGGGCGGTAGCCGGGATTGGTGACGCCGAGCCCGGCATCGCTCATTCGTAGCGGCGGGATACCAAGCCGGGGAATCCCCGGCACGTAGCCGGCACTCATCGGCGTGCCGGGCGGGATGCGGTCGTCCGGCAGTGGCCACAATTCCGACGTTCCCATCACCGCGACCAGCAACGTGAAGCGTTCGTCGTCGGTCATCCGGCTCTCGACGTCGCGGGCCCGGGCGTCCGGATCGTCTAATTCGCCCATGTGACACCTTCTTTGGCGTACACCACCCGCAGCACATGCCCGAGCTCCGGCCCCATCACCAACTGCGCCAGCGTGCAGAGCGTGTCGACGAACTCCGGACCGTGCGCCGGCTGCGCCCGGCACAGGTGATGCGCCACTTCGTGCAGCACCACCAGCTCGCGTAGCGCCCAGTCGGCGGTGTGACGGTCGGGAACCGCGATAATGCCTGTGTCCTCGTAGTTTTCGTAATGAGCCGCGGTGGCGGCCCGCCGCGGACGCACTCTCAGGGGCGCCACCTCGGGCCACCGGTCGCGTACCGCCGGCAGCGTAAGCACCTGGTCAACATAGCGCTGCACCGACGCCACCGAGCCGAATCGCGCTTCCGGCGGCAGTGTCAACTGGCTGCCGAAGAACTCCACAGCCGACGATCGGTGCTCGGCGGCACGGTCGAACAACGTGCGGACGAACTCCTCGGCCGCATACACCTTGGCGCGCTGGGAATCCCGCTTCGGCGCATCCCCGGCGGTCACGTGCCCAGCGCGCTCCGCGCTCCGGGCAGCTCGGCACTGTTACCGAGCCGCGCCCGCTTGCCGGCCCGATCGCCGGCGCGCCGCGCCGCCGACGAATATCCCGCTGTCGCCCGGCTCACCTGGTAGGTGCCGCGCGCCTTGGACGCCTTGCGATAGTGATCGTGCAGCTCGATATCTTTGTCCCGCAATGCGATAGCGGTTCCCGGCCGACGGCTGCTGTCCTTGGTGGCCTCGCGCCGGGCCTCTTCGCGCGCCTCGCTGAGCCGGTGGCCGATGCGTGCCCCGAAGGCCAGCTGGAAGTTCAGCCGGGCGGTGATCGTCGGGGTGGGCCGGTGCGCGCCCGAGGCGAGGTAGGCATCCGAGGCGCGCACCATCTGAACGACCAGGCTGGCGTAGAGGGCGTGACTGGCGTCGATATCCTCGGCAAACCCGTAGGCGTAGACGAACGTCGAATTCGACGCCACGTCGCAGCGCACGTCGTTCGCGGATGCGATCAGCACGAATAGCTGCACGTAGGTCCGCAACCCCTTGGTGCCGGCCGCCCCGATCGTGATGGTCCGCTGCGTCGGCGCTTGGGCCGCCGAACGGTTGGACGAATGCGAACGGGCGACCGCCAAGTCGATGGACGCCGCCGTCGCCAACCGTTGCGCGGCCGTCATGAAGGCATCGGCCTCGTGCGCGTTGTCGGTGCCCTCGGCCTGACGCAGCAGCGCGGCGATGCGCGCCAACATTTTGTCGTCAGTCATAGCGCCACTCCTCCTCATCGCTTCGCTCTGCATCGTCGTTGGCGCGAGTCATAGCGCCAAACTACGGGAGCATCCCGACAATTCGCTCAACGCTCACAAACGCTCGATGATCCAGGCGACGACGTCGTCGAGCACCTCGTCCTGTTCCGGCTCGTTGAAGACCTCGTGGTAGAGCCCCGGGTACACCTTCAGCGTGACGTCGGTGGATCCCACACATTCGACCAGGCGACGACTTCCGGCGACGGGCACCAGCCGGTCGCATTCGCCGTGCACCACCAGTAGCGGAGCGGTCAGGGCCGGCGCGCGCTGCGGCATCGTCTCGCTGACCTCCAGCATCGCCCGGCCGACGCCGAACGGGATCTTTCCGTGGTAGACCAGCGGGTCGGCCTTGTAGGCGGCGACCACGGCGGGGTCACGGGAGATGGCGTCGACGTCGAGGTCCTGCACCGGCACGCCGGGCAGCACCGAGCCGAGGACTTTAGCGGCGAACGCCACCAGCCCGGGCACCGCGTCCTGGGCGGCCACCACCGGCCCGGACAGCACCATCAGGTCGTAGTTGTCCGGGCGCTCGACGCCGTAGGCGAAGACGATGCCACCGCCCATGCTGTGCCCGAGCACGATGGTTTTGAGACCGGGGTGTTCGCGGGTGGCGATACCGACCAGGGTGTCGAAGTCGGCCGTGTACTCCGACACGTCGCGCACCAGCATGCGTTTGCCGCCGGAGCGGCCGTGCCCGCGGTGGTCCAGCGCGTAGGTGACCAGTCCGGCCTGCTCGAAGCGCTGGGCGACATGGTCGTAGCGGCGGGCATATTCGCCCAGGCCGTGCGACAGCACCACCACGGCCCGCGGCGGGGTATCCGGCGTCCAGACGTCGTACACAATGCGCACGCCGCCGAGGCCGTCGAAGTTCCGTTCAGTGCGGGTCACGGGTCGTCCTAGTCATTAGGGGCAGCGTAATGGCTCCTGCGCCGCTGTTGTCCGAGGCGCTGCGTAGGCTCAGTCGGGTGAGCGTGCTCGCGGAGAATTCCGGCGACGCAGAAATCCCCGCCCCGGGTGGGGGCCACGGCGATTTCTCGGCCCATGCGGAGCCGTATCGCCGCGAGCTGCTGGCGCACTGCTACCGGATGACCGGCTCCCTGCACGACGCCGAAGACCTGGTGCAGGAGACGCTGTTGCGGGCGTGGAAGGCCTACGACCGGTTCGAAGGCAAGTCCTCGATTCGCACCTGGCTGCACCGCATCGCCACCAACACCTGCCTGAGCGCGCTGGAGGGCCGCACGCGACGGCCGCTGCCCACCGGGCTCGGCCAGCCTAGCTCGGATCCGACCGCCGAGCTGGTGGAACGCCGTGAGGTGCCCTGGCTGGAACCGCTGCCCGACATGACCGAGGATCCGGCCGACCCGTCGGTGATCGTGGGCTCGCGCGAATCGGTGCGGTTGGCATTTGTCGCTGCGCTGCAGCACCTCTCACCCCGGCAGCGAGCCGTGCTGCTGCTGCGCGACGTGCTGCAGTGGAAGGCCGCCGAGGTGGCCGACGCGATCGGTACCACCACGACCGCGGTCAACAGCCTGCTGCAGCGGGCGCGGACCCAGTTGGAAGCCGTCGGGCCCAGCTCGGATGACCGCTTGGCGGCGCCGGATTCGTCCGAAGCGCAGGACCTGCTGGCCCGCTACATCGCGGCGTTCGAGTCCTACGACATCGACCGGCTGGTCGAGCTGTTCACCGCCGAGGCGGTCTGGGAGATGCCGCCGTACACCGGTTGGTACCACGGTCCGCAGGCCATCATCACCCTGATTCATCAGCAGTGCCCCGCCGAACACCCCGGCGACATGCGGATGATCCCGCTGATCGCCAACGGGCAGCCCGCCGCGGCGATGTACATGCGGGCCGGCGCGCAGCACGTGCCGTTCCAGCTGCACGTGCTCGATGTCCGTCCCGACGGGGTGTCGCATGTGGTTGCATTTCTGGACGACACTTTGTTCACGAAGTTCGGCCTGCCCCGCTCCCTGTGACAGCGCAGCTGCCGATCCGAGAAGGGTTGCGCCCATGACGGAATCCCCCAGTATTACGCCGGCGCCCGGCAAGCCGCTCTTGCTGTTGGGCGGCTTCGATATCGGCGACCTCGGATATGTCGCCGAAGAGTTCTTCGTCTCGGGTACGGCCACGTCGTACGCTCCGGCCTCGGAGTTGCAACCCGACGGCCGTTGGGCCGTAACACCTTCCGGCACCGCCGATTACACGACTCGGGTCGTAGTGCTCACGCCGTCGGATCCGGAGCGGTTCAACGGGACCGTGCTGGTCGAGTGGCTCAACGTCAGCGGCGGCATCGACGCGCCGGCGGTGTGGATGATGGCGCACCGCGAAATCATCCGGTCGGGCTACGCCTACGTCGCGGTCTCGGCGCAGAAGGTCGGAGTGGACGGCGGTGCCAGCTTGCTCGGTTTCGACATGTCGCTGCGGAGCCAGGACCCGACGCGGTATGCGGCACTGAGTCACCCAGGCGATGCGTTCAGCTTCGACATCTTCTCGCAGACCGGCGAGCTGGCCCGCAATGCCGACATCCTGCGCGGCCTGCGGCCCGGACACGTTGTCGCCCTGGGTGAATCGCAATCGGCGATGTACCTCACCAGCTACGTCAACGCGGTCGATCCGCTGGCCGGAGTCTACGACGGTTTCTTGGTGCATTCGCGATTCGCTTCTGCCGCACCGCTGGACGGCGGCTCGGTCCTCGACGAATTTCAGGTGGACCTCCCCCAAGCCGTCAACTTCCGCGCCGACCTGCGCGTGCCGCTGCTGACGATCATCACCGAAACCGACCTGTTCGGCGCCGTGCGGCATGGCTACTACTTCGCCCGGCAACCCGACAACGAGCGGCTGCGGGTCTGGGAAATCGCCGGCGCCGCGCACGCCGACAACTACACGATCCAGGTGGCACCGATCGACACCGGCTCGGCGCCGCTGCAGGACATCGTGGCCGCCTATGCACCCACCAACATGCTGATGGGCCAGCAGCTCGACCATTACATCAATTTCGCGCCGCAGCATCACTATGTCGTGCAGGCGGCGATCGCGGCGCTGACCGCGTGGGTCCGGACCGGTCAGGCAGCACCGGCCGCCCCTCCCATCGAAATCGGTGAAGCCGAACCGCCCCAACCGATTCTGGATCGCAACGGCCTCGCACGAGGCGGCCTGCGTACGCCGTGGGTAGACGTGCCACTGGCCCGGACGTCAGGAGACGGTGCCTGGGACAACGCGCCGGAGAACGTGATGTCGGCGATCTTCGGTTCCGGCGAGCCCTTCGACGAGGCCACCGTGCGACGGCTCTACCCGGGCGGGGCCACGCAGTATCTGGACAGCTTCATGACGGCGCTGGATGCGGCCATCCAGTCCGGCTTCATCCTGCCCGCAGACCGTGCCGAGATCCTAAAGCTGGCCCGCGCCACTTACCCCGGCAACGATTCATAAAGTCCGCGTTCATCTTTCACCGGCCAGCACGTCGCGCACCGCGGCGTCGACGGTCTGCAGCACGTCGGGGTCCAGACCCGAGCGGCCGCGGACCAGGATCGAGGCGGCATTGGGTGCCGGCAGCCCCTCGGCCGCGCACACGCCGTCGGGAAGCTTGTCGATCTTCGGCAGCAGAGCCAACCCGAGACCCGAGCGCACTGCCGCGTAAAGCCCGGCCAGATCACCGCATTCGGCCACCACCTGGTAGTCCACCCGATGCTTCTCGAGCAGTGCGAAGGCCGGCTCGCGCAGGGTGCACGGTTCGGCATAGATCACCAGCGGCAGTGGCTCTGCCTGCTGCACGCTGAAGGTTCGTGCTGAAACCCAGTGCAGCTGAACGATTCCCGAAGCATTGGCACGATCCAGCCCGGATCCGTCGAGCATGATCGCCAAATCCACCAGCCCGCGGTCGATCGCGTCCGCCAGGGAAACGTTGCGGTCCAGCCGGAATCGCGGCCGCCGGTCCGGAAGGCGTTCGCGCAGCACGCGGGTCAGGGCGGGCAGCATCACGTCCGCGCCGTGCTCGGTGGCGCCGACCGTGAGCACTTTCTGTTCGGTCGCACCCAGATCGTCGAGCGCCGCGTCGTGCGCCGCCAGAATCGTGCGTGCATGCCGCAGCACCCTCTGACCCGTCTCGGTGAACAAGACGCCTCGCCCGGAGCGCTCGACCACCGGCTCACCGACCACACTCTCGAGTTTTCGCAAGTGCTGACTCACCGCGGACTGACTCAGGCGCAGCGCCGCGGCCGCACGGTGAAATCCGCCACAGTCGGCCACCGCGACGAGACTGCGCAGCGGCGCGATATCGAGCACCTGGGCCATGCCGTCACCCTAGTTCGATCAGCAGAAATGATCAATCATTCAACGCGTGAGCGGTAAATATGCGTCGCACGGGGATGATCGATAAGTAATCACAATCGGTCTTGATCGCCATAAATCGTTGGACGCAATAGGTAGCCGTTCGCGAGCATGGAGGAATGCACCTGCCACGCATGCCTTTGAGTACCGCTTCGGCGGTGACGTTGACCTATGCGATCGGGTATCCCATCGGCGCCCTCGCGGTGGCCGAGATGACCCCGATGGCCGTGCTGGTGCTGCGCTTCGGATTCGCCGCCGTCATCCTCGCGGCGTGGGCCCTGCTGGCGCGGGCGTCGTGGCCACGCGGTGCGCAGTTCGGCCACGTCATCGTCGCGGGCCTGCTGATCCAGGCCGTACAGTTCTGCTGCCTGTACGAGGCCTTGTTGCTCGGGGCGTCCGCGGTGCTCTGCGCGGTGGTGATCGCAATGAATCCGGTGATGACGGCGATCCTCGCCACGCTGTTCCTGCGCGAGCCGCTTGGCCGGCTGCGAATCGTCGCCCTGATTCTCGGCGTCGCCGCCGTACTTGCCGCCTGTGCGCGGCGCCTGATGGGCATGCACGGCGTCGACCCGGTCATGTTGCTGCTTGTGTTTGGGCTGCTTGGCCTTTCGGCCGGTGGGGTGTATCAGCAGCGGTTCTGCCAGGGCGTCGACTTCCGCACGATGAGTGCGGTGCAAAACTGCGTGGCATTCATTCCCGCGGCGGCGCTGGCGATGCTGACACCGTTCGCCGTGCACGACGCGGGCAAAGCCGCGGTCGCGATCGCGGCCATGGTCCTGTTCAATGCAACGCTCGCGGTCAGTATTTACCTGCGCGCCATCAGCATTCACGGCGCAGCGGCGGTGGCGATGCTGTTCGCGGTCATTCCCGCGGCCGCCGCGGTGCTGAGCTGGCTGATGCTGGGTCAGCGCCCGGACGTCGGCGTCGCGATCGGGCTGCTGGTTGGCGGCCTGGCGTGCTGGCTGAACAGCCGGGCCGCCAGCCGGCACCGCGCGCAGACACCAAGCCCCGAGCCGGAATTCGCGCCCGCGCAGCACAACATGGTTTGCACAGCGGCCGACTAGCGTTGGCGATCCGTCAGCGAAACTTGTCGTACCCCGCTGCGATGATGGCGTTATGTCCTTGACCGCTTCGTCTAGCGCCGTTGAATCGCGCCCGGCGGACCGTCTTGGGGTGTTGTTCGAGGAGTTGGCGGAGTTGGCCGGTCAGCGTAATGCGATTGATGGGCGAATTGTGGAGATTGCCGCCGAGATCGAGCGCGACGAGTTGTGCGGGGCTACGGGGGCGCGGTCGGTGGCCGCATTGCTGGCGTGGAAGCTCGCCCTGTCCTCGGCCAACGCCCACACGATCACCACGATCGCGGGCCGGCTCGAGGAGTTCCCGCGGTGCGCGGCCGGGATGGCCGAGGGTCGGCTGTCGCTGGATCAGGTCGGCGTCATCGCCGCGCGGGCCGGCGAGGGATCCGATGCGCACTATGCGGAGCTGGCCTCGGTGGCGACGGTCAGCCAGTTGCGCACCGCGGTCAAGCTGGAACCGCGCCCCGACCCGGACCCTCGGCCGCAACCGCAGCCCTCGATCACCACCACCTCCGACGAGGAGTTCACGTGTTGGCGGATCAGACTTGCCCATCCCGAGGCGGCGACGTTCGAGGCGGCGTTGGCGTCTCACCGGGATGCGCTTTTCGCCGAATGGAAACGCGATCACACCGAAAGCGACCCCGCGCACAGGCCCCCGCTGCCGAACACCATCGACGCGTTCATGCGCCTTATCGAAGCCGGCTGGGATAGTGAGGCGGCCCGCCGCCCGCACGGGCAGCACACCACCGTGGTGGTGCACCTCGACGTGCAGCAGCGTGCCGCCGCACTGCATCTGGGTCCGCTGCTGTCTGAGGCACAACGCCAATACCTGACCTGCGATGCCACTTGTGAGGTCTGGTTCGAACGCGACGGCGAGCCTATCGGCGCCGGCCGCACCACCCGGGTGATCAGCCGGCGGCTGCGCCGCGCCCTGGAGCACCGTGACCGTAGCTGCGCGGTCCCCGGGTGTGGGGCGACCCGTGGTCTGCACGCCCACCACCTCCGGCACTGGGAAGACGGCGGCCCCACCGAGTTGTCCAACCTGGTGCTGCTCTGCCCGTATCACCACCGGTTGCACCACCGTGGCGTGATCACCCTCATCGGACCCGCTGACGCTCTCATCGTCACCGACGAGGACGGCCGACCACTTAGCGCAGGATCGCTCGCGCGTCCCCCGAACCTTCCCCTGCCCGATGTCCCACCGTGCCCCGGGCCAATCGGTGAGCGCGCCGACTGGTGGTGGTATGACCCCTTTCAACCCCAACCACCACCACCAAACAACTAGGTCGGTTACCAGAGCCGGTAATCGCCGGTGCGGCGCCGAACCCGAAAAGTGGTGCGACATAAACAACGTCGCCTAAACGCGGGTCGCTAGACCGCCAGCAGGCGACTGTCCGGTGGTGGGCCTCCGACCGAGCGGACCAGGCCGGCCCCGGTGATCAGCGGCAGGTCGAGTGCGGACAGTAGTCCGGGCGCGGCCGCGCACACCGCGGGAATGGCGTTGACCATGCGCGAGGAGCCCGCGATGCGCGCCCCCAGATCGTGGTCGTGGTCCTCGGCCATCTCGAATTCGCAACGCATAGTCGGCGAGCCCTCAATCTCGACGCGGTACACACCGCGGCCCGACGCCAGTCCGAAACCGAGGTCTTTCGGCGGAAGACTGATGTGCGGTTGGGGCCAGTCTCCGGCGATGTCGTCGCGCATCCGCGTCACGTGGTCGACGACGAAAGTTGGCCTTTCCCCGACGTATCCGGTGAGCGTCGAGCGCATCGCGGCGATCGTTCCGGCCTCGATGTGCCCGGTGGGGGTGTCGAATGACTCGGCGGCGGGGACGCGTTCGTTGCTCTCCTCGATGTGGTCGATTTTGACGCCCAGCCCAGTGGCCAACTGGTGCAGCACCGGGCCCCAGCCGAAGGTGAATATCCCCGGCTGCGCAGCGAACGCCGGATACTCCGGTGGCTTACCGAAACCGAGGATCTCGTACACCGCCGCCTGGTCCGGGTAGGTGGCGTAGTTGAACATCTCCGTCACCCGCACCGATTCGATGACCCGCGACACTCCGGTAAGCACCAGCGGCAGAACATCATTGGCGAAACCGGAGTCAATGCCGGTGGTCAAGAACGACACCCCGCCCTCCAGCGCGGCCCGGCGTAGCGGATCGGTGAAGGCACCGTCGACGGCGTCGGGAAAGACCAGCGGCACCACCGAACACGACACCACGTTCTTACCGGACCGCAGGATTGACACCATGTCCTCGACAGCCTCCAGCGGGCGCAAATTCGCCCCGGCGGCGTAGACCACCGCGTCGGCGTCACCCGCCAGCAGTGCTGCCGGGTCCTGGGTGGCCACCACGCCGACGGGCGCGATTCCGCACAGCTCCCCGGCGTCGCGGCCCGCCTTGGCGTCGCTGTGCACGACGAGATCGGTCAGTTCCAGCTCGGGGTGGTCGATCACGCCCCGCAGGGCGATGACACCCATCGAGCCCGGCCCCCAGACTCCCACCTTCAGCACGACTAGTCTCCTAATATTAGGAATGCTGTTCTTACATTTTGGACGAATGCTAGGGAGCCAAGCATGGGTACGTCAACCGCCAAGTCGCCGCCCACCGCGCGGGTGATGGATGTGCTTGCCTCGCTCGCGGATTCGCCGGACGGGCGAACCTCGGCCGAGCTGGCGAAGACCTGCGGGATCAGCACCTCGACCTGCGCGCTGGTGCTGGCCGAGCTGGAACGCCGGTCCTGGGTAACCCGGCGCGGGGACCGCCGCTTCTGCCTGGGCAGCGGACTGTTCGGGCTGGTGCACGGGCTACGGACACAGTTCCCCCTGCTGGACCGTGGCCGCGATGCATTGGCCTTCCTGCACCGCACCCTCGGCGCGGGCTGCTCGATGTCGAAGATCGGCGACCGGCACCTGACCACGGTCGACGCGGTGGGCCACGGCACCGATGGCGCGCATGCCGTCGGCCAGCGCTTCCCGATCGATCCCCCGTTCGGCCTGGTCGCGATGGCCTGGCGAGACGACGATTTCGTGGCTGCCTGGCTGCAGCGGGTGACGCCGCGGCTGACCCGCGACGAAATCGCGCAGCATCAGCGGGTACTCGCCGACATCCGGTCCCGCGGCTACGGCGCCTGGCGGTTCGACGACACTCACCAGTCGCTGCACCTTCGGCTGGCCGACCTGCTCGCGTCGCTGGAACCGACCGCACAGGTCACCCGGCAACTCACCACGCTGATGACCATGGTGACGCTGCAATCCGTTACCGACACCCTTGAAACAGACTTGCCGTCAACGGAATTCGTCGTGCTGCCGATCTTCGGCCAGAACGGGCAGCCGGAGTACCAGATCGAGATCCACCTGGGCGGCCCGGCCGGTTTGACGCTGCCGGCACTCGATGCCGCGCTGCAGCACGCACAGCGACTGCTGGGCGCGCAGGTGTGATTACGCTGAAGGCATGCCTGCCAACTTCGAGATTCGGCGCGCAGCTGACCGGGCTGTCACCACGACGCCGTGGCTGAAATCCAGACATTCGTTTTCCTTCGGCGACCACTACGAGCCGGATAACACCCACCACGGCCTGCTGGTGGTGAACAACGACGACGTCGTGGCGCCACGGAGCGGATTCGACACCCACCCGCATCGCGACATGGAGATCGTCACATGGGTGCTGGAAGGCGAATTGACACACCAGGATTCGGCCGGCAACCACGGTGTCATCTATCCAGGCCTGGCGCAGCGCATGTCGGCGGGCAGCGGGATCCTGCATTCGGAGAAAAACGATTCATCAACGCAGCCAGTGCATTTCATCCAGATGTGGGTTATCCCCGATGAATCTGGAATACCACCGAGCTATCAGCAACACGAGATCGGCCACATCGGCGCCGAACTGGTGACCATCGCCTCGGGCATCCCGGGGCGCGACGCGGCGATCTCGCTGCACCACCGCGATGCGGCCCTGCACGCCGCGCGGTTGCAGCCCGGCAACACCGTCACTACTCCCGGCGCCCCCTATCTGCACGTCTTCGTGCCGCGCGGCCGGCTGACCCTGGGCGGGACCGATGAACTCGCCGAAGGCGATGCGGCCCGCATCACAGACGGCGGCGGCGCCCGGCTGACCGCGCACGAACCGACGGAGCTACTGATCTGGGAGATGCACGCCAAGCTGGGCGGCTAGACCAATAGAGTGGGCGTGACAGACGGGAGCTGGGATGTCGAAAGGCCAACCGCGGCACGCGGTGCCGAATCCGAAGCGGAACGCAAAGGCGCTGAGAACCGTGCGGTTCTGGGCGTTGCCGATCGGCGCCACGCTGGCCCTCATGTCGGCGCTGTGCGCGCTGTATCTGGGCGGCATCTTGAATCCCACCACCAACCTGCGCCACTTCCCGATCGCGGTGGTGAACGAGGACGCCGGAACCGCCGGCCCGAAGATCGTCGACGGACTGGTGTCCGCGCTGGACAAGAACAAATTCGACATCCGCGTGGTGTCCCACGACGAGGCCAAACGGCTGCTGGACCGCGCGCAGGTGTATGGCGAATTGGTAATTCCGCCAACGTTCTCGTCGAGTTTGCGCGAGTACGGCGAGAGCGCGGTGATGCCGGCCAAGGCCGACCGGCCTTCGGTCACGATCTTCACCAACCCGCGCGCCGGAACACTGGGCGCCGGCATCGCCGGACAGACCCTGAACCAGGCCATGGCTGTTGCGAATACCAAAGTAGGACAATACCTTTCGTCGCAGGTCGCGGAGCAGACCGGCGGTGCGCCGTTGACCGGTGCGTCGCAGGCGGGACTGGCCAGCCCGATCGACATCAAATCGGCCGTGTACAACCCGCTACCCAACGGCACCGGTAACGGACTGTCGGCGTTCTACTATGCATTGCTGTTGTTGCTGGCCGGGTTCACGGGCAGCATCGTGGTGTCCACCTTGGTGGATTCATTGCTCGGGTATGTGCCCGCCGAATGGGGGCCGGTGTATCGATTTGCCGAGCAGGCCAACATCTCTCGCTTCCGCACCTTATTGGTGAAGTGGGGCATCATGCTGGTGCTGGCGTTGCTGACGTCGGGTGTCTACCTGGCCATTGCACACGGGCTCGGCATGCCCATCGCGCTCGGCTGGGAGTTGTGGGCCTACGGCGTATTCGCGATCGTCGCGGTCGGCGTGACGTCCAGTTCGCTGATCGCGGTGCTCGGTTCGATGGGCCTGCTGTTCAGCATGCTGGTTTTCGTGATCCTCGGCTTGCCGTCGGCGGGCGCCACCGTCCCGCTCGAGGCGGTGCCGCCGTTCTTCCGCTGGCTGGCCGAGTTTGAGCCGATGCACCAGGTGTTCCTGGGTGTCCGGTCGCTGTTGTATCTCAACGGCGACGGGGCGGCCGGCCTGACGCAGGCGTTGGTGATGACGTCGATCGGTCTGGTGATCGGCCTGCTGGTGGGCGGTATCACCACGCGCATATACGACCGCAGCGGCTTCCACCGGATTCCCGGCGCGATCGGCGTGGCAATCGCCGAGGTGCACCAGTCCCAACACCAGGCGCGCAAGACCGGTAAGCACGAGAGTTCGGACCAAGCCCCCGACGCCGAATCCAGCCACCCGGACCCCAGCGAGCCCGACGCCGAAAGCGTAAGCGAGCAAACGTAATTCGGGCGCGGCCTAAGTGTCACACGTTTGTTATTTATGTTGACAGTGTGGCCAATGTGACTGATGCTGTGAGTGTTGCATCCACATCAGGGCCGAAAGGGCTGCCGTGCTGACACGACGCACCAGGTTGCGCCGACTGGCGGCAAGCCTCACGACGATGTTCGCCTGCACCCTGTTGACCGGCACCGTCGCAGCGCCCGCCGCGCACGCCGCGGATGCCCGCGAGTTGCTGGCCAGCGCGATCGGCGCCACCAAGGGCTCGTATCTGGTCTACAACTTCGGCCCCGGCCATCCCACGCCGTTGATGGACGCCAGTGGCCGCTGGTACGAGATGAACAACGGCGGCCACCTGATGATCATCAAGAACGCAGCGGAACGCCTGGCGCCGCACCTGTTGGTCGACACCCACCGGGGTGACCAGGCGCGCTGCGAGAACAACCCCGGCGCCCGCACCGGCGAAGGCCTGTGGCAGGCCTCCGAGCTCTACGCGCCGCTGCAGGCATGGCAGCGGATGGGGCAGCCGACCATCGCGATCAACGCCAACTTCTTCGACGTGCGGGGGCAGAAAGCGGGGTCGTGGCGTCAGACCGGCTGCAGCTCACCGCTCGGCGCGTTCGTGGACAACACCAACGGGCAAGGCCGCGCCAACCAAGCGGTCACCGGTACCGCGGCCTACCCCGGCAAGCAAGGGCTTTCCGGCGGTGGCGAGAGCTGGTCCTCGCTGACGACGATGATCCTGCCGACCGGTGGGGCGCCGTACGTGGTGTGGCCGCGCAGCAAGAACGACTACGACGCCGCCACCCCGGTGGTCGCCGACCTGCTGAACAAGAACGAGAAGTTCGTCGCCGTGTCCGGGATCGGGCTGCTGGCGCCCGGCCAGACCCAACAGCTGCACGACGGCGGTCCCAGCGCGGCGCGCACCGCCCTGGCCTACGTCAAGCAGCGCGACGAGATGTACATCTTCGAGGGCGGCAGTTACACGCCGGACAACATGCAGGACCTGTTCCGCGGCCTGGGCAGTGATACCGCGATCCTGCTGGACGGCGGCGGGTCCTCGGCGATCGTGCTGCGCCGCGACACCGGCGGCATGTGGGCCGGCGCGGGTTCGCCACGCGGCTCGTGCGACACCCGTCAGGTGCTGTGCGACTCGCACGAGCGCGCCCTGCCCAGCTGGCTGGCCTTCAACTAAACACCCTCAGCGGCAATCATTTTCGGTTCAGCGGCACCATACCGGAAGATCAGCAGGCTCGCCGCCACCACGGCCGCCGTCAGCGTGAACACCGGCGCGATGACGAACCGCGACAGCGTGGCGCCGAGAAAAGCACCGGCGCACATCGTGACGATCACGCTGATGCGCAGCTTTTGACGTTCGCCGGTGCCACCGGAGGCCCGGCTGTCCAGACCGAGGCTGACGATCGTCGACGTCAAGACGGTCGTCGACAGTTCCTGGATGCCGAACTGGCGGGCACTCGAATGCTGCAGACCGAACGTCACCGTGAGGAAGCCGATCATGATCAGCTTGGTGTTGTCGTGATAGTGCAGCACTCCCGCACCGGCCAGGATCGACAAGGTAAGCAGCAGAACGATTTCCGTGGCCAGTACGGTGGTGATCCACTGTCGGGCCCGCTCACCGAAATACCGTTGCAGGCGCCCGCTGAGAATCGTGGTGGTGACGAAGGTGGGCAGCGCCACCGACACCGCCGTCAGGTCGATGCTGGTACGCGGGGCAAGCCAGAAGCCGAGGAAGACCACGTTACCGGTCATGTTCGCGACGAACACGTGGCCGAGGACCAAGATACTGATCGAGTCGGCCAGCCCCGTCGCAAAGGTCAGCAACAACAACGCCGCAACGGTGTATCGCTCGGTTACCGGCGACGTGGCGGCCACGGGTGCAGTATATTTCGGCGGCCGGACTACGGATGCGGTGTGAGGTCCAGGGAGGTCACGGTCGTCATCCTGGTCACCAGCCAGCGCCCGTTCGCGCGCTTCATGAACAGCCGGTAGGACAGGTACTTCAGCGCCGGAATGTCCTTGGTCAGCGGGCTGGTCGAGGTGGTGTTGGTGTAGACGATGACGACGGCGTTCGGGCCATCGAGCGATTCGACCGCCGCACCGGTGACCTGAGTCCGGTTGGTGATCTTGGCCTGCTTATTCGGTGCCACGATGGCGTCGACGAATTTGCGGTACTGGGCCTCGAAGTCACCGCTGAGGTAAGCCGACGCCCGATCGGCGAGGCTGTCCATGTTCTCCGGTGTGTAGGTCCACAGAGTCGTGATCGCGTTGGCCGCGGTGCGGGCGACGTTGAGCTTGGTTGCCGCCGTGGCGCGGTCGGTCAGATAGGGCTGCACGGCCGCACCCGCGAATGCCGCGGAGCCGACGAACAACAGTGCGGCCACCACCACGACGATGGCCATCCCTTTGCCGGCCAGCAGTTTGCGACGCTTGCGCCCGCCGTTCGCGGGCTCCGCGGCGGACCCCTCGGTCCGCACTTCGGCGTCGGCGTCAGTCTCGTCGGACTCGACCTTGTCCGCCGCTTCGGCGGATTCCGTTGCCGTGGCGGTGTTTTCGTCGCTCTCAGCGGCGTCGTCGGAGGCCGCCTCGGTGGTCAGATCACCTGCAGCAGGCTGCTTATCTTCCACTGATTCCCTTCCCGCGTAGCCGTTGCCGTCCAACGATTGGTGTTCTCGAATACCTGCTTTTGATCCGGCGACTTGGAGGTGACCTCGGTCGCCACCATGACGGTGGCGCTGCCGTCGTCGTTCCACCGTTCCACCGCGGCGCCGAGGATGGTGCCGGTCGCGGGCTCCGCACGCGCAACCTGCAACAGGATCTCGTTGGCCTTGTCGTGATACTGCTTAGCGAAATCGCCTGTCGCCTGGGCCATTATCCGCGTGACGTAGTCATTGGCGTGATACGGGTCGAGCGAAGTGAACTGCGTCATGAACCCCGTCACGTAGTTGAGCACCTCGCGGGTCTTGGAAGCCTCGTGCTCCCGGGATTCGTGGGAGATCAGCATCAGCGTGGTC
Organism: Mycobacterium sp. pR1184; assembly: GCF_041287235.1. Taxonomy (NCBI): domain Bacteria; kingdom Bacillati; phylum Actinomycetota; class Actinomycetes; order Mycobacteriales; family Mycobacteriaceae; genus Mycobacterium; species Mycobacterium sp. pR1184. The sequence goes on along the minus strand of NZ_JBGGKR010000005.1, from coordinate 283,840 downwards.
AGCGTGATCGCCGCGGTCGTCACCACCGCGGCGACCGTACTCGCGACGGGAAGCCCCCACCGCCGGCGCTGCGTCTGCGGATCCGTCTCGACCAGCAGTGCGCCCTCGCCGGGCTCAAACCTGCGGCGGGGGCTCATTTTCCGTTCCCGGGTGGTTTCGGCTTGGTCAGCACGGTGAGGTTGTCGACCAGCCAGTGGCCGCCGGCGTCCTTGACGAAATTCACCCGGACGGTCGCGGTGATGTAGCGCTCCTGGGGGGCCGCGCCACGCCGGCCCTGCATGAACAGCAACATCGTCGCCCGATCCGGCGACGCCGATTCGATCGAGCCGTCGGTCACCCAGTACTCGTTGATGACCGGGTTTCCCTTTTGGACGATGTCCTGCTGCGCCTTGAGTGGGCCGCGGTAGTTATCGGTCGCCAGCGACTGGGCCCGCTTGAAATCCTCGGACAGCGTCTTCGGGTCGTAGGTCAGCATCTGCGCGACGATCTTCGGCCCCTGTATCGAGATCTCGGCCCGCGTCCGATCGGTCTGCTGGTCGCGGGAGTAGACCACTGCGTAGCTCACGGCCCCGCCCGCCACGCACAGTCCGGTCGCGGTGAGCACCGCGATGATCGTCCACCGCCGGATGATGTCGGGCCGCGGCGTCTGCGAGGCCCGCACGTCCGTGCGCAGCAACATGTCGGCGAACGTTCGGCGCTGCGAATCCCACAGCGGCCAAAGCCATCCCACGAGCGACACGGTGTCCAGCAGGTGCGCGAGATCACGCAGCAGCAGGCCCCAGGCGCCGACGACGGAGCCGTCCCGGTGCCGCACCGCGATCCCACACAGTGCGCGGCCCAGGCTCCAGCCGTAGACGGTCGGCAGCAGCAGCCGGTTGACCAACATCGTCAGGATGGCTACGCCGAGAACGCAAATGCTCAGCCACCACCACACACCCTGCGGCGGCACGGTGAACGACACCAACGCCATCGTGGTCGCGACCGCGGCAGCGGGCAGGACGTCGACGGCGAACGCGCACACGCGAATATGCCAGGGCGCCAAGGCATTCTCTGATGACACTTGGGGGGCCGTGGTCTGAGTCTCCTCGACCACCAGCGTCACTTCGTCACCTGGTCGAGCCTGGCGATCCGGTACTGGCCTTCGTCCAGCGCCATTCTCACCCGAAGCCGATAGCCAGTCTCGTTCTGTGATTGATCGGCGACCACCTGGACGCGCATCGCCACGAGTACGTCGATCGATCCGTCTTTGTTGTTGCGCTCGACTGCTCCCCGGACATCGGAGACCTGGACGTGGACGTTCGCGGACTGATAGGCCTGCACGAGCATCCCGGTGTAGACCATGGCCTGTTCGCGGAAGGCATCGGTGCCACATTCGATGATCTTCTGCTCGCTGGCGATCATCGCGTTCGTGTCGGGCGCCTGCGTGGCCGACACGCACTCGATCGCCGCCTTGAGCGCCGCGGCGTTGTTGCGCGCGATGGCCTGGCTCTCGTGGTGGTACCGCGTGGCCAGGTAGCCGCCGGTGCCGACGGCACCGGCCAGCACCACCAGAACCGCGGCGATGCCGGCCAGCCATCCGCGCCCCAGGGCCGACGGGGAGCGCCGTTGCGCATCCGCCTCGGTCGCGTCCTCGCCGTCGGTTTGCGGCGGTTCGGGATCGTCGGCCACGGCTTCGGTGGCGGACTCGGGCTGCTCCGCCGCTTCCGTGGCTTCGGGCTCCGGCGCGGCTTCGGGTTCGGGTGCCGCCGATTCCGGCGCAGTCACCTCGGTCTGCTCGGCTCCGACCTCGGATTCTGGCGAATCCTCGGCCGTCACCTCGGTGTTTGCCTCGTCGGCGACGTCGTCCGATTTCTTCGGCCGTCTCCGACGTAGACGACTAAGCATCGACATCGGTGGTGGGTTCAGCCGGCTGGTGCCAGCATCTCCTTCCATCCGTCGTCTCCTGTTTTGGTCGAGTTTTCGACGGAGTATTTGACCCCGTCGGGTCCTACCAGTTCACCACTCTGGGGACTGTATACCGCCGAGGGAGGTCCAAAGGGTGTGTAGACACACGGGTTGGGCTGCTGCCCGTTGCACTGCACGGTACCTTGCCCGGGTCGGGTCAATGGGTCACTGGTCGGCGGCGGCGTCCCCGCGACCCGGTCCGAAGGTGCCGGGTTCATGCCGTTGTTGATCGACGGCGCGGGGATCACCATGCCCGGGCGCACCGACTGATCGCATCGCGCTCCCGGCGCCGGGCAGGTCAGAATCTGGTTCGGGTCACCGAACCAGGGGTTCGTCCCAGCGGGAACATACGGATGGGGGTCGCGGCACTCCCGCGGCGTGGCCGCCCGCTTGCCGGGGATGTCGGTACACGGGATGTTGCGCGAGCCACGCACGCTGTTGGCCGGCGTATCCATCGGAATCTTGCAGTAGGTGCCCGACGGCAGCGGCTGCATGCTGGTGTCGGCCGGCGCCCGCCATTCCGGCGCGGGAATGAAGCCGGTCAGACACGGCGGCGGCTGGTTGATCGACAGCGCCAGGTCGAGTGCGGCCTGGTTCGGGAAGGGCGCGGCCACCGTCTGCGCGATCGAGGCACCCTGCGGCAGGAACACCAGCACCTGCTCGACCCCCGTGTGGTAGCGCTTGAGCAGGTCGAAGACGACCTCGAGATTCGCCAGCGTCTGCGGCAGCGACTCCCGCACGTCGCTGAACACGTCGTTGACCTGATCGGCGGTCGGCGCCGCTTGCGACAGAATGCTTTTCACGTTCGCATCGCGCTGCGCGGACTGCGCGGCCAGTGTGTTCAGGTTGCGCGCCCAGCGCTCGATTGCGTCATTGGACTTCACCTGGCTGTCCAGCACCGGGCCCGAGTTCGCGATGATGTCGTTCACGTTGGTGATGTTCGTCTTGAAGTCGCCGACGATCGCCTGGGTGGAGTCGACCAGGCGCTGCAACGCCGGGCCCAGGCCGCCGACCGACTCCGCCGTCTCGTCGAGCAGCTTGCCGATCTTGTCCTTGGGCAACGCCTCGAGCCCGCGGTTGGCGGTGTCGAGTGCCGGACCGATCTCGGCCGGCACAGTGCCCTTGGAGATGGTTTGCCCGTCGGCGAGGTACTTCCCGGGGCTGCCCGACGAGACGATGTCCAGATACTGCTCACCGACCGCCGACACCGAGTGCACGTTGGCGACCGCGTCGACCGGGATCTTGTACCGGCTGTCGATGCTCATCGTCGCTTCGGCACCGTGGTCGGTCGGCTCGACGTCGGTGACCTTGCCGATCGTGATGCCGCGATAGGTCACGTTGGCCGTGGGGTACAACCCACCGGACGCCGGCAGCTCAGCCTTCAGCGAGTACCGGCCGATCCCCATCAGGCTGGGCACCTGCAGGTAGTAGACGCCGAGCACCAGCAGCGAGACGACTGTGAGGACCAGGAACGCCCACAGCTGGCGTCGAATGAACGGGGTCAGCAATTCCGGTCCCCCCTTTCCACCAGCGGGCCGCCGGGCGCGTCATTCGGGTTCGGCGTGTAGCGGACGTCGGGAATCATCGTCTCCGGGTCGCGGCCGAACGACTGCTCGAGTGCCCGCAGTGCGCCCGACAACCCGGTCCCGGTGAGGAAGGCATTGTCGACAGAGCTGTAGGTCACGTCGAGCGTCAGCGAGATGTTCACGTAGTCACCGCGGAACATCTTCGGGACGGTGTCGATGTCGAACGGCTGGGTCAGGATCAGCTTCAGCGCGCCGATCAGGTACGGCGAGGAGCGGCCGAGTTCCTTCAGCGGGCATTGCAGCGCCTGCAGGTCGGTGTGCAGCGGACCGCGCGCCTCCGACAGGTACTGATCCGCGGCGCCGCTGAGCCGGCCCACCGAGTCGACGGCGTTGATCAGCAGATTCCTGGTGTCGGCGAAGTGCTTGATCAGCGGCGGGATGTCGGTCAGCACCCGGTCCAGGACGTCCGAGCGGCCGCCGACATAGACCAGCAGCCGGTTGGTGGAGTCGATCGCGTGAGTGATGTCGTCACGCTGCTGATTGAGCTGGGCGGTGAAGGTGTCCAGCTTGCCGATGAAGGAGCGGATCTGCTCGCCGCGCCCGTGGAAGATGTCGTAGACCTCGTTCTGCAGGACCTCGAGGTTCGGGATGCCACCACCGCGCAGGATCAGCGACAGGCTCGCCAGCGTCTGCTCGGTGGTGGGATACGACGACGAATTCTTCAGCGGAATGGTGTCGCCGTTTTTCAGCATCTCCGACGACGGGTTCGGCGGCGCCGCCAGCTCGACGTGCTGAGAACCCAGCAGCGATGTCTGGCCGATCCGCGCGATCGCGTTCTTCGGCAGCTTGACGCTGCTCTTCACACCCAGCGTCAGCGTGGCGACCCAGTTCTTCAACTCGATCTTCTTGATCGAACCGACGAACACGTCGGCCACCATCACCTTGCTGTTGCCGTTGATCGCCAGGGTGTCCGGTACCTGCACGTAGATGGTGTAGGAGCCGGGGCCGTCGCCGGGACCACCCGGAATCGCCACGTTGGAGATGCCCCGCCAACCACACGAGCTCAGCACCATGGCCACGACCAGCAGCACCATCGCCTGCCACGATCGGCGCCGAATCAATGCACGCGCCGCGCTCACTGGCCACCCCCGAAGTCAGGGCCGGACGGCGGCCCACCGGCGTTGGGTGCCACGGCTACGACCGGCGCGGGCGTCGGGGCGACGGGACCCGGAATGACGCCCGGTCCCGGTGCCGGCGGCTGGATCGGCGTCGGCGCCCGCAGCCCGATGGGCGGCAGGATCGGGTTCTCGTCGTAGGCGTTCGGCGGGCCCGGCGGGGTCTGCAGGTTCGACTGAACGGGTTCGATGTTGGGACCGCCCATCAGCTCCTCAAGCGACTCCGGCGTCATCAGGCCCGCGGTGATGGGCCCGACCTGCTGGCCTTGCATGCCCGGCGCCACGATCCAGCCTTGCTGGGTGTTGCGGTGCGAGGTCGGCGTATCCGGCACCCAGATACCCGGGACGGTGGTGTCCTTGTAGCCGTTGGGCGGGTGCAGCCGATCTTCGGAATAGGCGACCTGCTTGGGCAACGTCTCGGCGGTGCTGAACAGGTTCAACCCGAACGGCAGGTAATTGAACTTGATCGCATCCAGGATCGGCGCCAGGTACTGCGCGCACAGTTCGGCGGATTCCTGGTAACCGAGCCGGCTGCCGGCCTGAATCGAGCTGCAGATGAACTGCATCGGGTTCGCGAAGTTCGTGATCGCCGGAATGGCGACCACCGACCCGTGCGACGGGTGATAGATCTGGTTGATGTTGGCCGCCGCCGTCGGCAGGATGTGCAGCGCGGTCTCGAGCCCGTTCAGCGGCTCGGGTTGCAGCAGCGTGTTCGTCGCGGTTTCCAAGTTGTTGACGTCGGTGGTCAGCACCTCACGGTTCTTGTCCAGCCACGGGCGCACGGTGCTCAACAAGCTGTCGAACTGCTGCAGTGCATTGTTCAAGGCGCCGTCATCGCTGGCCAGCCGGCCGGTGACGTCGGCCAGGTTCTGGTTCAGCGCGACGAACTGCTGGTCGTCGGCGTGCAGCGCGTTGACGAACAGCGCCAGGCTGCGCACCACCGCGAAGAAGTCGCCGCGGCCCTCGTTCAATGCGTTCAACGCCGACGACAAACTGTTCAGCGCCGTGTTGATCTGCTTGCTCTTGCCTTCCAGGCCGTCGGCGAACGACGTAATGACCTCACCGAACGGACCCGTCGGCTGCTCCTTGGTCGGACCCAGCTTCGAGATGATGTTGGTGATGCTGTTGCGCAGTTCGTCCCACTCCACCGGCACCTGGGTGCGCTCTTCGGGAATCACCGCGTTGTCGCCCAGCACCGGTCCGCCCTTGTAGGGCGGCTCCAGCTGGATCGCGCGCGAGGCCACCAGGGTGGGGTTCAGGATCACCGCCGAGGCGTTGGCCGGGACCTTGTACTTGTTCTCGTAGTGGAAGGTCACCTTCATCTTGTCGCCGACCGGCTCGATGCTGTCGATCGAGCCCACCCGCAGGCCCATGATCTGGACCTTGTCCCCCTTGTAGAGGGCGTTCGCCGCCGGGAAGTAGGCGACGACGGTGTTGTTGGTCAGCTTCTCGAACAGCCGGTAGCCGACATACCCGACGACCAGGGCGACGACGATGACCAGCGCTCCGATGATCGCCGTCGTCCGGGAGAACTTCGGTAGCCGGACGTTGCGGACGTCAAAGATGGTGCTCAATTCTGGCTACCTCCCGTGACACCACTACCGCCCGAACCGCCGGGGTTGATGAACGGCGCCGGCAACTGGTTCCCCGGTCCGGGCGGGGCCGGGGGACCCGGCGGCAGACCCGGAGCGAAGGTCGACGGCGGCGGCACCGGGCCGGCCGGTCCCAGGTTCTCGGTGCGCGCGCCCGGCGGAGCCTGGGTCGGCAACGGCACCGGCGTGCCCGGAACGTTCGGCGGCGGATCACCCGGGCGCCCGGCGATATTGATGCCGGGCGTGGGCGGCAGACCGTCCGGGTTCGGCGGCGACGTCGCAACGTCGACCGGCGCGGGGAAGCCGGGCCCGCCGAAGGGACCGGTGGCCGCACCCGCACAGGGCAGCGGGTTCCACGGCCGCGGCAGACCCTCGTCGCCGACGGTGACGTTGCCGCCGGGGTTGGCCGGCGTGTAGGAGCACGGCGATCCGGGCGGGATGGCCGGTCCGGGGTGCTCGGGCGTGCCCTCCAGCACCGGCGGTGCCGGCGGCGGCGCGCCGTTGGGGAACCGGGTGCCGTTCGGGTCGGGCCAGCGGTATTCCGGCAGACCCGCACTGCGCCAGAAGTTCTCCGGGTCGATGCCGCGCTTCTTGAAGGCGGCGTCCACCCACGGCTGGATGATCTGGTAGAGCGCCAGGTTGTGCAGGACCACCTTGAAGAACGGTCCCGACGCGATGGCCTCGTTCAAGGACGGCAGGAAGTGGCCGACCTCGGTCAGACCCGCTGCCACGTCGTCCTTGCGCTCGACCAGGATCTTGCTGATCGTGCGCAGCTGCTCGAGCACGTGGTTGAGGTTCGGGTTGTCGTTGATCAGGCCCTTGACCTGTTCGGAGAACGCGGCGATGTTGCCCAGCAGGGCGTTGATCGCCTGCCCGCGCTCGTTGAACGCGGCCAGCAGCGTCTTGGCGTTGACCAGCAGGCGGTCGACCTGCTCACTGCGGTCGCCCAGCACGCTGGCCACCTGGTTGGCCTGGGCGAGCAGGTGCTTGACCTCGGCGTCGCGCTTGCCGACCGTGTCGGAGAACTTCGAGACGCCCTCGAGCGCCGCACTCAGGTGCGGGTAAGTCTGGTCGATGGTCTGCGACAGCACGTGCAGCGATTCTTTGACCGTATCGATGTTCCAGCCGGAAGCGGCCTTGGTGACGTCGAAGAACGCGTCGTAAATCTGATACGGCGTGGTGCTCTGGCCCAGCGGCAGCGAAGCGCCGGGCTTGAGCTGCTGGTTGCCGCGCGCCTCGATCTCCATGACCTTCTTACCGAGGATGGTGTCGGTGCGGATCGCCAGCCGGCTCTCGGTGCCGATGGTGTTGGTCCCGATCGAGAACTTCATCACGATGTGGTCGCCGTCGATCTTGAGGGCCTCGACCTTGCCGACGTCCATCCCGGCGATACGCACCTTGTCACCGACGTTGATCCCGCCGGAGTCGGTGAACTGCCCGTAGTACGCGGGGCGGGCCATCAGGATCGGCACACTGGTGAAGCTTTGCCCGACGCCGATCACGAGCAGCGTGACCACGATGCCCATCAAGCCGATCCGAAGCCGGTTCGGAGGTTCCAGCGTTCTCATTGCGGCGTGCACCTACCCGTCGGCTGCTGGAAGAGCCGGACCGTGCGGACCGGACCACCGCCCTGCAGGCCGTTGATCTTCAACGTGATGTCGCAGGCGTAGAAGTTCACGAAGTCTCCGTACGACCCGATCGCGCGCCCGATCATGTTCAGCGCGCTCGGCACCTTCTTGAGGTAGTCCTGCAGTTGGTCTTGCTGGTCGATCAGCGGCTGCTGAATCCCGTCCAGGTAGTTGATCGATTTGTGCAGCAGCGCGCGATCCTCACCCAGCAGATCGGCCACGGTGCCGGCCGCATTGCTGATGTGCGCGGTCCCGCCGGCCAGCTGATCGCCGTGGTCCTTGAGCCCGGTGATCAGCACCTCGAGGTTGTTGATGGTCTGGTCGAATTGCTGGCGATGCCGGACCGTCGTGTCCAGCACCACGTTCAGGTTCTTGATCACCTCGCCGATCGCCTGGTCACGCTCGCCGATCGCGTTCGTCAGCTGCGCGGTGTTGTCCAGGATGTCGTTGATCGTGCCGCCCTGACCCTGGAACACCGTGACGAGCGCGCTCGCGATCGTGTTGACCTTCTCCGGATCCAGCGCCCGGAACAGCGGCTTGAAACCACCGATCAGCGCGTCGAGGTCGAGTGCGGGCGCGGTGCGCGACAGCGGGATGAAGCCACCCGGCGGCAGCACCTCGTCGGCGCCTTCACCCTCGCCGCGCTTGAGCTCCAGGTACCGGTTACCGATCAGGTCCAGGTAGCGGATCTGCGCCGTCGTCGACTGATATAGCGGAACCGAGCGGTCCACGTTGAACTTCACCCGCACGCGCTTGCCGCTGTCGATCAGCTCGACCGAGTCGACCTTGCCGATCTCCACCCCGGAGGCGCGGACGAACTGGCCTTGCCGCAGCCCGCTGATGTTGCTGAACTCCGCGGTGTAGGCGTTGGTGCGGTCGAACCGCATCTGACCGAACACCACGACGATCATCACAGTGAAGAGCAGCAGCACCAGTGAGAAGATGCCGAGTCGGACGAGCGTACCGGTGATTTTCATGGGTTGATCGTGTTATCCCCTACCTGACGGCCCCACACGTATTCGATTGCGTAGGGCGAACCGGTGTCGAGATGGTTGTACGGCGCGATGCTGTTGCCGGAGTCCATCACCAACTCGGGAGCGGGCCACAGGTCATGCGTGATGTGCTGCCAGCAACCCGGCGCACCGCCCGGACCGCCACGGGCGTTCACCCGCGGCAGGTTCTCGGGATAGATGTAGGGGTTCGGCGCCCCACCGACCACCCCAGCCAGACCGCCGACCAGGCTGGCGATCGTGGCCACCGCGGAGACGGGGTTGGCGAGAAGACCGAGCCCCGACAGCGCTTCGGTGTGGGCGTTCAGCGAGTACCCGTTGCCGGCGAGGAACGAGGCGGCTTTGGGCTCGATGTCGTGGTAGTTGCGCAGGGTGCAGAAGATCGCCGGACTGTAGGTGTCCAGCAGCTGCGCCGTGGGCACCAGATCCTGTGCGCCCCGGGCCAGGTACGGCCCGCCCTTCTCGAAGATCTCCGCACCGGTGTTGCCGAACCCGGCCGCCGACAGCAGCGCCCGGTCCAGATCCTTCTGTTGCTGATTGATCGTGCGCGACGTGATGACCGCGTTGTTGAGGAAGTCGAACAGGTCCGGCGAGGCGTTGGCGTAGGTGTCGCCGAGGCCGGCCAGCTGCTGAATGTCGTGGCGGATCTGCGGCATCTGCGGGTTGACGTCATCGAGGACCGCGTTGCCGTTGACGATCGACTGCCCGAACTTGTCGCCGAGGCCGGCCAGCGATTGCGCGGCCGCGCTCAGCGTCAGGTTCAGCTTGACCGGGTCCACCTTCTCCGCGATCGAGGTGACGGTCTGGAACAGCGTGTTGATCTCGGTGGTCACCGAGCGCGCGTCGATCGTCGACGACGGGCCGAGTCGTTGCGGCGACGGGTTTTGCGGCGTCGTCAGCGACACGTACTTGCCGCCGAACACCGTGGTGGCCTTGATGTCGGCGTTGACGTTGGCCGGGATCAGCTTCAGGTACCGCGGATAGACGTCCAAGGTGAACTTGGCCGCCGGCTTACCGTCGCGCACGATCTCGGAGATGGTCGACACCCGGCCGATCTCCACCCCGTTGTAGGTCACCTTCGAACCGGGGTCCATCACCAAACCGGCCCGCGACGCCAGCATCGTCAGCTTGGTCTTCGGGGTGAAGTCGCCGCGGAACTGCCCGTAGATCAACACGAAGATCAGCGCGCCGATGACCAACAGGCCGATCCCCGCCAACTTGTAGGGCGGGGTCCGCGAAGCGTTCGTCTTTCCGGGGCGGGCCATGGCGCTACACCGTTAAGGCGAAGTTCGGGTTGACGCCGTAGAGCGCCAACGCGGCGGACAACACCACAACCTGCACCGAGACCAAAGAGAACCGCATCGAGCGGCCCACGGCCTCACCCACGCCGACGGGCCCGCCGCCGGCGTTGTAGCCGTAGAAGCAGTGCGTGATCATCACGACCGCGGTGATGATGATGGCCTCCAGGAACGACCAGAACACGTCGTCGGGGCGCAGGAACGTCCGGAAGTAGTGGTCGTAGGTTCCGTTGGACTGCCCGTAGAGCACCGTCGTGGTGATCTGCGGCGACAGGAAACACATGATCATCGCCAGCGCGTAGATCGGGATGATCACGACCAGCCCGGCCATGAACCGGGTGGTGGCCAGGAACGAGATCGACTTGATGCCCATCACTTCCAGGGCGTCGATCTCCTCGCTGATCCGCATCGCCCCCAGCTCGGCCGTGGCGCCCGCACCGACGGTCGCCGCCATCGCGATGCCGGTGACCACCGGAGCGGCGATACGCACGTTGATCAGCGCGGCGAAAAAGCCGGTGAACGCCTCGACACCGATATTGCCCAGCGACGCGAAACCCTGGATGGCCACCAGCGAGCTACCCGACAACGTCACGAAGCCGACGATGGCGACCGTGCCACCGACGACGGCCATCGCCCCGGTGCCCATGCCGATCTGGGCGATCAGCCGCAGCGTTTCCTTGCGGTAGTTGCGCAGCGCATGCGGCACGTGCGCGATGCAGATCATCCCGAACCAGGCCATCCGGCCCACGTCGTCGAGCCCGCGGCCGGCCGCCCCGCCGTAGCGGTTCAGGTTTTCAGCCGCCCGCGGGAACCGGGCGCGCAGTACGGCGACGTTTGTCATCTCAGTGTCCCGTTCCGAATCGCACGCCGATCGTGGTCAGCACCACGTTCACCGCGTACAGCGCGACGACGCAGAGCACCACGGTCTCGTTGACCGCAGTACCCAGGCCCTTGGAACCGCCGCGCACGGTCAGGCCGCGATAGCAGCCGACCAACCCGGCGATTAGGCCGAACACCGCGGCCTTGACCGTCGCGATGACCACCTCCGGCAGCCCGGTGATCGTGGTCAGGGTGGCCAGATAGGCACCACCGGAGACGTTCTGCAGATACACCCCGAACAGATAGCCACCCACCAGGCCCACGGTGATGACCAAGCCGTTGAGCAGCGTGGCGACCAGGGTCGCGGCGATCACCCGGGGCACCACCAGACGGTGGATCGGGTCGATGCCCAGCACCTCCATCGCGTCGATCTCCTCGCGGATGGTGCGTGCGCCCAGATCCGCACAAATCGCCGTCGAGCCGGCCCCGGCCACCACCAGCACCGTGGTCAACGGACCCAGCTGGGTGACCGCACCGATCGCCGCGCCCGCACCGGACAGGTCAGCCGCACCGAACTGCGCCAGCAGCACGTTGAGCGTAAAGATCAGCAGCACCGTCAACGGGATCGAGACGAAAACGGTCGGCAAGAACGCAACCCGCATGATGAACCAGCACTGCAGCACGAACTCGCGCCACTGGAACGGCCGGCGGAACAACGCCCGGCCGGTCAGCACACACATCCGGAAGAACCCGCCGATCAGCGTCAGCGGTGTCTCCAGCTGGTCGCGCAGGTAGCCGACCAGGTAGGGGCCCCGCCCGCCCGCAGACGTCGAAGTCACCACTGCCCCCTCATGCCGGCGCCGCGCGCCCCACGGCGCAGCGAATCGTCTCGCACGCCCTCACCTTGCCCCGGACCCACATGTGTGATCACCGACTCCCTACTGGCAAGTAGTAACGGAGACCACAGGAATGTACCCGATGGCCAAGCAGGTGTGAACCGCATCCGCACAATTAACCCTTCGTCAACAACGGGCAAACGTTACAGTTTCTGTCAGCTTTCCTTTCGTGACGTGAAATCGCTTGAACTAGCCTGATTTTGAGTTGTGCCGGGGCTGCCGTAGCGAACCCGTAGCTCAGTCTTGAGGACCTTGCCGGCCGGATTGCGGGGCAACGCGTCGACGATCTCGAGTGCCTTGGGGTGCTTGTAGCGGGCGAGGCGCTCGGTCAGGAATTCGCCCAAATCCTCGAGACTGAGGCGCTCGACGGCGATCGCCGCAACCGCGATCGGTACCTCGCCCCATTTCTCGTGGACCCGGCCGATGACCGCGACCTCAACGATGCCGGGGTGGCCGGCCAGCACGTTCTCCACTTCGGCGCAGTAGATGTTCTCGCCGCCGGAGATGATCATGTCCTTCTTGCGGTCCACCACCCAGACGTAGCCCTCCTCGTCCATCCGGACGAGGTCGCCGGAGTGGAACCAGCCGCCCGCGAACGCCTCCGCGGTGGCCTCCGGGTTGTTCCAGTAGCCGCTCATCAATGTCGGTGCCCGGTAGACGATTTCGCCGACCTCACCCACCGGCACATCGTTCATGTTTTCGTCGACGACGCGGGCGGCGACGGTCGGGATCACCTTGCCGACCGACCCGCGCTTACGGATCGCGTCCTCGCCGAGCAGCATGCAGGTGACCGGAGACATCTCGGTCTGGCCGAACGCGGCGAGGATCTGGGTGCCGGGGAAGGTGGCCGACATCTCCCGCAGCAGCGCGTCCGGAGCGGGGGCGGCTCCCCACGACATGATCCGCAGCTTCAGCTCGCGCGGGCGAGCCTGCTGCTCGGCGCAGACGGCCTGCCATTGCGCGGGAACGAGGAAGATGCCGGTGACCTTCTCGGCCGCCAGCACGTCGAGCAGCTGGCCCGGATCGAACGCCCCGAGGGGATAGATGACCGTGGGCAGACCGAGTAGCAGCCCGCCGAGCATGTTGCCGACGCCGGCGATGTGGAACAGCGGGACACCGATGAAGCCGACATCGTTGTTGATGTCGGCGCCGTTGGTGTAGAGCCCGGTCATCGTCTGCCCGGTCAGGTTCGTGTGGGTCAGCACGGCGCCCTTGGGGCGGCCGGTGGTGCCCGAGGTGTACATGATCAAGGCCGGCGAGTCGTTCGGGACGTCCACCGGCTCGAACGCGTCGCCGGGCTCGTCGATCAGGTCTTCGTAACCGAGCACGTTGTCGTCGGTCGAGCCCCCGGCCACCACGACGGTGGCGAGCAGGGGCGCAATGTCGCGCACGCCGGTGGCGACCGGAGCCAGCACCGCTTCGGTGACCATTACCCGCGCCTCGCAGTCCTCGACCAGCAACGCGATCTCGGACGGGGTGAGCCGGAAGTTCAGCGGAACCGCGATGCCCCCGAGCATGTTGGTGGCCAGCATCGCCTCGACGAACTCGGGGCGGTTGAGCATCAGGATCATCACCCGGTCGCCGGCGCCGACCCCCCGGCGGCGCAGCGCTGCGGCCAACGCGGTAACGCGTCGCTGCAGGTCAGCCCACGTCAGCGTGCGGCCGGTGAATCGCAGCGCGACGGCCTGCGGCTGCATGAGGGCGTGCCGCTCGAGCTGGTTGACCCAATTCTGCCGGCGGGCCAGATACGGCTGCGCGGTCGGGTGTGACGGCTGCGACGCTTGTGCCTCGTGGCTAGCAAGTTGCGCGGTCAACTAATACCTTCCCTTCACTCGCGCACCGCTTGCGACAGGTTGATATTTGATAAAACATGGTGTTGTGTGGGTCACACTATGGCCTTACCGCCCTGATGACAAGCCCCGATACGTCCTGAAAACTCCCTGAAAACGCCCCTTGAAAGCCTGGCCACCGACGTGAACGTACCTCTATCTACGCGAACCCACGGCAGGCGGCGGCAACTGCGCCGGGCGCAACTGTCGGACGAGGTCGCGGGTCACCTGCGGGCAGCGATCATGTCGGGGACACTGCGCCCGGGCACCTTCATACGCCTCGACGAGACGGCGGCCGAACTCGGGGTCAGCGTGACGCCGGTGCGCGAGGCTCTGCTGAAGCTGCGCGGTGAGGGCATGGTGCAGCTGGAGCCGCACCGCGGCCACGTCGTGCTGCCGCTGACCCGTCAGGACATCGACGACATCTTCTGGCTGCAGGCCACCATCGCCAGGGAACTGGCCGCGGCGGCCACCTCACACATCGCCGAGGCTGAGATCGACGAGCTGGAGCGGATCAACAATTCGCTCGCCGCGGCCGTAGGCGCCAGCGATCCCGAGACCATCGCCGGCATCGAGTTCTCATTCCACCGCGTCTTCAACCAGGCCAGCGGCCGGATCAAGCTGGCCTGGTTTCTGCTCAACGCCGCGCGCTACATGCCGGTGCTGGTGTACGCCGGCGATCCACAGTGGGGTGTCGCCGCGGTCGACAATCACCGACAGCTGATCGCCGCGCTGCGCCGTCGCGATACGTCCGCGGTGATCGAGCACACCGTCTGGCAATTCACCGACGCGGCGCAGCGACTGACCCAAATGCTGGACGGGGCCGGGATTTTCGGCTAACTGGCGGCCAGCTGTTCGGCGCGCTTCTTCAGGTTCTCCGCCAGGTGATCGAGCACGTTGTTCAGCATCATCTTCACCATCGGCGCGGGCACCGGCATCGACGGTTCGACGTCGATGTCGACGGTCAACAGGCTCGAGGCGCCGGTTTCCACGACGCTGAACAGCTGCTCCTGCTTCTTGAACAGCTCGCCCTGCTGCAGCACGGTCTGAATCTGGTTCGGTCCGGGGTAGTAGATGGCCTGAATGAACACGCCCTCGAAACCTTGGTAGGCGGCGTCCAAACGAATCTGGCTGGGCCGGCCGTCGTCGTAGCGCGCCAGCACCCAGCAGCCCTTGGCCCCGTCGCTCCACTCCGGGTACCGCTCGAAATCCGCGACGATGTCCATGATGGCCGCGGCGTTGGTCTCGACCTCGACAGTTTTGCTCAATACGGGCATTGCCGAAGCATAGCCGGGCGCGCGAAAGCCCCAGCGCCTGGCGCTATCTCGGTTAAGCCTCCACGCACGCCGTCGACAGCAGGGTCCGGATGGGGTCGGGAATCGGGGTGGGTTTGCGGTCGGTGCGGTCGACGTACACGTGCACCCAATGCCCCAGCGCGGTGACTGGCCGCGGCTGTTCACCCTCTGGTGAGTCGAACACGCCGAGCCGGTAGGTGACGCTGCTGCGGCCCAGCCGTGTCACGGCGAGACCCACCTCGAGACGCTGCGGGAATTGCAGTTCGGAGAAGTAGCGGCAGCCCGACTCGGCGACGACGCCCAATGCGGGCATCGTAGTCGGGTCGAGCCCGGTGCCGATCGTGATCCAGGCATTGATCGCGGTGTCGAACAGTTGGTAATAGACCGCGTTGTTGAGGTGACCGAACATGTCGTTGTCGGCCCACCGGGTACCCACCGGCCACAGCACCGGGAAGTCGCTGCTGGTGAGCCGCTCGGGTGCCGGCGGAATGATAGCCATGCTGGTATTCCAGCATGTTTGACACCCGGTGGGCGGTTCGACCGGCCCACGATTCGCTGCTGCTACCTCGGGTGCAGGGGTGCGACGGGTTCGGCCGCGATGTCGGCAAGGCGGTGATTTTCGATGTAGTCCCAACGGATCTGGTAACCGAGCCCGGGTGCCTGCGGTAGGTCGACGAATCCGTCCGCACGCAGTGGGTCGCACGACGCTTCGAGATAGGCCGGCACGGTGTCGTAGCGGACCCCGGGCCCGAGCAGGCCGCGCTCGTAGTATTCGCACACGTCCTCGCTCGTGGCACCCAGGACCTGCAGGTTGCCGAAACCGCTCATGTGTAGCTCGCAGCGCATGCCGACGGCCTCGGCCATTCCGGCCAACTTCATCACTCCGGTGATGCCTCCGCGCAAGACGTCGATGCGGGTGATGTCGGAGGCACGACG
The DNA here is from genome assembly GCF_041287235.1 of Mycobacterium sp. pR1184. Lineage (NCBI taxonomy): Bacteria > Bacillati > Actinomycetota > Actinomycetes > Mycobacteriales > Mycobacteriaceae > Mycobacterium > Mycobacterium sp. pR1184. The sequence goes on along the minus strand of NZ_JBGGKR010000005.1, from coordinate 267,892 downwards.
CAAGATCCAGTCCGCTCGGGTATAGACACCACCTTCGGCGATCTCCGGGGAGCAGATCGGGATATCAAGTGCGTCGGCCAGTTTCACGTATGACTCGACCCGGTACTCGGGCATCGGGTGCTCATACCAATAGAAGCCCAGCCGTTCCAGTTCGCGACCGACCAATAGGGCGTCTTCGAATGTCTGATAGGTGCCCCACGGGTCGAACATGAGCACCATGTCGTCTCCGACCGCTGCCCGAACCTCGCGGCACACCTGGAGGTCCCAGTCCACATACGACGGCCGCGGCAGCGCGGGCTGGCGGGTGGCGGGATTCCAATAGTGATACGGGTGGATTTTGTAGGCACGATAACCCTGACGCTGGCAATCGACGGCATGAGCCGCGTACTCGTCGGGACTGCCCAGATTGTTGAAGCTGCTCGCATAGGCCTTGACGCGGTCGCGAGCACCGCCGAGCACCTTGCGCGCGGGCAGTCCGGTGGCTCGGCCCGCCAAATCCCAAAGGGCCAGATCGATGACGCTGCACACGTTCTCGGGCAACTTCGCGGCCCAGAGTTGGCGCCAGATCTCCGCCCGGTCGAAGGGATCCTGGCCGGTGAGAAGCGGACTCAAAAATTGAGTTATCAGCGCCCGGTCCCCGGGCAACAGCCCGTCCTGGTCGCCGTGGAAATGACCCCCGAAGTAGTACCCCTCGACGGCCTCGTCGGTGAGTACCTTTGTCACTGTCTGCACCACACGGTAATCGGTAGTCAACTGGCCGAACGAGATTCGGTCGACAAAGGTTTCGAAGGGCACGACCTGTAAGCCGGTGATCCTCATAACGGGTCATTGTTCGCGACCTGACTCGTTGACGGGTAGGGGCAAAGGTCCTACGCCGGCGTCTCGAGCGCGGGCCCTAGATCGCGTACCAGACGCGCTGCAGCGCCTGACCCTGCAGCGTGAACAGCCGCTCGGACTCCGACCAGTCGGGCAGCAGCGAATCGAAGCCATGGCAGGTGCGAGCGAACACGTGCAGTTCGGTGGACACCCCGGCGCGCAGCAGCCGCAGCGCGTAGTCGATCGCTTCGTCGCGAAACGGATCGATCTCCGCACAGGTGATCAAAGTTGGTGGTAGATGCTTCAATTCGGGATGACGCGCCGGCACGGTATCCGGCGATGCGGGCCGCCCGCCCAGATAGTAGCGCCACATCAGTTCGGCCGCCTCGCCGTCGAACGCCGGGCTGGTGCGAAACTCCGCTTTCGACGCGGTAGCGCGGTCGTCGAGCACCGGCTGGTGCAACAGCTGGAACATGACGGGAGGCAGCGACCCATCGCCACAACGATGCACCAGGGATGCGGCCAGAGTGGCCCCGGCGCTGCTGCCCGCGATGGCCAGCCGGGCGATATCTACATCCAGTTCCGCCGCTTTGCCGGTGACCCACTTGAGCACCGTGATCGCGTCGTCGAGCGCGGCCGGGTAGGGGTGCTCCGGGGCCAGCCGGTAGTCGACCGACACCACCGTGCAGCGGCCGCGGCGGGCGAGTTCGGCGCACTGCCGGTGATCGGTGTCGAGGTTGCCCAGCGCGAATCCGCCCGCGTGGCAATAGACGACGACCGGCGCCGGTGACGGCCCGCCGCGATAGATGCGCACCGGCACGTTGCCGGCGGCGTCGCTGGTGATCTGCACGCCCGGCAACTCCGTGATGGCCGCGGTGTCGCGGCGGCGCTGGTCGAACGGTGCGCGCATCGACTGAATTGCCTCCGGGGAGAAGACCGTTCGCGTCGTCGCAACCGCACGCAGCGCCGGGTGCAGACGGTGCGCTCCGTCCAAGTCCGTCATCGCGCCTCCGGCGCGCCCAGCGCCCCATGGCCGGCGGATACCGGTCGGCGTGGATGGCTGCATAACACGAAGTCGCCGGGCGTGAACCTGCGTGTCATCTCCCAGAAACTACGCGCGCTGCGCGGCCACTGCGTGACCACGCGCCCGTTTGGAGCACGAAAGTAGTTGCTACACTGGGTCGTCCACACCGTGCCGACCATCCACTGGTCGATCTTGGCGATGAACCGCGCCAGCGCCGACGGCCGCACCGCCACGTACGTCTTGCCCCGGCGCCGCATGTACTTCAACGCCCGCACGATGTAGCGGGCCTGAGCTTCCAACATGAAGATCACGCTGTTGGAGCCGACATTCGTGTTGGGCCCATACAGCATGAAGAAGTTCGGGAATCCGGGGACGGCCATGCCGAGATACGCATGCGCCCCTTCACTCCACACCCCGCGCAGTGTGGCGCCGCCTTCGCCGGACACATCCAGCTGCCCGAGATAGTCGGCGGCGGCGTAGCCGGTCGCACACACCACGACGTCGACGTCACGCTCGGTGCCGTCTTCGGTGACGAAGGATCGGGCCTTGAGGTAGCGGGCCGGACTGGACACCACCTCGACGTTGGGTCGGGTCAGCGTTGGCAGGTAGTCCGAGGAGAACACCAGCCGCTTGCAGCCCATCGGGTGATCCGGAGTAAGCCGCTGTCGCAATTCCTGGTCAGGGACCGTCTTTTCCAGTAGGTCGAGGGCAATCGCGGTGAAATCCTGCGTCTTGTCGCTGCCGTGCTCGATCACCGAGATGTTGGATTCGCTGCGCAACCACAGCCGGGTCCGGTACAACCTTTTGGCGAATGGCAGATGAGCGAAGGCCCAGCGCTCCCGTCGGGTGTAGTGCCGATCCGGCTTGGGCAGAATCCAGGTCGGCGAGCGCTGCACCGAATAGACCCGGGCAGCGACCTTTGCGAGTTCGGGCAACAGCTGCGACGCCGTCGAACCGGTGCCCAGCACCGCCACCCGCGCGCCCTCGAGATCTATCGAATGGTCCCATTGCGACGAGTGCATCACCGTTCCGGTGAACGGCTCCTGCTCGACGAGCTCCGGGAAAAGAGGCCGGGTGAACAAACCCACGGCGGAGACCACAACGTCGAAACGGTGTTCTTCGCCGCTGCTGGTGGTAAGGCACCACTGCTGTGCTTCCTCTTCCCAAGTCGCCGAACGAATTTCGGTGCGCAGCCGCAGATGCGGCCGCATCCCGTATTTGTCGGCGCAGCGTTCGAAGTAGGCGAGGATCTCGGGCTGGCCGGACCATAGCCGCGACCAATGCGGGTTCAGGTCGAATGAGAACGAATACAGATGTGACTTGACGTCGCAGGCCAGGCCCGGATAGGTGTTGATCCGCCACGTGCCGCCGACGTCGTCTTCACGGTCGAAGATGGTGAAATCATGAAATCCCGCACGGTCCAACAGGATTCCCAATGCCAGCCCACCCGGCCCGGCACCGATGATGCCGACCGACAATGTCGTCCTCATCGGATCTGTAGGCATTGCCCACCATCGACGACCAGTTCTGAACCGGTGATGAACGACGCGTCCTGCGACACCAGAAAGGCGACCGCATCGGCGATTTCGGTAGGCTGCCCCAGCCGTCCGAACGTCGCCGTAGCCGTCAACCGAGCCTGCGTGGCATTGTCGAGCATCGAGGTTGCGATCGGTCCGGGAAACACCGCATTGACCCGGATACCCCACGGCGCGAGCTCGGCCGCCGCGGTTTGGGTCAGCCCCCGAAGCGCCCACTTCGACGAACCGTAGGCGCAGTGCGCCGGGAACGGGCGGATGGCTCCGGTGCTGCAGATATTCACGACCGCCGCGTGTTCGGCCTCCCGCAGTTGGCCGAGCGCGGCTCGCATACCCAGGAAGGCACCCAGACAGTTTACCCGCCAGGCGTTTTCGAAATCCGCGACCGTCTCGTCGCCCAGCGGGGCACGATGCAGCACTCCCGCGTTGTTGACCAGCGTGGTCAACTTCCCGAACCGGTCCACCGTCGTCGCGACGGTACTCTCCCACTGCTGCTCGCTGGTCACGTCCAGTTCGATCGCGATCACCTCGTCGTCGCCCAATTCGGCGACCGCCGCCGCGACATCCTCGGCGCGCCGGTCGCAGGCTGCCACGGAATACCCTTGGCCGCGAAGCCTTTTCGCGATCGCCCAGCCCTGGCCGCCCGCCGCTCCAGTGACGAGTGCAACGCTCATGATGACGGAACCTCCGGGCTGTCGGACAGGCCGTGGCTGGTGACGAATTGGCATCTGCGCTGCCGGAAACGCCATTGGCCGTCGCGGCGGACCAGCTGGTCGTCGTAGAGCGCGGGCCGCAGGTGCAGATCGCCGGCCCGGACGAACAGAACCTGGGTGCGGGCGGTCGCGGTGCCGGATTCGTCGGTGCCGACGTCGATGCGCGACACCCCGGTCAGGTGCAGGCCGCGGGGAGCATCGGTGAACATCGTGGCGATCCCTTCGTGTCCGGCGAAAGACCGTCCGTAGACCAGGAATTCCGCGTCGTCGGTGAACAGCTGCACGCACGCGTCGACGTCGCCCCCGTCCAGCGCGAGTGCATAATCGGCGATCAGTTCGCGGATCGCGGTGCGCTCGTCGGTCACTGCCCGGTCGCTTCGCGTAGATGCTCGATCGCCCCGCGTCGCAGCGCCGCCGATTCGGCGGCCAGGGTGATCATCCGAAAGCCGAGCTGCGCCATCGCGTGCCCGGCCTTGCCCTCACTGGCATGAATCCCGGTGACCAGTCCGGCCTCGGTCGCGACGCGGTGGATCCGCACGATCGCGTCCAGCACTTCGGGCTGCCGGGTCGATCCGACGGGCCGGTGGCCCATCGAGATCGCCAAATCGGCGGGCCCGATGTAGATTCCGGCCAGCCCGTCGACCGCACAGATGTCAGCGAGGTTCGCCAGCCCTGCAGCGGTTTCGATCATTGCGAACACGCTCACCCGCGCCTCGTGGGCGGCGGGGTCGAGCCCCAGGCCGGCACGCAGCGGCCCGAAGCTGCGGACGCCCGCCGGTGGGTAACGGGTCGCGGCCACGGCCGCGGCGGCCGACTCGGCCGACTCGACCATCGCGATGAAGACGGCGTCGGCACCGGCGTCGGCCACCCGCCCGATCGGTGCGGGGTCGGCATTGGGCAACCGCACCGCGGTCGCGATAGGTACCTGCTCGAGGCGCCGGAGGATGCCGGCGATGTCGGCGTCGTCGAGATAGCCGTGCTGGGCGTCGAATCCGACGTAGTCGTATCCGGCCCGGGCGAATTCCTCCGGCCCGATCAGCGTCGGGCCGGTGACCCACCCGCCCCAGATCGGGGCGACCTTGGCCGGCGCGTCGCGGAAGACGCTCACAGCGCGATCGCGATCTTGACGCGCTCGGGAACCGGCCGGCACGCCAGGTCGAATGCGCCCTGCACGTCGTCGATCCCGAAGGTGTGCGTGAGGTAGCAGCCGAGTAGCTCGGGATGTTCGGCGGCGAACTTGCCGGCGAGCTCGAGTACCCGCCGCCGGTCAAGCGTCACACCGGATTTCAGGGTCAGGTTGTTGCGCAGCATGAGACGCATGCTAATCGGGTAAGCCTCGTCATCGGCGACGCCGAAGTAGAAGACCGTGCCGCCGGGGGCGGTGGCCTCGATGGCATGGCCCAGCGTGGCCACCTGATGGCCGACGGCCTCGATGACGATATCCGCGCGATCGGTCGGCGCCAGTCGACCGACCCAGCGGTCGCTGGTCGCACGCACCACCTCGTCGACACCGAATGTCGTTGCGAGGCTTCGCCGATCGACCGGGTCCACACCGGTGACGCGCCGGGCCCCGGCGGCCTTGGCGACGTAGGAGAATAGTAACCCGATCGAGCCCTGGCCGATGATCGCGACGTGCTTGCCCGCCAGGTCCGGCAGTTGCTCGCAGGCATACAGCACGCACGCCAGCGGCTGCAGCCCGACCGCCTGCGCCGCGGTGAGCCCGGGGTCATACGGCGCCAGGCCGTTGCCGTCACTGATGACCCGCTCCATCAACCCGTCGAACCCGGACGCCCAGCCCACCACGCGATCCCCGGCCCGGTGCTCGGGATGCCGACTGGCAATCACCTCCCCGGCCACTTCGTGGATCGGGAAGCCGTCCTTTTCGGCGGCGCTGCGACCGTCGTCACCGGCAAGCCTGCCCTGGGCGCCGCGAAAACCCGGCAGGTCGCTGCCGCATACCCCGGCCGCCAGGAACCGCAGCAGCACCTGCCCGTCGGCCAGGTCGTCCGGCTTCTTCTCAACGATCGACGTGCGCTCGAACTCATACGGGGCGATGATCCGATAGGACCACACGTCAGACCTCCACCGGGATCTGGTTCCATCCCCACTGGAAGCTGGACGGCAGGCGGGTCGCGTCTTGGCCCTTGATCTCGAAGTCAGGCACCCGACGCAGCCATTCCTGAACGAGCACAGCGACTTCCAGCCGGGCCAGGTGATAGCCGATGCAGAAGTGCTGACCGCGACCGAAGACCAGCGAGCGGGCGATGGGCCGATCCCAGACGAACTCGTCGGGGTTGTCATACTCCCGTTCGTCGCGATTGGCCGAGGCGAGCAGCGTGATCACCCGCTGGCCCGGTTCGATGGTCCGGTCGTGAATCGTGAAGGGCCGCCGCGCCGTTCGGGCGAACCACTGCGCCGGCGCACAGTACCGCAGCATCTCCTCACGGGCCACCGGCACGGTGTTGACCGGATCGGCACGCACGGCGGCTAGCTGGTCGGGCCGCTGGCTGAGCTCCCACAGCCCGTGCGCAACGATCTTGGGCACGGTTTCGGTGCCGCCGATGAAGATGCACAACATCTGGGTGGCGGTTTCGACGTCAGACAGTGCGCTGCCGTCGGGCAGTCGGTAACCGAGCAGTCCGTCGACCACCGGGAGCGGCGCGCCGGATTGGTCGGCACGGCGCCGTTGGACCACCGGGATCAAGTATTCGAGGTAGTTGGGCCGAGCCTGCGCGGTGTCGACGCCCTCGCCGGGTGCCGCGAGGCTTCCGGCGTTGACAGCGGCCAACACCTGTGGCGCGAGTTCGGTTGATATTCCCAGCAAGTCGCACACCATCGAGGCGGCCACGATGCCGCCGTAGTCCTGGGTCAGATCGAAGGACCCCTGCGGCAGCAGCTGGTCGAGGCGCTCGTTGGCGAGCTCGCGGATCCTGGCCTCCAGCCCGGCGACCGACCGCGGCCGCAGTGGCGCCGAGTGGGACCGACGGATCTCGCCGTACAGGTCGGTGTCGAACACGGCGTGAAATGGCAAGGGATGCAACGGCGGATCCTCGACCGGGCCGCTGTTGTGCTTGGCCAACACGGTCGCCGGGGGCAGCGTTCCTTCCGACGCGACGAAGGTCCCGTCGTTGACTTCGAGAACTTGCCAGATGTCCTCGAAGCGGGACAGCGCGTAGGTATCCCATTGCGGCATGTAGTAGACCGGATGGTGATCCCGCAGAGTTCGGTAGTACGGCAACGGGTTTGCCATGACGTCCGCGTCGAAGGGGTCGTACGCGAAGTCGGCTGTGGGGGCGGTCACTGCAGCGGAGAGGGCGGTAGAGCCTGCAGAATCGAGTCTTCCCAGCCGTCGCGCAATGCCGGGGCCACGCTCATCCAGGTGACGATCTCGGCGGGCGGGCTGTCCTTCCAGGAGGGGTAGTGATTGGCGAAGCATTCCCAGCCGCCGTCCAGCGCCCAGTAGTGGATGACCTCGTTGAAACGGAACGTGGTGGTAAACGATCCCAGCCAGCGCTTCCCGGTGCGCTCCGACCACGGGACGTAAAGCCGTTCCAACTCCCGGATGTAGTCGTCCTGGCGCCCTGGCTTGGTTTGCATGATCTCCTGAATCACCAGTGGCGCAGCGAAATTGGCGTCGCGCAGCTGGGCCAGCGTTTTATTACTCGGCGCGGGGTACATGATCCGCCCCTCTCCCGAGGCCCCGATCTCGGATAGAAACGCCGCCCACTTGCCGGCCGCGGCCTCGTGGTCTCCCCCGCGGGCCTGGGCGGCCCCGATCCTCGCGTAGTCGGAGAATCCGTCGATCTCCCAGATGACGGTCACCTGCGGCCAGTGGCCGTTGTAGGGCGTGGTCTCCCACATCGCGAACAGCCGGGCGCCCAGCGCATCCATCATCGGCTGGTAGGTGTCGGTGAAAACCTCGGTGAAGCGGTCGCTTAACCCCGATCCCAGCGAGATCGTCTCGTGCAGGTAGAGCAGGGTGTGGCCGTAATACTTTTTCATCAGTCGAGCCGCACCGGTGCCGAGTCGACGCGCGAACAATTCGCCTCGCACAGCAGCGTCTCGGTCGGTTCGACCAGGGCAGACGGGATCCCCGCTGCCGCAAGGGCATAGCCCTTGAATGTGCGCGCCGCGGCCGACAGCACGTGCTGAGCTCGGGTCATGCCGCGGTTCACGCCCAGCGGCCATCCCTCGCCCCACAGCGCGACTTCGGTCAGCCGATCGTCGAGGGACTTGAGCACCTTGTCGCGCACCCGGGCGTCCGCGGTGAACGCCTCGGCGCTGACGGCCAGCGTGTGACTCGTCGAGCCCATCGCGGTCGCGACATCGTCGGTGTCCACCACCGCCACGCCGAGAATGCGCAGCGGTCGGGTGTCGTAGCCGCCCGGCAGCAGGACGGTCACCTCCCAGCCGGCCATCACCCGGTCGTAGAGCCAACCGCCGGCCGAGTGCACGACGTCGACCGCGCTTGCAGCCACCACATCCAGTCGATACCGCAGACACTCACCGTTGCCGCGGGTTGCTCGTCCAGCACTGACGCGTCTGCTCTGGCCGATGTCGAACGTCGGAGTGACCATCAAATCCGTTCCTCACCGCCACACCGCGGAGTGCGTTCGCTCCAAGGCAGCTGCAGCGCTTGTCATGGGCTTCCCAAGGGCTGACGCCGCCTCACACCGGGGTGACGCGACTCATGCCCCAGCGTGACACTTGTGTCGAAATTTGTAAAGCTCCCCCGGCGTGGTCAGCCGCGGCGGCGGGCTTTCAGTTCGGCGAGGATTTCGTCGGTGTGCTGCCCCAGTTGCGGTGCCGGGGAGCGCGGCGCCCACGGCGTCCCGTGGAAATCCGCGGGGGTGGCCACCATCGCGACGCTCGCATCGCCGTCGGGGACGTCGACGATGCCGCCCGCGGCATAGAACTGCTCGTCGGCCACGACGTCTTCGAGGGAGTTGATCGGCGACCAGAAGAAGTCCGCTTCCTCCGCGAAGGCCTGCGCCCATTCGTCCAGCGAGCGAGTGGCGAAGATTTCGTCCAGCTCGGCGATCAGCTCCGGGCCGTTGACGAAGCGGGCGGCGGCGTCGCGGTAGCGCGGGTCGTCGACCCATTCGGGGTGGCCGACGACGCGGCACAGCGGCGGCCAGTGCCGGTCGCCTTCGAGGCCGACGATCCAGAACCGCCGGCCGTCACCGGCGGCGTAATTGTTCATGCACGGGTTGCCCATCGTCTCGCGTTGGCCGATCGCGATCGGCTGACCGGTCAGCAGGTAGGTGTTGAGGTCGAAGCTGACGGTGTAGGCGCCCTGCCGGTACAGCGAGGTGCTCACCAGCTGACCGCTACCGGTGCGCTCGCGGGCCAGCAGCGCCGCGCAGATCGCCGCGGCCAGCGTCATGCCCGCCGAGTGGTCACCCATGCCGCCCCGCTGGAACGGCGGCGTCTGGCCGGGCCGGGTCAGCAGGTGCGCCACGCCGGCGCGCGACCAGAACGCGGCGACGTCGTAGGCGGCCCGGTCGGCGTCGGGCCCGGTCTGGCCGTACCCGGTGATCAGGCCATAGACCAGCCTCGGGTAGCGGGCGGACAGCGACTCGAAGTCGAAGCCGAGGCGTTGCAACGCGCCCGGACGGACGTTGGTCACGAAAACGTCGGCATCGGCCAGCAATTCGAAAGCGATGTCGCGGCCGTCATCGGTGGTCAGGTCTAAGACGATGCTGCGCTTGGAACGGTTGTCCAACTCGAACGGCGGGTTGACCCCGAGGTCGCAGCCCAGCATCCGGCCGAACATGCGGCCCGGATCGCCGGCCGGCGGCTCGATCTTGATGACGTCGGCACCCCAGTCCGCCAGGATGGCACTGGCGGCCGGTCCGGCCACCCACACTCCGAGTTCGACGACTTTGAGGCCTTCCACCGGTCCCGCCATGGCTACGTTCCTACTCCGTGGCTCAACCGGACCGCGCACTTGCCCCCGGTCAGCTCGCCTTGAGCTGACCCCGTCGCCCCGAAGAAGCGGTCGCCGGCGTTAACCTGGGCACCATGAGTCTGGTTGCCGGACGTGGTCCGCTCAGCCGGGATCCGGCCGGGCGGTTCGCTCCCCCGATTCCCGGTGACGTGATCTACATCGAGCCACACCCGCGCCGCGTGCAGGCATTCAAGGACGGACGTCTGGTGATCGACACCGAGCAGGTGCTGATGGTGCACCGGCAGGGCCACCCGCTGAGCTATCTGTTCCGCGCCGACGAAGTCGGCGGCCTGCCGGCCGAACCCGATTCGGCGGCACCGGGTTTCGTGCACGTGCCGTGGGATGCCGTCGACACCTGGCTGGAGGAAGGCCGCAAGCTCGTTCACTACCCGCCGAACCCGTATCATCGGGTCGACTGCCGGCCCACCACGCGTCACCTGCGCGTCAGCGTCGCGGACACCGTGCTGGTCGATACCGGCGACACCATGATCGTTTTCGAGACCGCGCTGCAGCCAAGGCTTTACGTCGATCCCGCGCATGTGCGGACCGATCTGCTGCGCCCTTCAGAGACGACGAGTTATTGCAACTACAAGGGATTCGCGACGTACTGGTCGGTGGGCGATGTCGAGGACATCGCGTGGAGCTATCCCGATCCGCCGCCGGAAAGCCTGCCCATCAAGGGTTTTCTGAGTTTTGACGGCGCGCGTGGCGACGTGCGTGCCGAATTGCCGCTCAGCTGGCCAGCGCCACGATCGCAAACATGAACAGCACCCCGCCGACCGTGCATGCCAAGGTGGCCGCAGTGCGATGTCCGGTGTGTGCTTTCGGCAGAATGTCGGCGCTCGCCAGGTACATCAGGAATCCCGCGAAGAAGCCGAGGTAGACCGCGAGCAGCCGGTGAGGAATCGTCACCAGCAGCGTGAGGGCCGCACCGAGGACCGGCGCGACGGCATCAGCGACCAGCAGGGTCAGCGCCCTTCGGCGGTCATTGCCATAGATCGACGTCACCGTGTACGTGTTGAAGCCGTCCGCGAAGTCGTGGCCGATCACCGCCACCGCGACCACTGTGCCCGCTCCCGCCCCCGCCTGGAAAGCGGCACCGATGGCGAATCCGTCCATCACGCTGTGGCCCACCAGCCCCGCTGCCGCCAACAACCCAATGCTGGGTGCGTCCGCGATCACCGCGTCGTTCATCGTTTGACTGCGATGAATACCGACGGTGTGTTCGACGATGTGCAGCACGAGAAAGCCGAGAACGAACGCCACGAGGGGAGCAGGAATGCCGAACAGCATCCACACGTCGCCATGGCTCAGCGCTTCGGGCAGCAGGTCGAAGCTCACCGCACCGAGCATCAACCCGGCGGCCAAGCCGAGTACGAGATATCGGTAGGAGGCGATACGTAGCGCCGCATATCCGCCGGACAACGTCGTGAGGAACGAACAGAAGGCCACCAGAACGACCACCGCGCGGTCTACCTTTCCGCCGTCCGTCCACTCGGAGCAGCACGGCCTCAAGCGTATGACGCGACCCGGTTGAAAGAGAGTTGCTAACCGCCGTAGCTGGGGCGCCCGAGCTTCAGCTCGTGCTGGGCGATCATGTTGCGGAAGACCTCCATCGTGCCGCCGTAGATCCCGGCGGGCACGCCGTGGCGGAAGATGAACTCGACGGCCCCGTTGTCCGCGGAACCCGTTGTGTCGGTGGGCAATGCCGATGCCATCCCCAGCATGTCCATCAATTCCGGTGAGACGTCGCGCATGGTCTGGATGAGCGCGACGCGTCCGTAGATCCCGGGAGTCGACAGCGCCGCCTCGATGCGGGCCATGGCGCGCCCGAGCCGGTATTTCGTCGACTCGTCGTCGATCGGGCGCTGCCCGTTGGCATTCGGCTTGGACAGGATCGCCGCGACTCCGTCGGCCGCCTCGGCCATCAGCTGGCCGTGCTCCGACATCATCGAAACATTCTGCAGGCCATGGTCTTCGGTCTCGGTAATGCCGTGTTCGGCGTCCAGGGCGAACCGCATGACCGTCCAGCCGGCGTTGATCTCGCCGATGCGGTAGAGATCGTCGACCCGCACGTCGCTGTAATACACGATGTTGGTGCGGTCGCCGTCCAGCGTGCGGATGCCCTGGATCTCGATGCCGTCGGAATCCAGCGGCACCAGAAACATGGTCAGGCTCTTGTGTTTCGGCGCTTGCGGATCGGTGTTGGTGAGCAGGAAGACGTACTTGGCGTTCTGCGCGTTCGAGGTGAACATCTTGGACCCGTTGATAACCCAGCTCGATCCATCCGCTTCCCGTACGGCTCGGGTCTTGCAGGTCGCGACGTCCGAGCCGCCCTCCGGTTCGGTGTAGCCCAGGCATAGCCGAATCTCACCGGACAGCACGCCCGGCAGTACCGCGTCGACGAGTTCGGGTTTCCCGAATTGCTTGACCAAACGCGCGACGACCGCGGTGGTGCCCCAGTGGAACCATGGCGTGTGGGCACGGCCGACCTCGAGATGAAAGATTCGCCGGCGCACCGGATCGAATCCCCCCTCGGACTCCTGCTTGAAATCCGACGCCAGATAACCCTCGGCGGCCAGCGCCAAATGCACTGGCTCACTGAAGTTTTCACCCGTCTCCCGATCACGGCGCAACACCTCGTCGGTGACGTGTTCGGCGATGAACGCCCGGGTATGGTCCAAGAATTCCCGGTCCGCGGGCGAAAGGTCGACGTAGGAGAAGTCCATTACGCCGCGTCGATCACGAGGCTGCGAAAACGATCAAGGGTCTCCAGCGCGTGCCCAATGCTGTCGCCGGGCAGGTGGACGCTGACCCAGGTGACCCCGAGCTTCGCCAACCTGTCCAAGCCTTCGAGGTAAGCGTCGGCATTGAAGTCGTCGTCGGTAATGCTGCCGCCCTCGAAGTTGGTGAAGGTGATGTCGATTGCCGACCAGTCCCTGCCCTCAGCATCGCAACGGCGCCGCAGATCGTCGATGCCGGCGGTGAGCTTGTCCAGCGAGTCGATGACCGCGGTGCCGGCGGTCTGCGCCAGCTGCGGCGGGGCGGGGAACGGGCACCAGCCGTCGCCGTACTGGGCTACCCGCTGACGAGACGCCGTGGTGTTGCCGCCGATCCAAATCGGCGGGCTGCTCGGCGGGCGCGGGTGCGCGGTGATGCCACGGGCGCTGAAATGCTTTCCCTCAAAGGTGATGTCGTCGCCGCTCCAGATAGCCCGGATCACTTGCAGGGATTCCTCGAACAGCTCGGCGCGCTCGTCGTAGCCGACACCGAGCGCCGCGAACTCACGCTTGAGGTAGCCGACGCCGACCGCGAGCGTGAAGCGGCCTCCGGAGAGCAGATCGAGGGTGGCACCGGATTTGGCCACCACGAACGGGTTTCGATAGGGCAGTACCACGATGTTGGGGATCAACCGCAGCGTCGACGTGGTGGCCGCCGCGAAACCCAATGCGACGAACGGATCTAGCGCATCGTGACCGCCGGCCTCCAGCCAGCGCTGCGACGGCGCCGGATGATCGGTGAAGCCGAATCCGTGGATGCCGGCCGCCTCGGTGGCCGCGGCCACCTTCCCGATGCCGTCCCCGCCGACCAGCTCCGGGTTGTAGGGGTGGCTGTGCATCGGATGAGTGATCGTGAAGCGCATCGCCGATTCCAGCCGTCAGAAGCGGGCGCGCGAGTCGATCGCGGTGTCGCTGGTGCGCAGCGGCCGGATCAGCGCCTCTTGTGCGAAGGAAGCCAGCAGCTCGCCTTCTTCGGAATGCACGGTGCCGCGCACGTACGACATGCCCGCGCCGACCTGGGTGCTCTCATGTGTGTAGAGCAGCCAGCCGGTCCAGTCCACGGGTTCGTGGAACGCCACCGAGATGCTCATCGGTGCAGTGGACACGGTCAGGTGCGCCTGGGCGGTGCCGATGCCCTCATGCGCGCGCATCGTGGTGGAGATGCCGAGATGGCCGGTGAAATACGCCAGCAGCGCCTTGGCCAGATCGTCTCGGGTAGGAATCGGGTCATAGTGCAGCCACGCGTACAGCTCCGGCGGGCCGACCTCGTCGGGGCTGTTCACGTCGACGACGTCGACCAGCCGCAGCTCCCGGCCGACCATCGGCATCGGCGAGTGGTGGGCGTCGGCCGGGGCCGCCACGTCGGGCTTGGGCAGGTGATGGCGGATCACGTCGTCGGTGGGGACGTCGGCCAGCACCGTGATGCTCAGGCAACGCCGGCCGTTCTGATGCACGGCGACCACGGCGGTCGCGGTCGATCGGCCCTCGGACACCACGTCGATGACGAGCTCGATCGGCGGGCCGACCGTCACGGCGCGGGAGAACACGGCGTGCGCCGAGCGCACCGCCTTGTCCGGGAAGCGTTTGGCCACCGCGACGATCGCCTGGGCCAGCACCTGAGTGCCTTCCACCACCTGGCGTTCGTCGCCGACGGCGATGCCGGTTTCACCGGTGAACCGGTCGTCGTCCCCGTCGGACCGCACATCAAACAGATCCAGCAGGCCCGCAACCGTCCATTCAGTCTGCTCAGATTCCGTGGTCAAATCCGATCCACCTCTCAGGTTGGCAGCTTCCGGCTCAGCGTGACACTTTGAGTAGGATTTGTAAAGGTTGGCTAACAAGACCGCGGCGGGCATGGCGGGCAGCACCCCTTCATGCCGCCGGAAAGCGCAGAGAGGCAACGTAATTGGGCATCGTGACGAGCACATCAGAGACCGCGTTCAGCCAGTCCGCCGAGACCGTGTACGACTTCGTCACCAACCCGGAGAACTGGACGAAGACCTATCCCGGCAGCGCGCACATCGGCAAACTGCCGCCGCTGCCGCTCAAGGTCGGCGACACCTGGGAGGAAGCCGGTCCCGACGGTGACCGGGTCTTCAGCTGGCAGCTGGCCGTCGCGGTGCGGCCCATCCAGTTCGTGTTCACCTCGATCGGGCGGCTGGGTCACGACCGCGACGGAAAGGGCGGGCTGGAGGGTCGCATCACGGTGTCCTACCGGTTCGCCCGCCCCGGCCAGGACATCACGCTGTTTTCCCGCACCATGACCATAGAGGCGCCCAAGCACGCCCCACTGCCCGACAAGCTCTTCGAGCAGGCCAATCCGGCGCGGATCGACGAGTATCACGCGGCCGTGGCGCGAGAGCTCGCCCGGGCAGCAGATTGACACCGGCGCCGCGAGTGCATGACACTTCTGCGATGTTTTGTAAAGGCCTGAGCCGATGACCCCCGAGGTGCTGGCCAACGGGTTCTGCTTCGGCGAAGGCCCCCGCTGGTTCGAGGGTCTGCTGTGGTTCTCCGACATGCTCGGCGAGGCCGTACACACCTCGACCCTGAGCGGCGCGCTCACCACGCTGCCGCTGCCGGGGCACTCGCCGTCGGGCCTGGGTTTTCGTCCCGACGGGTCACTGCTGATCGCTTCGGCCGAGGATCGGCGGGTGCTGCGCTACGACGGGGAAACCGTGGTGGAGATCGCCGATCTCACCGACCTGGTGCCGGCCAACCTCGGCGACATGGTCATCGACGACATTGGGCGCGCCTACATCGGATCCCAGGCCCGAAGCGGCGGCGTCATCGTCCGTCTCGATCCCGACGACGGCACTGCCAGGGCCACTGTTGTGGCCGAGGACCTCGACTTCCCCAACGGCATGGTCATCACACCGGACCGCAGGACGCTGATCGTCGCCGAATCGACCGGCCGGCGGCTCACCGCGTTCACCATCGACGACGCCGGCGCGCTGCACGATCGGCGGGTCTTCGCGGACGGCCTGGACGGCCCGCCCGACGGCATCGCGCTGGACGCCGAGGGCGGGGTGTGGACGTCGATGACGCTGGCGCACCAATTCGAGCGGATCGTCGAGGGCGGCGCGGTGACCGATCGCATCGACATGGGCGAACGGGTCGCCATCGCCTGCGCGCTCGGCGGCCCCGAGCGGCGCATCCTGTTTCTGCTGTCGAGCACCGACGCCTATCCTCAGCGGCTGGTGGGCACCAAACTCTCGCGGCTCGACGCCGTGCAGGTTGCCACGCCCGGCGCCGGGCTGCCCTGAGACACCCGAGAGGGAGACACGTGACCGACTCGTACTACGAGCTGATCGACCCCGCCAGCGCACCCGGCGAGAAGTTCCGGGCGACCGACCTGGCCCGCGGCACCTGGTCGGCGGCCATCCAGCACGGCGGTCCGGTGTCGGCACTGCTGGTCCGGGCATTGGAACGTTGCGAGCAGCGCGACGACAACAGGCTGTCCCGGGTCGTGATCGACCTGCTGGGCGGCGTGCCCTCGGAAGGTGACATCTGGGTTCGTGCCGAATTGCAGCGGGCCGGCAAGCAGATCGAGTTGGTGAGCGCCGAGATGCTGGCTCCTGGCCCCGACGGCCGGCCCCGCCCCGTCGCGCGGGCCAGCGGCTGGCGGCTGCAGCAACAGGACACCCGGGCCGTCGCGCACGCGGCGGCCGAGCTGCCCGCACCGCGCACCGACGCGCGCAACCGTAATCTCAAGGCCCGCGAATGGGACCGCAACTACGTGCACAGCCTGGAGTGGCTTTGGCTGACCGAGCCGCTGACGCCGGGCCCCGGCGAATCGTGGATCAAGCCGGAGGTCGACCTGGTCCACGGCGAGACGATGACGCAGCTGGAGCGATTGTTCGCGGTGGCCGACTGCGCCAACGGCATCGGCAGCAAGCTCGACATCACCAAGTGGACGTTCTTGAACACCGACCTTGCGGTGCACGTGTTTCGGGTACCCGACGGGGACTGGGTCGGTATTCGTGCGGAAACCAGTTACGGACCGGACGGCATCGGGACGACGATCGGCACGTTGTACGACGAGCAGGGCGCGGTCGGCGCCATCCAGCAGTCCGTGCTGGTGCGCCGGCGTCCGCCCAAGGCCTGAGGGGATTCGGCGTGGCTAGTTCGGCAATACTTCGTAAAGTTTCAGATATGAGCCAGCCGGCCGGGGCGACGACAGAGACCGAGACCGACACCTCGACGCGTCAGCGGATCCTGTTGGCGACGGCCGAGGTGCTGGGCCGCAACGGCAAGACCAAACTCAGCCTGTCCGAGGTCGCCGCCCAGGCCGGGGTCTCGCGTCCCACCCTGTATCGCTGGTTCGCGTCCAAAGAGGAGCTGCTGACCGCGTTCTCGCAGTATGAGCGCCAGCTGTTCGAAAGCGGACTGGTGCGGGCCACCGCAGGGCTCAAGGGCTACGACAAGCTGGACGCCGTGCTGCGATTCATCGTCGAGTACCAGCATTCGTACTCGGGCGTGCGCATGGTCGACGTCGAACCCGAGCACACGATCGCCGAGTTCGCCCACGTCATCCCGCAGATGCGCGACGGCCTGCAACGGCACCTGCCCGGGCCCAACGCCGCGGTCAAGGCCGCGACCGTGATCCGGATCGCCATCTCGCACTACATCGTTCGCAGCGACGACGCTGAGCAGTTCCTGGCCCAGCTGCGCCACGCCGTCGGCATCAAACCCGCGGCCGACTAGCACCCGTTTTCCGCGAAACTGTATTCCGCTACCTATTTCCCGAGAAGAGCCGTCGCGGAATACAGTTTCGCGACAAGCACATTAGTCGAACAGCACCGCCGCGTTGAGGTAGCCGGTCGGGTCGAGTGCGGCTTTGACCGACCGCATTGCCGCGATATCGGTTGACTGCCTTGACATTTCGAGGTAAGCACGCTTGCGGCTGCCGACGCCGTGTTCGGAGCTGACGTTGCCCCCGCACCGCGCGATCAGATCCATCATCGGCCCGTAGAGCGCCTTCTCCCGATCCAGCGGCACCCGCAGCACGTTGAGGTGCAGGTTGCCCTCCCCGACATGTCCGAACAACACCGGTATGGCGTCGCTGACCTGCTCGCGAATCAGCGCGACCGCCTCGTGCGCGAATCCGGCGATAGCAGCCAACGGCAGCGACACGTCGAACTTCAGCGGTGGCCCGTACACACCGAGCACCTCGGCCAGCGATTCGCGAACCCGCCAGAGTCGTTGCTGGGCAACAACATCCACACCCACCGCGGGCTCGGCGGACAGCGGCGCATCGGCGAGCAGGTCAGCCAGCCGTTCGGTCTGATCGTGGTCGGCGGCCAGCTCGATCAGCAGCAGCCAGTCCGCCTCGACCGGTGCGGCGATTCCGAGATGCTCGGCGGTCAGCGCGCCGGCCCGGCCGTCGATCAACTCGAGTGCGGCGATCCCGTCCACGTCCCGGAAGGCGCGGCCGGTGGCGACCAGCGCGTCGAGATCCTCGAAGCCGCACACCGCGGTCACCCGGTGCGTCGGCGTCGGATGTAGCCGTAGATCCAGCGCGGTGATCACCCCGAGGGTGCCCTCCGCGCCCACGAACAGCGCGGGCAGGTCGTATCCGGTGTTGTCGCTGCGCACCAGGCTGTGCCGGCGCATCAGCGACCCGTCGGGCAGCACCACGTCCAGGCCGACGACCTGCTCGCCCATGTTGCCGTACCGGACGGTGCGCAGCCCGCCGGCATTCGTCGAGGCCATGCCGCCGATGGTCGCGGTGTCGCGTGCGGCGAGGTCGACGCCGAACACCAGACCCGCCGCGGTCGCGGCGCGTTGCACGGCGGCCAACGTGGCTCCGGCACCGACCGAGATGCGACGCTCGATGGTATCGACATCGCCTAGCGCACAAAGCCTTTCGGTGGACAGCAGCACATCGTCGTGCTCTGGCACGGTACCTGCGACGAGCGAGGTGCGGCCGCCCTGCACGGTGACGTGGGCTCCGGCGTCGCGGCACAACCGCAACACCTCGGCGACCTCCTCGGCCGAACCCGGACGCACCAGCAGGCTGGCCTTGCCGCGGTAGCGACCGGTGTGGTCGACGCTGCGCCCGGACAGCACGTCGGGGTCGGTGACGACGTGATTAGACCCGACGATCCCACTGAGGTCCCCGAGGCTGCCTGGCATGTTCGCGGTTATAGCACCCCGAGCGTCAGAACAGGTCCTTGTGGTTCACGTCGGTGATCAGTCCGCCGTCCATGATGAACTCACTGCCGGTCGAGTAGGACGACTCGTCGCTGGCTAGGAACAGGATGAACGTCGCGACCTCCCGCACCTGTCCGGGCCGGCCCAGCGGAATGGTCACCATGTCCTCGGGCAGATGCTTGGTCATCGGCGTCTTGATGAAGCCGGGGTGCACGGAGTTGACCCGGATGTTGTGGGGCGCCAGCTCCAGGGCGGCCGACTTGGCCAGGCCACGAACTCCCCACTTGGACGCGACGTAGGGGTGCACCATGGGTGCGCCGCGCAGGCCCTCGATCGACGACACGTTGATGATCGAGCCCCCGCCGGCCGCGATCATCGGCTCGACGGCCACCCGCATGCCCAGGAAGGTCCCGGTCAGGTTGACGTCGATGACCTTCTGCCACTTGGCCAGGTCGAAGCTCTTGAGCGGGCCAAGGGCGACGGTGCCGGCGTTGTTGACCAGCACGTTGAGCTTCCCGAATTCATTGATCGCGGTGGCGACCGCGGCGTCCCACTGGTCGGGCTGCGTCACGTCGAGATGGACATAGCGCGCGGAGTCGCCGATCTCGTCGGCCAGTGCCTTGCCCTGGTCGTCGAGGATGTCGCCGATCACCACCTTGGCGCCCTCCTCGACGAGCAGGCGAGCGTCTTCGGCGCCCATACCGCCCGCGGCGCCACTGATAAGTGCAACTTTTCCGTCTACCCGACCCACGGAGGGTCTCCTTTCGTTAGGTGGTCACCAAAGTGCTTGGTGCGTAAAGGCCTTTGCCGGTCACCAGCGGCAGATCGAGGGTGGTCCGGATGCCCGGCGGTGCCGCGATCACGGCAGGGATGGCGTTGACGACGCGGCCCGCGGCTCCGGCGATCGCGGCGTGGTTGTGGTCGCCCTTGCGGCTGCTCGGAATGATGTCGACGGCGTAGGACGGTTCGCCGGTGATCTCGACGCGGTAGGAGCCGTCGCCGGAGGCGGGCTGGGGCAGGTCGGGGCGCAGGTCAGGCCGCAGCCGGGTGACATGCTCGATGACGATCGCGGGGTGGCCCTTGACCATGCCGCGAATCTCGAACTGCAGCACCGCCACGGTGCCCTTGGCCACGTGGCCGATCGCGATGTCGAAGTCTTCCGGCGCCGGTTCGCGCTGGTAGGACTCGCTGATCTCGTCGACCTCGATACCGAGACCGGCCGCCAGCTGACGGATGGCGGTGCCCCACGCGATGCTGAGAATGCCGGGTTGCAGCAGCATCGGGATTTCGTCCATCGGCTTGGCGAACCCCATGTAGTCCATCACCTCGGTCCCGTTGTACGAGGCGTAGTCGTGAATCTCCATGCAGCGCACCTGCTCGATGCGCTGGCAGGTGCCCGCGAGCGCGAACGGGATCAGGTCGTTGGCGAAGCCCGGATCGACGCCGCTGATGAAGATGCTCGAATTGCCTTGCTGGGCAGCGTCTTCCACGCGGGCGATGTATTTGTCGGGCATCACGCCCCAGGGAAACTGCAGCAGCCCGGGCGAGGATCCGACGACGTTGATGCCAGCGGCCAAAATGCGCATCACGTCGGCCATCGCGTCGGGCAGCCGGGTGTCGCCCATCGCGCAGTAGACGACGCATTCGGGTTTGGCGGCGATGATGGCGTCCAGGTCGTTGACGGCCTTGATACCGGTGACCGTGGGGGCATCCAGGCCGACGCCGCACAATTCCCCGGCGTCTTTGCCCACCTTCTCCGACGTGGACACGTTGACGCCGGTCAGTTCGAACTGCGGGTTGGCGATCAGTTCGGCCAGGGCCAGGCCCCCGACATTTCCGGTACCGACGTGCGCGACGCGGATTACCATCTTCAGTCTCCGTCCCTTGCAGCCTGGAAAACTTTTCTAGACACTAGTCCACTATTTTTGTGCCGCCTACCGGGGTCTTGCGGGTTAGGACGCGATCGCTGGCGAGCGTAAGCACACGGCGAAAAATCGAGCGCAATCTCGTGGTGTGCTTACGCTCGCGAGCAGGCAAGAATGGAGTGTCGATGACTCAGCGCGAAGATGTGCAATTCACCTCCGGTGGTGACCGGATCAGCGCGTGGCTGTATCGGCCCGCCGGCGGCAGCGATGCACCGCTATTGGTGATGGCACACGGCCTGGGTGGGGTGCGCACCATGCGCCTGGATGCCTACGCCGAGCGGTTCAGCGCGGCCGGCTACGCCTGCCTGGTCTTCGACTACCGCAACTTCGGCGACAGCGAAGGTCAGCCGCGCCAGGTCCTCGACATCGACATGCAGCTCGCCGACTGGGCCGCCGCGGTGGCCTACGCCCGCACCCTCGACAGCATCGACCACGATCGAATCGCGTTGTGGGGCACCTCTTTTGCGGGTGGTCATGTGATCACCACGGCCGCCCGGCTGCCCGGCACCGCGGCGGTCATCGCACAATGCCCGTTCACCTACGGCCTGGCGTCAGCCCGCACGATCTCCCATCCGCTGGCCACCGCGCGCATCACCGCACGCGCGATTCGCGACATCATCGGCGCCCGGCTGGGCCGGCCTCCGGTGATGATCGCCACCGCGGGCAAGCCCGGGGACGTCGCACTGATGACTACGCCCGACTCCTACGCGGGCTACCTGCGGCTGGTCCCCGACGGTGTCCAACTGCGCAACGAGATCGCGGCACGCATCACGCCGAAAATCTTCACCTACCGCCCGGGGCTGCTCACCCCGAAGATCGGCTGCCCAATCCTGTTCTGCGTGTGCGAATACGACTCGCTGGCGCCGGCGGATGCCACCCTGCGACACGCGGCCAAGGCGCCGCGCGGCGAGGTGCACACCTACCCCGAGGGCCATTTCGCGATCTACGTCGACGACGCTTTCGAGCGGGTGGTCGCCGATCAGATCGCGTTCCTCGACAAGCATCTGCGCCGAGCATGACGCTGGCGTCACGTTGGGCGCCGAGCGTGAAGCCAGCGTGACACTCGAGGGCCGAGACGCCCGAATCTGAGTAGTCCTACCCTGTCCGGTGCGGCCACGCTTTCGCATCCTGGGATACATGGATATTCCCAATGGCATTTCGAAGAACACCCCAGCCTTTTTCCTCCAGGCCGCGATCGCGTTCGGCGTCAGTTTCGTCAGCGCGCTCGGCGGGATCTTCTATCTCCCGCTCGACGCATGGCAGCGACTGTTCCTCGGCATCACCGTGTTGTTCCTCGTCTCCAGCGCGTTCACCCTGGCAAAGGTGATCCGCGATCAGCAGGAGGCCGCGACCGTGCGGGTGCGTCTGGATGAGGCGCGCATGGAGAAGCTGTTCGCCGAGCACAATCCGTTCACCACCGCGACCTGATCCCTGGGCGCGCCCGCGCCGGGGCGTCCCCGACTTATGCTGAGCGCAATGACGCGCCCTAATCCCGATCCGACGGCGCCGCTGTGGCGCGCGGCGCAGGTGTTCCGGCTGCTGAGTTGCCTTTACGCGCTGGGCTTTCAGATCGCCATCAACCCGGACCTGCGCCGGCCCGCGCTGGGTTGGGTGTTGTTCGCGGTGCTGATCGGATGGAGCGCGGTCTGCGCGATCGCCTACCTGCGCGGGTTCGGCCGACGGCCGGCGTGGGTGGTCACCGAGATCGTGGTCGTCGTACTGCTCATGTGGTCCAACCGGGTGGTCACGTTTGACCACTGGGCCTCGGAGAACCAGACCTGGCCGACGACATTGTGGGCCAGCAATCCCACGATCTCGGCCGCGATCCAGCTCGGTCCCGTCCGCGGCATGCTGACCGGACTGGTGGTGATGGCGACCAATTTCGCGGTCAAGAATTACTTCGACCTCAACATGAGCCACAACGCCACGATCATGATCGAGCTGGCGATCGGCATGGCCATAGGTTTGGCCGCCCAAACCGCGCGACGCGCCCACGCGGATCTGCAACGCGCCGCTGCGCTGTCCGCCGCGGTGCAAGAGCGCGAGCGGCTGTCCCGCGAGGTGCACGATGGCGCCATCCAGGTGCTCGCGCTGGTCGCCAAGCGCGGACATGAAATCGGCGGCCCCACAGCGGAATTAGCCGACTTGGCCAGCGAGCAGGAACGCGCGCTGCGACGATGGGTCACCGCCACCGGCATCGACGAGTACGGGGACCGCACGACGATCGATCTGCGCACGCTGCTGCGCCACCGAGAATCCGACCGCGTCTCGCTGAGCGTGCCGGGCACGGCGGTGGCGTTGCCGCGCCGGGTGGCCGCCGAGCTCGATGCCGCGGTGGGCAACGCCTTGGACAACGTTGCGGCGCACGCGGGCGCCGACGCCCACGCGTTCGTGCTGCTGGAGGATCTGGGCGATTCGGTGACGGTCAGCGTGCGTGACGACGGCGTAGGCATCGCCGACGGGCGACTGGAGGAAGCCGCTCAACAGGGACGCCTCGGAGTCTCGAAATCGATTGTGGGACGGCTCAATGCGCTGGGCGGCACCGCCCAGCTGCACAGCCGCCCGGGTGAAGGCACGGAGTGGGAACTGTGCGTCCCGCGCGACGGGGGATCAAATGACTGACGAAACCGCGGCGACGGTGATGGTGGTGGACGACCATCCGATCTGGCGCGACGCGGTTGCCCGCGACCTCGCCGAGGACGGATTCAACGTGGTCGCCACGGCCGACAGTGTGGCGGCCGCCCGCCGCCGGGCGGCCGTGGTCAAGCCGGACGTCGTGGTGATGGACATGCGCCTGTCCGACGGCGACGGCGCGCAGGCAACGGCCGAGGTATTGGCGGTCTCACCCGCCTCACGCGTGCTGGTGCTCTCGGCCTCGGATGAACGCGACGACGTCCTGGAGGCCGTCAAGGCCGGTGCCACCGGCTACCTCGTCAAGAGCGCCTCGAAAGCCGAACTGGCAGAAGCCGTCGAAGCCACCGCGGCTGGGCGGGCGGTGTTCACCCCCAGCCTGGCCGGACTGGTGCTCGGCGAGTACCGGCGCATCGCCCAGAGTAAGGACCCGGGGCCGGCCGGCCCCAGCCTGACCGAGCGCGAGACCGAGGTGTTGCGCCATGTGGCAAAGGGGTTGTCCGCCAAGCAGATTGCCGAGCGGCTGTCGTTGAGCCACCGCACCGTCGAAAACCACATCCAAGCGACCTTCCGCAAGCTGCAAGTCGCCAATCGGGTGGAGTTGACCCGCTACGCGATCGAGCACGGGCTGGACAGCGAACCCTAGGCCCGGTACGGCTGCTGCTTTGGCAACGAAATAGCCAGTGCAACAACAGCTATCGTGGCGACAAGGGTGTAGGCGAAGATGGCCCATGACACCGCCCCGGTGGGCAGTCCGGCCATCTGTTTGCCAAACACCAGCGGGGCCGGGACGAGGTGTGTCACCAGCAACAGGCCCGCCAGCAAGCCCGGCACCGATGCCACCAGGGTGACCCAGATGCCCGCGCGGCGGCGACACCACAGGATGACCGCGCCGATGAACAGCCCGGCCGCCGCGACGGCCTCCAGCAATGCCATCATCAGCAGGCCCATCCCCGTGGGCGCCGCCAGCAGCAGCGGAGACAAAAACCCAAGGCCGCGAACCAGTTTGGCCAGCTCCAGGTCGCAGGCGATAAAACCCAGTCCATGGACGGCCGCACCGGCCAGGGCGAGCAGTCCGGCCGCCACGGTGGCGGCCGACTGCAGCGGGGATTTCACGACCGCTCCCGAGCGGTCGCGGCCAGCGCCCGAGCGCCCAGCAGGGCGGTCACCATCGTCGCGACACACATCAGTCCATTGTCCTTCAGCCCCCACTTGATCGAGGCCAGGGTCGCTACGCCGGCGACGCACAGCAGCAGGCCCGCCGCCACACCCCGAGCGACCGAGGTGATCGCCCCGGCGCCGTCCCACCCGGCAAGCGGGTTGTTCTCCAGCGGCCGCAGCACCAGGAACAGCACCGCCACCACGGCGACCATCAGGATCAGTTGCATCACGCTGATGGCCAGGTAGTCCGGCCGGCCGGGGTAGCGAGGGTGACCGGTCAGATCGAAGAGCAGGTGCATGCCGAGCAGCGCGGGCATGTGCCACAGATACAGCGTCATCGCCCCGGAGTTGCCCAGTGCGGTCCACCACCACACGCGTGGCCGTTGCGCCCATCGGGTGATCGCGGGCATGGCCGCGATTGCCAGCGCGCTCAGGACAATGGCGTGGCCGGCCTGCAGCAGCGACGGCGGGCTGGTGTTGGACAGTCCGTGATGCCCGGTGCCGACCAGGCTGATTTCGTACGGCCCCCAGCACACCAGCGCGACGTCGACCGCGAACGCGACTGCGGCCGTCACCAGCGCGGCACGTCCGGGCAGCAGGCCGCGGCGGTACGCGACACCGAACATGGCAGGGATGAGCCAGACCGCCATGTTGAGGTAACCCAGCGCCGATGCGGCCGGCCAGTGCAGCCGGACGACGTCGATGGCGGCGATGACCCCATAGACCGCGGCCACGCCAGCAACGAAACGGGTGCGGGTGGTGATGCGGGCCATGGCCGGCATCGCGGCCAGCACCAGCACGTAGGCGCCGAGGAACCACAGCAGCTGAATGCTGACACCGGCGACGGGCTCGTAAATATGTTGGGGCAGAACGGGATACAGCAGAGTTAGCGCGATCGCCCAGAATCCGAGGTAGTAGAACACCGGCCGGAACAGCCTGGTGCAGCGTTTCATCAGCCAGCCGCCCCAGTTGGTGCCGGGCCGCCAGGACGACAGGCTCGCGGCGGCACCGGCGAAGAAGAACAGCGGCATGATTTGGAAGATCCAGGTGAGGGCCTGGAACACCACCGAGGTGGTCAGCAGGTTGTCCCAGATCAGCACGTGGTTGCGGATGACGCTGATGGCCATCACGGTGTGACCGGCCACCACGCCGATCAGCGAGACGATGCGGATGACGTCGAGGGCGCGGTCGCGATCGGCCGGCGTAGTGGCCGCCAGCTCGGCGGGGCTAGGAAGTGTTTGCACTCCAAAAGCATTGCCGGGCAGCGCCCCCCGGGACCCGCGCAGTTCTACGCGTTAAGCCTGAGTAGTTCTACTCAAACCGATCAGGGCCGTTACGGCCCGAGCGGAGACTCCGTGCGGATCGTCTCGTCACGGATCAGCCCCCGCAGCAGCGCGGTGCTGAACTCGGCGGCGATTTCCTTGGCGGTCCGGCGGCCGTCGGGGCGCAGCCAGCGGTAGGCGCCCAACGTCATGCCGATGTAGCCCAGCGCCACCACGTGGGTATCGCATTCGAAGAACTCACCGCTGGCGATGCCGCGGTCGATCAGGCCGTGCACGTGCTCGTAGACCTGGGTTTCCTTCTCCCGGACCTCGGCGACCTGCTCCTCGGTGAACCACTCGGTGATGTAGGGCGCCTCCTGGAAGTACACCGCCGCACCCTCCGGGTTCTCGGCGATGTTCGTCAGCAGCCGGACGGTGTATTGGTACAGCGCCTCTCGGGCCGTCCAGGACGGGTCGTCGTGGACGGCTTCCAGGGTGCTCTCGGCGGCCTGGCGGTAGATGTCGAACAGGATCAGCGATTTGCTGGCGTAGTAGTGGTAGACCGTCGCCTTGTTCAGGCCGATGACGTCGGCGACGTCATCCATCCGGGTGCCGTGGTAACCGCGGGCGGCGAACAGCTTGGTGGCGACCGCCAGCAACTCCTCGCGGCGCGTCAACCCGTTGCGGGTGATGCTGTCCGATGACATCTTTACTCACTATCGTCGCGCCAACGCGGCCGAATGGGCAGGGCTTCGGGTCCGGTCTAGGCAAAGTACCAATCAACTGGTTGGACAGTTTAGAGGTATCGGCGCCTGTCGCACCGGCACGGATGCGACTAGACTCGGATATTCGAACTGGTCGCGAGTGCAGAGGTGGGGCGATGGATCCGAGTCCGGATTATGACGGCAGCGACGAAATCGAATTCTTCATGAAGTATTTGACCTGGGGCCTGCGCGGGGTTCAGGATGGAAACGGCTACCCGCCGCCCGCCTACCCGCCCGTCTAAACAGACTTTTTCGCGTCCCGAATAAATCGCGGCACCGTCGCCGTTGCATTCCGCATTTGTTTTGTGTTGCAAGCGAATTCGGCGGGCTCAGTCACACCAATCACTGCTGCGGGCGGCACCTAAAATGCCCGCCTTCGAGCGACAAAATCCAGCGGGCTGCGTAGTGCGCCCTGGTTGTCGGGCTGCGTAGTGCGCCATGGTTGTCGCTCAGAGGCGGGCAATAGGCTGACCCGCCCCCGGACAAGTCGCTCGCAAGTCAGCCGCCGTAGCCGACGGCGAGGCGTTTGACGCCGTTGATCCAGCCCGACCGCAGTCGCTGCGGCTCGGCCAACTTGGTGATGTCGGGTATCTGCTCGGCGAGCTCGTCGAAGATCAGCTTGATTTCCATGCGCGCCAGGTTGGCGCCGATGCAGAAATGCGCGCCATTGCCGCCGAAACTCAAGTGTGGGTTCGGGTTGCGCGAAATGTCGAACTGGAAGGGATTGTCGAAGACTTCCTCGTCGAAATTCGCCGAACTGTAAAACAGCCCGACCCGCTGGCCTTCGCGGACGGTGACACCGCCCAGTTCGACGTCGGCGAGCGCGGTGCGCTGGAAACAGTGCACGGGGCTGGCCCAGCGGATGATCTCGTCGACCGCGGTGGCCGGCCGCTCGCGCTTGAACAGTTCCCACTGCTCGGGGTTGTCGAAGAACGCATTCATCCCGTGCGTCATGGCGTTGCGGGTGGTCTCATTGCCCGCCACCGCGAGCAGGATGACGAAAAACGCGAATTCGACGTCGCCCAGCGCGTCCCCGTCGATGTCGGCTTGGATCAGGCGCGTGACGATATCGTCGGCCGGGCAGCGGCGCCGCTCGTCGGCCATGTTGTAGGCGTAGGCCATCAGCTCGGCGTTGGCGGTGGTGGGATCGCTGTCGAAGTCGGGATCGTCGGTGTTCATGATCGCGTTGGTCCAGTCGAACAACTTCGCACGATCCGCCTCCGGCACGCCGATCAGGTCGGCGATCGCCAGCAGCGGCAGGTTCATCGCGATGTCGTTGACGAAATCGCCGTCCCGCTTGAGCGCGGCGGTACGCACGATCTCCTTCGCCGCCCCGGCCAGCTTCTCCTCGAGTTGGGCGATCGCGCGCGGCGTGAACAGCCGCGACACCAGCTTGCGCAGCCGGGTGTGTTCGGGCGCATCGTGGTTGATCAACAAGGCCTTGGTCAGCTCGAGCTGATCGGCGGTGACGCCTTCGGGAAGCCGCATCACGGCGCCCTTGCGATTGGTCGACCACAGGTGGCCGTCCCGGGAGACGGCCTTGACGTCCTCGTGGCGGCTGATCACCCAATAGCCGCCGTCGTCGAAGATCGACTCGGGCTGCGGGTTCCACCAGACCGGGGCCGTGCGGCGCAGTTCGGCGAATTGGGTGACCGGAAGGCCGGCCAACAGTACGTCGGGATCGGTGAAATCGAAGTTCTCTCCGAACGGACACGTCGTTGTGCTCATCTCGCCGATCATACAGACGATTGCGTGACGTATGACCTGGCGTGGCGCCACGCGTCGGATATCGTCGCGGTGTGCGGACCCGTGGATGGGGTGGCAGCGTGCCGGCCACCGACGAGGAGGCGGTGGCCCGCATCCTGGCGGCCACCCGCCGGACCATCGACGAGCGCGGCGAGCAGACCACGCTGGCCGATGTCGCGCGCACGCTGAACGTGACGCGGCAGACGATCTATCACTACTTCGCCTCGACCGACGAACTACTCCAGGCGACTGCTCTGGGGGCGACCGACGACTTCATGGACCACCTGGCGACGGCGCTACACGGGATGACCGACCCGGCGGCGGCGTTGATCGAGGGCATCTGCCTGACGCTCGAGCGGCTGCCCAAAGACCCCTACATCGGCCTGCTGCTGCGGGTGTCTCGCACCGGGGCGTTCGCCGAACAGGTCACGGTCACCAACGAGACCGCGCGCGTGCTAGGGCGCTCGATTCTGGACCGCCTCGACGTCGACTGGTCGGCCTATGCTCCCGCCGCGATCGAAGACATCCTGCAGATCGTGCTGCGCACGTTGCAGTCGTTCATCCTGTCGCCGCCGACCGGCGACGGGGCCGAACTGCGCCGACTGCTCGGCGTGTGGGTCGGTCCCGTCGTCGCGGCGCTACCGCGCGCCTAGCGGGCCCCTAAAGCGCCTTGAGTTCCTCGGCGACCTCGGTGACCGACTTCTTCGCGTCGCCGAACAGCATGCTGGTGCCCTCGCCGTAGAACAGCGGGTTGTCGATGCCGGCGAACCCGGAGTTCATCGACCGCTTCAGCACGATCACCGACTTGGCCTTGTCCACGTTGAGGATCGGCATGCCGTAGATCGGGCTAGAGGCGTCGTTGCGGGCCGCCGGATTGGTGACGTCGTTGGCGCCGATGACGATCGCCACGTCGGTACGGGCGAACTCGTCGTTGATGTCGTCCATGTCCTTCATGGCGTCGTAGTCGACCTCAGCCTCGGCCAGCAGGACGTTCATGTGCCCGGGCATCCGGCCGGCCACCGGGTGGATCGCGTACTTGACCGTCACACCCTTGTTCTCCAGCAGGGCCGCCATGTCCTTGACCGCGTGCTGGGCCTGCGCGACGGCCAGGCCGTAACCGGGCACCACGATCACCTGGTTGGCGTAGGCCATCTGGATCGCGGCGTCGGCGGCCGAGGTCGACTTCACGGTCTTGTCGCCGGTATCGCCACCGCCGACAGCCACGCCGCCGCTGCCGAATCCGCCCGCGACGATCGCGGGGATGGAGCGGTTCATCGCCTTGGCCATCAGGTTGGTCAGGATCGAACCCGAGGCACCCACGATCATGCCCGCCACGATCATCGCGGTGTTGTTCAGCGCCAGGCCCGCCGCGGCGGCCGACAGCCCGGTCATCGCGTTGAGCAGCGAGATGACCACCGGCATGTCGGCGCCGCCGATCGGCAGCACCACCATCAGACCGAGCACACCGGCCGCGGCCAGCAGGCCGACCATGTACCACAGCGACGCGCCACCGGTGCCCGGATGCGCGTGCAGGCCGACGACGACCGCCGACGCGACCGCGCCGGCCAGCAGCAACAGGTTGATCGGCTGCTGCGCCTTGCCGAAACCGATCGGCGAACCGGAGATGATCTCCTGCAACTTGCCGAAGGCGATGATCGAACCCCAGAACGAGATCGAGCCGATGATCGCGGCGAACAGCGAGGCCACCACGATGTGCACCGTCGGCGACTCGCCATGCTGGAACGCCGAAAAGCCTTTGGTCTCAATGAATTCCGCGAGTGCGATCAGCGCGACGGTACCACCGCCCACGCCATTGAAGAACGCCACCAGCTGCGGCATGGCGGTCATCTTGGTCAGCCGCGCCGGGGGAACACCCAGCGCGACACCAACGACCAGGCCGGCGATGATCAGCACCCACGACTCGGTGTGCCGGATCTTGATGAACGTCGCTGCCACGGCCAGGGCCATGCCCACCGCGGCGATCAGGTTGCCGCGCACCGCGGTCTTGGGGCCGGTCAGGCCCATCAAGCCGTAGATGAACAGCGCGAAGGAGATGATGTAGAGAACCGTCACCAGGTAGTTCATTTGGCGGCCGGCTCCTCAGTCTTGACGGGTTGCTTCTTGCCCTTGAACATGCCCAGCATCCGGTCGGTGACGATGAAGCCGCCGATGACGTTCAGAGTTCCGAACACCACCGCGACGAACAGGATGATCTGCACCGCCAGCGACGGATGCTCGACCTCCCCGAACACCACCAGCGCGCCCAGCACCACGATGCCGTGGATCGCGTTGGTGCCCGACATCAGCGGCGTGTGCAGCGTGTTGGGTACCTTGGAGATCACCGCGAACCCGACGAATCCGGACAGCACCAGAATCGCGAGGTTCTCTAATAGCTCGTCGTACATCTAGGAGTCCTCCTTGCGGGTGACGCACGATGCCGCGATGACTTCGTCGTCGAAGTCGGGGGCCAGCTTCCCGTCGGTCACCAACAGGTCCAGCAGCGCGGTGATGTTCTTGCTGTAGAGCTCACTGGCGTGCTCGGGCATCGTCGCCGGCAGGTTCAACGGCGAGGCGATCGTGACGTCATGCTTGACGACCGTCTTCCCGGGCTCGGTGAGCTCGCAGTTGCCGCCGGTTTCCCCGGCCAGGTCGACCACGACGCTGCCGGGCTTCATCGCCTGCACCGCGGCGGCGGTCACCAGACGCGGCGCGGGCCGACCCGGAACCAGTGCCGTGGTGATCACCACGTCGAATCCACTGATGGCCTTTTCCAGCGCCTGCTGCTGCTGGGCGCGCTCCTCGTCGGTCAGCTCGCGGGCGTAACCGCCCTCACCGGCCGCGTCGATGCCGACATCGAGCCACTGCGCGCCGACCGAACGCACCTGGTCGGCCACCTCGGGGCGCACGTCGTAACCGGTGGTGCGCCCACCGAGGCGCTTGGCCGTCGCCAACGCCTGCAGCCCGGCCACGCCCACCCCGAGCACCAGCACCGTGGCCGGCTTCACCGTGCCCGCTGCCGTGGTCAGCATCGGGAAGAACCGCGTCGACTCCGACGCCGCCAACAGCACGGCCTTATAACCGGAGACGTTGCCCTGCGACGACAACGCATCCATGGCCTGCGCCCGGGAGATCCGCGGAATCGCCTCCAGCGCGAACGCCTGCACCCCGGCCGCCTGGAGCGCGCCGATCGAGTTCTCGGCACTGCGCGGCGCCAGGAAGCCGATCAGCGTCTGGCCGCTGCGCAGCTTGCCCACCTCGTCGGAGGTCGGGGGCGCGACCTTGACGACGACGTCGGCGGACCACGCGTCCCCGATGGTGGCGCCGGCCTCGGTGTACAGCTCGTCGGGAAGCAGCGCCCGCGCACCCGCACCGGACTCGACCACCACCGCCACACCGCTGCTCACCAGGGATGCGACCGCCTTCGGTACCAGTGC
This sequence comes from Mycobacterium sp. pR1184, assembly GCF_041287235.1. Lineage (NCBI taxonomy): Bacteria > Bacillati > Actinomycetota > Actinomycetes > Mycobacteriales > Mycobacteriaceae > Mycobacterium > Mycobacterium sp. pR1184. The sequence continues at coordinate 235,995 of NZ_JBGGKR010000005.1, read as the reverse complement.
AACGCGGCGCTCATCCGTCCCGGACTCGGCAACAACGCCGACCTTGACCGGCTCTAGCTGCGCATCTGTCATGGCGCGTACATCTACTTTCCTTAGCTCAGCTGCATTAATGCGAACCTCGTTGAGTTGAACACCCTAGCGGCCGTTACCAAAGCGGTATGTCTTGGCCGTGTTCCGACACCGGCCGGGGCCCGAAGTGGCGCCGCTGCGATGCGTCGATCCGGATGTCGTTGATGCTGGCCTCGCGGCGCGCCATCAAGCCGGACGGCGAGAACTCCCAGAGTTCGTTGCCGTAGCTGCGGTACCACTGGCCGCTCGCGTCGTGGCACTCGTACTGAAACCGCACGGCGATGCGGTCGTCGTGGAAGTCCCACAGCACCTTGCGCAGCGAGTAGTCCAGTTCGCGCTGCCACTTGCGGGTCAGGAACGCCACGATCTCGGCCCGGCCCACGACGTGTTCGTCGCGGTTGCGCCATTGCGAATCGGGCGTGTACGCGAGGCTGACCTTCTCGGGGTCGCACGTATTCCAGGCGTCCTCGGCGGCCTGGACCTTCTGCAGCGCTGTTTCGCGGGTGAACGGGGGGAACGGGGGACGGGATTCGGCGGCGTCGCTCATGCGTCCATCGTGCTGGATCGCGACCGCGAACGATACAGCCGTCGCGTTCGTCGAGACTGAAACCCCGCACCCCGGCCACGGCGTGTTACCTGCGTAGTTTCAGTGTCGCGTCGGTGGCCGGGAATCGAAGCGTTTGTCCCGCGAGCGCCACCCTTACCCACGTGTCCTATCGTGACGGTCATGGACTTCGCGATGTCGGCTAAGGCCGCCGACTACCACAAGCGGTTGTCCGACTTCATGACTGAGTTTGTCTTCCCGGCTGAGGCCGCCTACGACAGCTACCGCCACGAGGCCGGCGCAGATGACCACACCGTTCCGCCCGTCATCGAGGAACTCAAAGTCAAGGCCAAAGAACGCGGCCTATGGAACCTGTTCCTGCCGGCCGAGTCCGGGTTGACCAACCTCGAGTACGCCCCGCTGGCCGAGCTGACCGGCTGGAGCCTCGAGCTCGCGCCCGAGGCGGTCAACTGCGCGGCACCGGACACCGGGAACATGGAGACCCTGCACCTGTTCGCCACCGAGGAGCAGCGCAAGCAATGGCTGGAGCCGTTGCTGGCCGGCGAGATTCGCAGCGCCTTCTCGATGACCGAGCCCGCGGTCGCCAGCAGCGATGCCCGCAACATCCAAACGGCCATCGTGCGCGACGGCGCCGACTACGTCATCAACGGCCGCAAGTGGTGGACCTCGGGTGCGTCGGATCCGCGCTGCAAGATCCTGATCGTTATGGGCCGCACCAATCCCGACGCGGCCAGCCACCAGCAGCAGTCGATGGTGCTGGTGCCGATGGACACCCCCGGCGTGACGGTGGTGCGCTCGACCCCGGTGTTCGGCTGGCAGGACCAGCACGGGCACTGCGAAATCATCTACGACAACGTCCGGGTTCCGGCCACCAACCTGCTCGGCGAAGAGGGCGGCGGTTTCGCGATCGCCCAGGCGCGGCTCGGACCGGGCCGCATCCACCACTGCATGCGCGCGCTGGGCGGGGCCGAACGTGCCCTGGCTCTGATGGTGAACCGCGCCAACAACCGGATCGCGTTCGGCCGCCCGCTGGCCGACCAGGGTCTGGTACAGCAGGCAATCGCCCAGTCCCGCAACGAAATCGACCAAGCTCGGCTGCTATGCGAGAAGGCCGCGTGGACGATCGACCAGCACGGCAACAAGGCCGCACACCTCCTGGTCTCACAGATCAAAGCCGTTGCGCCGCAAGTTGCCTGCGACGTCATCGATCGCGCCATTCAGGTGCATGGAGCCGCCGGCGTGAGCGACGACACCGTGCTGGCCCGGCTCTACGGCTGGCACCGCGCCATGCGGATTTTCGACGGACCCGACGAAGTGCACATGCGCACCATCGCCCGAACCGAAATCGGTAGGGAGCAGTCCGCCTTCGCCGCAGCGGTGACCCCGCATGACTGAGGCATTGCGAGAACTGTCCGGCGCGTGGAACTTTCGCGATGTCGCCGACGGCGTGTCCGCGCTGCGGCCCGGACGGCTGTTCCGGTCCGGCGAGCTGAGCCGCCTCGACGACGAGGGCCGGGAGACGCTGCGCGAGTTGGGGATTACCGATGTCGCCGACCTGCGCGCAGCCCGCGAGGTGGCCCGGCGCGGACCGGGGCTGGTCCCCGACGGCATCGACATTCATCTGCTGCCGTTTCCCGATCTCGGCGACGAGGAGCCGACCGACGACCCAGAAGACGCAGCGCCGCACGAGACCGCGTTTCGGCGCCTGTTCGAGGGCGAGGCCCACCAGACCGACGAAGAGGTCAACGAGGCCGCCATCCGCCACATGACCGACGAGTACCGGCAATTCCCCACCCGTAATGGCGCGCAACGCGCTGTGCGGCATGTCTTTTCGTTGCTGGCCGCGGGGCGCCCGGTGCTCACCCACTGTTTCGCGGGCAAGGACCGCACCGGCTTCGTGATCGCCACGGTACTGGAGACGATCGGCATCGACGAGGATACCATCGTCGCCGATTACCTGCGCAGCAACGCCGCGGTACCCCAACTGCGCGAGCACATCTACGACATGATCCAGCAGCGCTCCGATGTCGAATTGACCCCGGAGGTCGTCACTTTCACCAAAGCCCGGCTGGCCGACGGTGTCCTCGGGGTGCGTCCCGAATACCTGGACGCCGCACGCCAAACCATCAACCGCGAGTTCGGCTCGCTGGAGGCCTACCTGCGCGATGCGGGCGTCACGCAGACGGATGTGGACCGCCTTCGCGGCGAACTGTTGGCCTGACTACTTGCGCAGGGTGAACTGATTGAGGTCGGTGTAGCCCTTGCGGAACAGGTTCGCGCACCCGGTCAGGTACTTCATGTACATCTCGTAGACCTCTTCGGACTGGATCTCGATGGCCTCGGCTTTGTGCGCCTGCAGACCCGCGGCCCACACGTCCAGGGTCTTGGCGTAATGCCGCTGCAGCGACTGGCGACGCTTCAGCTTGAAGCCGGCCTTCGCCGAGAATTCCTTGACCATGTCGATGGTGGGCAGATAGCCGCCCGGGAAGATTTCGGTCTTCATGAAGTCGCTGAACTCGACGATCGCCGGAGTCAGCGGCAAGCCGGACGCGATGATCTCCTTCTCCGACAGCACGGTGATCGTGTGCAGCAGGAACGTGCCACCGGCCGGCAGCAGCTCGTACGTGCGCTCGAAGAACGCCGTGTAGCGGTCCAGGCCGACATGCTCGAGCGGGCCGATCGCGACGATCCGGTCCACCGGCTCGTGAAAGCGCTCCCAGCCCTCCAGCAGCACCCGCTTGGAACGCGGGCTGTCCATTTCGTCGAGCACCTTTTGTGCGTGGACGGCCTGGTTCTTCGACAGCGTCAAGCCGACGACATTGACGTCGTATTTCTCGATGGCTCGCACCATCGCGGCGCCCCAGCCGCAGCCGAGGTCCAGCAGTGTCATGCCCGGCCGCAAGTCCAGCTTGCCCAACGACAGGTCGATCTTGGCGATCTGCGCCTGTTCCAGCGTCATGTCGTCGCCGCCCAGCCAGTAGGCGCAGGTGTACATCTGGGTGCGGTCGAGGAAGAGACGAAAGAAGTCGTCGGAGAGGTCGTAGTGCGCTTGCACGTCCTCGAAATGCGGCGTCAGCTCCTCAGACATGACTGTGCTGCCTTTCCCTGGATCCCGCCAGGTAGCCGTCAGGTCCAGTCGCTATGCGGCGTGGTTGGGTCGTCGTCCACTGTAAGGCGAATCCGGTTGGAGCGCTTGGCCAAAGGGACTATTGACGTTGTCGTCAGCGCACCATGAAGACGTCGCGCGGCCGGCCGTTGCACGCGTCGCACCACGGCCGGACCACGACGACTGGCTCCCTCAGCCGAGTTTGAAGTCGGCCTGCTTCGCCGCGGACAGATCGGTGATCTGGTCCCACTGCGCGGCGACATCGTCAACCGTCGGCGGCTTGTCGAAGTTGACGCCGTCGTTCTGGAACAGCGCGACGCGCTGCACCTTGCCACCACCGACCACGAAAACCGAAGCGCTGTTGGGGTTTTCCTCGGTGCACAGGTAGGACACCACCGGCGCGACGTACTCCGGGGTGAGCTTCTCGAGTACCTCGGGCGGCAGGATGTCCTGCGTCATGCGGGTGGCCGCGATCGGCGCGACGGCGTTGGCGTGGATGTTGTACTTGGCGCCCTCGAGCGCCAGGCTGTTGATCAGACCGACGAGCCCGAGCTTGGCCGCGCCATAGTTGGTCTGGCCGAAGTTGCCGAACAGTCCGCTGGTCGAGGTGGCGACGACGACCCGGCCGTAGCTCTGCTCGCGGAAGTGCGGCCAGGCGGCGCGAATGACGTTGTAACCGCCGTACAGGTGGACCTTGAGCACGGCGTCCCAGTTCTCGAACGACATCTTGTGGAAGGTGCCGTCGCGCAGGATGCCGGCATTGCTCACCACGCCGTGGATCGCGCCGAACTCGTCGAGCGCGGTCTTGATGATGTTCTCGGCGCCCTCGGGTTCGGCAACGCTGTCGTAATTGGCCGCCGCCCGGCCACCGGCGTCCTTGATCTCCTTGACGACCTCGTCGGCCATGTTGTGGCCGGCTCCGGTGCCATCGCGAGCTCCACCGAGGTCATTGACGATGACGCTGGCGCCCTCCTTGGCGAGGGTGAGCGCATATTCGCGCCCCAGTCCTCCGCCGGCTCCGGTGACGACGATGACGCGATCCTGCACTCCGGGCATCAGGTTCCTCTCTGCAATTAACCAACGGTCGTGGCCGACCCCCGAGCTAGTGTGTCAAAACAGCTTGCGCGCCATCTTCAGGGCCCGGTCGGTGTAGGGCGGGTAAGTGAAGCTGGACAGATCCGGACGGGTTGGTTTGGTCATCACCGACTTGCGGTGACTGAACTCCTCGAAGCCCCACTTGCCGTGGTAGGCACCCATTCCCGACGCACCGACCCCGCCGAACGGCAACTTGGCCGTCGAGACCTGGAAGGCGAGGTGATTGACCACCAGACCACCGGCCGGGACTTCCTGAATCACCTTCTCGCGCACCTCACGCGACTTGGTGAACAGGTACGCCGACAACGGCTTCGGCCGCGAGTTGACGAAACGTATTGCGTCGTCCAGGGATTGGACGGTGATCACCGGCAGCAGCGGTCCGAAGATCTCGTTGACCATCAGCGGGCCGTCCGGGTCGGGATCGACGACGACCGTCGGCTCGATGCGCAGGGTCGACGCGTCGGAACCGCCGCCGACGGTGGTCTTGCCGCCCGAGTCGTTGAGGTAGCTGGTGAGCCGGTCGAACTGACGCTGATTGGCCACCCGCATTCCGGTCGGCCCTTGCGAACGGAACTTCGTAATCGCCGCACCGATCTTGGTCACCAGCTCGTCGCGGATCGTCGCGTCGGCCAGCACGTAGTCGGGCGCGACGCAGGTCTGCCCACCGTTGAGCAGTTTGATCCAGGCGATGCGCTTGGCCGCGACGTCCAGGTCGGCGTCGGCCGCCACGATCACCGGGCTCTTGCCGCCGAGCTCGAGCGTGCACGGGGTCAGGTGCGGCGCCGCGCCTTCGTAGACCTTGCGGCCGATCTCGGTGCCGCCGGTGAACATCACCCGGTCCAAGCCCTGCGCGATCAGCTCCTGGCTCACCGAGCCGTCGCCTTCGAACACCGCGACGGCGTCGTTGTCGAGGTAGCGCGGGACCAGCTCGGCCATCAGATGCGACGACGCGGCCGCGATTTCGGAGGGCTTGAGTATCACGGCGTTTCCGGCCGCGATCGCGCCGACCGCCGGACCCAAGGTCAGGTAGAACGGATAATTCCAGGCGCCGATGATCAGCACCGTGCCGTAGGGCTCGTACTGGATCCAGCCGCGGCCGGGAAGTTGGGCCGCTTCGAGGAGCGCGTACTTGCGCTTCATCCACTTGCGGACCTTCTTGGCCGCGAACTTCGCCTCGCCGATGGTGCCGGCGACGTCGCCGATGAACGCCTCGAACGGGTGGCGGTCCAGGTCTTCGGCGAGCGCGGCGTTGATCGCGGTCTCGTTCTCTTCCATCAATCGCGCCAGCGCCAGCAGCTGGCGCTTGCGCCACTCGACGTCGCGGGTGCGCCCGGTGGCGAAAGTCTGGCGCAGCCGGGCCACCGTCGCGGGGATATCGGCGGGCCGGGCCTCCGGCCCCGACGAAGCCCCGTTGGTGGACTCGGACGTCTTGCGTGCAACCGATTCGGTAGTCATCGCTGTCTTCCCCTCTCGCACCTTCCCGGAAATGCCCACAACTGTGCGCGCGGACACATACGGGCGATAACCGCGATCCTAACCATCCGGTCGGTTGGGAGGTAAGGGAAGCTCCAACAGATGCGCCGAATATCGCGCCGACGAGCGATCGCGGCCGGCGAACCGCCTGGTCAGCCCTTGGTTGCGGTGACGAAGGTGTTCGCGAAGGGCCGGTCTTCGTTTTGTGGCTCGCGACCCAGCCGGGTGGCCTCCTCGCGCGCATTGACCGTCTGCACCGTCCAGCCGTGAGTGGCGAACCATTCGCCGCAGTCGGGGCGGCCCTCGTCTTCGAACCAGAGGTCGAACGGGTTGAACGAGGTGTCCTGGCCGCGCGCCTGGCGCTTGGCCTTCAGCTCGGCCCACCGCTGTTCGGCTTCGCGCCGCTTCTCGACGTCGACTCCGAAATTCTCGACGGCCACCCGACTACCCGCTGCGCTCAGCGCGTCGATCGAGACGAACAGCGCTTCTTGCGCCGCCGCCGGCAGGAACGGTAGCAGCCCCTCGGCCAGCCACGCCGTCGGCTGGCTCACGTCATAGCCCGCCTCGCGCAACGCCTTCGGCCAATCGTGGCGCAGGTCGACGGGCACGGGGCGCCGCACCGCGATGGGCGTCGAGCCCGCCAGCGTCTCGGCCTTGTACTCGAGGACCTTGGGCAGGTCGATCTCGTAAACCGTCGTCCCGGCGGGCCAGTCCAACCGGTACGCGCGCGAATCCAATCCGGCGGCCACGATCACCGCCTGGCGAATACCGGCGGCGGCCGCGGCGGCGAAATACGCGTCGAAGAAATGCGTGCGCACCGCCTGGTAGTTGATCATCTCCTGGGCACGAACCGCGCCGTCGGGATCGTCGTCCTCGGCGCCTGCCCACCACGCCGTCACCTGTTCGCGCACGCCCTCGAGTGCCGGCGTGGAGACCAGCGGCTCGGCGAACCGGTCGCGGATCAGCGGATCCGCGCTGGCGGTCTCGGCGGCGCGGGCCAACGCGACCATCACCGCGGTGGCCCCGACGCTGGTGGCGATGTCCCAGGAGTCGTCTGCCGTGCGTGCCATTACAACCGCTCTCCAATCACGAAGTTGGAAAAGATGTCCTGATCGTCGGCAACCGGGCGATTGTCGGTGCAACGACCCAGCCTGCGCCTCTCGTCTGCCGACAGCCACAGCTGCGCGCGCCAGCCGTGCCCGTTCAGCCACTGCGCGACATCCGCCCGATGCTCGTCGAAATACATCAGTTCCCCGGCGTCGGGGTTTTGCACCAGACCGATCTCGTCGGCCAATGTGCTCACGCGCTCGTGTACATGCGTGCGCCGTTGCTGGGCCCGGGCAGGGGCGGTCTCGACCGCGACCCGGCTTCCCGCCGCGCTCACCTCGCCGATCCGAACCAACAACCGATCCTGCGCCTCGGCGGGCAAGTACATCAACAGTCCCTCGGCCAGCCACGCCGTACGTGCCGATGCGTCAAAGCCGGCGGCACGCAGCGCCGACGGCCAATCCTGCCGCAGGTCGACGGCGACCTCGCGGCGATCGGTCGACGCACGCACGCCGTTTTCGGCCAGCGTCGCGGACTTGTAGGCCAGCACCTGCGGCTGGTCGATCTCGTAGATCGCGGTACCGTCGGGCCAATTCAGGCGGTAGGCACGGGAGTCCAGCCCGGCCGCGAGGATCACCACCTGACGGATTCCGGCGGCCGCGGCATCGGTGAGATAGCGGTCGAAGAAGTGCGTCCGCACAGCCACGTAACCGCGAATGTGGGCGAGATCGGCCACGAATTCCGGGTCGAGCCCTTCCACCTTGGCGGCGACGGCCGGGTCGAGCATGGCCCCCCAGAGGACCCCGATACCGGCGTTAGTGGCCAGCAGTTTGGCGTACGGGTCGCGGATCAGCGCATCAGGCTGTTCGGTTTCGACGGCCCGCGCCGCGGCGATCGTCACCGCCGTCGAGCCGACGCCGGTGGCGATGTCCCACGTGTCGTCCGCACTACGAGGCATGACTGGGACTTAACGTGCCGCCGGTTACAACCGCTCCCCGATCACGAAATCGGAGAACGAACCCTTGTCGTCGTCCAGCTGGAAACCGGCGACCCGGCGGCCTAAGCGTTCCATCTCGTCGACCGAGTTCTGCGACGTGGCGCGCCAGCCGTGATCGTTGAGCCACTCCGCGACATCCGCCCGATTCTCGTCGCGATACATCAGCTCGCCGACGTCGACGCTTTGCTCGATGCCGATCTCGTCGGCGACCTTCTTGAATCGTTCGCGCATCTGTTGACGCCGCTCATCGGAGTGCGTGGGTGCGGTTTCGGCCGAGACCCGGCTGCCCGCCGGGCTCAGCTCACCGATCTGGGTGAACAACTTGTCCTGCGCCTCGGCGGGCAGGTACATCAGTAATCCCTCGGCCAGCCAGGCGGTGCGTTGAGTCGGGTCGAAGCCGGCGGCACGCAGCGCGGCCGGCCAGTCCTCGCGCAGGTCGATGGGCACCTCACGACGGTCGGCGGACGGGGTGGCGCCACTTTGGGCCAGCGTGGCGGACTTGTAGTCCAGCACCTGGGGCTGGTCGATCTCGTAGACGGTGGTGCCGGCCGGCCAGTCCAGGCGGTAGGCCCGCGAGTCCAGTCCCGACGCCAGAATCACCACCTGGCGGATTCCGGCGGCGATGGCGTCGGCGAAGTACGCGTCGAAGAAGTGCGTGCGCACCGCCTGGTAGCCGCGCATGTGGTGGATGCGAGCAGCGGATTCTTCGTCGATGGCTTCGATCTTGGCGACGACCTCGGGGTCGAGCATGGCCTCCCAGATGATCTCGGCCCCGGCGTTGTTCACCAGCAGCCTGGCGTAGGGGTCGTGGATCAGCGCGTTGGGCTGCTCGGTTTCGATGGCCCGAGCGGCGGCCACCATGACCGCGGTACTCCCGACGCTGGTCTTGATGTCCCAGGTGTCGTCATGTGTGCGAAGTGAACTCATCGGCGGTGCTCCAGGTCTTGTGCGGTCGGGTCAGTGCGATGGTCCGGTGAAGCGCGCACGCAGCAGGGCGCTACGGACGGCATCGTCGGCCAGGTCTTCGGGGACGGCGCGGCCCAAACGGGCCATCTCGTCGCGGTTGTTCACGACGTTCACCTGCCAGCCGTGCTGGGTCAGCCACTCGGCGGCGTCGGTTCGGTCCGGCTCGTGGAAGGTCAGCGCCTGGACGTTGACGTCCAGCCCGAGCCGGTCGCGCATCCGCTGCCAGCGGTTGGTGTTGCTGCTCGCGTTGATCCCGAACACCTCGATGGCGACCTGGCTATCGGGCACGCTCAGCTCGGTGAACATCTGGAAAAGCCGGTCCTGGGCATCGCTGGGCAGATAGGGCAACAGGCCCTCGGCCAACCACGCCGTGGGCTGGGCGCGGTCGAATCCGGCCGCCGTCAGTGCCGCCGGCCAGTCGTCGCGCAAATCCACCGCGACCGTGCGCCGGCTGGCGGTGGGCACATGCGATTCCAGAATCTTGCCTTTGTACTCCAGCACCTGCGGCTGGTCGATCTCGTAGACCGTGGTCTCGGCGGGCCAGTCCAGCCGGTAGGCCCGCGAGTCGAGGCCGGCGGCCAGAATCACCACTTGCCGGATTCCGTCGCGGGTGGCGTCGGCGAAGTACTCGTCGAAGAAGTGCGTGCGGACGGCCTGGTAGTCGATGCCGAGACGATGCCCCCGCTGGCCCTGCTCGTCGCCGTCCAGCCAGGCCAGTTCGGGGTCGGTCAGCCGGGCCCATGCCGGTCCGGCCGGCGAGACCAGTTTCCGGGCGAAATCGTCACGAATTAGTGGGTTGGATCCGGCGGTCTCCGCGGCGCGCGCGGCCGCGACACCCAAAGCGGTGGCGCCGACGAGCTCGGTGATCGCCCACGAATCCCCCGCGGTGCGGAGCGAGGGTGGTAGCGGCGGCTGCAACGAGGAGGAGTCGTCGAGATCAGTCATTTCCGGGTAATCCTACCCGGAAAAGTTAGTTAGCCTATACGCTTTGTGCGCGATCTCACTCGCACCCGAACCGGGCTCAGTCCCGCCCCTTGAAAAGCGCGCCCTCCAGCAACTGGCCCAGCATGTCGGTGACGGCCTGCATCTCCCGGTAGCTCTGGACATAACCGGCGTAGAACCCCGCGCCGCAGAGCACCACCAAAAGCGTCTCGATCAACGCATTGGCATCGATTGAGACAGCGAACTCCCCCTGCTCGATTGCGTCATTGATGACACGCGTCAAGAACTGTCGACAAATCCTTACCGCGTCGTTTTCTGCTTGGCTCAATTCGGGGTGACGCTGGGATTCCAGAATCGAACCGATCAGAAACGCCGATGCCGCGGGATGCTCGGAATTTGTCGCCACGGCCGCCGAGATGAACCCGGTCAGCCGGGCCATCAGGGTCGTCTCGCGGTCCGCCTGTGCGATACCGGCCCCGAAGAGGAGTTCGCTGGTTTCGCTCAGCACCTCTCGATACAGCACCCGCTTGCTGGAAAAGTAATGGTTGATGGCCGGCCGGGTGAGATCGGCACGCACCGCGATGGCTTGAAATGTGGCTCCCTCGTAGCCACGTTCGCTGAATACCAAGCGACCGGCGCGCAAGATTCTCTTGCGCGTCTCGTCTGCCTTCGCGGCGGGTGGACGGCCCGGCCGGCGCCTCGCCGTGGACGGCACCGTTAGAGTGTGCCACCCCTTCGGGTAGGCATTAAAGCATTTGGCGGAATATTGCCGAATTTTCCCGCTTGGTAGTCCTCCAGTGCTTGGAGCAATTCCGCGCGCGAGTTCATCACAAATGGCCCGTAGTGGAATACCGGCTCACGAATCGGTTGTCCGCCCAGCAGTAACACATCAATTGCTGAGGTCGATGAGGATTCCTGAGTCGAGTCAGCCGTTACCGTGATCCGGTCGCCGGGTCCGAGCACGACCAATTGGCCCTGGTGAATCGGATGACCGACCGGTCCGACCGACCCACTGCCGGACAACACGTAAACCAGCGCGTTGAAATCGCGCCGCCACGGAATGTTGAGCCGTGCGCCGGTTTGAATTGTGGCGTGCGCCAGTGTGATTGGCGTGTGTGTGATGCCCGGGCCACCCTGGCCGTCGATCTCACCGGCGATGATGCGAACCAATGCCCCGCCGTCGTCGGAGGCGAGCAACCTGGCGTCGATACCTTCGATGGCCTGATACCTGGGCGCCGCGAACTTGGCTTTCTTCGGCAAGTTCACCCAGAGCTGGATGCCGTGGAACAGACCGCCACTTTCGACCAATTCGGCGGGCGGCGTCTCGATGTGCAGAATCCCGGACCCTGCCGTCATCCACTGCGTCGCGCCGTCGGTGATCAGCCCACCACCGCCGTGGGAATCCTGATGCGCGAACTTGCCGTCGATCAGGTAGGTGACGGTTTCGAAGCCGCGGTGCGGGTGCCAGTCGGTGCCCCGCGGCTCGCCCGGCTCGTAGTCCACCTCGCCCATCTGGTCCATGTGCACAAACGGGTCCAGGGCGGCGGCACTGACGCCGGCGAATGCCCGGACGACGGGGAACCCCTCGCCCTCGTATCCGCGCGGCCCCGTGGTGATCGAGCGGACCGGGCGTTCGGTGTCTTGCGGGGTGGCCGCGCCGACCCGGGGCAACGTCAACGTGTCTGCGGTGATGGCAGGCATATCAACCTCCTTGTATTGAGAACTACCCATATAACCGGACCGGAGTCCGGTTATTCCGCTCTGTCATAGGATGGCGCGGTGGAGCCGACGGAGGACGAGCCCCAGCCCGCTGTCGCTCCGGCCGCGGCCGCCGGCGGGCGGTTCGGGGCATCGATCAGACAGGCGAGCTACCTGCCCAAGTGGTTCGCGCTGGGCATCACGATCGGCGTGATCGCGGGCCTGGGCGCGGTGGTGTTCTATCTGGCCCTGAAATACGCCGGCGATTTCCTGCTCGGCTATCTGGCCGACTACCGCATCCCGACGCCGGTGGGCGAGGGCGGCAGCCGAGGGTCGGCCGGCTTCACGCGTCCGTGGGCTATTCCCCTGGTGACGACGGCCGGGGCGCTGCTGTCGGCCTTGCTGGTTGCCAAGCTCGCACCGGAGGCCACCGGGCACGGCACCGACGAAGCCATCGAGGCGGTGCACACCGATCCCCGCGCGATCCGCTTCCGGGCGGTGCTGGTGAAGATGGTCGCCAGCGCGTTGACGATCGGTTCGGGAGGTTCGGGTGGCCGCGAGGGCCCGACGGCACAGATCTCGGCCGGCTTCTGCTCGCTGCTGACCCGGCGGCTCGGCCTGTCCGACGAGGACGGCCGGGTCGCGGTCGCGCTGGGCATCGGCGCGGGTATCGGCGCGATCTTTGCCGCGCCACTGGGCGGAGCCGTGCTGGCCGCCTCGATCACCTACCGCGACGACTTCGACTATCGCTGCCTGTTGCCCGGATTCATCACCTCGGGGACGGCGTACGCGGTGCTCGGTGCGTTCCTCGGCTTCGACCCGCTGTTCGGGTACATCGACGCCGAGTACCGCTTCGAGAAGTCGTGGCCGCTGCTGTGGTTCGTGGTGCTCGGCCTGGTCGCGGCGGCGGTCGGCTACCTGTACGCCTGGACCTTTCACGCCTCGGTCCGGCTCACCCGCCGACTGCCGGGCGGGCCGATCCTCAAGCCCGCGGCGGGCGGCCTGCTGGTCGGGCTGCTGGGTCTGTTGATCCCCGAGATCCTGAGCAGCGGCTACGGCTGGGCCCAGCTGGCGGCCGACCGCACCGCCCTGTTGCAGATCCCGCTCTGGATCGTTCTCCTGCTGCCGCTGGCCAAGATCGTCGCGACGTCGTTGTCGATCGGCTCCGGCGGCTCCGGCGGGCTGTTCGGGCCCGGCATCGTGATCGGCGCCTTCGTCGGCGCCGCGGTCTGGCGTCTTGGCGAGCTAGCCGGGCTGCCCGGCATACCCCACGGGCCGGGCATCTTCGTCGTGGTCGGCATGATGAGCTGCTTCGGCAGCGTGGCCCGCGCACCGCTGGCCGTCATGATCATGGTCGCGGAGATGACCGGCTCGTTCTCGGTGGTGCCCGGAGCCATCATCGCGGTGGGTATCGCGTCGTTGCTGATGTCGCGCACCAACGTCACGATCTACGAGGCACAGCGCCTCAACCGAGAGGCGGCCGAAGCCGAGCGCGCGCACAAAGCCGCGCCCCAGTAGCTGCGCTACGACTTCTTGCGTCGCGCGGTGTCGGCCGCACCCTTTTCGGTCTTCTTACCCTCGTGAGTCAGCGTGCCGCCCGCGCTCTCCAGATGCGCACGGACGAACCACTGGAACTTCTCCAGTTGCCCGGCCTGACCGATCAACATGTCCTGGGTGACCTGGTCGAGTTCTTCTGTCTCGTCGATGGCTTCGCGGATGTCTTCGATCACGCCGTTGTAGACCAGATCCAGCGCAGCCAGGTGCGCCTGGACGGTGTCACGCCCAACCGAATAGTCGTCCCACGACCGGTCCCGAATGATGGCGCCCGGCGTACCCTCCGGCGAAGCACCAAGAGCCGCAATACGTTCGGCGACGTCATCGGCGAAACCGCGCACCGCCTCCACCTGGGGATCGATCATCTCGTGCACACCGATGAAGTTGGGGCCCACCACATTCCAGTGCACGTGCTTCAGCGTCAAGTGCAGGTCGTTGTAGGTACTCAACTGCTTCTGCAACAACTCGGCCAACCGGGCACCCTGCTTCTCGGTCAATCCCGGAATGGTGAACTGCGTCATCGATCGCTCCCCTGCGTTTCGTACCGGCAATTTCACGACGAGTACCCGATGACCCGGCCCGAAAACACCGGCTGGTCAGAGCGCGTGGATTTGCTGGACCGGCAGGCGCGCGCCACGCCGCGGCTCGTAGGCCAGACCGCTGGCATAGAGCACGCAGACCACCCGGTGCCGGTGTGGCCGCATCGGCTCCAGCAGCTCGAGCATGCCCTCGTCGTCGACCGGGTGGCCCAGCAACGTCCAGCCGATCATCTTCGGGATGTGGTAATCGCCGACCGAGACGGCATCGGCATCGCCGAATGCCCGTTGCGCGGTCTCGGCGGCCGTCCACTCCCCGACTCCCGGCAGTGACGTCAGCGCTTCGCGCACCTGCGCCGCCGGCCGTGACCCCAGCCGTTCCAGCGAGGCCGCCCGGCGCGCACACGTCACGACGGTCCCGGCGCGGCGCGGATCGACGTTGGCACGATGGAATTCCCAAGACGGGATGGTCCGCCAGACCTCGGCCGACGGCGGCACGCGCATGCCGGTCGGCGCCGGCCCGGGTGCCGCCGTGCCGTACTTGGACACCAGCTTCCGCCACGAGGAGAACGCGTCGGCGCCCGGCACCCGCTGCTCGATGATCGCCGGGATCAGCGCTTCCAGCACCTGCCCGGTACGGCCCAGGCGCAGGTGCGGGACGCGTGCGTGCGCCGCGGCGACCGTCGGGTGTGCCGGCGTGAAGTCCGAGGCGTCGTCGTCGGCACCCAGCAGTGCGGGTAGCCGCTCGAGAAATTCTTCGGCGCCGGCACCCCAGGCCTCGCAGCGCGCCGCGTCGGCGGCCGCGCGGCCGATACGCGCGGTGACCGGCCCACTGGGGAGCAGGCTGGTGCGCCAGATGGTGCCGTCGCCCGGGAGGCGAAAACAGGGGTCGCGGGGACCGCGGCGAAGCGGCGCCAGGGTGGGCCCGAAGCTGACCGCCCCGGGAAACGTCACCGTTCGCGTGCTCGTCACCGACGACTCCGGATTTCCACTCTGATTGACCGCCCACTACCTGCCAAGACACTATTGCGATGTGATGACGCCGTTCGATGCTCCCAATGCCGAGCTGGCCTGGATGTTCCTCCAGAGTCTGAGCGAAGGCGGCGACCTCGACGAGGGTTTCGCGTTGCTCAGCGACGACTTCAGCTATTGGAGCCTGTTTACCCGGGAGACCTACGACAAGGAAGCCCTGCGCCGCGTGACCGACCGGCGCAAGCAGTCCGTCGAGCTCACCATCGATTTGCTTCGCTGCATCAACGAAGGAGAAACGGTCGTCGTGGAGGCGTATGCCACCGGCACCAATTCCAACGGCGAGCAGTACGACACCCCGTTCGTGTGCATCTTCGAGACCAGTGACGGGCTGATCATCTCGATGCGCGAGTACAGCGACACCCGGGCCTACGCCAAGCTGCTGGGCGGGTGACCTATTCGGCGGTGACGCTGATCTCGGCCTTGTTGGGGTAAAACGCGACGTGCCCGGCGATCTCGGCTACCGCGGGGTACGGCTGCTCGTAGGTCCAGATCGCATCCTCGACGGTGTCACCCGCCGTAGTCGTGACGGCGTAGTAGCTGGCGTCGCCCTTGAACGGGCAGTAGCTGACGGTTTCGGTGCGAGTCAACCTGTCCTGGGCCACGTCGGACAGCGGAATGTATTGCACCCCAGGGATGGTCGCTTCCCGCAATTCGAGGGCCGAGGTGGTGTCCGCGACGACTTCGCCGTTGACGCGGACCTGGACGCGCCCCTTCGTCGGGCTGATGGTGATCGGGTGCCCCGCGTTGGGTTCCAAGATTTCTTTGTGGGCCATGCTGTTCCTCCTCAGACGTATCGGTGCAACACCGGCAGACGGTCAAGACTTCCCCGCATCGACCGGCCCGAAGGCGTAGCGGTGGTACTGCGACATGTAGCGCAACGCCGGAACCGCCGCCATCGCCTTGGCTATCCAGCGCACATACGGTGAAACCAGGTCGAACGTATCGCTATCGAAGACCGATTCCCAGGCCAGCACGCGCACCCCGGGAACCGCGTCGACGATGTCGCCGGGCCCGTCGATGCCCCAGTGCAGCTTCGAGCCGGAGCGCCGGACCACCGCATTGATCCACTGGGTACGAATGCCGAACGTGTTGAACGCGTCGAACTGCAACTCACCCGACGCGAACCGGTCGACGACGCGGCGCAGCAGCGCCAGCCCGTCGTCTTTGGTCAGATACATGGTCAGGCCTTCGCCGAGGAACAGCACCGGACGGTCGGGCAGTATCTCCGTTAGCCACGCCGGCTCGGTGACCGAGGCCGCCAGCATCCGGCAGTTGGCCCGCTGCGGGTAGACACGTTCGCGCAGGCTGATCACGTCGGGGTAGTCGATGTCATACCACCGCACACCCGGGCCCGGATCGAGCCGGTACACCCGGGAGTCCAGGCCGCAGCCCACGTGCAGCACGACTGCTTCGTCGTGCACGGCCAGAAACTGGCGGGCCCAATTGTCGAAGTGCGCGGTACGAACCGCGACCGACGGAGCGCGGCGCGCGTCGATAGTCGTTGCGGCCCAGTCATATTCGATGCGGTCCACGGCGGTCTTGGCGTAGTGATCGCTCAGGATCGAGTTGGGCGCGTCGGCGTCCAGCGCCTTGGCGTACAGCGTCGCCAACATCGTCTGCGGGGGCCCGCTGAGATCGACGCGAATCCGGTCCATTCGACCGAGCCTATTCGGGTTGAGTGGCCGTCCGGGGGGTGCGCATCGCGGCCCAGAACCGGGCGGCCTCGCGAATCGATTCCTCGACCGGGCGCGGCTGCCAGCCCAGCTCGCGGCGCGCCTTGCTGCTGTCCACCGGCGCTTCGGCGCGCATCATCCGCACCGACGCGAGGCTGAGTTGGGCGTCGGTGCCGGTGAGCTTGGCTTTCACGGTGCCGGCCGCCGCGAGTGCGTAGAGCATCGGGACCGAGATCGCCCGCTGCGGCGGCGGGACGCCGGCCTCGTCGGCGGCGATCCGGATCGAATCGTTGAGCGCCATCATCTTCTCCGAAACCAGGTAGCGCTCCCCGATGCGACCGTGCTCGGCGGCCAGGATCATGGCCCGGGCGGCGTCGTCGACGCCGACGACTTCGAGCTCAATGCCGTTCATCAGGAAGGGCAGTTTGCCGAAGACCGCGCCCGCGATGAAGGCGCCATGCGGGGTCCCGCCCCAGTCGCCGTCGCCGTAGGTGGTGGACACGCACATCGCGACGGCGGGCAACCCCGCGTCCGCGACGTAGCGCATCACCAGGTTTTCGGCCTGGACCCGGGATTGCACGTAGGGAGTCAGCCCGCGCGAGGCGATCACGTCGTCTTCGGTCGCCACGTGACCGTGCCGTCGGCCGACGGTCGCGTAGGTACTGGTAAAGATGAACCGGCGCAGGTTGGCGTCCTTCGCGACATCGAGCACGTTGCGCAGCCCGTCGACGTTGGTGCGAAACAGCGGCGCCGGGTCGCGCAGCCACGCGCGGGTGTCGACGACGCAGTAGTAGACGTCCTCGACACCGTCCATCGCCTCGCGCAGCGTGGCGGTGTCGAAGACGTCGCCGTGAAAGCGGGTGACGTCGAGGTCGTCGATAGAGCGGGTGTTCGCGCCTTCGCGCACCATCACCCGCACCTGCGCACCGTCGCCGACGAGTTGGCGGGTCACATGCGAGCCGAGAAAACCGTTGGCGCCGATGACAAGTTTCGGTTTGGCGCTCACTGCGCGCCTCCGTACTGCGCCACGAATTGCGCCCCCGCTTCGTCGAGGGTGCCGAGTTCGGCCGCCTTGCGGCACCACTTCAGCGTGGCCTGCACGAAGCGCAGCGGGTTGTAGATGTCTTCCTGCTGCCGCCACAGGCCGTCACCGGCGTAGGTGATGATCGAAATGTTGGTCTCCCCGATGACGGTGCCGTCGCCCGGATCGCGCATCGGGTTGTCGAGCTCCATGATGACGCGGCCGGTGGGCTCGTCGATGACATGCCACAGCGAGGGGAACGCCACCATGTGGCTGCCCGGAAAGCTGCCCATGGTCCGGCTGATCCATTCCCGGACCTCGTCGCGCCCGCGCATCGTGCCCGCCGCGTGTTCGATGTACAGGACATCGGGTGTGTAGTGCTGAACCCAGGCGTCCCAGTCATGCGATTGCGCGGCCGCATCGACGGTCGCTTCGAATGCGGCGAAGGCGTCGACGAGTTCGCTCCGGGAGAATTGCGGGCTGTTCACGCGAAAACTAGAACACGTTCTACCGTGGTTTGTCGAGGGCTTCGCCTCGCGGGTGTACGAGGTCAAGAACATCAGGATAATCGGAGGGAGATTGCGGCCATTGGGCCCGAACGAAATGAGGCAATGACATGACCGACACGCAAAAGGCGATTCTCGCCGGCGGCTGCTTCTGGGGCATGCAGGACCTGATCCGCAAACAGCCCGGCGTGGTTTCGACCCGCGTCGGCTACACCGGCGACCCGAATGTACCCAACGCCACGTACCGCAACCACGGCTTGCACGCCGAGGCCATCGAGATCGTCTACGACCCGACCGCCACCGACTACCGCACGCTGCTGGAGTTCTTCTTCCAAATCCACGATCCGACAACGAAAAATCGTCAGGGTAACGATCGCGGCACCAGCTACCGGTCGGCGATCTTCTACGTCGACGACGAGCAGAAGCAGATTGCGACGGACACCATCGCCGATGTCGAGGCCTCGGGGCTCTGGCCCGGCAAGGTCGTGACCGAGGTCAGTCCCGCCGGCGACTTCTGGGAGGCCGAGCCCGAACACCAGGACTACCTGGAGCGCTACCCCAGCGGATACACCTGCCACTACATCCGGCCGGGCTGGAAGCTGCCGCGGCGCGCGTCCGCCTAGCGCCGCCGCAGCACAACCCGGCCGCCGTCCTTCGGGATGAACGCGACTCCGCGGGAGTGCCAGCGCTCGCCGGGTGCATCGGTGGTCTCAATGGTGAAGTGGCGCAATACCGTTCGAAGTACCACGTCCATCTCCATGTTGGCGAAGGCGGCCCCGACACAGCGGCGGGTGCCGCCACCGAACGGAATCCAGGACAGCGCCGACGGCTTGTTTCCGATGAACCGCTGCGGGTCGAAGCGTCCGGGATCGGGGAATACGTCCGGATTGTCGTGTATCTGCGCGATGCCGACGATGATCGAGTAGCCGCCGGGAATCGCCCACTCGCCCAGTTGATACGTCTGCGGGTAGACGTGACGGCCGGCGAAGTCGATCACCGTCCTTGCCCGCTGAACCTCCAGGATCGTGGCCTGCCGCAGCTCGTTGCCGTCGCCGTCGGCCTCCTCGACGAGTTGCGCCAGCAGCGCAGGGTGCCGGCTGATCCGCTCGAATGCCCACGCCAGCGTCGACGCGGTGGTCTCGTGTCCCGCTGCCAATAGGGCCAGGAGCTCGTCGCCAATCTCCTTGTGCGACATGGTCGAACCGTCTTCGTAGCTGCTGCGCAACAGCAACGCGAGCACATCGGACCGATCCGCGAAGTTCGGGTCGGCCCGCTCCGCCGCGATCAGTTTCTCGATCACGTTGTCGTACTGGCGGCGCCATTCGTCCAGCCGGTGCCATGGGCTGAACCGGCCGTAGTCGCGCTTGGGCTTCGGCAGTGCGGCCAGGCGCGAGCCGAGCGTGACCCACGGCGGAATGAGCCGTCGTAGTTCGTCGAGTTCGGCGCCATCGGCTCCGAAAACCGCGCGCAGGATGGCGTTGAGCGTGATTCGCATCATCGGCGACAGCGTCGCGAACACCTGGCCCTGCGGCCACTCGGCGGACTCGCGCAGTGTCTCTTCTTCGATGATGCTCTCGTAATTCTTCATGCTCTTGCCGTGGAAGGGCGGCGCGAGCAACCGCCGACGGCGGCGGTGGTCGTCGCCCTCGAGTCCGAACACCGAGCCGGAGCCGAAGAATCTGCTCAAATTGGGCTGGATGTTGCCGAGTTCGTCTGGGCTGGTGGTGAATATCTGCTTGGCCAGCTGCGGGTCGCTGACCGCGATCACGCGCCCCCACATCGGGAGCTTCAGCGTGACCACACTGCCGTAGCGGCGTGACAGTCGTTGCATCATCGTTCGTCGTGACATCGCGAAGCCCAAGCCTTGCAACAGCTTTGGCGCCCGGACTGCCGGCGGCAGTCTGACTGCGGAGCCCGGCGGTGCGGCGGTGACTACTTCGCTCATGGCGCTACGTCTCCCAACATCAGCCCCGGTCCAGGGTTGGTACCGCGGTGTACCACAGATCTATCCGTGTACGGTACTCTGTGGTACCGAACCTGACAAGGGAGTGAACACCGAAAGGGCCGACGACCATGCCATCCGCGACGACGGTGACAGACGCGGTTGAGGTCGCGGTTGTTCAGGATCCTTTCCGGCTCCGGCTGCTCGACGGTCTGGCCACTTCCATCGGCGAACGCGGCTATCGCGCCAGCACCGTCGCCGACGTGGTGCGCCACGCACGCACGTCCAAGCGCACCTTCTACGGCCAATTCGCCAGCAAGGAAGAGTGTTTCCTCGAGCTGTTGGCCGCCGATATCGAAAAGCTCGGCGAGAGCATCGCCGACTCGGTCGATCCGGAGACCGACTGGCACGACCAGATCCGTCAGGCCGTCGAGGCCTATGTCGCCTATATCGAAGCGCGGCCGGCGATTACGTTGAGTTGGATTCGTGAGCTCCCCTCGCTGGGACCCGTCGGTCGACCGGTCCAGCGCCGCGGCCTACAGCTGTTGTCCGACTTGTTGATCGACCTCAGCGCCAGCCCCGGGTTCCAGCGCGCCGAACTGCCGCCACTGACCGCGCCGCTGGCCGTGATCTTGCTGGGCGGGCTGCGCGAATTGACCGCGCTCGCCGTCGAAGACGGCCAGGCCGTGCGCGAGATCGTCGAACCGGCCGTCGATGCCTGCGTCGCGCTGCTGGGCCCTCGCCACTAGCGGCTAACCTCGTCGCATGCGGCTATCCACTCGAAACCAGCTCAAGGGCACCATCACCGAGGTTGAACTCGGAACGGTGATGGCGGTGGTGAAGGTCAAACTCGACGGTGGCGATCAAGTCGTCACCTCCTCGGTCACCAAGGACGCGGCGCTCGACCTCGGCCTCAAGGTCGGTCAGCCCGCGACGGTATTCATCAAGTCGACCGAAGTCACGATCGGCGTCGAGTAGCTCACAGTTTCAAGAACGCGCGCACCCGGTCGAGCACCAAGTCGGGCCGTTGCGCGATGATCCAGTGGCCGGCATCATCGACCAGCTCCACCTCGAAATCGCTTATGTGGTCCTCGTATCCGTCGGTCAGGTCGGCCGTAATCACCGGATCCTGCGTACCGGTCAGCCAGCGCACGGGTACGTCGACGCGTGCATCCGCGTACTGGCCGCGCACCCAACGCAACATTTCTCCGGTCTGATAACTGCGGTACCACCGTGAGCCCGCCTCCGCGTGGCCGGGCTCGCGCATGCACTCGAGGTACAAACCGGCGCTCTCCTCGGGAATCGAGAACCCGCCACCGACCCAGGGACCCAACATCCGCATAAACCGCGAGTTGGGATCCCTGAGCAGCCGGGGACCGATCACCGGCAGCGATATCGGAATCTGGTACCACAGCCGCCACAGGTTGAGCACCCCCGACGGACTCAACTTCACAAAGGGCGCAACGGTGTTGATGCCGAAGAATCCGGTCACCTTCTCCGGATGGCGCAGCATCATGATGAACGCGGTCGGTCCGCCCCAGTCGTGGGCGACGAGCTTCACCTTGTCGATACCCAAATGGTCCAGCACGCCGGCGAGATCCTCGGCTTTCTCGACCTTGGTGTAGCGCGAGCGGGGCGCCGAACTCCAGCCCGCGCCGCGCAGGTCCGGACACAACACCCGATAGCCATCGGCGGCCAGCGGACCGATCAGCTCATGCCACTCCCACCAGTTCTCCGGGAAGCCGTGCACCAACATCACGGCCGGCCCGCCGGGCGGCCCGGCGTCGGCGACGTGGATCGTCACGCCGTCGCCGAGTTCTACGTACCGGTGTTCCAAAGCGACAGAGGCGTCCAACGCGGGCATGGTGACCATGCTTGAAAAGCTAGCGCACTGAGGCTAATCCAGGAACCGCTCGACATACGGAGCGAACCGTTCGCGCAGCGCGCTCTCCTGCAGACCGAACATTTCGAACGATGTCTGCACGTTGCCCAATCGACCGCGCTGGTGGCCCGCGAGGTAGTCGGCGATGGGCTTGCGCGCCTCGTCGGTGAACGGTTCGCCGGCCAGGGCGTAGACCCGCTCGGCGACACCGAGTTCGTCGGCCATGAATTCGTCGAACCGAATGTCGATCGAGCGATCCGGACCGATGGCGTCGCGATCGCGCACGAGCGCGGTGAGCATCGCATCGAGTCGGTCGATCCAGGAGCCGGCGATCTGTTCCACCGGCACCGGTGAGCGGTGCATGCGTGCGGAGTAGGTGATCATCGCGATCATCGAGAGCGCCACCGGCACCGGATCCCGGTGGGTGAACACGACGATGCTGTCGGGAAACACCCGATCCAGCACCCGCACCTGCTCGAGATGCTGCGGCGACTTGAGCAGCCAGCGCCGGCCGCCGCGCAGGAACTGCATCGCCCGCAGTTGTGTGGCGAGGTATTCGTAATGGGGTGTCTGGTCATGGGTGCGGTAGTAATCGCGCCAGCGCGGCACCTCGCCGAGCGTCTCGAACAGCATCGTAGAGATGTCGTTGGCCAGCAGCTGGATCTCTTCGTGCACGTGATCGGTGGTCATCTCATGCATCAGTGCGAAATGCGGCATCACCATGTTGACCACCCCGACCGCGACGTCCATCCTCGCGCGGCGCGGATCCGGTTCGACGCCAACCTCATTCGGCATCGGGAACGGCTCGTTGCTTTCCCAGTACGGCATGGTGCGGAAGGTGGGCGGCGCGGCCAGCAGGTTGTGCAGGTGCGTGGTGCCGGTGCGGGGCAGCCCGGCGATCACCACCGGCGAGCGCAGTTCGATGTCGTTGATCTCGGGATGCCGCTTCAAAAGGTCGGTCAGCAGGAGACGGTTCTTGAGCAGCTGCAGCAGTTGGCCGTAGAAGTTGACGATGCCGGCGCCGTGCAGCCCGTCGATCTCACGCACCGCGGCGAGGTAGACCTCAAGGCGTTCCCGGTAGTCGTCGGGCCCGAAGTCGTGCAGGCCGGTGTCGGCGCTGGCCTGCGCGTGCAACACGTCGGACTCCAGCGGGCACTGCGGAGCCATCGTGGCCATCATGTCGAGGATCTGCTGGCCCTCGGCGCTGAAACGGGGCAGGTCGAGGTCGTCTAGGCGAACGGCGTCGGTCACGGCGACTTATGTTACTCTGAGTTTCGTAATGGTAGTGGATTTTGGCCGGCCCCGTGACCCGCGCATCGACGGTGCGGTGGTGCGCGCCACCGTCGAGCTGCTGGCCGAGACCGGCTATCCGGGGCTGTCGGTCTCGGCCATCGCGGAACGCGCCGGCACCAGCAAGCCCGCGATCTACCGCCGCTGGCCCAGCAAGGCGCATCTGGTGCACGAGGCGGTGTTCCCGATCGGCGCCGCCACCGAGATCCCCGATACCGGGTCGCTGCCCGATGATCTACGCGAAATGGTCCGTCGCGCAATGGTTTTCCTGACCACACCGGCCGCCCGGGCGGCCTTGCCGGGCCTGGTCGGCGAGATGGCGGCCGATCCGACCCTGCATTCGGCGCTGCTGGAGCGCTTCGCCGGCATCATCGGCGACGGTCTCGGCGAGTTACTCGCGCGCGCCGCAGCTCGCGGCGAAGTGCGCAGCGACGCAACAGCTTCCGAACTCACTGACGCCATCGCCGGCATCACGCTGATGGGCCTGCTCACCCGCCCGGACGAATTCGATGACACCTGGGTAGACCGCACCACCACGTTGCTCCTGAAAGGAATCAGCGCATGACGCACGAATCGACGGCCGCGTGGAAAGGGCTGCTGGCCACCATCGGCGACCTCGACCGCTCCTTCCTCGAGGGCGACCGCGCGGTGGCCGACGACCGCCACATTGCCGACGGTTATCGCATGTTGGCCACCACCTTGGGCGTCGCTTTCGACACCTACTTGTTCCCCGAGCCCGGTCGTCCGCAGTTCGTCGCCGTGAACACCCCATTCCGTCGCGATCGCCGTTGGGGTGGCGACAACACCGACGCGTATTACTTCATCTGCCCGGTCGATGAGAAGCGGCGGTATCGCATCAGCGGCAATAAGGGTGACAGCGTGTACTTTTCGGTGACCGCCTACAACGAACCAGCACCGGGCACGTGGTCGGACCGCATCGTCGCGATCGTCCGCGACACCGATCTGGACATCGACGCCGACGGCAACTTCGCCTTCGATTTCCCGGCGACACCCGACGCGGTGGTGCTGATGACCCGCGATTACCAGGCCGACCCGTCGACCGGCCGCCCGGTGACATGGCGGATCGAGGCACTCGACGAGCCGGAGCCGATCCGGCACGGCGACGCCGAGACGGCGGCCAGGCTGCGCGCGGTCGCGGCCTGGATGCGCACCATGTTCGCCATCGTGCCGCTGGCCGTCGGGACACGGGTGGACGACCAACACGGCCTGGGCCACGAAACCGCCCACGCCGCAAACCAATTCGCCGACCCCTATCAGGTGCCCGATGCTAACTTCGGCTGGTCGGCCCGCGACGCCTGCTACGCGTACGGCAGTTTCGTGCTCGACGACGACGAGGCGTTGGTCATTACGCACCGACCACCGTCGTGCCGGTTCTGGAACCTGGTGGTGTGGAATCAGTTCATGGCCACCTATGGCGACGAGGGCGCCCGCTCGTCGCTCAACAACCACAGCGCCGCGCTCAACAGCGACGGCTCCGTGACGATCGTGCTGTCCAAAGACATACTGGCCCACCCGAATTCACTGACGACGCTCGGCTATCCACTCGGCAACCTGGCGTTTCGGTGGTTCCTGTCCGACGGGGTGCCGCAGCGGCCCGAGGTGCAACTCGTCAAAGCCATCGACGCACCGACCGCCACCACTTAACCCGAGTCAGCCCACGTCGCGGACCAGTTCGATCGCGCGACCCAGCGTCGTGAGCTTGGCATCCAGCGTGTCGCCGCCCGGATAGAGTCGCACGGTGTTGACGCCGGCATCGCGCCACACCGCCAGGCGCGCGCGGACCATCTGCTCGGTGCCGATCAGCGTGGTGCCCAGCACCATGTCGTTGCTCACCAGCGCTGCGGCGCCGTCGCGATCGCCGGCTTGCCAGCGCTCACGCACCGCAGCGGCGACATCGGCCCAGCCCTGCCGGCTGTAGGCCTGGTTGTAGAAGTTGGTGCTCGACGACCCCATGCCGCCGAGGCTGAACGCGAGTTCCTTCTTGCGGTTGGCGATCATGCCGCTCAGCTCGTCCTCGTCGGCCGCGAACGCGACCTCGGCGCCCTGACAGATGTCGATGTCCGCGCGGGTGCGGCCGGCGCTCTCGAGACCCTCGTCGAGGTGGGCGAAGTACGCCTCGCCAGCACCCTCGGGCACGAAACTGGTGCCCAGCCAGCCGTCGGCGATCTGTCCGGTCAGCCGCAGCATCGCCGGCGACAGCGTGGCCAGGTAGATCGGAATGGCGTGCGCTGGCGCGTTCGCCACCCGCATCGGGACCGCCTCACCGGGGCGGGGGATCTGAAACTCGTTGCCGGAGTAGGAGATCTTGCCCCCAGCGAAGACCTGCCGCACGATGTCGACGGTTTCGGAAACGCGGGCCAGCGGCCGGCGGAACGAGACGCCGTGCAGGCCCTCGATCACCTGGGGCCCGGAAGCACCCAGCCCCAGCAGGAAACGCCCGTTCGACAGGTTGGACAGCGTGATCGCGGCCTGGGCGACCAGCACCGGCGACCGGGTGCCGACCTGCAGGATGCCGGAGCCAAGCAGCATCGTCTCGGTGCGCGCCGCGAGGTAGCCCAGCGCCGACGCAGCATCCGCACCCCACGCCTCGGCGACCCAGCACACGTCGAGCCCCAGCTTTTCGGCTTCGACGGCCAGCGTCACCACCTGGCCGGTTTCTTCGCTGCCGCCGGACAACTCGACCGTGGTCGCGGTGCGCATCAGCGCACCCCATGTTCGGCCAGCCTCTTGATTGCCGCCAGGGTCTTGCTGATCGCGGTCTCGAATTCGCGCAGCCGGACGAACACGATCTTTTCCTCTTTGTCCGGCATGGAGTCGATTGCCGCCGACAGCCCCGAACGTCCCGGTCCCATCTGCATCCAGTAGCTCAGGGCAGTGCCGCCGTCCCGAGGTTCCAGCCGGAACCGCCAGATCGCCGACGGATGCCCGGCATCGCCGACCGCCCAAGCGAATTCGCGCTGCTGGTCGCAGACGACGATGTGCGAGGTGGTACTCCATTCGCCGAACGCGTCGTGCTGGTTGTGGCCGACGAAGCGGGCACCCACCTTCGGCCGGTCGGCGCCGCCGGCCCACTCCACGGACTGCAGCTCGTTGCTGAGGGTCGGCATCAGCTTGATATCCGAGACCAGATTCCAGACCCGGGCTGGATCGGCGTCGATCCACGTCGAAACTTCCACGGTCGGCTTGTCCGCGTAGCGTGCTCCGGTCCACTCCACGCCGCCCATTGTCCCCCACCGGGGCGGGACTCAGGCCGCGACGGGCTCGCGATCGGCCGGCTTGTCGGACTTGAACTTCGGCAGCAACGACGTCACCTTGCCCGGGTCCGGGAAGGTCAGCTTGACGATCTTGCGCACCACGGTGCCGAACTGCTGCAACAGCGGGCCCTTGTTGTAGGGGATCCCGTAGCGCTCGCAGATCTCTTGCACCTCGGACGCGATGTCGGCATACCGGCGGGCCGGCATGTCGGGGAACAGGTGGTGCTCGATCTGGTGCGACAGGTTGCCGGACAGCAGGTGGAAGATCTTGCCGCCGGTCAGGTTCGCCGAACCCAGCACCTGGCGGAAGTACCACTGGCCTCGCGACTCGTCCGTGGTCTCCTCGATCGTGAATTCCTGGGTGCCGTCCGGGAAGTGGCCGCAGAAGATGATCATGTACGACCACACGTTGCGCATCAGGTTGGCCGTCATGTTGCCGGTGAAAACGAACGGGGCGAACGGGCCGGCCAGCAACGGGAACGCGACGTAGTCCTTGAGGGTCTGGCGCTTGGTCTTCTTCCAGATCTCCTTCAGGGTGTCCTTCTTGTCCCAGACCCGGATCTCGCCGGAGCGGATCTTTTCGGTCTCCAACTCGTGCAGCGCGACGCCGTACTGGAACAGCACCATCAGCAGGAACGCGTACAGCGGGTTGCCGATGAAGTAGGGCGTCCATTTCTGGTCTTCGCTCATCCGGATGATGCCGTAACCGATGTCGCGGTCCATCCCCACGATGTTGGTGTGGGTGTGGTGCATGTAGTTGTGCGAGTGCCGCCACTGGTCGGCCGGGCACGCGGTGTCCCACTCGAACGAGCGCCCGGAGATGTTCGGGTCGCGCATCCAGTCGTACTGGCCGTGCATGATGTTGTGGCCGATCTCCATGTTGTCCAGGATCTTCGCGACGCCTAGCATCGTGGTGCCCAACAGCCAGGCCGGCGGCAGGAACAGCAGAGCGCGTCCGCCGACTTCCAGCGCCCGCTGAGTCTTGATGACGCGCCGGATGTAGTCGGCGTCTGCTGCGCCGAGGTCTGCCATCACGCGATCCCGGATGGCGTCAAGCTCACGGCCGAACGCGTCGGCCTGCTCGGGGGTAAGGGTGATCTTGTCGGGTGACATAGCTCCTCCTTCAAGGGTTGACGAGATTAAAGGGATAGATCGACGTCGCCCACAGGGACGGATACGCAGATCTGGATGTCTTCGTCGGCGCCGGTGGAGACCGCGCCGGTGGTGAGGCTGCGCACGGTGCCGGAGACCTTCCGGCGCGTGCAGGTGTGGCAGATGCCCATCCGGCATCCGTTCTCCGGCGTCAGTCCGGCCGACTCCGCCTGCTCAAGCAGCGAGCGGCCGTCATCGACGACGTCAATGCCGCTGTCCGCGAACGTGATTCGGCCACCCGACGGGTTCGACGGAGCCGTGGTCACCGGCGGTACGAAGCTCTCGGTGTACACGTTGTCGCAGTGCTCGCGGACGGCATCGACCAAAGCGGTTGGGCCGCAAACGAATACCGCGTCCGGCGCGGGCATCGCGGCGGCGAGATGCTGCGGCCCGAAGCGGCCGATCAGGTCGCCGGCGCCCGATCGCGTGTAGCCGTGCAGCACCCGTACCCCGGGCATCGCGGCCAGCTCGTCGCGGTAGCAGGCCTCGGCCGGGGTGCGCGCGTAGTGGACGAACGCGATTTCCGCCCCCTGGTTTTCCAAGTGACCCTCGGCGACCAGGGTGCGCAGCATCGCCATGACGGGCGTGATGCCACTACCGCCGGAGACCAGGAGAATCCGCCGCGGCCTTGCGGAGGAGTCCAGCGCCGGCAGGACGAAGTCGCCGCCGACACCGGTCAGTCCGACGACCATCCCGCGGCGGGCCTGTTCGTACAGGAAGTTCGAGACGAGACCGCCCTCGGAACCGGATCCGTGCCGGCCGACGGTCAACTCGAGGGTTTCACTGCCTTCGACATTGGCCGGGGAATAGCAGCGGGTATGCCGGCGGCCGTCGATTTCGACGGCGACGTTGACGTACTGACCAGCCCTGACGGTGTAGGTGGAGGTGAAGCTCTCGTTCGGAGCGAGGGTGAGCGTGACGCTGCGCGGCGTCGTGCGGCGCACATCGACGACCTTGGCGCGGGCTTCGCCCTGGGTCCAGGTTGGGTCTACCAGCTCGGTGTAGCGGTCGACACCGTGCGGGCCGGTAAGCAGGTCAACCAGGTCGGAACCGAGGATCCGGTTCCGGAAAGTCTTGGCGAAGCTCCGACGCGAGGTCTGACTTCTTTGAGTGAACATGTGTACACCGTGCGACTTAAGGGCGCAGCTAGTCAAGGGTTTCCGCAGCTCTGTGGTAGGGTTCACACAGTGAACGGTCGTACTCCTAGCTCACGGCCACACCGTTCGGGCCGCGAGCGTTCCCGGGAAAGCCCCTCACGCGAAGAGCGCAAGGAGGCCACTCGGCGCGCCATCATCGCCGCCGCACTCAAGCTGCTGCAGGACCGCAGTTTTTCGGCCCTGAGCCTGCGTGAGGTCACCCGCGAGGTCGGAATCGTGCCCGCGGCCTTCTATCGGCACTTCGAGTCGATGGAGGCGCTCGGGCTGGTGCTGATCGACGAGTCGTTTCGCAGTTTGCGCGACACCCTGCGCGACGCGCGCGCCGGCAAGCTCGACCCGAACCGGGTGATCGAGTCGTCCGTCGAGATCCTGATCGCCAGCGTCGCCGACCGCCGCGAGCACTGGCGTCTGATCGGCCGCGAGCGCAACAGCGGGCTCAGCGTGCTGCGCTACGCGATCCGCACCGAGATCCGGCTGATCACCTCGGAGCTGGCCACCGACCTGGCCCGATTCCCGGGCCTCAACGCCTGGAGCACCGAGGACCTCAATGTGCTGGCGACCCTGTTCGTCAACTCGATGATCGTCATCGCCGAGGCGATCGAAGATACCCAGACCGCGGAGGCGCTCGAAGACATTCGGCGGATCGCGGTCAAGCAGTTGCGCATGATCGCCATCGGCATCGCCGGCTGGCGCAGCAACCCGTGACCTCTAGCGGGGTTCGCGCCACATCGCCCACAGCGGTGGGCCGCCGCCCGGCAGCGGCATTTCCTGGGTGACCTCAAAGCCGAAACGCAGGTAGTACGGCACGTTTTCGGGCTTACTCGACTCGAGGTAGGCCGGGCAGTGCTCGGCATCGCAGCGGTCCAGCCGCGATTGCATCAACGCCTGGCCGTAGCCCTGACCACGCACCGTCGGGTCGCTGCCGATCGCGGCAAGATACCAGTGCGGCTCTTCGGGATGCTCGCGCTTCATCATTTCCTGGATGTCGCGTGCCATCCCGGTCCGCAACCCGAACACCCTCAAGAAGGCCGGCGTCATCGCGAACTGGGCTCGACGGGATTCCTGCCAGTGGCCCGGCGGATCCCACAGGGCAGCCGCGCCGATGCCGGATCCGTTGTCGGCCACCTCGACGCCGCCCTGGGGCAGATGATGGTGGCGGGTCATGGCGGTGAACATCCTCATCAGATGCGTGGTCCGGGTCATGCTGTTGGGGAATATCCAGGCCATCACCGGATCGTCGAAGAAGGCACGGCTCAGGGTGGCGGACAACTCGCGGAGGTCGGCTTTGCGCGCCGGACGTGCCTGGGGGGCCATCACGCCAGGCTAGTGGCAAATCCTGGTCAGAACGACGAACCCCGGAACATCATGGTGAAACCCGTGACCGCCGCGACGGCACCCACGGCGTAGACGACGATCGAAAGCCACAGCAGCCCGATCGTGGACGCGAGCCAGCACAGCAGCACAGCGCCGCACATCAGGCACACGCGGTAAAGCGGTGTGCGGTGTGGATGATCGATCCTCGCCATCGGTTGCCCCCAATTCCGATCCGGGTCCCGCCCCCGAACAGCACGCGTGCGACGGTGCAGCCGAGGGGTACTTTAGTGCGATGACCGGACTCTCACGTCGGACATTCGGGCAGATCGCCACCGGCGTGGGGGTGCTCGGCGCCGGCGCGTTGGCGCCGGGATGCTCGAGCGAACATCGTGGTTCTCCCAGTAATCCGCCGCCGGTGACCAAGGGCGTGGGAATCACGCTGTCGCACGAGCAATTTCGCACCGACCAGCTGGTGCTGCAGGCCCAGGCCGCCGAAAAGGCAGGCTTCCAATATGTCTGGGCCAGCGACCATATCCAGCCGTGGCAGGACAACGAGGGCCACTCGATGTTCCCGTGGCTGACGCTGGCGCTGGTGGGCAACAGCACCAGCCGCATCTCCTTCGGCACCGGCGTCACGTGCCCGACCTACCGCTACCACCCGGCAACGGTGGCGCAGGCCTTCGCGTCGCTGGCGATCCTGAGTCCGGGCCGGGTGTTCTTGGGCCTCGGGACCGGCGAGCGGCTCAACGAGCAGGCCGCCACCAACATGTGGGGCAAATATCCCGAGCGCCACGACCGGCTGGTCGAGGCGATCCAACTAATCCGCCAGCTCTGGTCCGGCGAGCGAATCTCGTTCGCGGGCCGCTACTTTCACACCAACTCGCTGAAACTCTACGACATACCACCGAACCCGCCGCCCATCTTCGTGGCCGCCAGCGGACCCAAAAGTGCACGGCTGGCAGGACAATACGGCGACGGCTGGATCACCCAATCCCGCGACCTGATCAATCCGAAGCTGCTGGCCGCGCTCAACGACGGTGCCCACGCCGCCGGGCGCGATCCCGCGACGTTAGGCAAGCGCGCGGAATTGTTCGCGGTCGTCGGCGATGCCGAGGAGGCCGCCCGCACGGCTGCCTTGTGGCGATTTACCGCCGGTGCCGCCGACCAACCCAATCCGGTCGAGATTCAGCGTGCCGCCGAGGCGAACCCGATCGAGAAAGTGCTGGCCAACTGGACCGTCGGCACCGATCCCGCCACGCACGTCACCGCCGTGCAGTGGGTTCTCGACGGCGGCGCCATCCCGTTTCTGCACTTCCCGCAGGGCGACCCTATCGCCGCGATCAACTTCTATCGCGACTACGTCCTGCCCAAGCTGCACTAGCTGCTTTCGCTTCTGGCCTGATTTGCGCTGTGGCGCAACGTATTGCGCTTCCGTCGGCTTCGTGCGGCCAACACCGGGTACAAGCCGCGCGCCAGATCGTGCAGAATGCGATCTCATGGACCCTTCGCAGCCGAACGCCAGGCATCAGCTGGCCGTCCGCATGGCCGAGCTTGCCCGCACAATTGCCACCCCGCGCGCCCTCGACCAGGTGCTCCGGGATGTCACCGAGGCAGCGGTGGAATTGATACCGGGAGCCGACGTCGCGGGAGTGTTGCTGGTGAAGAAGGCCGGGGAGTTCGAGTCCCTTGCCGACACCGATGGCCTGGCCGGCCAGCTCGACAAACTCCAGCAAGATTTCGGCGAAGGACCCTGCACGGAGGCGGCTCTTCACGAAACGATTGTTCGCGCCGACGATCTCCGTAGCGAGACCCGGTGGCCTCGATACGCACCGGCAGCCGTGCAGCTCGGTGTCCTCAGCGGCCTGTCATTCAAGCTGTACACGGCGGACCGCACGGCCGGCGCGCTGAACTTGTTCGGCTTCGAGGCGGGGGTGTGGGATACCGAAGCGGAAACCATTGGATCGGTGCTGGCCGCGCATGCCGCAGCGGCGATCTTGGCGGAGCGGCACGGAGAACACCTGCAATCAGCACTGTCGTCCAGAGATCGCATTGGCCAGGCCAAGGGCATCATCATGGAACGCTACGACGTGGACGACGTACGCGCCTTCGACATGCTGCGACTGCTATCTCAGGAGCAACAAACAAAACTCGTCGACATCGCGGATCGGGTCATCGAAACCCGCGGCAGCGTCGACTGAGTTGGGCCAGCGCGAGCACCGGCCTGCCTTGAACGCACGCCACGACGGACCGCATCTACGATGAGGTAGCTCGTTGCGGGCTTTATCTGAGATGCCGGTGCGACGGTGCACCGGGGGATGGGTGGCCACGGTGTGGGACTTCGAAACGGACCCGGAATACCAGGCAAAGCTGGACTGGGTCGAAAAGTTCATGGTCGAGGAGCTGGAACCGCTCGATCTGGTCGCCCTTGATCCGTACGACAAAAAGAACACCGAGATGATGGCCATCCTGCGGCCGTTGCAGCAGCAGGTGAAGGATCAGGGCCTGTGGGCGGCACATCTGGGCCCCGAGCTCGGTGGGCAGGGCTTCGGCCAGGTCAAGCTCGCGCTGCTCAACGAAATCCTCGGACGCTCCCGCTGGGCGCCATCGGTGTTCGGCTGCCAGGCGCCGGATTCCGGCAATGCCGAAATCCTGGCCCTGTTCGGCACCGACGAGCAGAAGGCGCGTTATCTGCAGCCACTGCTCGACGGCGAGATCTCCTCCTGTTATTCGATGACCGAACCGCAGGGCGGCTCCGATCCGGGGATGTTCGTGACAACCGCAACCCGAGATGGCTCAGGAAATGGGGACTGGGTGATCAACGGCGAGAAGTGGTTCTCCTCCAACGCCAAACATGCGTCGTTCTTCATCGTCATGGCCGTCACCAAGCCCGACGCCCGGACCTACGACAAGATGTCACTGTTCATCGTTCCGGGCGAGACGCCGGGAATCGAGATCATCCGCAACGTCGGGGTGGGCGGCGAATCGAAACACGGCTCGCACGGCTACGTCCGCTACAACGATGTCCGGGTGCCGGCCGATCACGTGCTCGGCGGTGAAGGATCGGCGTTCATGATCGCCCAGACCCGCCTCGGCGGCGGCCGCGTCCACCACGCGATGCGCACGATCGCGTTGGCCCGCAAGGCTTTTGACATGATGTGCGAGCGCGCCGTGTCACGCAAGACCCGGCATGGCCATCTCAGCGATTTTCAGATGACCCAGGAGAAGATCGCCGACAGCTGGATCCAGATCGAGCAGTTCCGGTTGCTGGTGCTGCGCACCGCGTGGCTGATCGACAAGCATCACGACTACCAGAAGGTGCGCCGCGACATCGCCGCGGTGAAGGTCGCGATGCCCCAGGTGCTGCACGACGTCGCGCAGCGCGCGCTGCACCTGCATGGTGCTCTCGGGGTCTCCGACGAGATGCCGTTCGTCAAGATGCTGGTGGCCGCCGAGTCGCTGGGCATCGCCGACGGCGCGACCGAGCTGCACAAGATGACCGTGGCCCGCCGCACGCTGCGTGAATACCAGCCTGTGACAACGCCTTTCCCGTCGGCTCATATACCGACTCGCCGCGCGGAAGCCGAGGCTCGCCTGGCGGAACGACTAGAGCACGCGATCGCGGAGTTCTAGCACCAATTCCACCGAGATTGCCGTGAGGCTGCGATTCGACTCTCAGCACGACCATGGCGGCAATCTCGGCGCGGGAAATTACGTGATATAGCGAACGATGCTTTCGGCCACACAGGCCGGCTTCGGTGACCCGTCGATCTCGACGGTGGTGGACACGATCGCCTGCACGGCGCCGCCGCCGACGTCCTCGACCGAGATCAGCGAACTGGTCGCCCGTACCTTTGAACCCACCGGCACCGGCGCGGGAAAACGAACCTTGTTCAGGCCGTAGTTGATTGCGAGCTTGATGCCCTTGACGGTGTACATGTCGTGTTGCATCCGCGGCAGCAGCGACAGCGTCATGTAGCCGTGGGCGATGGTCTTACCGAAGGGTCCGGCGGCCGCGCGTTCTGGGTCGACGTGGATCCACTGGTGGTCACCGGTCGCGTCGGCGAAGAGGTTGACGTCTTCCTGAGTGATGGTCACCCAGTCGCTTTGCCCGATGGTCTCCCCCGCGGCGGCGGCGAGGTCGGCGACTGACTCGAAGGTACGCATGCTTTCTCCTCTGCTCGCGGGTAAGCATAGAACTCGTGAGGCTGCTGCTGATTGCCGATACCCATGTGCCCAAACGTGCCCGCGATCTGCCGGCCCGGGTGTGGCAGGAAGTCGAGCAGGCCGATGTCGTTATCCACGCCGGCGACTGGATCGCGCTCGAATTGCTCGACGAGCTGGAATCCAGGGCCGCGCGCCTGGTCGGCTGCTGGGGCAACAACGACGGGCCGCCGGTGCGGGCGCGACTGCCCGAGCGCGCGGATGTGACGTTGGCGGGCGTGCGGTTTACGGTCGTGCACGAAACCGGCGCGGCGTCGGGCCGCGAGGCCCGCATGTCGCGGCTCTATCCGGACACCGACGTGCTGGTGTTCGGGCACAGCCACATTCCCTGGGATACGACGGCCCCGTCCGGCCTTCGCCTGCTCAACCCGGGCTCGCCCACGGATCGACGCCGCCAACCGTTCTGCAGCTACATGACGACCAGCGTCGATCACGGCGCAGTGACCGAGGTCATGCTGCACCACCTGGAGAAGTAGCCCAGATAAAGGCCCTACACAGCCTGCACACATATATAGCTCGTAAACAGAGCTATATATGCAAGCACTGAAATCGCACACCGACCTGGTCGGCGAGGTGTTCGGCGTCGTCGGCCGATTCCGCCGCCAGCTGCGCAGATCCGCCGGCCGGGGGCTGGACTCCGCCCGGTTCACCGAAGCTCAGGCGGAGCTGCTCTGGCTGGTCGGCCGCCGCCCGGGGATCTCGGTCCGCGCAGCGGCGAGCGAACTCGGCCTGGTCCCGAACACCGCGTCGACGATGGTTTCCAAGCTGGTGTCCAACGGTTCGCTGATCCGGACCGTCGACGAGACCGACCGACGCGCCTGCCAACTACGACTCGCCGAGCCCACCCAGCAGATCGTCGACGCATCCCGTGCCGCCCGGCGCGCGCTGCTGTCCGAGGTGCTGCAAGAACTCAGCGACGACCAAATCGATTCTCTGACAAAGGGATTAGAGGTTCTCGACATGGTGGCCCGCAGATTACAGGAGAAATGATGACGAAATTACCGATGGCGATCGACTGCCGGCACCTGAGCTTTCACTACGGACACTTCACCGCCGTCGACGACCTGACGCTCAAGGTGCGGCCCGGCGAGACCATGGGCCTGCTGGGACCCAACGGCGCGGGTAAGACGACGCTGGTGCGGATGCTCACCACGCTGACCCCAGTGCAGCACGGCGAGTTGCGCATCTTCGGGATGGACTCCCGTCGCGATACCGTCGACATCCGCAGCAATATCGGCTATGTCCCGCAACAACTTTCGATCGAGCCCGCGCTGACCGGCCGACAGAACGTGGAATGGTTCGCCCGGCTCTACGGCGTCCCGCGCGCCGAGCGCGCCGACCGCGTCAAGCAGGCGCTGGACGCGATGGAGCTGATTGACGTGGCCGACCGACTGGCCGGCACCTACTCCGGCGGCATGGTGCGCCGCCTGGAAGTAGCGCAGGCGTTGGTCAATCGCCCGTCGCTGCTGGTGCTCGACGAGCCGACCGTGGGATTGGACCCGATCGCGCGCGACGGCGTGTGGAACCAGGTGCAGAGCATGCAGGCCCGGTTCGGTATGACCGTGCTGCTGACCACCCACTACATGGAGGAAGCCGACGCCTTGTGTGATCGCGTCGCGCTGATGCATCGCGGCGTCCTGCGCGCGGTGGGCACACCCACTGAGCTGAAGTCGAAGGTGTCGTCCGGCGCGACGCTCGAGGACGTCTTCCGCCACTACGCGTCCACGGACCTGCACGACGACTCCGCGTCGTCCGAGGTATCCAAGTCCGACTTCCGTGAAATCCGTTCCAGCAGAAAGGTTGCCAGCCGTGCCAGTTGATCACACCTGCGAAATCCCGGCCGCCACGCTGGTGCGTGCACCCCGTGGATGGCAGCGGGTCAGCGCGACGCTTGGCCGCGTCGGCGCGTTCGCGATCGTCGAACTGCAGAAGCTGCAGCACGATCGCACCGAACTCCTCACCCGGATGGTGCAACCGGCGTTGTGGTTGCTGATCTTCGGGACCACCTTCAGCAAGTTGCGTGTCATCAACACCGGGTCGGTGTCCTACCAGGCCTTCCTGGCCCCGGGCATCATCGCGCAGTCGGCGCTGTTCATCTCGATTTTCTATGGCATCCAGATCATTTGGGACCGCGACGCCGGCGTGCTGTCCAAACTGATGGTGACGCCGGCACCGGCGGCGTCATTGATCACCGGCAAGGCGTTCGCGGCCGGTGTGCGCTCGGTTGCCCAAGTCGTCGGCGTGCTGGCCCTGGCCTACCTGATGCGCGTCGGCCTGACCGTCAACCCGCTGCGCATCCTGGCGGCCATGGCCACCGTGATGCTCGGCGCGGCATTCTTCGCCTGCCTGTCGATGACGCTAGCCGGACTGGTCCGCAATCGCGATCGACTGATGGGCATCGGACAGGCCATCACGATGCCGTTGTTCTTCGCCTCGAACGCGCTGTACCCGGTCGACGTGATGCCGTCGTGGCTGCGTGTGCTGAGCACCGTCAACCCGCTGAGCTACGAGGTCGACGCGCTGCGCGGGCTGTTGATCGGCACCCCGCTGAACTGGTTGGACTTCGTCGTGCTGGCCGCCGCGGCGCTGCTTGGAATTACCACCGCCTCAACGCTTTTGCGCCGCTTGGTCGCCTAGGCGTTAGCGCATGCGCGATCGGTTCGCAAGGGGGTGGCACGGTTCCGGCAGCCGATCGTGACCTGACCGAGATGATAACTGGGCGACTCTGAATCGTTAGCCAACCGCGATCTGCGGGCCCGGCCGTGACAAACGAATTCGACCCTCCCGCTGTGTTTCACTCCCGGAGAACAGATTCCACCGCGCGACGCGGCAGATGAAAGTGGGATGGGTAATCGCTATGACATTCGTTGGGAAGTTGCGTGGCGCTGCGACATTTCGGCCGCGCCGACTGGCGATCGCGGTTGTAAGCGCTGCCCTGTTGTCCGGTCTGGTCGCTGTTGTCGGCGGCTCGGCGACTGCGGGGGCGTTCTCGAAGCCGGGTCTTCCAGTGGAGACCCTGCAGATTCCATCACCGTCGATGGGCCGCAACATCAAGGTCCAGTTCCAGGGCGGCGGACCACACGCGGTCTACTTGCTCGACGGTCTGCGGGCGCAGGATGACTTCAACGGCTGGGACATCAACACCCCGGCGTTCGAGGAGTTCTACCAGTCCGGTATTTCGGTGATCATGCCGGTCGGCGGCCAGTCCAGCTTCTACAGCAACTGGTACCAGCCCTCGGCAAGCAACGGCCAGACCTACACCTACAAGTGGGAGACCTTCCTGACCCAGGAGATGCCACTGTGGTTGCAGGCCAACAAGCAGGTGTCGCCGTTCGGCAACGCCGCGGTGGGGCTGTCGATGTCGGGTGGTTCCGCGATGATCCTGGCCGCCTACTACCCGCAGCAGTTCCCTTACGCCGCTTCGCTTTCCGGCTTCCTCAACCCCTCCGATGGGTGGTGGCCGACGCTGATCGGCTTGGCGATGAGTGACTCGGGTGGCTACAGCGCCAACAACATGTGGGGCCCCTCGACCGACCCGGCGTGGAAGCGCAACGACCCGATGCTGCAGATCCCGCGACTGGTCGCCAACAACACCCGCGTCTGGGTGTACTGCGGTAACGGCACACCGAGCGACCTCGGCGGCGACAACATGCCGGCGAAGTTCCTCGAGGGCCTGACGCTGCGCACCAACGAGCAGTTCCAGAACAACTACGTGGCAGCGGGTGGACGCAACGGCGTGTTCAACTTCCCGGCCAACGGAACTCACTCGTGGCCCTACTGGAACCAGCAGCTGATGGCGATGAAGCCCGACATGCTGCAGGTGCTCAACTCGCCGGCGACCGCACCGCCGGCCCCGGCCGCCGCTCCCGCCGGCTGAGCATGGCAAAGTCGGCCTCGGCAGCAGCCGCACCAATCAGTGCTGCTGCCGAGGCCACTTACTCCTTGGCGTCCTTTTTTCTCAGCTCTTCCTGGCGGTCCTGATGGAAATAGGTGTAGACGGTCGTCAAAGCGCACACGGCGGTGGCGGCCACCAGCATCGCGGTGCCGTTGACGACTGAACCGATGAAGCCGCCCAGCGTGGCGCCCAGGACGATGCTGGAAAACAGCAGAAAGTAACCCAGCCAATCGGCTGGCCGCCCACCGGCGATGTGTCGCTCGATGCCCTGGCCCATCTTGACCAGCGTGCCGGTCACGTAGCTCAAGGGCACCGACACCTCGCCGTTCTTGACGAAGGAAGTGTTCAACGCGCCGATGCCGAACGCCATCAGCGCGATTGGCGGGAAGTCGACATCACTTTCGCTCCATCCCTCGTCGATGACGTCCACCACGGTGGCCGCGATCAGACTGAAGGTGGTCAACACGGTCGGTCCGTGTGGGTGCGCCACCCAGAAATGGCGCCGGCACGCCGACGCGACCACCACCCCGGCAACGAAGCACAGGATCAGCAGCATCGCGGCTACCGAAGGCCACACCTCGCCGCGGAAGAACCCGAGCGGAGCACGTTGGGCGTTGCCCGTCATGAAGGTCACCAGATATCCGGCGGAATGAAGAAACGAGGTCGCACCCAGCACACCCGCCAGCGCCCCTAAGACCCAGGACAGCCGTGTTTCGCTGTTGAAGATTTCATTCGCCACGGCAACCATGCAAGCAGAGGTCGTTGGCGCGCGCACGGATCGCATTGGAAACGCATAGGAAACGCATGTGTTGGTCCCGCCCGACACATGCGTCGCGGAAAATTACTCGGCCGTCGTCAGCCGGGCGATGGAACGCAGCGGGATGGGCAGCCATCCCGGCCGGTGCCGCGCCTCGTAGCCGGCCTCGTACACGGCCTTGTCGAGTTCATATGCGGCCAGCAGCCGCGCCGAATCACGCGGATCGGTGCCGGACGCGGCCGCATAGCCGTCGCAGAAGGCGGCGCGGTTGCGGTCGACCCATTCGCGGGCGCGCGCCGCCAGCTGCTTGTCGCCCTCATGGTCCACCAGCGGCCCGTAGGCGGCGTACTCGAACGACCGCAGCACGCCGGCCACGTCGCGCAGCGGCGAATCCGGGGCCCGTCGCTCGTCCAGTGGCTGGCCGGGCTCACCCTCGAAGTCGATCAGCACCCAGCTCTCGGGAGTGCGCAGCACCTGTCCCAGGTGCAGGTCACCGTGCACGCGCTGCACGGTGATCGCCTCGCCCGCCAGCTTGCCGAAGCGCTCCTCGACCGTCGGCGCGTACTCTTCCAGCTCGGGCACCAGCGCCGCCGTCGACGCCAACCGGGCCAGCACATTGTCCACCGGGAAGGTGGTCTGCGCGGTGCCCAGGGTTTCGGCGAGGGTGGCGTGCACGGACGCGACGGCCTCCCCGAGCCGGTAGGACTCACCGGCGAAGTCGCCGCCGACCTCATGGGCGTACAGGTCGCCCTCGGCGAACAGGTCGCGAACGCTGGCCGTGGCCATGGCCCAGCCCTCGGCGGCGTTGGCCTCGAACTCGGTGACCATGCCCAGCGGCCACGCCGTGTCCTCGGCGCCGTCGTCCCCGGCAATCTCGTAGGTGCCTAACAGTCGGGCGACGTTTGGGTTGCCGGCGCGGCCGAGCACCCGGTTCAGCTCGATGTCGGGGTTGATGCCGCTGCTGACCCGGCGAAAGACCTTGAAGATCGCGTCCCGATCGAAGATCACGCTGGTATTGGACTGCTCGGCGTCGGCGACCCGGGGCCACGCCTCCAGCGGAAGCGTGGCATCGGGCTCTTTGCGAAACACCACTTCGGCGCCATCCGCATCGCGCGTCGCGGACTGGTCGATCAGCGACAGCAGGAACCGCGGGCCGTCGGTTCCGTACAGCGCGTCGTAACCGGTCTGGTCGTCGGCCGAGCCGATGGTGGCCACCGTGTTGTACTCGGTTACCGGTTCGGCGTCCCACCCGACCAGCACCTGATAGCGCTCCGCGGGGCCGCTGGCGTAGGTGGCATCGACGAGCACCAGCTCGAGATTGTCGCGCAGCGGAACGACCAGCCCGGCCTCGGCGCGGGACAGCTCACGATTGCGCCCGGCGTACCAACGTTGCTGCGGCAGCCATTCGGTCCAGGGCAGCTTGGCTGACTGACTCATGAGTTCTCCTCCGATGCGCACAGCTGGAACCAGTAGAACCCATGTCCCGGCAGTGTCAGCAAATAGGGCAGATGTCCGATCCGCGGGAACTCCACTTGGCCGGTGAGTTCAATCGGCGTGTGGCCGCTCCAATGTTGCAGGTTCAACTCGATCGGCTGCGGGAACCGCGAGAGGTTGTTGACGCACAGCACGATGTCTCCGTCGTCGGGCGCTTGGCGCAGAAACGCCAGCACCGATGGGTTTGATCCGCCGAGTTCCTCGAACGATCCGATCGCGAACGCGTCGTGGCGGCGCCGCACCGCCAGCATCATGCGAGTGAAGTTGAGCAGTGACGTCGAGGTGTCTCGCTGCGCCTCGACGTTGACGGCCTGATAGCCGTAGACCGAATCCTGACTCGGCGGCAAATACAGCCGGCCGGGGTTGGCCTTGGAGAAGCCGGCGTTGCGGTCCGGGGTCCACTGCATCGGGGTGCGCACACCGTCGCGGTCCCCGAGCCAGATGACGTCTCCCATGCCGATCTCGTCGCCGTAGTACAGCACCGGTGAGCCGGGTAGCGACAGCAGCAGACCGGTGAACAGCTCGATCTGGTTGCGATCGTTGTCCAGCAGCGGAGCCAGCCGGCGGCGGATCCCGACGTTGGCCTTCATCCGCGGGTCCTTCGCGTACTCGGCATACATGTAGTCGCGTTCTTCGTCGGTGACCATTTCCAGCGTCAGCTCGTCGTGGTTACGCAGGAAGATCCCCCACTGCGCCATGTCCGGGATCTGCGGCGTCTGGGCGAGGATCTCCGAGATCGGGAAACGCGATTCGCGCCGCACCGCCATGAAGATGCGCGGCATCAGCGGGAAGTGGAACGCCATATGGCATTCGTCGCCGCCGGTGGTGGCGTCGCCGAAGTACTCCACGACGTCGGCCGGCCACTGATTGGCTTCGGCCAGCAACACCCGGCCCGGGAACTCGTCGTCGATGACCTTGCGGACCTGTTTGAGGAACGCGTGGGTCTCCGGCAGGTTTTCGCAATTGGTGCCCTCGCGCTCGAAGAGATAGGGCACCGCGTCCAGCCGGAAGCCGTCGATGCCCAGGTCCAACCAGAAGCGCAGGACGTCGATCATGGCCTCCTGCACGGCCGGGTTGTCGTAGTTCAGGTCCGGCTGATGCGAGAAGAACCGGTGCCAGTAGAACTGCTTGCGGACCGGGTCGAACGTCCAGTTCGACTCCTCGGTGTCGATGAAGATGATGCGCGCGTCGGTGTACTTCTCGCTGGTGTCGCTCCAGACGTAGAAGTCGCCGTACGGCCCGTCCGGGTCGTGACGCGACTCCTGGAACCACGGATGCGAATCGGACGTGTGGTTCATCACCAGGTCGGTGATGACCCGGATCCCCCGTTCGTGCGCCGCGTTGAGCAACGCGACGAAATCGTCGACGGTGCCGAACTCTGGCAGCACCTTGTAGAAGTCACGGATGTCATAACCACCGTCGCGCAGCGGCGAGTCATAAAACGGCGGCAGCCAGATGCAGTCGATCCCCAGCCACTGCAAATAGTCCAGGCGCTGCAGCAGCCCGCGCAGATCACCGGACCCGTCCGCATTGCCGTCCAGGAATGCCCGAACCAGCACCTCGTAGAAGACCGCGTGTTTGAACCAGGTCGGATCGGCCGGCAGCGAGGCCGCGATCTCAAAGTCCTCCGCGTTGGGGTGTTCGACGACACCCCCCTCGACGTGGCTGCCTCCCGCGGGATCGTGCTCCGAATCCTTCTTCGAGGCGTCGTTTGCGTCGTTCATCAATTCCACGATGCCACGTGTACCCGAGGCAAGCAGATCGGAATCACCTCGCTAATCTGCCGTCCCGGCAACCGAATTGGCCTCCGGTCAGGCATTTGCGCGCATCCAGATCAGGCCGGAGGTCCGTCGCCCAGTGTCACGGGCGCGCTGCGCAGGGCGCCACCGGAGTTCCAGTGCAGGGTGATCACGTCCCCGGGGTGATGCGGAACCAGGACGTCCGTCATCGCGGTGGGACCGTTGATCGGCACATTGTCGACCGCGGTGATGATGTCACCGGGCGCAATGCCACTGCCCGCGGCGGGGCCGCCGTCAACCAGGCGTTGGACCCGGGCACCGTTGCCGCCGTTTTCGGCAACGCCCATGCCGATGAAGGCCGTGGGCCCGATGTGCACGGTGTTGGATCCGGCGCCGGAGCGGATCTGGTTGGCCACGCCCATCGCGTGACCGATCGGAATCGCGAAGCCCTGCCCGCCGGACATCTTGTAGCTGTCGGTCGCGGCGGTATCCACGCCGACCACCTGCCCGGCGTTGTTGACCAGCGGACCACCCGAGTCGCCGGGCTTGATCGCGGTGTCGGCCTGGATCAATCCACCCAGCGTCTCGTCGGCGCCGGTCAGGGTGTCGGTGGCCGAGACGGTCTGGTTGAGCGCGACGACGCGGCCGGGCACCACGCTGGGCGCTCCGCCCTGTCCGTGGGTATTGCCGAGCGCGGTCACCGGCTCGCCGATCCCGACGCCACCACCGATTGCGGCGGCGGGCAGGCCGCCGGCACCGCGCAGCTGCAGCACCGCGATATCGGCGGTGCGGGAGTAGCCGATCACGTCGACACCGTAGGTCTGGCCATTGCCGACATCGAACGCGGAGATGTCAGTGGCAGCCGAGATCACGTGGTTGTTGGTGAGCACCACACCACCGGGATCGATGACGATGCCGGTGCCGGCACCGATCGCGTTGTTGTAGCCGAACCGGGTGCTGATGTTGACGACGGCAGGTCCGACCTGGCTGGCGATGTCCAGCGGGAACATCGGTGCGTCGCGGACTTGGTCGGACGCCAGGGTCGACGGCGATGCAGCTGCCGGCACCGTGGTCAGGCCCAGGCCCAGTCCCACCACAGCCAGCACACTGACCAGCCATGACCACCAGACTGAGCGGGGGTGCCCTTTGCTCATCCCGTACCTCCCTGCATCGGGGTGCGAACCACAAGCGGCCCAGCCTCCACGTCTGGACCGCACAATTTCGTGTACCTCACCGTAATGCAGGTAGCTAGTTCGGGGCGCACGGAACGCTGATCGGCTTTACCGCCCCTCAGCTCGCCTAAGCTGGTTCGGTGGGCGAATTCGACCCCAAAGCCCGGTTCACGCACTGCCCGGTGGCGCGGCTGGCGACCAGCTCGGCCGACGGAAAACCGCACCTGGTTCCGGTGGTTTTCGCGGTCCATGAAGGTGCCCGCGACCTGGTGTACACC
This sequence comes from Mycobacterium sp. pR1184, assembly GCF_041287235.1. Classification (NCBI taxonomy): domain Bacteria; kingdom Bacillati; phylum Actinomycetota; class Actinomycetes; order Mycobacteriales; family Mycobacteriaceae; genus Mycobacterium; species Mycobacterium sp. pR1184. Next base: position 192,147 of record NZ_JBGGKR010000005.1, on the reverse strand, counting down.
GCGATCGACGCGAAACCGAAGAGCACGCAGCGGCTGCGCCGGCTGACCAACATCGCGAGCAACCCACAGGTCAGCCTGCTCGTCGACCACTACGCCGACGAGTGGACGCAGTTGTGGTGGGTCCGGGCCGACGGGGAGGCTCGCATCCATGTTGACGGCGCGGCACTGCACACCGGCTACCGGCTGTTGCGCGCCAAATACCCTCAGTATCAATCGGTTTCGCTAGACGGCCCGGTCATCGAGATCGCGGTCCACCGCTGGTCGAGCTGGCAGGCCTGACTCGCCGCGTCACAGCGGGTAATTGTGGCCGGCCCGTGGCCTTGAATTGGGCGGCAGTTGGGAGAAAGGTTGCCTGAATACGTTCTGTGAGCTAGGACACACCGTGCCCGGCCGAGCGACTGGAGGAAGGCCATGGCGGACAAGGCGAACGCTTCGGTGGGCACGGGAGCAGCTCCCACCGCCACCTGTCCTGGCGATGTCCGCAACATCGTCCTGGTGGGCCCGTCGGGCGGCGGCAAGACGACGCTGGTCGAGGCCCTGCTCGTCGCGGGCGGCGTGCTGAGCAGGGCGGGATCGGTGACCGACGGCAGCACCATCTGCGACTACGACGACGCCGAGATCCGCCAACAGCGGTCGGTGGGCGTCGCGGTGGCCTCGCTGTCGCACGGCGGCATCAAGATCAACCTGGTCGACACACCCGGCTACGCCGACTTCGTCGGCGAGTTGCGTGCCGGCTTGCGTGCCGCGGACTGCGCACTGTTCGTGATCGCGGCCAACGAGGGCTGCGACGGTATTGACGAACCGACCAAGTCGCTCTGGCAGGAATGCAGCCAGGTCGGCATGCCCCGCGCCGTGGTGATCACCAAGCTGGACCATGCCCGCGCGAACTACCTGGAAACACTGCAGGCCGCGCAAAACGCGTTCGGCGACAAGGTTTTACCGCTCTACCTGCCGACCGGCGCGCCGGCCTGCGAAGGCCTGATCGGCCTGCTGTCACAGCAGCGCTACCGATACTCCGGTGGCACCCGGACCATCGAGCCGCCGGATCCCGCCGACGCCGACCGGATCGAAGATGCGCGCGGCACGCTGATCGAGGGCATCATCGAGGAATCCGAGGACGAGTCCCTGATGGAGCGCTACCTCGGCGGTGAGGCGATCGACGAAGCCGTGCTGATCGACGACCTGGAGCGTGCGGTCGCCCGCGGGTCGTTCTTCCCGGTGATCCCGGTCTGCAGCAGCACCGGCGTCGGCACCCTGGAACTGCTCGAGATCGCCACCCGCGGATTTCCGTCCCCGATGGAGCATCGGATGCCGGAGGTGTTTACGCCGCACGGCGCTGCGCACGCCGAGCTGGCCTGTGACGCGGCAGCGCCGTTGCTGGCAGAGGTGGTGAAGACGACGTCTGACCCCTACGTCGGCAGGGTGAGTCTGGTCCGGGTGTTTTCCGGGACCATCAGGCCCGACACGACGGTGCATGTGTCGGGCCATTTTTCGTCCTTCTTCGGGCAGGCCAACGGCTCCGACTCCCGCGGCCATACCCACCCCGACCACGACGAAGACGAACGCATCGGGGTGCTGTCCTTCCCCCTGGGCAAGCAGCAGCGACCCGCACCCGAGGTGGTGGCCGGCGACATCTGCGCGATCGGCAAGCTGAGTCGTGCCGAGACCGGCGACACGCTGTCCGACAAGTCCGAGCCCCTGGTGCTCAAACCGTGGGCGATGCCGGAACCACTGTTGCCGATCGCCATTGCGGCCCATGCCAAGACCGACGAGGACAAGCTGTCGGTCGGGCTGGGCCGCTTAGCCGCCGAGGACCCGACCCTGCGAATCGAGCAGAATCAGGAAACGCACCAGATCGTGCTGTGGTGCATGGGTGAGGCCCACGCCGGCGTCGTCCTCGAGGCACTGGCCAGCCGGTACGGCGTCACCGTGGACACGGTCGAACTGCGCGTCCCGCTGCGGGAAACGTTCGGCGGCAAGGCAAAAGGACACGGTCGCCACGTCAAGCAGTCCGGCGGCCACGGCCAATACGCGGTGTGCGACATCGAGGTGGAGCCGCTGCCGGAAGGTTCCGGATTCGAGTTCGTCGACAAGGTGGTCGGCGGCGCGGTCCCGCGCCAATTCATTCCGAGCGTGGAGAAGGGAGTCCGCGCACAGATGGAAAAGGGCGTGCACGCCGGATATCCGGTGGTCGACATCCGGGTCACCCTGCTCGACGGCAAGGCCCACAGCGTGGACTCGTCGGACTTCGCGTTCCAGATGGCGGGTTCCCTGGCGCTGCGGGAGGCCGCGGCCGCGACGAAAGTCGCACTGCTCGAGCCGATCGACGAGATCGCGGTGCTGGTGCCCGACGATTTCGTCGGCGCGGTGATGGGAGACTTGTCCGGGCGGCGCGGCCGCGTGCTGGGGACCGACACCGCGGGCCAGGACCGCACCCTGGTGCGCGCCGAGGTGCCAGCGGTCGAACTGACCCGATACGCGATCGATCTGCGTTCGCTGGCACACGGCGCCGCGTCCTTCACCCGAACGTTTGCCCGCTACGAACCGATGCCGGAGTCCGCTGCGACCCGAGCGAAAGCTACTGTTTGAAACCACTTGATAAACAGCCAGATTGGGAGCCCTGGATCCACGTATGTCAACGTTCAATGGGTTGCCTGCCCATATCCTGCTCAATCACTTCGTCGTTGTCCTCGCTCCGCTGGCGGCGGTTCTGGCGATCCTGTGTGTGGTGTGGCCCGCGGCTCGGCGCCGGCTGATCTGGCTGGTTCTGCTGCTGGCGGTGGGCACGCTCGTCTTGACCCCTTTGACGACCACCGCGGGCGTCTGGTTGGCGGCTCGCGTCGGAGCTCAGACGCCGATGCTCACCAACCACGAGCAACTCGGCTCCACCCTGATCTACATCGTCGCGGCGCTGGCGGCGACGGTCACCGTGCTGGCCGTACTGCACGTGCGTGAAGCGCACGGTGTAGACATGAAGCTCACCCTGCACGCCGCGGTCGGGGTGCTGGTGGTCATCGCGGCGGTAGCCACCCTGGTGCAGACCTACCGGGTCGGTGATTCGGGTGCGCGCGCCGCGTGGGGGAACGTGACGTCGGGCCAGTGAGGTTGGCGCACAGCCTTTCTCAGGCTCCGCCAAACTGTCGGGCCACGGCCCGCCGATCCAGCGAACCCTTGGCGGTGTGCGGCAGCTCGCCGGTGTGCAGGAAAGTGGCCGGCACCTCGTAGGGCGCCAGCCGGTCACGGCAGAACTCGGTCAGCTCCTCGGGGCTGGGCGGAGTCGAGTCCCGCGCGACGATCACCGCGGCCACCGTCTCGCCGTACATCTTGTCCGGCAACCCAAGCACGGCCACCTCCAGGACATCGGGATGGCTGGCCAGCACGCCCTCGACGCGTTCCGGCGAGATCTTCTCGCCGCCACGGTTGATCAGTTCCTTGATCCGCCCGCGAATGCTCAGGTCACCCGCCGGGGACAGCGACCCGAGGTCGCCGGTGCGCAGCCAGCCGTCGGTGAAGTTGGCGGCGGTGATCGCCGGGTCGCCGAGGTAGCCGCGGACCACGGTCGGACCACGCAGCCAGACCTCGCCGACGGCCTCGGGCGGAAGCGATTCACCATCGGGCCCGACGATCCGGATCTGCGGGCTGGTCGACTTACCGACGAGACCTGTTGTCTCGGCCGGGTTTTCGTCCTCTTCGATGCCAGTGGTGGCCACCTGATGGGTGCCTTCGGTCATCCCGAACGCGCACACCACGGTTGCGCCGAAGGTTTCTTGCAGGGCCTGAGCCGTTTCCGTGGTGAGCGGAGCGCTGCAGCTGCGGATGAAGTGCAGCGCGAGCTGTCCGCGTTCCGGTCGCTGCGTCTTGGCGCGCTCCAGCAGGATCTGATGAATCGTCGGAACCGCGGTGTACCAGGTGGCCCCGACGGCGTTGATGTCGTCCCAGAAGGTGTGCGCCGAAAACTTCCCGCGCGCGGGCAACAGCACGGTCCCGCCCGATGCCAGCGTCGACAGCAGCGCGGCGATCAGACCGTGGCCGTGGTAGAGCGGCATCACCGCGACCGTCGCGTCCGCCGGGCCCAGCTGGTAGGCGGCGATGATGGCCCGCACCGAGCTGGCAATGTTCGTGTGTGTCCACGGGACCATCTTCGGCATCCCGGTGGTGCCGCCGGTGAACATGATCATCGCGTCGTCGTCGTGCAGGCCCTCGGGCGCCGCCACGTCCGGATTCGGTGCCGCCGGCGCGTCCAGGTCGACCGACGACGACGGCGCCCCGTCGGTGCCGACGGTCACCGCGAACGTCCACCACACCAATCCCGGCTCCTGCTTGTCACCGGGACTCTCGCCGTCGACAAGCACCACGCCCGCGCCGGCGACCTCACTGCGGGCACGCTGGTCACCGACGGGCAACGCCGGGTCCAGCGGCACCGCGATCAGCCCCGCGCGCGACGCCGCCAGCAACCCGACGACGAATTCGGCGTTGCTGCCCGAGCGCAACGCGATCCGGTCGCCCGGCCGCAGGCCGCCGTCCTTGAGTTGTCCGGCCAGCTCGTCGACCAGCCGGACCAGCTCGCCGTAGCTGACCGGCGTGCGATCGGCGGTGACGATGAGCGCCGTCGCCTCCGGGTCGCGGATTGCCGCCGCAGTGACAAGATCGGCGATGCTCGGGGATTCGTCGGTCAGCTCGGCCGCCGGGGTGATCAAGTCAGACATCGCCATGGTCCTTCCGCTTTCTCGCATGTGTAGCAGCATCTGATTGCACGATGCAGAGAAACCTCCCTGTTCGTCCAATACTGTTCAGCTCACGATCGATAATCCGCGGCTATCGATCAGCTGGGCAGCGGTCGATAAGCGCCGTGAATCGCTGCATAGTGGCTTGGTCTTGGACAGCGGCGGGGACCCGGACCACAGTGGTGGAGGACAAGCATGGACACGCGAGGAGTCGGGCAATGACCACACTTTCGACACCATCGGCCGCCGCCCCGGACGAGGCGGAGGATACCGCGCTGACCGACGGTTTCCACCTGGTCGTCGACGCGCTCAAGGCCAATGACATCAACACGATCTATGGGATCGTCGGCATCCCGATCACCGACCTTGCCCGGGTCGCGCAGGCCTGCGGCATGCGGTACATCGGTTTTCGGCAGGAGACTTCCGCGGGCAATGCCGCCGCGGCCGCCGGGTTTCTCACCGGCCGCCCCGGGGTGTGCTTGACGACCTCCGGCCCCGGTTTTCTCAACGGTCTGCCCGCGCTGGCCAACGCCACCACGAACTGCTTCCCGATGATCCAGATCTCGGGTTCGAGCAATCGAGCGCTGGTCGACTTGCAGCGCGGCGACTATCAGGACCTGGATCAGCTCAACGCCGCGCGGCCTTTCGTGAAGGCGGCCTACCGGGTCGAGCGGGTCGAGGACATCGGGCTCGCGATCGCACGGGCGATCCGCACCGCGGTCTCGGGCCGGCCCGGCGGTGTCTACCTCGACATCCCGGGCGCGGTGCTGGGGCAGGCCATGGACGCCGCCCGGGGGGCCGAAAGCGTCTGGCGGGTCATCGATCCCGCGCCGCGCCAGCTGCCCGCCCCGGAGGCGGTCGACCGTGCGCTGGACGTGCTCGCGTGGGCGCGCCGGCCGCTGATCGTGCTCGGCAAGGGCGCCGCATACGCGCAGGCCGACGCCGTGATCCGGGACTTCGTCGAAGCCACCGGAATTCCATTCCTGCCGATGTCGATGGCCAAGGGTCTACTGCCTGATTCGCATCACCAGTGCGCGGCGGCCGCGCGCTCGCTGGCCATCGCCCGCGCCGACGCGGTCTTACTGGTCGGGGCGCGGCTGAATTGGCTGCTCGGCCATGGCGAATCGCCGCAGTGGGCCGCCGACGCGAAGTTCGTGCAAATCGACATCGCGGCCTCGGAGTTCGACAGCAACCAGCCGATCGTGGCGCCGCTGGCCGGTGACATCGGTTCGGTGATGTTTGCGTTGCGCGACGGTCTGGCCACCCGGCCGATCACGGTGCCGACGGAATGGACCGACGAGTTGGCCGATCGGCGAGCCCGTAACGACGCCAAGATGCGTGAGCGGCTAGCCGAAAATCCGCACCCGATGCGGTTTTACAACGCACTGGGTGCGATTCGTTCAGTGCTGCAAGAGAATCCGGATGTCTATGTGGTCAATGAAGGCGCCAATGCACTGGACCTGGCCCGCAACGTGATCGAGATGGAGCTGCCGCGGCACCGCCTAGACACCGGGACCTGGGGCGTGATGGGCATCGGCATGGGCTACGCGATCGCCGCCGCCGTCGAGACGGGCCGACCCGTCGTCGCGATCGAGGGCGACAGCGCATTCGGGTTCAGCGGCATGGAGATCGAGACCATCTGCCGCTACCGGCTGCCGGTAACGGTCGTCATCCTCAACAATGGCGGCGTGTACCGCGGCGACGAAGCGCCTACCGGCGACCGCCCCGCCCCCACCGTGCTCAACGCCGGTGCACGTCATGAGTTACTCGCAGAGGCGTTCGGCGGCAAGGGATATCACGTCAGCACCCCGGCCGAGCTGCAGTCGGCACTCACGGAGGCGCTCGCGTCGAACGGGCCGTCATTGATCGACTGCGAACTCGACCCGGCGGCCGGGGTGGAGAGCGGACACCTCGCGAGTCTCAACCCGACCAGCGCGGCCAACCGGAAGGTCAGCGCCGACGGGTAACACCAATCAGTTGGGCATTGAAGAACTCGTCCAGCGAAAGCTCATGCGCGCAGGCGACGAGCGCCCTGGCGACCGGCGACCCGGGCCCGGAGGCATTGGTGGCCAACGTGATCTCGGCCTTGACGGCCGGATCGACCATTTCGACCGCACGAATCTCGCCGCCCAGCGGCGATGTCCACAGCCACGTTTGCGGAACGATGCACGCCCAGTTGCCGGACGCGACCTGTGCGAGTAGTGAAGCCACCGAATCGGTTTCGACTTGTGGGGTGACGGTGATGCCGTGGCCGGCGAATGCTTCGTCGATGATTTGGCGGTCCCGCATGTCCGCGGTGAGCAAGGCCAGCGGCAACTGCGCGGCATCCGGCCACCGCAACGTGGATGCGCCCGACGGCAGCATGTCCGCCGGCGACAGCAGCACGTAGCGCTCCGTGTAAAGCGGCACCAGGGCCACCTCGTGGGCATCGTCGTGTGATGCGTGCACGATAGCGGCGTCGAGCTCGAATTCCCGCAGGCGCCGGTACAGTTCGGTGGCGGCTAACCGGGAATTGATGTGCACCTTGACCAACGGATGCGCCGAGCAGAAGGCCGACAGCACCAGTGACGCCGTTGTCGATGCGGTCGGCACAGCGCCCAGCCGAAGCGTTCCGGTGATTCCCGATCGCACCGCGTCTACCTCGGCCTTGAATGCGTCGTGCTCGGCCAGAATCCGCTTGGCCCACACGACCAGTCGCTCCCCTTCGGGGGTGAGGCCTTCGAAGCTGTGCCCGCGGTTGATCAGGGTGACGTTCAGTTCACGCTCCAGCTTGGCGATCGCCGCGGACAGCGCGGGCTGCGACACGTAACACTTCTCGGCGGCCCGAGCGAAGTGGCGCTCCTGGGCGACCGCGACGAAGTACTCCAGCTGACGAAAGAGCACTCGCACCTCCTGGCTCTGGCGGCGCCGATTCCGCTGAGGTTAGCCCGCCGCCGGCGATCGAACTCATCCGGTGATCCGATCGTTACCGTGGAGACCGGGCGGAGTGTCATTGTTTGCTAAAAACCGCAATGGTCAGACAGCCAGTAGAATATCGTCGTGTTGATCGCACCATCTCGGAGGGTTGACGCCATGCGTCGTGGGGTTCGTTATCTATTTGTTATGGTCGCGATCACGGGGTTTGGCGCGTTGGGATCCGGTTCCCACGCGGTGGCCTCGGTCCCGGTACCGGCGCCAACCCCCGCAATTGCCTCGATTTTGCCGGCCGACGGCGCGACGGTGGGAGTTGCGCACCCGGTGGTCGTCAAATTCACCGCGCCGGTGACCGACCGGTCCGCCGTGGAACGCTCCATCCACGTGGCCTCCCCGACCAACATCACCGGACACTTCGAGTGGCCCGAAAACAACGTCGTGCAATGGGTTCCGAACCAGTATTGGCCTGCCCACAGCCACGTTTCGGTGGGTGTGCAGGAGCTGACAACAGGTTTCGACACCGGCGACGCATTCCTGGGTGTGGCCAGCCTCTCCGCGCACACCTTTACCGTGAGCAGGGACGGGGAGATTCTGCGCACGATGCCCGCGTCGATGGGTAAGCCCAGCCGCCCGACGCCGATCGGTAACTTCACCGCCCTCGAGAAACAACGCAGCGTCGTGATGGACTCGCGGACGATCGGTATCCCGCTGAGTTCGCCCGAGGGATACAAGATCACCGCCCAGTACGCGGTCCGCGTCACCTGGAGCGGTGTGTACGTGCACTCGGCACCCTGGTCCGTCGACTCGCAGGGCCACGCCAACGTCAGCCATGGATGCATCAACCTGAGTCCGGACAACGCCGCGTGGTACTTCAACAACGTCAACGTCGGCGACCCCATTCAGGTCGTCGCGTAGCGGTTCCGGGCCAGGTCGGAGGCCTCAAAGCCCGCTGTGGCCACGGTCACAGTGACCAGGTGGAAGACTCATAGCGGCCTAACGGTTTGGGCTAGAGAGTCGTCCGAACGAAAGCCTGGGACTGGTCATGACTACTGATGCGAAGCGCGACAACGGCACGAGCGCAGGTGCGACGACCACCCCACGAGAACGTGTGGCCGAGCGCATTAGACGCGTGGCGGCGACCGACGAGCAATATCAAAATGCCAAGCCCGATCTCGCGCTGCAGGCCGCGGCCCGCCGGCCCGGTCTTCGGCTTCCGCAGATCCTGGAGATGTTCGTCGAAGGCTACGGTGACCGCCCGGCGTTGGGATGGCGCGCTCGCGAGCTGGGCGCCGATCCCACGACCGGCCGTACAACTACCCGGCTGCTCCCCCGATTCGACACGATCAGCTACCGCGATCTGTGGGCCAACGTTCGCGCCGTCGCCACCGCGTGGCGGCGCGACGAAGCCACCCCGGTGGCGCCGGGGGACGTGGTCGCGACTCTCGGTTTCGCGAGCCCCGAGTACTTGACCCTTGACCTGGTGACCGGCTACCTGGGCCTGGTGGTGGTGCCGCTGCAGCACAACGCAACGGCGTCGCGGCTGCAGCCGATCGTCGCGGAGATCGAACCTCAGGTGCTGGCCGCCGGCGCGGAGTATCTGGACCTCGCCGTCGAGGCCGCCCTGGGCAGCACATCGTTGCGGCGTCTGGTGGTCTTCGATTACCAGGCGGACATCGACGACCAGCGGGAGAACCTCGAGCGCGCGCAGGCGAAATTGGCCGATGCCGGCATGGTGGTCACCATCGAGACCTTCGACGAATTGGTCGAGCGTGGCCGGGCATTGCCACCGGAGCCGATGTACACCGGCGAGACAGACGAGCGGCTGGCCATGATCATGTACACCTCGGGCAGCACCGGGCTACCCAAGGGTGCGATGTACACCGAGCGCATGATCTTGAAGCTGTGGACCAACGAGCTCTACCCCGAATTCGCCGACGTGCCGGTGTTCAACGTCAACTTCATGCCACTCAACCACGTGGGCGGACGGATACCGCTGTCGTCGTCGTTCCAGGCCGGCGGCACCAGTTACTTTGTGCCGGAAAGTGATCTGTCCACGTTGTTCGACGACTGGAATCTGGTGCGCCCCACCGAAATGGGCATGGTGCCGCGGGTGGTGGAGATGTTGTACCAGCGCTACCAAAGCGCCGTGGAGCGGCTGATCGGCCAGGGTGCGGAACCCGACGACGCCGATGCGGAGGCCAAAGCCGAACTGCGCGAACAACTTCTGGGCGGGCGTGTGATCACCAGCTTCTCCACCACCGCACCGCTGGCCGCCGAGATGAAGACCTTCATCGAGTCGTGCCTGGACGTGCACGTCCTCGACGGCTACGGCCTTACCGAGGTCGGCATGGTCTTCAAGGACGGAGTGGTCAGCCGGCCGCCGATCCTCGACTACAAACTGATCGACGTGCCCGAACTGGGCTACTTCCACACCGACAAGCCCCACCCGCGCGGCGAACTGCTGGTGAAGTCGCTCACCGCGTTCAGGGGATATTTCAAGCGCCCGGACGTGACGGCGAATGCGTTCGACCCGGACGGCTACTACCGGACCGGCGACGTGATGGCCGAGGTTGCACCGGACCGCCTTGTCTATGTCGACCGGCGCAACAACGTATTGAAATTGGCGCAAGGCGAATTCGTCGCGGTGGCACGACTGGAAGCCGTCTTCAGCAGCGCCGCGCTGGTGCGGCAGATCTTCGTGTACGGCAACAGCGAGCGGCCTTACCTATTGGCCGTCGTGGTCCCGACTCGGGAAGCCGAAGAGCGGTTCGCCGGTGATCCGGACGGCCTCAAGGCAGCGCTGAGCGAATCCCTGCGCCGCACCGCCAAACTCGCGGAGCTGCAGTCCTACGAAATCCCGGCGGACTTCATCGTCGAGTCCGAGCCGTTCAGCGAGGACAACGGACTGCTGTCGGGGGTCGGAAAGTTGCTGCGCCCCAAGCTGAAGGAGCACTACGGCGCCAGGCTGGAAGGCCTGTACGCCGAGCTCGCCGCCACCCGCACCGCAGAGCTGCGCGCGCTGCGCGAAGGCGCGGTGGACCGTCCGGTCATCGATACCCTGACGCGCGCCGCCGAGGCGTTACTAGGACTGCCCGGCGGTCCGCCGCAGCCGGATACCCAGTTTCTGGAACTGGGCGGTGACTCGCTGTCCGCGCTGACCTTCTCCAACCTGCTGCAGGACATCTTCGATGTGCAAGTGCCGGTGGGCCAGATCATCAGCCCGGCGTCCGACTTGCGTCAACTCGCGGAATATGTGCAATCCGAACGTGAATCCGGTGCCAAGCGACCCACCTTCTCGACCGTGCACGGCCGCGGCGCCACCGAGGTCCGCGCGTCCGAACTCACCCTCGACAAGTTCATCGACGCCGCCACCCTGAACGCAGCTCCGAAGCTGCCGCACGCCACCGGTGCGCCACATACGGTGCTGCTCACCGGCGCCAACGGCTATCTGGGTCGCTTCCTTACTCTGGAATGGCTTGAGCGGCTTGCCGATAGAGGCGGAAAGCTCATCACCATCATCCGTGGCACCGACACCGATGCCGCCACCAAGCGTCTGGAGGCTGTTTTCGACAGCGGTGATCCGGGACTGCTGCAGCGGTACCGCACCCTGGCCGCCGATCATCTCGAGGTCATCGTCGGCGACATCGCCGAGCCGAATCTTGGTTTGGACCAAGCAACTTGGCAGCGCCTCGCCCAAGACGTCGACATGATTGTGCACCCAGCGGCGCTGGTTAACCATGTCTTGCCGTACGACCAGCTGTTCGGCCCCAACGTGGTCGGCACCGCCGAATTGATCCGGCTGGCGATCACGACGCGCATCAAGCCGGTCACCTACATGTCGACCGTCGCGGTGGCCTTTACGGTCGATCCCGCGAAGTTCGCCGAGGACGGCGATATCCGCACCGTGAGCGCGGTACGTCCCGTCGACGACAGCTATGCCAACGGCTACGCGAACAGCAAGTGGGGTGGCGAGGTGCTGCTGCGCGAGGCGCACGACCTGTGCGGGTTGCCGGCCGCCGTGTTCCGGTCCGACATGATCCTCGCGCACAGCCAGTACGCCGGACAGCTGAACGTCCCGGATGCGTTCACCCGGTTGATCTTCAGCTTGCTGGTAACCGGCATCGCACCGTCGACGTTCTACCAGACCGATGCGCAGGGAAGCCGGGCGGTGGCGCACTACGACGGTCTGCCCGCCGACTTCGTAGCGGAGTCGGTCACCACGCTGGGCGAGCAGACGGCGACGACCGGAGAATACCGGTCATTCGACGTGATGAACCCGCATGACGACGGCATCTCGCTCGACGTCTTCGTGGACTGGCTGATCGCCGGCGGCAACGACATCCGGCGCATCGACGACCACGACGAATGGTTCGGGCGTTTCGAGACGGCGCTGCGGGCGCTGCCGGACAAACAGCGTCAGTACTCGGTGCTTCCGTTGCTCGATGTCTACCGCAAGCCCGAGGCGCCGCTGCGCGGCGCGCCCGCCCCGACGGATGTGTTCCGCGGCGCGGTGCAGGCAGCGAAAATCGGCGCAGACAAAGATATTCCGCACTTGTCGCAGCAGCTGATCGAAAAGTACGTCACGGATCTGGCGCTACTCGGGCTGGTCTAGCCCGAAAAGCTAACCGGGCAAGCCGTTCTTGACCGCTGCGTCCTGCTTGCGACCGACGTCGATCGCGATCGCCGGGTCGATCGGGTCGTTGGGTGCGCTGTCGAATTCCAGGTTGACCAGCGCCCTGCCCTGCGTGAACAACAACACCGCGATCGCCTGCGAGTTGTCCGACGTGGTTCCCGAAATCATCGCACCGTTGGAGCCGACGTCGACGGGCTGCCACGTGCCGCTGACCTTCTTCGCGTAATTCGTCTTCGTGTTATCCAGGGCGGCGGCCGCCGTCGCGGGATCGGCGACGACCAGGATGGTGTCCCCGATACGCCGGCTGTTGTCCGCGTTGACGAACAGCTGCGCGACGCCGGTCGTGTTGTTGGAATTCAGCACCGGGGGTTGCGGCGCGGTGAAATCGCCGCCGATATCACCGGGCTGGATCAGCAGCGCGCTGTAATCCGGGGGCGGTCCCGCGGGGGTGCTGGGCGCCGGCGTAGCGCCGCGCCCGGATGGTGGGGCCGATGTCTTGCCGCATCCGGTGATCGCGATGCCGACCACCATGGCGGCGGCCACCCAACCGGTGACAGTCCTACGCGCACGTCGCATGGGCATCCTCTCGGTCGAGAACAAGGTCGGCGCATATGAACATACGCCCGGCCGACTCGTGCCGATCCGCGCCTATCCTGGCCAGGGGCCGGGCGCGCGTTTCGATTCAACTGGGTAAGGAGATAGAGATGACGGCTGCGGTGGCACGCGCGGTACGGTTCGACCGGTACGGGGGCCGTGACGTGCTGTACGTAGAAGATATCGACATGCCGGCACCCGGACAGGGTGAAGTCGTTGTCGAGGTTCGCGCCGCCGGCATCAATCCCGGCGAGGCCGCGATCCGATCGGGCGCGATGCACGAGATGTTCCCCGCCACGTTTCCCTCCGGGCAAGGCAGCGACCTCGCCGGTGTCGTGACGGCAACCGGTCCGGGGGTCACCGAGTTCACGGTCGGCGACGAGGTGCTGGGGTTCAGCTTCCGGCGATCGAGCCATGCCACCCACACCGCCGTCCCGGTGGATCAGTTGATCCGCAAGCCTGCGCAATTGAGTTGGGAGGCAGCGGGTTCGCTCTATGTCGTCGGTGCGACCGCATATGCTGCTGTGCGCGCGGTCGCACCGCAACCGGGCGAGACGGTCGCCGTGTCCGCGGCGGCCGGAGGTGTCGGCGGTCTCGTCGTCCAGCTGTTGGTCCGGCACGGGGCGCGCGTGCTCGGCATCGCCGGCGAGGGCAACGCCGAATGGCTGCGGGCGCACGGCGTCATTCCGATCGGCTACGGCGGTGATTTTCAGGGCTTGGCCGAGCGGCTGCACCAGGCGGCGCCGAACGGGATCGACGCGTTCATCGACCTATTCGGCCCGGATTACGTCCAGCTCGCCGTGGATCTCGGGGTGTCACCGCAACGCATCGAAACGATCATCTCCTTCCAGAAGGCCGGCGAAGTCGGCGCCAAGACCGAAGGCAGCACCGACGCGTCGACTCCGGAAGTGCTCACCGAGGTCGCCGATCTCGTCGCCAGCGGCGCCGTCGATTTCGACATCGCGGCGACGTTCCCGATTGATCGGGTGGCTGACGCCTTCGAGGAACTCGAGCGCCGGCACACGCACGGCAAAATCGTTCTGCTGCCCAATGGTTCGCCGTAGTCGTCAGCCGACGCCGACCTCCACCATCTTGACGATCACGAATACGACGGCCAGCAGCAGGTAACCGCGCAGGATCAACAGCCCGGTCCGGCGAATCGGCGAAAGAGCGGGGCGGGCAAGAGAGCTCAATTCGGGCGTCTGCCAAGACTGCTGTTCCTGCCGGCGCAGGGCCCGGCTTTCGGCGCGGCCGACTGGCGAGGCGAGTTTGGCCGCGCGAGTGTCGCTGTAGCACTGGTCGCCGATGATCGCCACGGCGCCGCAAAGTACGCCCACCGCCGCACCGGCTGCCAACCCTGCCTCGAGTGCTGCCGTGGACAGATCCGGGAAGAACGTGGCCGCCGTCAGCGCCAGCGACAGCAGCACCAGCGCCCATACGATGGCCCACGCAATGATGTTCTGCCGCAACGTATTTACCCATGGTCCCAGGATCGCCCGGTCATTGCAGAGCAAAACCAGGAACACGGTCGCCGAGGGCAGCAGGATGCCGGCCAGTGCCTGCACACCCTGGGTAACCAGCCCGAGGATGTGATCCGGACTGAACGCCACCGCGGCCGACGCCCCGAGCAGCAGGGCATAACCGCCGTAGAACCATGGCGCCTCGCTGATTTTCCAGTGCAGCGAATGCCGCTTGCCCATCGCGTCCCCGATGGCATAGGTGGTGGCCAGCCCGATCGCATTGGCACCGATCAACGAACCGTCGAGCAGAATAATCGCGAACAGCACGCCAACGGGGTGGCGCAGCGCGTGCGCGACCGCACCGGCATCGGTGAAGCTGCCGGTTGCGGTCAGACCGAAGGCGGTGACTGCCATCAACGCCGTCGCACCGACAATGACCACGACGATACCGATGATCAAATCGGCTCGTGCATAAGGAATCCAGCGTGCCGTAATGCGCTTGTCAACCACGTTGGACTGTTGGAAGAACAGCTGCCATGGCGCCACCGTGGTCCCCACGATCGCGATGATCAACAACAGGACGGTTGAGTTCAGTCCGCCCGGGAACTGCGGAACCAGACCCCCGGCAGCCACTTTCGGACTCGGATGCACCATCAGCACCATCGGGAGCATCACGACGTTCACCGCGATCAGCAGGAACATCAGCCCTTCCCAGCGCCGAAACGAGCCGCCGGCGACCACGGCGAACAGCAGTACCGCGGCGGCGGGTATCGCGACGATCTTCGGACAGCCCAGGAATCCCAACGCCAGTGCGACACCGATGAATTCGGTGACGATCGTCAGGGCGTTCAGGATCAGCAGATCACCGACGCTGAAGGCGCCCCAGAATTTTCCGAAGCGCTCGAAGATCAGGCGTGCGTGACCGACTCGCGCGACCGCACCCAGGCGCAGCACCATCTCCTGGTTCACGTACAGCACCGGAATCAGCAGGGCCAGCGTCCACAGCAGGTTCATCCCGTAGTCCTGGCCCGCTTGTGCGTAGGTCGCGACGCCGCCGGCGTCGTTGTCGCCCACCATGACGATCAATCCGGGTCCGGTGATCACCAGCAGGGTGCGTAACCGCCGCCACCAGCCGCCCAACGCGCCGCTGTCATCGCGCGTGATACGGCCGAACGCGCCGACGATGTCGCCGGTGTGCGCGGAATCCAGCGCGGCCTGCGGACGGGTGGATGTCAACGTCATGTCGTTCTCGCTATCTGAAGAGTCGGGCTACACAAGTCGGGTGTTCAACGCGCCCCAGCGGCGGGCTACCAAACCCCCCGCCCGCCGCTGGGGACCGCTGGCGGAACAGATCACCGGTGGTTTTTCCCACCGCCCGGTGACTGTCCGCCCGGCGCGGACGAGAGCACGGCGATCGGCGTGAGCGACACATACAGGTTCGCCCGCTCTTCGGGCGTCGGGATGTGCATGGCGCACAACCTGTTTGTCAGCAGCCGACCCGCACGCAGCATCGACCGTCCGCGCAGCCTTCCAAGATCGCGAATACGGTGCGCAACAACAAAAGTCATGGGTCTTCCCCCTGTCGGAAGCCCGATCGGTTCGCCGGCACGCCAAATACATCCCGCATTCGCCGCCGTCAATACTGTTGCGGAACAGCCAATTTGAGCTGCGTCAGCAGAAAGAAATGCCGGAACCGGATCGGTTCAAGATGGATTTCGGATAGCAACTATCGCCGGGACTCATCTCGCCCTCACCTCCTCACGGCCATGACACGCGCGGGTGTCCACGTTTCACACGCGGGAGAGGTACGAATGCCGGGCCATGAGCCCGCCGGCCGCACCCCTCTCGTCGGAGCTTCGGCACTGCACGGCGTATCTGGATCGACCGATGGTCGTCCAGAAGCCACTTGGGCTCAACCCTTGTGTCCGGGAAGAGCTGTCCTGACCCGGGGCGTCTCTCGACGTTCGGGGTCAGTGGCCTGTGTCCGTGCAGACGCCTCACCTACCGAGGTGCTTGCCCAACCATGCTGGCACTGCCACCCGCTGCTCGTCAAACTCCTTTTGTCACAAGTTCGGCCATCCGTGTTCTGGGTCACACCCCGGAGTGTGCGGTCATCACCCGCGCAAAAGTCGCCGAGGCCTACCCTCGAGGGCATGGCCACAACCTTGCAAGACCCGCGCGTCCAGAGCGTGCTCGACCGGATGTACACAGAGACGAAGAACCAGATGTCACTGCTGCGTGAGCGGCAAGGTCAGCTCCAGCGCCCGATGACCACCGCCGAACGCACCGAGGCGATGAGCGAGTTCTACATCCCGGTGACACCGGACGCCGGCCGGCTGCTGTACGCCCTGGTTCGGGCGACCCGTCCGACGACGGTGGTCGAGTTCGGAATGTCGTTCGGTATCTCGGCCATTCACCTGGCGGCGGCCGTCCGCGACAACGGCGTGGGGCGCGTGGTGACCACGGAGCTCAGCGCCAGCAAGATTGCCGCCGCGAAGAAGACGTTCGCCGAGACCGGCCTGGACGACGTGATCACGATTCTCGAAGGCGATGCACTGACCACGCTGCAGGGCCAGGACGGGCCGATCGAATTCGTGTTGCTGGACGGCTGGAAGGATCTCTATCTGCCGGTGATCAAACTGCTCGAACCCCGGCTTACCACAGGCGCTTTGGTGATCGCCGACAACGCCAGCGCGCCCGACATGGCGCCGTACCTCGATCGCGTGCGCGACCCCGCCAACGGCTACACCAGCTTCAATTGCCTGGTCCGGGAAAGCGACAGCATGGAAGTCAGCTGCCGAACCAACGACTAAGTGCCTACCGCAACGACTCTTCGAGCCACGGCGTCAGCCACTTGACCCCTTCCGGGGTCAAGTGCACGCCGTCACTGCGCACCTTGATGCCGTCGACCTTCGCGGTGTAAACGCCGTCGGGGCAAAGCTTTTTGTTCAGGTCCAGGATTTGGACGCCGCTGTGCTGCGCAACAGTCTTGCGCAGCATGGCATTCCATTGATTGACGCGGTCCGGCTGGTCCTCCGGATACAAGCGGCCGTCCGGTTTCTCGCCACCCCGGCTGTACGGCACCGTGGCAACCACTACCCGAACCCCGCTGGCGCTCACGATATTCAGTGCTCGTTCCAGCTCGGCGTTGAGATACGCGTCGAACGTCGGGTCACCGATGTGGGTCCACTGTCCCTCGTTGACCCGGTCCACCGTCTCCCAGCGGCCGATGATCAGCAGCGCGACGTCCGGCTGGTCCTGACTGATTTGCGTTGCCCATCTGCTCGGCCACGTGTCGCATTCGGCCCGCTGATCCAGGGTCTGGCCGATGTACCGGTAGGGGGTGCCGCGCACCAGACTGCACCCGATGACGGTGTGGTCGAGGAACGCGAATCCGGGCGTCGGCGGCAGGAAGTGCATCCAGGTCCACCCGATCGAATCACCGAAGACCGAAACGGTGAATGGCCGGTTGGGGTTTCGCGGCCCGACCGGGCGGCTGCCACCGGGCGGGGCGTTCGACACCGCGGCGACCGCCGAAACGCCCGGGGGCAGGCCGGTCTCGCGCAGACCCGTTCCGGTGCCGACCGGAATCAGCAGCAGGGTGATCGCCGCGGCGCTGGCCACGGTGGCAGCGGCCAGCGGCAGCAGCGCCACCCGGGCCGGCCGCCAGCGCCGGACGGGTTGTTCGATCAGCCAATACGACGCGCCTGCCACCGCCAGCGTGAGCCCGCACCGGGCGGCGAACAACGGCAGCCCCGACCATCCGGTGCGTTCGCCGTTGAGCGCCAGAAAGATTGGCCAGTGCCACAGATAGATGCCGTAGGAAATGGTGCCCAGCCAGACCAGCGGTGGCGCGGCGAGAATGCGGGCGACCAAGCCGCGCTGCTCCATCGCCACCGGGGCGACCACGAAGACCGCCGCGATCGCGACACCGATCAGCAAGCCGTGCCGGAAATCACCGACATTGCCCGTCGCGAAGTGCGCCGCCGCCGCCAGCCCTGCCACCCCGATCATCGGCAGCAAGCGGGCGACCCGTCGCCCCCAGCGACTGCGGATCATGCACCAGCCGCGGTTGAGCGACGGCCAATCTCGCACCAGCAGAGCCGCCGCCGCGGAACCGACCAGCAAGGCCTGCGCGCGCGTGTCGGTGCCGAAGTAGATGCGATCACGCGTGGTGTCGGAGACGAACACGATCGCTGCCGCCGCGGAAGCCAGCGCACCCAGCGTGGCGATCACGAAGATGGCGAAGCGCACATCGCCGACCGTGGCCCGCATGAAGTAGCGCTTGGCCCGCGCGGCCAGCAGCAGGGTGGCCGCGATCAGCAGGACCGGCCAGACGAAGTAGTACTGTTCCTCGACGCCGAGAGACCAGGCGTGCTGCAGCGGCGACGGCGGCGCACCCTGGGTGAAGTAGTCGGTCTTCTGCGCGACGAAACGCCAGTTCGCCACCCATAAGAACGCCGCGATCGCATCGTCGCGTAATCCGGTAAGAGCTTGCGCGGGAAGCAGTTCGCGGGCGGCGCCGACGGCCAGCACCATCAACACCAGCGCCGGAAGCAGCCGGCGGGCCCGGCGAATCCAGAACCCGGTGAGGTCGATGCGGCCGGTACGCCCGAGCTCGTCGAGCAACAACGAGGTGATCAGGAATCCGCTGAGCACGAAGAAGACGTCGACGCCCAGGAACCCGCCGCTCACGCCGGGGATGCCACCGTGGTCCGCGAGCACCAAGCCGACCGCTACCGCGCGCAGTCCGTCGAGTGCGGGAATGCCGCTGCGCTGCTCGGGTTTATCCCATATCGCCAGCCGGCCGATCCGACGTACGGGGTCTACCCACCGATTCTGCCGAGCAGAACTTGCCGGCGCGGAGTCTGTTCCGTCCGGCTCAGTGACCGCTTTTAACGCGCCCTGACCACTGCGGTGCCCGGCGCGGTCGTTGCTGCCGATACGTCGTACCCCTCCTCTTGATTTCAGCAAGCTTAGGGGCGACCGCGTCGGATACGGCGCAGACACGCGCCGGTTTTCGGCGGTGGTGTGCTCGGTTTTCGGCCTAGAGTGTTTAGGCCTTGTCAGGGCCTTCTAGGGGGAATAGCCCAGGGTGCTCTTGACTTCCAGGTACTCGTGGAAGCCGTACTCGCTCCACTCACGACCGTTGCCGCTGCGCTTGTAGCCGCCGAAGGGCGCGTTCATGTCGAAGGCGTGGTTGATCGTCACCCAGCCGGCGCGAATCTTGCGGGCGACCTCACGTGCCTTGTCGAGGTCGGCTCCTGAGACGAATCCCGCCAGCCCGTATTCGGTGTCGTTGGCAATCTCGACGGCCTGGTCCAGGTCGTCGTAGCCGAGGATGCACAGCACCGGCCCGAAGATCTCCTCGCGCGCGATCGTCATATCGTTGGTGACGTGCGCGAAGACCGTCGGCTTGACGTAGTAGCCCTTATCCAGCCCGTCCGGCCGGCCCGGGCCGCCCACCACCACGGTTGCACCCTCATCGACGCCCTGCCGGATTAGCCGTTGCACCTTGTCGAACTGAGTCTTCGACGCCACCGGCCCGATCGTCGTCCCTGCGTCGGGATGGCCCACCGTGACCTGCTCGGCGGCCTCCCGCGCGAGGGAGATCGCTTCGGCCATGCGCGAGTTCGGTACCAGCATGCGCGTCGGTGCGTTACAGCTCTGCCCGGAGTTCGGCATCATGTTGGCCACACCGGCGCGGACACCGTCGGCGAAGCCGCTGTCATCGAGCACGATGTTGGGGCTCTTGCCACCGAGCTCCTGGGTCACTCGTTTTACCGTCGGGGCGGCAAGCTTGGCCACCTCGATACCGGCGCGGGTCGATCCGGTGAACGACACCAGGTCGATGTCGGGATGGCTGGCCAAGGCGACGCCCACGCCCGCGCCATCGCCGTTGATCAGGTTGAACACCCCGGGTGGCACGCCCGCGGCATCAAGGATCTCGGCAAAGATGTACGGCGAATACGGTGCTACCTCAGACGGTTTCAAGACGACGGTGCAGCCGGTCGCCAACGCCGGGTACACCTTGACCGCGACCTGGTTGATCGGCCAGTTCCACGGCGTGATCAGTCCGCAGACACCGATCGGCTCCTTGGTGATCAGGCTGGCCCCTTTTTGTTCCTCGAACGCGAAGTTCTTCAAGGCCTCGATGGCCGTGTTCAGGTGTCCGATCCCGAGGAAGACCTGTGGCCCCGCGGCCAGCGACGCCGGCGCGCCGATTTCCTCGGTGACCGCCTCGGCGAGGTCGCTCGAGCGCTTCTGGTATTCGGCGAGGATGGCCTGCAACAGGTCCAGCCGCTGTTCGCGGCTGCTTTGCGACCAGCTCGCGAAGGCGTGCCGCGCGGCCTTGACCGCGACGTCGACGTCGGCCGCCGAGCCCAGCGAGATCCGGCCGGACACCTGCTCGGTTGCCGGGTTTTCCACGTCGAAAGGGTTGGGCGCCAACGGCTCAACCCAATTGCCGTCGATGTAGAAGTTCAGGTATTCGCGCATGACATCATCCCTTTCTCGGTGAAGTGCGCTTACTGAGTGCCTTCGGCATACCAGGTCCGGAATCGGTCGTACTTGGGCATCTCCTCGGAGTTGGCCTTGGGGTCGATGCACACGTGCACCACACCGACTTTGCCACTGGCGTAGGCGCGAGCGATCGCAGGGCCGATCTCGGATTCCTTCTCGACGTACTCACCGTGGCAGCCGAAGCCTTCGGCAACCTTGTCCATCCGAACATCCTTGCTCCAGTGCACGCCGGGCTGCGGCGACGGCTGGGGGAAGGTGCGCTTGTACACGCCCACTTCCAAGCCCCACTGGTGGTCGACGCCCACCACGCAAACCAGCGGAAGGTTCTGTCGCGCAGCGGTTTCCAACTCGGCTATATGGAAGAGGAACGCGGAGTCGCTGGTCAGCAGCATCACCGGCCGCTTACCGCCCTCGGCGACGGACGCTCCGATCGCATAGGGCAATCCGGTGCCGAGGTGGCCGAAGTTCTGGTTCCAGATGACGTCGCGCGGCTTGGACTGCGAGTAGGTCCACTGAAAGATCACGGTCGCGCCGCCGTCGCGCACCATGATGCCGTCCTCGAGTTCGTTGAACGCCTTGGTGGCCTCGACCACGTAGCGCGCCGGGTGGATCGGCGAGCGCCCAGACGGTGCCGATTCCGCCACGTCCGCAAGCTCTTTCGCATCTTTTTCGATCAGGGCCGCCAGCGTGGGCGCGGGTTGGCGCGCAGACCCCTTGAGTGCGGAGACCAGCTGCGGCACGACACCGCGCAGATCGCCGACCAGCGCGACGTCGACGGGGCGGTTGACGCCGATGGCGGTCGGATCCTGCTCGACCAGAACCCATTTGCGGTTCGCATCGTTGCCCGCCCAGTGCTGGGTGCGGCCGTAGTGCATCGGCTCACCGAGTTCGGTACCCAGCGCGACGCACAGGTCGGATTCCTCGACGGCGTCGTTGGCCGCCGGGGAGAACAAGTAGGGAAACGTCCGCTCCTGCAGTCCCGGGATGAACGAGGTGCCGCCGGAGGTCTGAATCACCGGGCAGGCCATCAGCTCGGCCAGCTCCCTGACCTGTTGTTGAGTACGGGTGGTGTACACGCCGTGGCCGACCAGCAGGACCGGGCTTTTGGCCTCGCGGATCAGCTTGACGGCCTCGGCGACCTCGCGGGTGCCGGCGCCCTGGTTGACCAGCCGGTAGGTACTGGGCGGCGGCGCTTCGGCGACGTCGAGCTCCTCGAGGATGACGTGTGACGGGAACTCGACGTAGACCGGACCCGGGGTGCCCGACATCGCCTTACGGATGGCCTCGTGGATGATCTCGTCGGTCTGGTCGGCGTATTCGATCGAGCTGCTGTACTTCACGGACGCGGCGAAAAGCGGTTCCTGTTGCACGAATTGGATGCGGCCGCGGCGCACCCGGCGCTCGGTGACGCGGGCCCGCTGACCGCCGAGGAAGATCACCGGCGAGTTCTCCACGAGTGCACACTGGATCGCCCCGGCGATGTTGGCCATGCCCGGGCCGAGGGTGCCGATGCACAGTCCGGGGTTACCCGTCATCCGCGACGCCGCCTCGGCCATGAATCCCGCGCTCAATTCGTGATGCGGTGCGACCACCGACCACCCGCGCGCGTCGGCCTCGGCGAACATGTGCACGAAGTTCGGGTCCGGGATGCCGAACAGGGTGTTGACGCCCTCGGCCTCGAACAGGTCGAGGATCCGCTGGTAAACGGGGACGGTCATCGTTGGAAACTCCTCTGCTGGCAATACATTTCGTGGTCTCAGCGCTAACCCTGGTTCGCGTCGACGGCCAGACCGATTTCGGCGAGCACTTCTGCTGTGTGGGCGCCGAGCTCCGGCGCGGGTCCCGCGACACGGCCCGGCGTCTGGGAGAACCAGGTGGGCACACCCGGGAAACGCACCCGCCCGTGCGGGGTGTCCACCGTCTCGAACATGCCGACGGCGGCCAGATGGGGATCGTCGAAAAGCGCGCCGGGGGTGTTCAGCGGCGCGGCCGGTATCTCGAGTCGGCGCAACAACGTCAACCACTGGGCGGTGGAACGCTCTTTCATCGTCTCGGCAACCAGCCCGTAGACGGTGTCGATCTCGCGAGCACGTTGTTCCAGCGTCGAATACAGCTCGCTGGCCCACGGCGGCTGCACGGCCTCCATGAAGGCGTTCCAGTGCTTGTCGTTGTAGATCAATGCGGCGATGTAGCCGTCGCTGGTGCGATACGGGCGGCGGTTGGGCGCCACGGTGCGCGGATACACCGCCGGCCCCAGCGGGGGGTCGAACATCGCGCCGTTGGCGTGTTCGACCAGCATGAACGAGGCCATCGTTTCGAACATGGCGACTTCGACCTCTTGCCCCTCGCCGGTGCGTTCGCGGTGAAACAACGCCATCATCGTCGCGTACAACGCCGTCAGCCCGGCGATCTTGTCGGCCATGATGGTGCCGACGTAATCGGCCTCACCGGTCAATTGCTGCTGCACCGCGGGCAGACCGCATTCGGCCTGAATCGTGTCGTCGTAGGCGGGACGGTCGTGGTCGGGTCCGCGTCGCCCATATCCGTAGCAATTGGTGTAGACGATTGCGGGGTTGATGGCGGCGACGTCGTCGTAGCCGAAGCCGAGCTTCGCGATTGCCTTGGCACGCATCGAGTGGATGAATACGTCGGCGGTCTCGACGAGAGCGCGCAGCGCATCAGCTCCAGCGTCGGTTTGCAGGTCCAGTACGACGCTGCGCTTGCCGCGGTTGACGTTGACGAATACCCCGCTCATGCCGGGCGCCGGCCCCACCGAGATGTAGCGGGTGTTATCCCCTTGGGGTGGTTCGACTTTGATGACGTCGGCACCCATGTCTGCCAATATCTGCGTGCAGTAGGGTCCCATCACCATTGCGGTGAGATCGACCACGCGCACCCCGGTCATCGGGCCCGTCGGGCTAGCCACGAAGCGCTCCTTGGTCGTTTGAGCCATGTAGTTCGTTTGACCGCTGAGCCAGCTCGAAGCTGTAGCGAATGTGCTCGTTGTGGCCGTCTGGGGCGACCGGAAAGATCAGCGGCGCTTCGACGTAACGGATCGCATCCAGGTGGCTGTCGACGTCCTCGATCGTCCACGCTGGCCGGCACACGCCCGGGCTTTCCGCGATGACGGCGCGGGCCACCCGCCCCGCCAGCGCGATGAACAGTTCACCGGTCACCGAGCACGACTCGTGCGCGAGCCAACCCACTACGGGTGCAACAAGTTCCGCACCCATCGGCGGGTAGCCCGAGATGTCGATGCCCTCGGCCATGCGTGTCACCGCGGCCGGGATGATCACGTTGCATTGCACACCTTCGGCGGCACCTTCGAGTGCGACGACGTTGGACAGCCCGATCACGCCCGCCTTGGCGGCGGCGTAGTTGGCCACGTTGCGGTTTCCGTACAGGCCGCCGATCGACGACGTCAGCACGATGCGGCCGTAGCCTG
This sequence comes from Mycobacterium sp. pR1184, assembly GCF_041287235.1. Classification (NCBI taxonomy): domain Bacteria; kingdom Bacillati; phylum Actinomycetota; class Actinomycetes; order Mycobacteriales; family Mycobacteriaceae; genus Mycobacterium; species Mycobacterium sp. pR1184. The sequence goes on along the minus strand of NZ_JBGGKR010000005.1, from coordinate 167,856 downwards.
CCGCGCACATGAGCGGAAAAGCGGGCCGCACCACGTGGAACGCGCCGCGCAGATGCACGTCGAGTACGGCGTCGAAGTCCTCGTAGCTCATGTCCTTCAGCGAGCCGCGACGGACGTTGCCGGCGTTGTGCACCAGAATGTCCAGGCGGCCGAAGTGTTCGAGTGCGGCCGCGACGATCGCCTCGCCACCCGCGGCGGTCGTCACCGACGCGCTGCAGGCAACCGCCCGGCCTCCGGCCGCGGTGATCTCTTCGACCACCCGTTCGGCCGGACCGGCATCGACCCCCGCGCCGCCGAGATCCCCACCGACGTCGTTGACGACCACCTTGGCTCCGCGCGCGGCGAGCAGCTGTGCGTAGGCGCGACCCAAGCCGCGGCCCGCTCCGGTCACCACCGCGACGCGGTCGTCGAATCGCAACTCGCTCATGAAAGCTCGAGACCTGCTAGATCACCCGCGTCGCGCCACTCGGCGATCAGCTCGCCGAAGGCATAGAAGCCCGGCGAGTAGAAATCACCGAGGAACGCACCATTGTCCTTGGCGCCACCCTGACCCTCGTTGTTGTAATAACCAGGCGTGCAGGACATCTCGAACGCGGAGTTGTCGATCGCGAGTTCACCGACGGTATTGACCCAACCGTCTTGGCCCTCTTGACTAGGTTCGACGGTGGTAGCGCCGCGTTTCTGCGCCTCGGCGATGATGTAAGCAATGTGCTCGGCCTGTTGCTCGAACATCGCGGTGGTGTTGGCCGAGACGCCGCCCTGGATGAAACCGGTGAAGAACTGGTTGGGGAATCCGCGAGTGGTCATGCCGTGCAGCGTCTGGTACCTGTCGCGCCAGTAATCGAACAGCGACAGCCCGTCGCGGCCCTCGATGACGTCGACCGCGAAGCGGCGACTAATCTCCGTGGAGATCTCGAACCCACTGGCGAACACGACGCAATCGACCTCGTACTCAATACCGTTCGCGACAATGCCCTTCTCCGTCAGGCGTTCCACGCCCTTGGATTCCGACACGTCCACCAACGTCACATTGGGCAGGTTGAACGCCGGCAGGTACGTCTCGCTCGAACACGGCCGCTTGCACATAAAGCGGTAGTAAGGCTTGAGAGCCTCGGCGGTGTCGGGATCGTCAACCAGCGCGGCCACGCGGCGTCGCAGCCGCTCCATGATCTTGTAGTCCTCTTCCTCCCGGATCTCCATGATCTCCTCGATCCCCAGCGCGGCGGGATCCGGGCTGGCGGCAATCCGCGCGGTCATGTTGCGGCCCAATTCGGTCCAGAAGTCACACACCAGATCCGGTTCGCCGAAGACCACCCCGACAAACGGTGACCAGTTGTGGAAATTGCGCTTACGCTCCTCCTGCCAACCGGGCTGCAGGGTCGCGGCCCAGGCCGGATCGGTGGGCGTGTTGGCGCGCATGTCCACCGACGACGGGGTGCGCTGGAACACGAACAGTTGCTGGGCATCCCGGCCGAGATGCGGCACCAGCTGAACGCCGGTGGCACCCGTGCCGACGAGTGCCACACGCTTGTCGGCGAGCTTGTGCAGACCACCGTTGGCATCGCCTCCGGTGTAGTCGTAGTCCCAGCGTGCCGAATGGAATGCGTGGCCGCCGGCGGCCAGGTACTCCTTGATGCCGGGGATGCCGGGCAGCTTCGGCTTGTTGTACGAGCCCTGCGCCATCACCACGAACCGCGCGCGGATGTCGTCACCGCGGTTGGTGGTCAGCCGCCAGCGCTTGCTGCTTTCGTCCCAACGCATGGTCTCGACCTGGGTAGAGAAGATCGCGCCGTCGTAGAGATCGAAGTGTTTGCCCATGGCCTGGCAGTGCGCGAATATCTCGGCGCCGTCGGCGAACTTCTTGCTCGGCAGGAACTCGAGTTCCTCAAGCATCGGGACGTAGCAGTAGGCGTCGTTGTCGCACTGGATGCCGGGGAAGCGGTTCCAGTACCACACGCCGCCGAAGTCCCCGGCCATATCGATGACCCGAACATCGTGCACGCCAGCCTTTTTCAGGTAGGCGCCCGACAACAACCCGGCAAAGCCGCCGCCGAGCACGACGACCTCGATGTCCGCATCGATCGGGGGGCGGTCGGCCACCGGGGTGTACGGGTCTACCTCGTAGAGGTCCGCCAGGTCGCCGTCGAGTTCGAGATACTGCGCGCTGCCGTCGGTGCGCAGGCGCTTCTCGCGCTCCTGGGCGTACTTGGCCCGCGTCGCGTCGATGTCGACGTCCTGCGGCACCTCGGTGGGCCCGCAACCGTCTTGGCGTTCATCCGTGCCGGGGATCATGCCCGTGGGCGCTCCTTGCTCGAAAGCTCCTGGGGCTCACCGGCACCCATATACTTCGACAATTGGTAATGCAAGTTGACCGTGCTGCGTTCCCGGTATGGGTTGGGCTTGGTGCCGGGGAAGCCGAGCGATTTCATGCCCTGCTGCACGGCAGCCATATTGGAGAAGTCTTGCGGCAGCACCGACCGCCATCTCGGGTCACCGACCGGCGTGTACTCCCAGTGCGTTTGTGGCTCTTGCCCTTTCGGGTATAGCTCGAAGACCGACACCTCAAAGATGCACTTGTTCGGGTTGTAGCTGGGGTGCGGCCGTGCGCCGTAGCACAGCGCTACCGTCAGGCCCTGCCCGATCTGGAAGTTTGGGAAGATCTGCCAAGCGGTGCCGGCTTGCCCGAGGATGTCGGACGGAATCGTCGGCCAGATCACGCCGCGGGCTTCGTCGTCGCGGCGCGCGGAGGCCAGCCAATGTTCGAGGACCTTGTCGGCCGGTGTGCCCTCGGGCAGTTCGTCGACCAACCGTTTGGCGGCGTTCACCAGCGTCTCGGTGGTGGAGGTGTTGGTTTCCTCCATCGTGTAGATCTGCATCTGCGCCGTCGACACCCGGGGATCGGCGCCGGTTCCGAGGCGGATTTTGGACTTGGTCGCCGCGAGGTCGTCCGGGGCGTCATAGCCGATGTTGCTGTGCTTGCCTTGTGCTTTCGCCCAGCCCTTGAACTCGCCGAACTTATTGAACTCCGGATGCGTGGTGTAGACGTGGTAGGTCTCGTTGAACGCCTCCAGCGCGACTTTCCAGTTGCAGTCGAAGGACAGCCACTTGCGCCATTTGTAGCGCATGTTCTCCAGCCCGAACGGGTCGAGGATCTTCGCGGCGGGGAACAGGAAGTCGGCCAGCGGCTCGCAGTCCGGGTCCATGTTGATCCACAACCACCCACCCCAGGTGTCGACCCGGACCGGCCGTAGGTGGGTGTTGTCCGGCGTCAGCGCTTCCTGCCAGTCCTGCTGTTCGCGGATGTGAGTGCACGCGCCGTCGAGACCATAGGTCCAGCCGTGAAAGCCGCACACGAACGACTTTCGCGCTCGGCCGCAGGCGTTTTTGGCACCATCGGGGGTGTCGATCAGCCGGCGGCCACGATGCATGCAGACGTTATGGTGCGCGTGGAACTCGTCGCTACCGGTGCGCACCACGATGATCGAGTCGTCGAGGATGTCATAGGTGAGGTAACTGCCCACCTCGGGCAACTCTTCAGCGCGGCCGACCTGCTGCCAGACCCGGCGCCACAACTTGTCACGCTCGGCGCGGGCATAGTCCTCGGAGATGTATGCCTCGACGCCGATAGTCATCGGTGTCGATAGTTCTTCACCCGCTTCGGGATTCACGCCGCTTGCCAAGTCGGTCATCGCATCCTCCTAATCTCGGCGCGGAAGGACTCGTCCTTGAGGAAAAGCGATGTGTTGTCGGCCCCGAGGTGGGTCCACTTGAGGTCCAGACCGCCGTCGACGAGCAGCGTCTGTCCGGTGATATAGCTCGACATCTCGGAGAGCAGGAACAGGATCGCGCCGGCCTGCTCCTCGGGCCGGCCCCGCCGACCCATCGCGATTGCCTGCCGATCCCGCTCGGGGTCCTCGTCGACGTAGGTGCGCGAGGCCGCGGTCTCGGTGACGCCGGGCGCCACCGCGTTCACCCGGATGCCCGAGTCGGCCAACTCGACGGCCATCGTGCGGGTCATCGCAACGATCGCGGCCTTGGCCGTCCCGTAGGCGATGTGAAACGGAGCGGTGTTCATGCCGCTGATCGAGGAGATCGACACGATCGACCCCGGCTGTCGCTGCGCGACTAGTTCGCTCGCCACGGCCTGGCTCATGAAGAACGCCGTTTCGAGATTGTCGGCGAAGATCGTGCGCCAGTCGCTGCGCGCCACCCGCGTCGACGGCATCCACGTCGACGGTTGCGCGCCGCCGGCGACGTTGACCAGCCCGTACAAGCTGCCCTCGGCGCGGCGCGCGTGGTCGATCACCGTGGCGATGCCCGCATCGGTGGACGCGTCGGCGACGACGGGCACCACGGCCAGCCCGCGGGCGGCCAGCGGATCGATGTGCTCGTCCAGGTTTTCCTTCGAGCGGCTGACGGCGATCACGGTGGCGCCGGCGCGAGCGGTCATGGCCGTGACGGTGGTGCCGATGCCGCCGCCGCCGGCCCCGGAAACCACCACGACGCGGCCTTCCAACCCTAAGAGGCGCCCTAGAAGATCGTCCATGACCTGCTTTCGCCCGCCTTGGACGTGTCCTGTCGTCATCGTCCGCAGTCGGATCTAACACCGTTTTGTCCAGACAAAATATCGCATTCTGCCCGTTGGAGAACACTATTCCGATCGGCAGACTTGGCTGTCAAGGTCGGGCCGTTACGCGTAAGCAGCTATTGTCTGGACTAGGCCGAGTTGATAACGTCCAGCCCAAACGGCGCACGGAAGGACCTCGGCGAGTCGATGGCGATCTCCACGCAGCTCTCGCGGTACCCGGTGACGCACCCAGTGGACGTCGCCGAGGGATGGGAGCTCGAACGAGTCACCGCGCCCAGTCGGCTGTTCGGCGCCAACGGATTGCGGACCGGCCCGGACGGTCGCATCTACATCGCCCAGGTCACCGGCAGTCAGATCAGCGCGCTGGATCACCGCACCGGGGAGCTCGTCACCGCCAGCCCCAAGGGCGGCGACATCGTGGCACCCGACGACGTCGCGTTCGACGCCGGCGGCAACCTGTACGCGACCGAGGTGATGAACGGGCGGGTCAGCGTGCGCGACACCGGCGGCCGGACGCGGGTGCTGCGTGACGACGTGCCGTCGGCCAACGGCATCACCTTTTATCGGGGCCGGTTGTTCATCGGTGAATGTCGAACGGGCGGACGGCTACTGGAGTTCGACCTGACGGGTGGACCGCCTCGGGTGCTCTTGGAGAACGTGCCCTCACCCAATGCGATGGAGGTCGGGCCGGACGGCCTGCTCTACTTCCCGGTGATGGGCGCCAATGAAATCTGGCGTATCGACCCTGACGGCGGCGAACCACAGTGTGTCGCAAGCGATCTCGGTGTGCCAGATTCGGTCAAATTCGACGCGCAGGGCCATATCGTTTCCACTCAGGTGGCCAGCGGTCAGGTGCTGCGCATCGATCCCCGCAGCGGCGAACGGCAACTGCTCGCCCAGCTGAATCCCGGCCTGGACAACTGCACCTTTGTCGGCGAGCAGCTGTTCGTCTCCAACTTCACCGGCGAGATCACCGAGATATCGCCGCAGGGCACCACGAGGTGCGTGTTGCCCGGCGGACTCAACTGGCCGCTGGACCTCGCGGTCGGCTACGACGGACAGCTCTACATCGCCGACGGCACCTACTTTTACGTCGCCGCGCCCGACGGGTCCTTGCACACCGCGGGCATGTTGTTCAGCCCCGGCTATCCCGGATTCCTGCGCGGCGTTGTCGCCAGCGGGCCCGGTGAGTTCGTCATCACGACGTCCGGCGGTCAGGTCAGCCGCTACCGGCCCGAGGCGAACGAAACCGAGGTGCTGGCAGACGGTTTCGATCAGCTCTACGGTGTCGCGCTGAGCCCCGCCGGGGTGGTGTTTGCGGAGCTGGGCACCGGACGGGTGCTGTCGCTGCGGTCCGGCGGTAGCGAGGTGCTGGCCACCGGCCTGCATGAGCCGGTCGGGGTCGCGATCGATGTCGACGGGACCTGCCTGGTCGCCGAGGCCGGGGCGGGCCGAGTGGTCAGGGTGAACGGGTCGAAAATCGACACCGTTGTCGCGGATCTGCAACGCCCGCAAGGCATTTTGGTACAAGGCGGAGTGCTCTACATCGTCGATGCCGGCGCCAAGGAGCTGATCGCGTTCGATCTGACCAGCAGCGCACGGCAGACGGTCGCATCCGGGCTGCCGGTCGGTCCGCCCCCCGGCGTCACGCCCAAGCCGCTGCTGGGCATGCCGCCGTTTTCCGGACCGCAGGGCCCGTTCGCCGGGATCACCGCCGCGGCCGACGGAACAATCTACATCGCGGCCGACGGCGACGGCAGCGTGCTGGCACTGCACCAGGACGGCGGCTGATGTCTCAGGCCATCGCGGGTGACCACCGCTACCTACAGATCGCACGCACGTTGCGCAAGGAGATCGTCGACGGGGTGTACCCGGTGGGCTCGCAGCTGCCGACCGAACACCAACTGTGCGAGCGCTTCGCGGTAAGCCGCTATACCGTCCGCGAAGCGCTGCGCCGACTTCGCGAGGACAACCTGGTCGCATCCCGACCGCGGGCGGGCACCCGGGTGGTGCCCCGGCCCGCGTCGAGTTCCTATGCCCAGGACGCGATGTCGATCGATGATCTCCTCGCGTTCGCGGCCGGTGCGCAACTGACCATCGAATCCAACGCGATGGTGACGATCGACGAGGAGTTGGCCGCTGCCACCGGACTCGAGGTCGGCTCCCAGTGGCTATCGGTAAGGGGCTATCGGCAAGCCGACGGCGCGCCGGTGCCGATCTGCCGAACCGAGTACTACATCAGCCGCAGTTTCGCCGCGGTCGGCAGGCTGCTGCAACGTCATGCCGGCCCTATTTTTCCGCTGATCGAGGATCTGTTCGGCGTCAGTGTCGCCGCGTTGCACCAGGAGATCGCCGCCGTTTTGCTTTCGCCGGAACTGGCCGACGGCCTGGGCGTCGAAGCGGGCACTGCTGCCCTGCAGATGCGCCGCACCTACACGACCTCCGACGGCGAGGTGGCTCAGGTGACGATCAACACGCACCTGTCGTCGAGGTTTCGGTACGCGATGACGATGCGTCGCGTCGCTGGTCAGGCCGGTTGAGGTGACCGCCCAGCCCCCGCAGTACACCGCCGAGGCATACCGCCGCGGGCTCTGGGTTCACACCACGCTGGCCGATTCGCTGCGCACCGCCGCCGAAGTATCGCCGCAGCGAGTAGTTCTGGTGGACAAGGACATCCGGATGGATTGTGCCGCGCTCTACACGCAGGCCGGCGCGTTGGCAACCGCTCTAATGTCGCGCATGCCGACGGGCAGCGTCGTGTCGTTCCTGCTGCCGAATTGGCATGAGGCCGCCGTCATCTATCTGGCCGCGACGCTGGCCGGAATGGTGGTGAACCCGATCCTGCCGTCGCTGCGCGACCACGACCTGCGTTTCATCCTCGAAGATGCCCATACCGCAATCGTTTTCGTCCCGGGCCAATATGGCGGACATGACTATGCCGCGATGCTCGACCGGGTGACGGCCGCGATGAGTCCGGCACCGACCGTGGTGGTGGTCCGCGGCGCCGGCCCCGCGCACACTCCATACGCTGCCCTGCTCGCCGAGCACTCGGCACAAGACGCGGTGCTTCCTCAGCTGGATCCCGATTCGGTGCGGATGATCCTCTACACCTCGGGCACCACGAGTCGGCCGAAAGGCGTCCTGCACACTCATAATTCGATCCACGCCCTGATCTGTCAGATCCGTGACCACTGGATGATCGAGCCGGGCGACACCTTCCTGGTCCCGTCGCCGATCGCCCATATCGGTGGCTCTATCTATGCCTTCGAATGCCCGCTACTGCTGGGAACGACCGCGGTGTTGATGGACCGATGGGAACCGTCGGAGGCCGTCGCCCTGATGGACGCCGAGCGATGTACCCACATGGCCGGGGCCACGCCATTTCTGCAGCAGCTGTTGTCTGCCGCCGAGCAGGCCGGGACCCGGCTGCCCGACCTGAAGGTGTTCATCTGCGGGGGCGCGTCCGTATCGCCGACGCTGATCCGCTGCGCCGCAGCGTATTTCAGCCGTGCCCTGGTCACCCGGGTGTATGGGTGCACGGAAGTGCCCGTCACGACGGTCGGCGCTCCCGGGCCCGACGAAGCCGATTACGCGGCGGACACCGACGGCCGGCCCGGGATCGCGCGGATCAAGCTCGTCGCGCACGAATCCGCACCCGCCGGTGACGGGGAAATCTGCGTGCGCGGCCCGCAGATGCTGGTCGGCTACCGCCACGCGCAGGACGAATCCGTCGATGCCGCAGGCTTTTTCCACACCGGTGACCTGGGACGCTGGGTTGACGACCGGTACCTCGTCGTGACCGGCCGAGCCAAAGATGTCATCATCCGCAGCGGCGAGAACATCTCGGCCAAGGAGGTCGAGGACCTGCTTGCCGACCACCCCGGCATCGCCGAGATCGCGGTCGTCGGGCTGCCCGACGAGCGCACCGGCGAGCGGGCGTGCGCGGTGATCGTGCCCGCGGGGAACCCCGCCCCGGACGTCGCGAGCCTGCTTGCGCTGCTGGTGAGCAAGGGTGTGGCCAAATTCAAGGCGCCGGAGCAGGTCGTGATCACCGATGCCCTGCCGAAAAACGATGCGGGCAAGGTCCTCAAGCATCAGATCCGAGCGTCTTTGACCAAGGCGGGAACCGAGGATGGGTGAGATGCAGGTCGCAATCGTCACGGGAGCAAGCAGCGGCATCGGGTTGGGCTGCGCGACAAAACTCGCCGAGATGGGCATGGCGATTCTGGGCACGGGCCGCAACCCGGACCGGCTCGCCGAGCTCGAGAGGGCGATCGACGATCCGGACCGGGTGGCCACGCTGGCGGTCGACTTGACCGACGAGGACGCGCCACGACGCATCGTGGATCTCGCGGTGCAGCGCTGGGGTCACATCGACTTCCTGATCAACAACGCCGGTGTGGGCAGCCCGAAACCGCTGCACGAGACCGACGACGAAACCCTGGACTACTTCTTGGGTTTGATGTTGCGGGCACCGTTTCGGCTTGCCCGCGACGTGCTGCCACACATGGCGCCGGGGTCGGCGATCATCAACGTGACATCGACATTCGCCGTCGTCGGCGGCCTGCGCGGCGGCGCCTACTCCGCCGCGAAGGGCGGGCTGACCGCGCTGACCACCCATATCGCCTGCCAGTACGGCGCGTCGGGCATCCGCTGCAACGCCGTCGCGCCCGGGGTGACGGTGACGCCGATGGTCGAGAAGCGCTTGCAGGACCAGCGATTCCGCAAGATCAACACCGAGATGACCCCGCATCAGCGGTTGGGCCGCATCGACGACATCGCCAGCACGGTGGCCTTCCTGTGCTCGCCGGGCGGAAGTTTCATCAACGGCCAGACGATCGTCGTGGACGGCGGATGGAGTTCGACGAAGTATCTGTCGGACTTCGCGCTGGAATCACGGTGGATCGAGCAATGAATCTGTTCGCGCTGCTCGATCAGGCCGCCAGCCGGTTCCCCGATCGCGGCGCCCTGTACCACGGAAGCCGCGAAGTTTGCACCTGGATCGAGTTGCGCGACCGGGTGTTACGGCTGGCGGCGTCGATCCGGCAGCAGCACGGTGCGCATGCGCGTATCGCGATCGCGACCCACAACCGCCCCGAGATCATCGAGTTGATGTTCGCGATCTGGGCCGCCGAATGCGTCGTCGTCCCGGTCAACTTCAAGCTGCATCCGCTCGAGATGGCGCAGATTTTCCAGGATGCGGGCGTCGCGCAGGTGTTCGCCTCTACCAAGATCGGCGCCGACCTGGCACCGATCACCACCACACGCACGGAAATCATTGATTCCGAGGACTATTCACGGCGCTTCAGCGCCACCCCGTCGGCGCCGCCACCGCACACCGATCCGGCCGCATTGGCGTGGCTGTTCTATACCAGCGGCACCACCGGACGATCCAAAGGCGCGATGCTGTCGCACCGCAACCTCACGGCGATGACCGTCGCACATCTGGCCGACATCGACGCTGTCGATGAGGACTGCAGCCTCGTGCACGCGGCGCCGATGTCGCACGGCTCCGGCCTCTATGTCCTGCCGTACGTGCTGCGCGCTGCCCGCCAGGTGGTGCCCGAATCCGGTTCCTACGATCCCGGGGAGTTCCTCGATCTCTGCGAACACCACCCGGCCGTCAGCGCATTTCTGGCGCCGACGATGGTGCAACGACTGGTCGACACGGGCCGAGGCCGTCCGGCCAATCTCAAGTTGATCGTCTACGGCGGCGGGCCGATGTACGTCGAAAGCCTGCGCAGGGCGATCACGGCATTCGGCCCCATCTTCGCGCAGATCTACGGCCAGGGCGAGTCCCCGATGACGATCACCGGGTTACGCGGCGTCGATCACGACTCCGACGACGACGCGATTCTGGGTTCGGTCGGGTATGCGCGCTCGGGAATGGAGGTCGCGGTGCTGCGTACCGACGGCCTCCCGGCGCCCGTCGGCGAGATCGGCGAAATCGTCTGCCGCGGCGAGGCGGTCATGTCCGGGTACTGGCGCAATCCCGACGCGACCAACGCCACGCTCAAAGACGGCTGGCTCTACACCGGCGACCTGGGTTCATTCGACGCGCGCGGTTTTCTGACGCTGCGCGACCGGTCGAAGGATGTCGTCATCAGCGGCGGAAGCAATATTTACCCCCGCGAAGTGGAGGAGGTGCTGCTGGAGCACCCCGGCGTCGCGGAGGCGTGCGTGGTCGGAACCCCCGACGCCGAGTGGGGTGAGGTGGTGGTCGCGTTCATCGTCGGCACGGTCGACCCCGCGGCCTTAGACGCACATCTGTTGCGGCGCATCGCCCGTTTCAAGCGGCCCAAACGGTACGAATTCGTCGACGAGCTACCGAAAAACAGCTACGGCAAGGTGCTCAAGCGGGAACTGCGGGCAGCCCTGGCCCGGTGAGCCGCAACGAAAGATCAAGGAGAACACCATGAAGTGTCGTGCCGCTGTGATTCGCGGGGTCGGCCAGGACTGGGAGATCAGCGAGATCGAACTTGATCCGCCCCGCGCCGGTGAAGTCCTGGTGCGGATGGCCGTCGCCGGAATCTGCCATTCCGACGACCATCTGTTCACCGGCGACGTATTGCCGACCGCGCAGGTGCGGGCCGCGACGGGAATCCCTGAGCCAGACTGGTTCCCGATGATCGGCGGTCACGAGGGCGCTGGTGTGATCGAACAAGTCGGGCCGGGCGTGACGACGGTGCGCCCGGGCGATCGGGTGGCGATGTCGTTCATTCCCGCGTGCGGCGATTGCCGGTTTTGCGTGAACGGGCAGAGCTACATCTGCGATGCCGGCGCAAGTCTGTTCTCCCGAGAGATGCCGACCGACGGAACGTGCCGACGGCACCTCGGCGGCGAAAACCTGATGGCTTACGGTCAACTCGGCACGTTTGCCGAGTACGCAGTCCTGACGGAAAGATCCGTCATCAAGATCGGCGACGCGGTCCCCTTCCACGCCGCCTCGCTCGTATCGTGCGGCGTCAGCACCGGCTGGGGCTCCGCGACGGTGACGGCCGGCACCGAACCCGGTGACACCGTGGTGGTGATCGGCACCGGTGGCGTTGGGATGAACGCCCTGCAGGGAGCGCGTGCCGCCGGCGCGAAATATGTCGTTGCCGTGGATCCTGTTGAATACAAGCGGGATTCGGCGAAGATCTTCGGTTCCACGCATGCCGCCGCCTCCGCCGAGGAGGCGATACCCCTGGTGGGCGACATCACCGCCGGCGTGATGGCCGACCGCGTCGTCTTGACCCCCGGTGTCCTGCACGTGGAGCTGATCCCCATGGCCATGAGGTTGCTTCGCAAGGGGGGGACCTGCGTGGTCACCGGCATCACCCCGTATACCGAGGCGATGGTTCCACTGGTCCTGCAGGAGATGGTGCTGTCGGCCAAGCAACTCAAGGGAGCGCTGTACGGCGGCATGAATCCGCGCACCAGTGTGCCGATGCTGTTGTCCATGTACCAGGCCGGCGCGGTGAAGCTCGACGAGTTGGTCACCCGCCACTATCAGCTCGACGAGATCAACGAGGCGATGACGGATCTGCGCGAGGGCCGCAACATTCGCGGTGTGATCGATTTCGCCGGCGGGTGAGCGGCCCCGGACTCGTAGCGGCTCAGGCTGATTCGAAGTGGTTACGAATCCCGGCCAGCATCTTGCGGTGCGCTTTGACTCCCTCGCGCCGGGTGATCGGGGCCAACAGCCGGGGCGCCGATATCCGGATCCGCTCGGTGAGCCGGGTGCCGCCTATCGGCTCCTGGATCGGCTCGAAGCTCACCATTCCGCGCAGGCGCACCCCCGGGGATTGATCGGCCTCAGTGAGCACGTAGCCGCTATGGCGGACGTGCATGCACGCCTGGTAAGTAATCTCCTTGGTGAAGGGCCCCAACGGAATTCGATCGACCACTCGGTAGCTCTGCCGGTAGCCATCCGGCGTATCGCTGCGCTCGAGCGACTCCACCGACACGATCAGCGGGTGCACGAGTTTGATGTTGTGCAAATCCACGTAGAAGTCGCGCACCGCATCCGGCGGGGCGGGCACATCTTCTGACAGCGCGTGTTCGGAGTGCGCGGTCCACAAACTCATACCGAAGAACCTAGCCCTGCCTCCGCGGCGCGCTTACCGTGGACCCAGAAGTGAGCGGAGGCGCCATGAGTACGCACGGTCAGGTGGTCGAGCGTTATCTGGAATGCCTGGCCGCGCACGACTGGGCGGGCCTGGCCGACACCATCGCCGACGCAGGACTGATCCGGGAGGGTCCGTTCTGCGATGTCATCGAGGGCAAGGCACACTATGTCGCCTACCTGCGCAAGGTATGCACCAATCTCGCGGGCCATCGGTTACACGTGCAGCGGGTCTCTCACGTCGATTCCCGGGTGTGCTACGCCGAACTGTCCGAGACATTCGAGATCGATGACGTCGCGACGACGTGGCCCGAGTGCATCCTGTTCGAGCAAGACGACGACGGCCTGATTTCTCGAGTCAGCGTTTTTTTCAAGCAGCGCCACGCCGACAGCACGTAGCGGTCTATTCCCTGATTCGCGGAATTGACCTAACGTGTCATGGATGGAGGCAGATGCAACTCCGGAGTCGGTTGCGGTCGAGAAATTGCACTCGGGCGACCCGATCACCGATTGTGGCCAGCGGTACATTGTTCTCGAATCAAAATCCCTCGGCGATAGCTGTGTCGTTCTCGAACTGGAGTCCCGGGTGGACCACCAGCTGCAGGTCATCGAGAAGTCGTTCCCGGTCGGATACCAGGTCGACAGGGCGCACCACCGAATTCTGTAGAACGAATTCACGCGTCGGAATATAATGCGCGAGTAGCCGTTGGACGGCTACCGCGTATTTGTGTTATTCGCACCTAATTGCGGGCAATTAGGTGACCCGCTTAGCCGTCGCGCGGCGGCCGCTGATCGTTGGGATCGTTCGGATCGGGTTCGCCGAACCATCGCGACGGCTGGTGCTGCCCGTAGGCGTCGTGCCAGTCCCACCACTCGTAGGGTGCCGACTGCGGGTATCCCGGCGGCGAATCCTCCCAGGTTTCCTGACGCCCGAGCGCCGTGATGTCCAGGAAGCTCCACGTGTTGCCCAGCACCTCGTCGCCGCGGTTGTTGATGAAGTAGGTGCGAAAGATCCGGTCGCCGTCATGGATGAACGCGTTCGTGCCGTGCCACTCGTGCACGCCGAAGTCGACGTCAAAGCTGTCGGTGATCGTGTACCACGGCATCTGCCAGCCCATCCGCTCCTTGAGGCGCTCGATGTCGGGCTGGGGTGCCCGCGACGCGAACACCAGGGTGGTGTCGCGGGCGTTGAGATGAGCGAGGTTCCCGACATGGTCGGCGATCATCGAGCAGCCACGGCAGGCATGGTCGGGCCAACCGTGCACGTCGGGTCCGAAGAAGGCGCGATAGACGATCAGCTGACGCCGGCCTGCGAAGAGGCCCAGCAAGTTCACCGGGCCGTCGGGCCCCTCGAATTCGTACTGCGCCTGCACGCCCAGCCAGGGCATGCGCCGTCGCATCGCCGCCAGCGCATCGTGGGCCCGCAGCACCTCCTTCTCCTTGACCAGCACTCGCTGATGCTCGGCCTCCCATTCCTGGGACGACACGATCGGTGGTGTGTCCATTGCGTTGTCCGCCTTTCGATTTGGTGTCAGGACAGTGACGACAAGCCGGATGCGGTGAGCAGATAGGCGCCGTGCTGTCCGGGCTCGGCACCAGCGATCGCCGATACCGACGTGCCGACCAGTTCGGCGGTCAGCGCCGGTCCGGTCGACGCGACGAAAGTGTCGAGATCGACGCCTTGCCGCTCGGCGTAAGCCGCCGCGGCCTTGGCGCCCAGCTCGGTGGCCGCCGTCAGGCGCGGCAGCACCGAGACGAAGGTGATCCCGAGCCCGGCGCGGTCCGACTCCCCGGCCGCATAGCTGCCGATGAACTTGACGGTCGATTTCGCGCCCGCGTATCCGCCCGACAGTGGCGACCCGTTGACCGCGGCGCCGCTGGACATCAGGATGACCGAGCTGCCCGGCGCCAGCGGGCGCTGCAGCGCGTACCGGGTCCAGTGAAACGCTTGTGCGACATCCACATTCCAGTTGGCGCTGAAGGTTTCCCAGCTGTGTTCCTGCAACGGGCTCAGCTGCGGGGCAGACCCGGCGCACAACACCAGCGTGCGCGGGGTGTACTTGTCGATGAGCGCGCTCGCCGTGGCCGGATCGGCGGCGTCGGCGACCACCGGGACGAAGGAATCGCCGAGCTGCCCGCGGACCTCGTCGAGCAGCGCGGCCGTGCGGGCGACGCCGACCACCTCGACACCGGCCTCGGTCAGCGCGGTCGCGATAGCGCGACCGAATCCTCGACTCGCCCCGGTGACGATCGCGGTGCTGCCGGCAAGGTCGCCGGCGTGGGTTTGGTTATTCATGTCCGTTCTCGCTTCCCTACTGTCGCTGCCGGCGCTCGAGTGTGCGGCTGGCCGCACATTGGGGCTCGAGTGTGCGGCTGGCCGCACGTTGGTGGAGATCACGCCGGCGTGGCTAGACATCCACTAGTCCAGATACGGCGCATCGACCGAATTCATCGCCGCGAGGCCGATGAATTTCGCCGGCTCGACGTCTCTGTAGAAGGAGTAGCGTTTCGGCCCACCCGGCAAGACATAGGAGCGACCGTGCCGGCTCAGCACGATTTCATCGAGCACGCGGCCCCGTATCGCAGCGAGTTGATTGCGCACTGCTACCGAATGCTTGGCTCGGTGCACGACGCGGAAGATCTCGTCCAGGAGACCTACCTGCGCGGCTGGCGTGGTTATCAGGCTTTCGAGGAGCGCGCCGCGCTGCGCACCTGGCTCTACCGGATCGCCACCACCGCATGCCTGCGCGCGCTGGAGAACCGCGCGCGGCGCGTACTGCCGGCCGGCCTGGGCGACAGTTCGGTCGACCCGGACGCCGATCTCGACACCGGCGCCGGCGTCCATCAGTGGCTGGAACCGATCCCGGACACCCGTGCGTTCGCGACCCCGGAAGACACCGTAACGGCGCGGCACAGTGTGCGGCTGGCCGTGATGACGGCGCTGCAGGAACTGCCCGCGCGGCAGCGGGCCGTCCTGATACTGCGTGACGTGGTGCAGTTCAGTGCCGCCGAAGTTGCCGAACTCCTGGAAACCACCCCGGCTTCGGTCAACAGCGCGCTGCAGCGGGCGCGGGCCCGCCTCGCCGAGGTCTCCCCCACCGAGGACGACGCGGCCGAGCCCGACGATGCCCAACGCCGCGAATTGCTCGACCGTTACTGTGCGGCATTCGAAAACGCCGACATGGCCGCCCTGACCGAGCTGCTGCAAGCCGACGTGAAACTCGAAATGCCGCCGATGCCAGTGTGGTTCACCGGCCGCGACACCGTGATGGAATTCCTTGCCGCACGCGCCTTTACGACGGCCGGCGACATTGTGATGGTCCGGACTGCCGCCAATGCCCAACCCGCCGTGGCCGAGTACCGCCGCGCCGACGACGGCGTAATGCGGGCCCATTCGATACACGTCATCACCCCGGTATCCGGCCGAATCGCCGCGATTACCGTTTTTCTCGACCCGGCGTTGTTCGCGACGTTTGATCTGCCATCCAGCCGGTAAACTTCCCAGGGGACGCGATTACACCCGCTGTTAACCCGGCGGATCCCCACCCACCAGAGCCGTTGGTGTCATCGCATCTCCTGACTTCGCGCTCAGATGTGGACAGGTCCCCAGCACCCCAGGATTATTAGCGCGACGAACGCATTTGAAGGATGACCGAATGAAGATTCCGGGTGTAACCAGCGTTGTCGCTGGTCTCACCGACGGAGCAGCCCAGCTGGTGAAAGCCGGCGTGTCCACTGCCGCCGGTGCCGCGGGCGCGGTGCAGCTGTTGGCGAGCCCGGTGGTCGAACTTGCCGGGCCCGTGGTGCAGTCGATGGCCGACTCCACCACCCGGGCGCTCGGAATCAACCCCTCGTCGAACGGCTCTGTCGCCCCCGTCACGCCTCCGGTGCGCTGGCAGAGCGGTCGGCGAGTGCATCTGGACCTGGATCCGTTGCTGCCCTTCTCGCGCTGGTACGAGTACTCGGCGGTCGTCGAGGAGCCGGTTCGCCGGATTCCGGGCGTGGCCGAAGCCCATGTCGAGGGATCGCTGGGCCGACTGGTTTTCGAACTCTCCGACGACGCCGAAGACTACGACGCCGTCCTCGACGAGGTGCGTTCGACGGTGGCGGCCATTGCCGCCGACCTGGCTTCCACGAAGTCCGACGTCCCGATTTCCGCTCCGTTCGCCGACCCGGGTAACCCGCTGGCGATTCTGGTGCCGCTCACCTCGGCGGCCATGGACATGGTCGCGATGACGGCCGCCGTCACCGGCTGGGTGACCCGGCTGCCCGCGGCGCCGCAAACCACCCGGGCAGCGGCCGCCCTGATCAACCATCAACCGCGCATGGTGTCGGTGCTGGAGTCGCGGCTGGGGCGGGTGGGCACCGACATCGTGCTCGCCGCCACCACCGCGGCGGCGCACGGGCTCACCCAGTCGTTCGGCACCCCGCTGCTCGATATGACCCAGCGGACCCTGCAGATCACCGAGGCGGCGGCACACCGTCGGGTGTGGCGGGAGCGGGAGCCGCAATTGGCCTCGCCCGAGCGACCGCAGGCTCCGGTGGTTCCGGTCATCTCCTCGGCCGGGCCCAAGTCGCACCTGCCGCGACACAGCTGGGCCGCCGCAGCGGCGGGCGAAGCCTCGCACGTCGTGGTCGGTGGGGCCATCGACGCCGCGATGGACACCGAGAAGGGCTCGATGGCCGGGCCGGTGGAGGCCTATGTCGAATCGGCGGCCAACGGCTCGTTGATCGCCGCGGCCAGTGCGCTGGTGGCCGGCGGCGGCACCGAGGACGCGGCCGCCGCGATCGAGGCCGGGGTGCCCCGAGCCGCGCACATGGGCCGCCAAGCGTTCGCCTCGACGCTGGGTCGCGGGCTCGCCAACGACGGACAGCTGGTCCTCGACCCGGGCGCGCTGCGCCGTCTGGACCGGGTGAAGGTAGTCGTGATCGACGGTGCGGCGCTGCGCGGTGATCACCGCGCCGTATTGAAGTCGATCGGGGAGGCACCCGGCTGGGACGACGACCGAGTCTACGAAGTCGCCGACGCGCTGCTACACGGTGAAGAGGCGCCCGAGCCCGATCCCGACGAGTTGCCCGCCACCGGTGCACACCTGAGATGGGTTCCGGTGCAAGGACCGTCGGCCACCCCGGCGCAGGGCCTCGAAAGCGCCGACCTGATGGTCGACGGCGAATGCGTCGGCAGGGTAGAGGTCGGTTGGGAAGTCGACCCGTACGCGATCCCGTTGCTACAGACCGCGAATCGCACCGGGGCCCGAGTGGTGCTGCGGCACGTGGCCGGCACCGAGGATCTGACCGCCAGCGTGGCCGCGACGCATCCGCCCGGCACCCCGCTGCTGACCGTGGTACGTGACCTGCGGGCCGATCGCGGCCCGGTGCTGCTGATCACCGCGGTGCACCGCGACTTCGCGTCGACCGACACGCTGGCCGCCTTGGCGATCGCCGATGTTGGTGTGGCACTTGATGATCCACGTGCCGCCACACCGTGGACCGCGGACATCATCACCGGCACCGACCTGGCCGACGCGGTGCGGATCCTGTCCGCGATTCCGGTGGCCCGCGGCGCCAGCGAGTCGGCGATTCACCTTGCCCAGGGCGGTACCACGCTGGCCGGGCTGCTGCTGGTCACCGGCAGCGAGCAGGAGCGGCCCAAAAACCCGGCCAGCTTCCGCCGCTGGCTCAACCCGGTCAACGCCGCCGCGGTCACCGCGCTGGTGGCCGGAACCTTCTCGGCCAGCCGGGTTTTGCGCCTGCCTGACCCGACCCCGCAACCGCTCACCGCCTGGCACGCGCTGGACCCGGAGATCGTGTACTCGCGGCTGGCCGGCGGCTCGCGACCGTTGGCCGTCGAAACGCTGACCCCATCCTGGCGTCGCCGTCTCGACGACTTGTCCTACAGTCCACCCTTCGCGAGCCTGCGCGCGCCGCTGCACAACCTGGCGCGGCTGGCCGCGGCGACGCGCGTCGAGCTCTCCGACCCGCTGACCCCGATTCTGGCGGTGGGAGCCGCGGCATCGGCCATCGTCGGCAGCAACATCGACGCCCTGCTGGTCGGCGGCGTCATGACAGCCAACGCGATAACCGGTGGGGCACAACGCTTGCGGGCCGAGGCCGCGGCCGCCGAGCTGTTCGCCGAGCAGGACCAGCTGGTGCGACGTGTCGCGGTCCCTGCGGTGGCCACCACCCGGCGTCGCCTGGAGGCGGCCCAGAACGCGACCCGCACGGTCACGGTGTCGGCCAAGTCGCTGCGGCCCGGCGACGTCATCGACCTGGCCGCCCCGGAGGTGGTTCCGGCCGACGCGCGCCTGCTGGTGGCCGAGGACCTCGAGGTCGACGAGTCGCTGCTCACCGGGGAGTCGCTGCCGGTGGACAAGCAGGTGGAACCCGTCGCCGTCAACGACCCCGAGCGCGCGAGCATGCTGTTCGAGGGCAGCACGATAGTCGCGGGCCGTGCTCGCGCGATCGTCGTGGCCACCGGCGTCAATACCGCTGCGCACCGGGCCATTTCGGCGGTGGCCGACGTCGAAACGGCGGCCGGAGTCCAGGCCCGGCTGCGCGAGCTCACTTCCAAGGTGCTGCCGTTGACCCTGACCGGCGGTGCCGCGGTGACCGCACTGGCGTTGCTGCGCCGCGCCTCGCTGCGCCAGGCCGTCGCCGACGGCGTCGCGATCGCGGTGGCGGCGGTACCGGAGGGTCTGCCGCTGGTGGCCACGTTGTCCCAGCTCGCGGCCGCTCAGCGGCTGACGTCGCACGGAGTGCTGGTCCGCTCGCCGCGCACGATCGAGGCGCTGGGCCGGGTCGACACCGTGTGCTTCGACAAGACCGGCACGCTCACCGAGAACCGGTTGCGCGTGCTGTGCGCGATGCCGCACGATGCTCGTCCGGGCGATCCCTTCCCCGAGGCCGAGGATCCGCGCTCGGCCGCGGTCCTGCGGGCGGCGGCCTGGGCGTCCCCCCAGCCCCAAGACGGTCAGGGCCACGCCCACGCCACCGACGAGGCGATCGTCACCGCGGCGGGTTTCCTTCTGACCAAGAACAATTCGGGGTGGCAGCTGCTTGCCGAGGTGCCGTTCGAGTCCAGTCGTGGCTATGCCGCCGCGATCGGAACGCTGAGCGCCGACGCCGACAAGCCGGTGCTGATGCTCAAGGGCGCACCCGAAGTGGTGCTGCCCCGCTGCCGCTTCGCCGACCCGGAGGCCGACCGCGCGCACGCCGAGTCGGTGGTGCACAGCCTCGCCGAGCGGGGTTTGCGGGTGTTGGCGGTGGCGCGCCGGCCCTGGCCCAACGGGACCACTCACGATAAAGACACCGACGTCGAAGCCGTCGATGCCACCGCGCACGACCTGGAGTTGTTGGGCTACGTCGGCCTGGCCGACACCGCCCGCGCATCGTCGCGCCCGTTGATCGAGGCGCTGGAGGCGGCCGGCCGCGACGTGGTGCTGATCACCGGAGACCACCCGATCACCGCGCGGGCGATCGCCCGTCAGCTGGGACTGCCGGCGGATGCGCGGGTCATCACCGGTGCCGAGCTGGCCGGTCTGGACGAGGACGCCGCCGCTAAGGTCGTTTCCAACGTCCAGGTGTTCGCCCGCGTCAGCCCCGAGCAGAAGGTGCAGATCGTGGCCGCGCTGCAGCGGTGCGGGCGGGTGACGGCGATGGTCGGCGACGGTGCCAACGACGCCGCCGCCATCCGGATGGCCGACGTGGGCATCGGTGTGAGCGGCCGCGGTTCGTCGGCCGCTCGTAGCGCCGCCGACATCGTCTTGACCGATCGCGATCTGTCCGTGCTACTCGACGCGCTGGTAGAAGGCCGCAGCATGTGGGCCGGCGTTCGCGACGCTGTCACGATCCTGGTCGGCGGCAACGTCGGCGAGGTGCTGTTCACCATCATCGGGACGGCGTTCGGCCAGGGCCGCGCGCCGGTGGGAACCCGTCAGCTGCTGCTGGTGAACCTGCTCACCGACATGTTCCCCGCGCTCGCGGTTGCCGTCACGTCGCAGTACGTCGAACCCGACGAGACCGAGTACGAATCCGAGGAGCAGGCCGAAAAGGCCCGCGCCGCACATCGACTCGCGGTGCTGACCGGGCCCACGCCGTCGCTCGACGCGCCCCTGATGCGCCAGATCGTCACCCGTGGCGTCGTGACGGCCGCTGGCGCGACAGCCGCGTGGACGATCGGGCGGTGGACGCCTGGAAGTGAACGTCGCACGGCGACAATGGGTTTGACTGCGCTGGTGACCACGCAGCTGGCCCAGACACTGCTGACGCGCCAGCACAGCCCGCTCGTCGTGGCAACCGCACTGGGCAGCGCCGGGGTGCTGGTCGGCATCGTGCAAACCCCGGTGGTCAGCCAATTCTTCGGGTGCACACCGCTGGGACCGGTCGCCTGGTCGGGGGTGATGGGAGCCACCGCCGGCGCCACCGCGATCTCGTGGCTCGCGCCCAACTGGCTGAACAAGGCCATCGGTGTCATCCAGCCCGAGGGCCAGGACGGAGACGAATCGCAGGCCTAGGTTGCCAGTTCCTTTCGGATGACCTTGCCCGCGGGATTGCGCGGAATGCTGTCGACGATGTGGATGTCCCTGGGCTGTTCGAAGCGAGAAACTTTGTCCTTCAAGTATTCCCGTAACGCTGTCACGTCGATCCGCCGCTGGGCGCGGGCGACGATGAATGCCGCAAGCCGGCGACCGAATTGTTCGTCGGGCACCCCGACGACCGCGTTCTCGGCGATGTCGGGATGGGCGGCGAGTGCGTTTTCCAGCGCGCGCGGATACACGTTCTCACCGCCCGACACGATCATGTCGTCCTCGCGGCCGACGATGTAGAGTCGGCCCGCGTTATCCAAATAGCCCATATCGCCGGTGCTGGTCATCTGGTCGATGACGGTCTTGTCGGCACCGCCGATGTAGCCCTTGGTCGTCAGCTCGCCGCCCACGAAGATGCGGCCGGTCACCCGCGGCCCGACGGCTCGGCCGTTTTTGTCGAAGATGCGAACCGGGCAGCCCGCGACGGGCCGTCCCACCGTGTCCGGGGCATGGCGCAATTCGAAAGGTGTTGCCAGGGCGCCGATCCCTACCTCGGTGGAGCCGTAGCCGTTGTAGAGAATCTCGCCGTAGGAGTCCATGAACCGCCGTGCGAGGCTAGGGTCGAGCCGATCTCCGCTGGATATCACGACCTGCAGCGACAACGGGTTTCGCATCCGGACCCGGTTGGGCAAGTCCAAGATGCGCGCCAGCATGATCGGGACCACGCTGAGCGCATCGGCGCGCTGCAGTGATGCCTGGGCGAGCGTCGCCTCGGCATCGAAGCGCCGACGCGTCAGGACCGTGCCGCCCAGGCTGACCGTGAGCATCAGCATGCCCAGACCAAGGCCATGAAACATGGGTACCGCCACCGCGATTCGCGCCCCGACGCGCAACCCGGTGCGTTCGAGAATCGTCATGCCGACGCCGATGCCCGAACTCATCCGCGGCATCCGCGGAACTCCCTTGGGCACACCGGTGGTACCCGAGGTCAGCAGAATCAGCCGTCCGGCCTCGACGACGCGTGGACGCCGTACGCCCGGCCGGGTCTGCACAGTCGCCGGATCGATCACACCCACCGACGGGGCGGCGTCCGCGACTCGCTCGGTGAACTCGTTGTCGCAGAACATGTTTCTGATCTGGTGCGAACTAAGCGCACCCGCGAGAGCCGTGCTGCGAAACTCCGTGTTCACCAGCACGACGTCGGCTCCGACCAGCGACGCGGCGAACACCGACGCCGCGAAGTCACGGCCGTTGCGGCACATGATCCCCACGGCCTCGCCCGGCCCGGCACCGTCGCGGACGAGCTCGTGCGCGAGGGCCTCGATCTTGGATTGCAGTTCTCGGTAGCTCAGCGCCCCGTCGTCGTCGATGATCGCCGTGCGCTCCGGCCAGCGCGCCGCCGCGACGGCCACCAGCGTGGACAGGTTGGTGCCGCCGCGATACAACTCGCGGATCAGCCGTAGCACCGCGATCGGGGTGGGCACACTGAGCAGCCGCGACGACACCAGGGCCCGGGCCGTCGTGGCGGCCACACCGTCGGTCATCCCTGGTCCTTTCGCCCGCGCGAGTCGGCGAAAAACCGGCTGGCCAGCGAACTATGCCACCACCGCGCCGCCCAATCGGCGGGACCGGCCAGCAGCACCGAGGCGAGCTCCGCCGGAAACACCCACGGCGGCTCGTTGGTGCGCGGGCGCTCGATGATCGCCTTGGCGATGGCGTCGGCGGCCTGGCCGGGCGACAGGCCGGGAAGCCGGCCCAGGATCGGCGTCGGGGCGATCATCCGGGTTCGAACCAGGGCGAAGTACACCGACGTGACGTCCACTCCGTCGGCATGCAGTTCCGGCGCCACGCTGCGCAGCCAGCGATCGAAGGCGCCCTTGGACGCCTGATACGCGCCCCATTGCGGCCCCGGCACCACGCGGACACCGACACTCGACACGTTCACGACGAGGCCGCCGCCGTTTTCCCGCATGGCCGGCAGCAGTCCCAGCAGCAGCCAGATGGGCCCCAGGTAGTTGATGTCGATGGTGCGCTGGAAATCGTGGGGGCGGTCGTATTGCTGATGCAGCGAACGGCGCAGAGATTTACCGGCATTGCTGACGACGATGTCAAGTGGGCCGTGATTCTCGGTGAGCTGCTTGGTCAGTCCGTGGACGGCGTCCTCGTCGCTCAGATCGGTCGGGTAGGCGAAGGCGTGACCACCGCCGGCGTTGATCGCCGCGGCGAGGTCGTCGAGCCGTTCCGCCGAGCGGGCGACGACCAGCACCGTCGCCCCGGCCGCGGCCAGCTTGCGGGCGGTCGCCTCCCCGATCCCGTACGAAGCGCCGGTGACCAACACCGTCTTGCCCGAAACCGCGGCGCGCAGCTTGTCGGGGTCGCCCACCCGCGCCGGGTTGGCCAATCGGTCCGTCGCCGTCTTAATGGCCTGGCCTAACAAGTTCACCTTCACACCGCATTCACCGAGATGGCGTGCCGAGTCCTGGTGCAGCGCTGCTTTCCCAACGCTTTGCGACTCGTAACCTACAGCTACCAGACCGCCCGCACCGGGCGAACCCCGGTACCGGCTGAATGCGTTAGTTCACGACTCCCGGCGGTCGGCGTCGCTCGCGACTCCTTCGGCGGCCGGCGGGGATTCGTCGCAGGGGTCCTCATGCCAGTCGCCGAACGGGTCCGGGTAGCCGCCCCATTCGCGCGGGTGGGCCATCTCCGCGTCGGTGAGTAGCGCTGCGTGCAAGGCATCGAGAAGATCGGGCGGCTCTGCGCCGCAGACCAGCACCGTCATCGCCGTGTGCCGATCACCGAAGCGGTACTCCCACTGCAATTCGGCGAACAGACGCCGTTCGGCGTCGACATTGGCAGCCTCCGGTGCGGTCATGGCCGCCAGCCATTTCCCCGCGCTGGCGACGCGCAAACCGCCGCCGGCCGACTCCATCCACATGACCTGGTCAGGCCGGCTGGCTAGCCAGAGCCGCCCGCGGGTGCGCACCACCCGGTGAGCAGCAGATCCACGGCGGCGTGCAAGCGCTCGGGGTGAAACGGGCGGCGGGCGTTGAACTCGACCATTCGCACCATCCCGTCGGCGGCCAGCGGCGGGCGGCCGGCCAGCAGCCAACCGTGCGGATGATCGCTGCGGCCGCGTCGCGAGTCGTGATCCAGATTCGCCAGCGCCATGTCGACGCGCTCGAGCCCCACCGTGATCCGCGCCCGCGGAGCCAACCTGCGCAGCACGGCCAACGTCACGGGTTCCGGGCGCGTCAGGACTAAAACGTCGGCGAACTCCGCCTGGCCGACAACGACCTGGGCCATCGTGCGTCCGTCGCGCAGCACGGCGTCGCCCAGCGCGCGGGAAAGCCAGGTGTGGGCGTCGACGCACGTCACCACCCCGGCGATCGTCACGTCCAGGGCGGCCGGGCCGTCGGCGTAGCCAGGGCCGACACGCACCCGGACATGGTTGATCGCGACACAGATGGGCTCGGGTTCCAGCCACTGCGACAGATGGACGACGATGCGCTCAACGCCGGTGTGGCGGGCCAGCTTGCGCAGCAGTATCAGCAGGTCGTTGCGAACGGTGCAGGAGACACACCCGTGCGCCAGCTTCAGTGCTTGCTCGGCGGTCCTCAACTCGCCCTTGCACAACATGGCCGTCGTGCGCCGCACCACGTGGCCGTCGAACCGGTGCTCGACCACCACCGTCCCGGGCCGGCGCAAGAACGCCCCCGCCACCGCGTCGGTGTCGCCCTGACCCGCAACCAGCACCACCGGGGTCCGCATCCCAACTCCTTATTGCAAATGATTTTCAATAACGACTCCGCCACGGTACAGTGCCCGGCAGACCTTGTCGAAAATGATTTTCAATAAGCGAGAGAGGAGGCGTCGTGTCCAAGCACTGTCAGGTCACCGGCCGCACAGTGAGTTTCGGTAACTCGGTGTCGCACTCGCATCGCCGTACCTCACGGCGGTGGTCGCCCAACGTCCAGACCAAGACGTATTACCTGCCCTCGGAGGGCCGGCGTATCACGCTGCGGGTGAGTGCGAAGGGCATCAAGGTCGTCGACCGCGACGGCATCGAGGCGGTCGTCGCGCGACTGCGCCGAGAAGGTCAGCGAATCTGATGGCGCGCAATGAGATTCGCCCCATCGTCAAGCTGCGCTCCACGGCCGGCACCGGCTACACCTACATCACCCGCAAGAACCGGCGCAACGATCCCGACCGGCTCACGCTGCGCAAGTACGACCCGGTGGTCCGCCGCCACGTCGAATTCCGGGAGGAACGCTGAATGGCGAAGAGATCAAAGATCGTCAAGAACGAACAGCGCCGCGCGACCGTGGCCCGCTACGCGGAGCGCCGCGCCGTGCTCAAGCAGATCATCCGCTCTCCGGCGAGCACTACCGAGCAGCGGCTGGCCGCGCAACAGGCGCTCGCCCGCCAGCCTCGCGACGCCAGCGCGGTGCGGGTACGCAATCGCGACTCGGTGGACGGTCGTCCCCGCGGGCACCTGCGCAAGTTCGGCCTGTCCCGGGTGCGGGTGCGCGAGCTGGCACACGAGGGCCAACTTCCCGGCGTACGAAAGGCGAGTTGGTAGATGGCCGCCAAGAAGGTCCGGCCGAACCGTCCCCAGCCGGTCCAGGAAAAGAAGAACCTGCTCAGCAGCCTCGGTATCAAATACGTTGACTACAAAGACATTACGACGCTGAAGATGTTCCTCTCCGAACGGGGCCGGATGCGGTCCCGCCGCGTCACCGGCCTGACGGTGCGCCAGCAGCGGCAGGTGGCCACCGCGATCCGTAATGCCCGCGAGATGGCGCTGCTGCCTTACATCGCCGAGCGCTAGTCCCGGATGAAACCCTTGTTGCGCATCAGCACGTCGGCCAGGAATCCGTCGTGCGGGATCTCGGGCGCGCTGTAGAAGGTCGGGTGGTTACCGCGGTAGACATTGCCGATGGTGGGGTCAGCCAGCACGTCGTCGATCAGGTCGTCGTCACCGGTAATCACGTTGATTACCAACGATTGTCGCAGTGGTGTCAGGCCGTCGGCGTGCGACCACGGCGACACCCACACGCAGGGGAACGCCAGTTCGACGTTGAGCTTGTCGACATCGGGCTCGGCCAGCAGATGTACGGCCGGGCGCAGCGCGGCATAGCCGTCACCCAACGCGGCGACGACCTGGTCGGCGCCGAGCAGCGCGGTGGTGCCGGCGGCCTTGGTGGCCAGATAGCCGGCCAACGCCTGCGCCTTGTCTACGGGCTGGGTGGGCAGGATCGCCCGCTCGTCCTCGGTGGGCAGTGGCTCGATCGCCGCTAACCGGTCGGCAATCGCGGCGGCCAGCGGGGCGGGGTCGCCCTCATAGAGCACGGCGGTGGTGTTGACACACGCCATACCACCGAGATTCGCGATCGAGTCGACGATCAGGTCGAGGTAGTCACGCCAATCGCGATCGGCGGTGATCAGGATCTTCGCCCGGCCCGGTCCGTTCACCATCACCGTCGGATCGACGGCGTACTTGTCGACGACGTCCTGGCCGCCGTACACCATCGCGAGGTCGGCGCAGCGGATGATCTCGTCGGCCCCGCCGTGATCGGTGGGCAGAAAGACGACATCCTCGGGCCGAAACCCAGCCTGGCGCAAAGCACTAACCAGTCGATGTCCGGTGAACGGTTCACGACGGGACGGGCGCACCGCTACCCGGTAGCCAAGAGCGAGCGCTTGAGGCCACAGTCCGTGCACGCCCGGGCCGTTTCCCGCGGCATGCACCGCGAATATCTCGCCACGCCGCGTCCAGACCGCACTGCCGGTACGGGTGCGTTCCTCGCGCCAGTCGCGGGCCGAGCCGACCGGCTGGGCCGGGCGTACCGCGTCGAAGGCGTGCGCCACGGCGTCCGCGACGTTGCGGGCCCCGGTCCGGGTGACCACGATCGGTACACCCGAAATCCGGCTCGCCAGTTCGACATAGGCGTCGAAGCTCAGACCGCCGATCTGCGCGGTCCGGAAGATTTCGGCCGCGGCGGCCAATGCCTTTTCCCGCTCCGCGACCGGCAGTGGTCCGACCTTGCGCTGCGCGCCGATGGCCCGCGACACATAGAGCCCAGGCACCAAACTCAGCTCGGCAACCGGCACCCCTGCGGTGGTGGCCACGATCTCCCGATTGCGGGTCCGGTACTCGCCGCTTGGCCCGAGCGCGTCGAGCAGCACTAAATCAGCGGTGACACTTGATGTTTCGCCAGACACCTCAGTACACGCCCTCGATGACGGCCTCGCCCTCGAAAGTGGCGACCGGCCGTACCGCGCTGACCGAATCGCTGAGTTGCCCTGCGGGCCCGGGTATCCGGATCGCCATGTCGCGTTCCAGGTTGTTCGGCAAGAACATGCCCTTGCTGATGTGGTTCATCACCACCTGGCCCAGTTCGCCGTAGGGCACCTGCTCCCCGGTGTCGGGATCGATCACCCAGAACACGACGTACGGTGTCCGCGGATCGAAAACAAATGTGTCACCGTCGGTTCGGGTGACGGCCTGCGACAGAATCATTGTGCTGCCGAACGCCATCGTGATCGTCGTCTCGGGGAAGATGTCGCGCAACAGGTCCAGCGTGTCCGCGTCCACGTGCGCACCGCTGAGCAACAGATAGCGAATCTTGGCGTTCACCAGGTCCACCAGGTCGTCGTTGCGGGCAATCGCCTCCAGTAACGGCGGAGTGGCGTGCAGGTTCGCGACGTTCTGGGTCTGCAGCACGTGAACCGCTTGCTCGAGGACGTGCTCGACATAGGCGGCCACCTCTGCGGCGGCATTGCGCGCGGCGATCTTCTTCACCCAGCGGGGATCGATGTCGATCGCGTGAAACGCCGAGCCAAGCCGCTCGGCGACCAGGCGCGAGAAAAAGCCCACGCCGTGCGGACCGCTCGGCATCAGGCACAGGAAACCCCGGCCCCGCTGAAAGCCGCCGGTGGCGAAGTCCTCAGTTTGCCATTCGATGACTTGTGCGACCCAATCAGGAAGTTGCGCAGTACGTTTCGGAGCCCCAGTGGTGCCGCCGGATTCGAAAACCTGCGGCACCGGCGGCGGTGAGCCGTATCCGCGCGGGATCAGATCTTCGACCGGCACATTGCGCAGCTCGCTGAGCAGGTTGGGGAACAACCGCAAATCGGTGAAGGTCTTGACGTCGGTCAACGGATCGAAGTCCAGTGTCTTGGCGGTCCGGAGCCAAAAGGCGGAGCCGGTGTCCGCGCCGAAGTGCCAGGCGATCGCCGCACGCAGGTACGCCTCGGGGTCGTCGACCGGTGCCGATCTCGGGACGTCCAACAACGAAAAGTCGATATCGGCCATGGCATCGATCCTGTCTTATGCCGGTTCCGCCCGCCACGCAGGCTCGGGCCCCACCGGGCATACAGACACTGAACGTTCGCCCATGGCGCGCCGAATTCTGGGTAGCCGCAAGGTTTTCAGCGGGCGCCCTGGGTGCTGCTCGCGGTGGGCAGCCAGGCGGTTATGGCCTCGTTGAAGGCCGGATAGATGTCGCGGTAGGTGCCGTCGCGTTCGGCGTAGCGGAAATTCTTGACACGCTCCACCACGATCTCGTCGGCCAGGGGTTCGGTCCGTAACAGCGACATCGTCTCCGCGACGTAATCCTCCAGCGGCATCGCCCTCGGGTCGAATCCGCGCTCGCCCTGCAGCGCGGTCTGCACATGCGGCGGAATGATTTCGATGACCTGGACCGCGGTGTCACGAAGCTGGAAGCGCAGCGACTGCGTGTAGGAGTGCAAGGCGGCCTTGGAGGCGCAATAGGTCGGTGTGAGCGCGCTGGGCATGAAGGCCAGACCGGACGTCACGTTGAGGATCGTGGCGCGCGGCTTTCTGAGCAGCGCCGGGAGCAATGCCGAGGTGAGCCGGATCGGGCCGAGCAGGTTGATCGCGATGCTCTGCTCCGCCAGGCCGACGTTGCTGGCGGTGAGGTCCTCGACGCGCTGCGTGCCGGCGTTGTTGACCAAGACGTTGAAGTCCGGATAGCGGTCCGTCAACTCGACGGCGAACCTCCTGACGTCGGCCGCGTCGGATTGATCCAGCGACAGGTAGTCGATGCCGGGGTTTGCCTCGACGACGGCCTGCAGCAGTTGGCGACGGCGGCCCGCGATCACCACCTGGTTGCCGAGCCGATGGAACGACTCCGCTAAACCGCGGCCGATTCCGCTGCCACCGCCGGTGACCAGAACGGTATTACCCGTCAATTCCATCGGTCGTGCTCCTCACGCTCGGGCTGACGTAGCGGGATGCCTCGATATGCCTTGAGGTAACCATGAGTTACCGCCGGAGTCACCACCCTTCCAGCCAAGTCGGCCAGTATGCACAGTAGACATACTCGATATGCAGAACATTCATTTCACAAATAGCTGGCCGGCGGGCAGGGTCGAACGGAGACAAAGTAATCCGACAGTGAGGAACGCCGATGCGCTACATCGCCTTGGAGGAGGCATTTTTCATCCCCGAGCTGGCCGAGCGTCAGCCCACCACGGAGCATCAGCAGCTGCAGCAGCGCATGACGACGGAATGGGCGCAGCGCTGCGAACTGCGGCTCCCCGACTTCAGCGAACACCGACTGGCCGAGATGGACGATGCCGGCATCGACATCCAGGTGCTCTCGCTGACGTCTCCCGGTCTGCAGGTCGACATCGACGCCGAACACGCCCGTGACAACGCACGCTTTGCCAACGACTACCTGGCGAAGGCAATCGGCGAAAATCCGGACCGCTTCCGCGGCTTCGCGGCGTTGCCCTTGCAGGATCCAGCCGCGGCGGTGACCGAACTGGAACGCGCCGTCACCCAAGACGGATTCTGCGGCGCCCTGGTCAACGATTGCATCACCGGCCCCGGCGGTCGCTACCTGGATGCACCCGAATACGACGAGCTGTGGGCGGCGGTCGAATCCCTCGGCGTGCCACTGTATTTGCACCCCGGCGCACCGCCGGCCGATCACTGGCAGGTCATCGAGGGGCGGCCCGAGCTGTACGGCGCAACCTGGAGCTGGGCCGCCGAGGTCAGCGGACATGCGCTGCGGATTCTGTTCAGCGGCGTATTCGACCGGCATCCCGCGGCGACGATGATCTTGGGACACATGGGCGAGTTTCTGCCGTTTCAGCGCAGCCGCATCGACACCCGCTTCGCGTCGACATCGCTCTCGGAAACCAGCACGTTGCGGCGCGCGCCGTCGGAGTACCTCGGCACCAACATCGTCTTCACCAACAGCGGTGTGTTCTCACCCGCGGTCATGCTCGGAGCCGTGCTGGAAGTAGGGGCCGACGCGTTGATGTTCTCGATCGACTACCCCTACGAATCGTCGTACGAAGCCGTGCGGGGATTCGAGCAGACGACGCTGTCCCCCACCGACCGGGAGAAGATCGCACACGGCAATGCCGAACGGCTGCTGCTAATCACCTAGCCGGCGCGGTTGTGCAGCCGGCGCGGGTCGACGCCGGCCCGGCGCCATGCCGTCACCGCCCACGGGGTGTAGAGCACCCGGAGTGGAAGCCGATTGAGCACCGGATTCAGGGCGCGCATGATCGCCGCAAAGCGCTGAAACCGCTTCTCCTTCTTGGTATCCCATTCGAGCTGGCATACCTCGCGCATTTGTGGCGGCATGGTTCCGACCAGCACGAGACGGGTGTAGGCGTTCAGCGGCGCGGACATCAGCTTCCAGATGCTCTTGGGTATCCAACGGGGTCCGGGAATTCCCTTGCGGATGTAGCCGGTGCCGTACAGGACCGTCTTGTGCGGCACGAACCGCTCGAGCATGTCGTCCCAGTAGTCGACGAAGTCGGCGTACGTCTGCGGCTGGCCGCGGTCGCTGACGCCGTAGAGGCTGTACCAGACCTTGCCTTCGTCGAAGATCTGTTGCTTCTCCGCGTCCGACAGCCGCCGGATGAACGTGTCGGTGTTGTAGATGACCTGGTCGACGAAAGTCGCGTGCGCCCAATAGAACAGCTCGGGGTTCAACGCGTGGTAGCGCGAACCGTCGCTGATGGTGCCCTTGATCGATCTGTGGAAGTCACGGACCTTACGACCCCACGCGTACGGATCGTCGGAGTAGACGGTCTTCATCAACGGCGGCGCGGTTCGCTTGGCGCGGCCCAACGTGTCGCTGAAGACCACCGAGTGATCGAGCACGCCCTGCGCGAGCTGCTCGATGCAGTTCTCGACACCCGCGGTGCGCTGGAACCCGAAGAACTGGGTGCGGTGATCGCCGTAGAACTTCCAGATCAGGGAGTCGGGCCCCAGCCGCGGCGCGGTCTCGGCGATCTCGTCGCCCAGCGGCCCCTCGAGCAACACAGGGACCGCCTCCCGCACCCCGATGTCGAAACGGGTGCCGGCCAACTGGTCGTTCTGGGCGGTCATGCCCCACCTCCCGTGAATCAGTGGTACAAATCTATATCTTTGTTTCAAACGTAGCATTCTGGCACTGACATCGCCGAGGAGGTCGTCATCCATGCGGAAACACAGCCTTGACGGCACCCTCGTCGACAGCCGCGATACCGACGACACCATCCTGGACACCGCGCGAGCGGTCTTCGAGACCTACGGCGTGCGCCGCGCGAACATGGAGGACGTCGCCGCCCGGGCCGGGGTCAGCCGCAGCACCCTCTATCGGCGTTTTCCCACCAAGGACGACCTGGTCGAACAGGTGGTCCGCCGCGAGGGCGAAATGTTCTTCGCCACCTTGGACCGGGCTACCGCCGGCTGCACTCCGGCCGAAGCAGTGATCGAGGCGTTCACCCTGGGCGTGCGCCTGGTCCAGGACTCCGCGCTGTACTCGCGCATCGTGGAGAGCGAACCCGAGCTGTTCGGGCTCTTCTCGCGGTCGCATGTCTTCCCGATCAGCCAGTTCGCCGCCGGGATCGCTCGCACGCTGCGCAGATGCGGCGCCGACCTGCCCGATGCCGACCTGGCCAACGTCGCCGATGTGCTGCTGCGCGTGGCGCTGGGGATCATCGTCTTCCCCACCGACCGGCTCGACATCTCGGACCACACCGCCGTGCGGGAGTACGCCGGGCGGTACCTGGTGCCCATCATCGGCGGCTTGGCCCCGGATTTGTCGTAGCCCTGCATTAGCCTGGTGGCGTGGCGCCGGTTCCGCGGACCCGGTACGCCAGTTGCGGCGAACTCGACATCGCCTATCAGGTGTTCGGCGATGGCCCGATCGACTTGCTGGTGCTGCCGGGCCCACTCATTCCGATCGACTGCGTCGACAGTGAGCCGTCGATGTACCGCTTTCATCGACGGCTGGCATCGTTCAGCCGGGTGATCCGGTTCGACCAACGCGGGATCGGCATGTCTTCGCGGGTTCCCTCGTTGGACATGATCGGGCCCAGGTCCTGGGCACAGGACGCGATCGCGGTGATGGACGCGGCCGGGTGTGATCGGGCGACCGTGTTTGCCCCGGGCTTCACCTCGTTGGCCGGACTGGTGCTCGCCGCCGAATTCCCCGAGCGGGTTTGCAACCTGGTGATCTTCAACGGCGCGGCCAGGACCCTGCGTGGTCCTGACTACCCGATCGGCACCGACGAGGTCGAGGCGACGCCGTACACGACGGTGGGGGTCGAGCCGGACGCCGTCGAGCAGGGCTTCGACATGCTCGGCATCATCGCGCCCTCGGTCGCCAACGACGACGCATTCCGCGCGTGGTGGGACCAGTCCGGGAACCGGGCCGCGTCCCCGAGCATGGCGCGTGTGGTCATCGAGACCATCCGGCGCTCCGACGTGCGCGACATCCTGCCGCGCATCAGCACGCCAACGCTGATCCTGCACCGCGACAATCCGGAGTTCAGCCCGATCGGCCACGCGCACTACATGGCCGAGCACATCGCCGGGTCGCGTCTCGTGGAGTTACCGGGCGAAGATGCCCTGTACTGGACCGGCAACACGGCTCCGATGCTCGACGAGATCGAGGAGTTCATCACCGGACTGCGCGGCGGCTCGGACGCCGAACGCCTGCTGACCACGATCGTGTTCACCGACATCGTCAGCTCGACCGAGCGGGCCGCCCTGCTCGGGGACGATCGCTGGCGCGATCTGCTGGACAACCACGACGCCATCGTGCGCCGGGAGCTGCAGCGCTTCTCCGGCCGCGAAGTCAACACGGCCGGAGACGGATTCGTCGCCACGTTCAGCAGCCCGAGCGCGGCGATCGCCTGCGCGGACGCCATCGTCGACGCGGTTCGGGTGCTGGGTATCGAGGTGCGCGCGGGCATCCACGCGGGTGAGGTGGAGGTGCGCGGCGGCGCCGTCAAGGACGACATCGCCGGCATGGCAGTGCACATCTGCGCCCGGGTCGCCGCCCAGGCGGGCCCGAGCGAGGTCTTGGTCTCGTCGACGCTGCGCGACATCGTCACCGGCTCGCGGCACCGGTTCACCGACCGCGGCGAGACCGCGCTCAAAGGCGTTCCGGGCCAGTGGCGGTTGTACGCCCTGGTAAGCGAGCACGCAGTCGTCAAGCGTTAACGAACGCGACCACTCGGCTAGTCGAGGCGCCTGGCCGCCGCGCGTAGGCTGCGGTTGGGAGACTGTCAGCGTCGCGGCTCCCGGATTTCGGCGTACAGCTTGGCATTTGATCGAAGGAGTACGCATGACCGACGTACACGTCTCGCTTCCGCCCGCGCTACGCCGAGCGCTGGATCTGCTTGCCGACCCGCCGGCGATTCCGGATGCCAGCAAGGGGTATCTCGATCTGCTCGGCGACGACGACATCCCGAAGAACACCGGCCCGATACAGGCGGCATGGGCATCACCCATCGGCTCAATGCTTTACGACACCGCGCAGGCCTTCTCCCGACGCCTGATCGCCGCGCTGCAGCACCCGGCCGACTGGCTGGACATCCCGCCGGGCGGAACCGCGCTGGATGTGGGTTCCGGCCCGGGCACCGTCACCGCATCGCTGGCACGCTCGGCCGGCAAGGACGGATTGGCCTTGGGCGTCGACATTTCCGAGGCGATGCTGGCCCGGGCCGTGCGCAACGAGGCAGGCCCGCACGTCGGCTTCATAAGGGCTGATGCACAACGACTTCCGCTGCGAGACGACACCGTCGACGCCGTGGTCTCGATGGCGGTGCTGCAATTGGTTCCGGATCCGGCGGCCGCGCTGGCCGAGATGGCACGGGTGCTGCGAAGCGGCGGACGGCTGGCCATCATGGTTCCGACCGCGGGGCGTGCCGCGCGAGCGTGGCAGCTGCTGCCCAACATGGGCGCTCACATCTTCGGCGAAGACGAAATCGGCGACATCCTCGAAGACAACGGCTTCGTCAGCGTGCGCGTCAAAAACGTCGGCACGCTGCAGTGGGTGCGCGCCAAGAACGGCTGAGATTCCGTCCTGTGAGAACGCCGGGGGCGACGCAACGGGCCTACCGGGTGCTACCCGAGGCGCTGCGCCAGCATCGCGAGCTTGTCCATCGAGTCGCGCAGCATCTCCGACGTCGTCGAACGCGCCTTCTCCAGCCGCGTCGGGTCGGTCAGGGCGGTGTAGTCGTAGGTGTGGGTGACGTTGGTCAGCGTGGAGTTGATCTCGCTGAGCTCCCAGCGCCACAGGTGACCGGGCGGTTGCTTTCCGGGTTCGGCTGGGCGCCAAGCGATCTTGGTGCCTTCGATGAATTCCACGACGTGGTTCTCCCGCACGGCGCCGTTGGTCAGCGTCATCTTGAACACGTCACCGACCGCGCGCACGCGCTGCCCGGGCTCCGCCGCAGCGAGGTTGTTGTTGCCGTCCCAGCCGGGCTGGCTGGATGGCTCGGCGATCAGTTCGAAGATGCGCTCGGCGCTGGCCGAGATGACGCGGGTCGCGCTGACTATGCCTTCGGGATCCGTATCAGCCATACGCCAATCCAAACATGTTGCGTACGGCAATGGGGGCCGGCATCGTGCCGACCCCCAAACCGGCTGATGATCAGCTGATGCGCAGTAACTCGGCCGGTCCCGAGAGAGCCGTCTTGGCCTGACGGGTGTCCTCGTCGGCCAGCACCTCGGTCTCGTCGTCCCGGATGCCGTCGACGATCTGCCTGGCAACGTCCTGCGGGTCGTTCTTCGGCACGTCAAACGCCGTGGTCATGTCGGTCTCGGTGTAACTCAAGTGCACCGAGGTGACCAGGGTGCCCTGCTTCTCGAGCTCGACGCGCAACGAGTTGGTCAGCGACCAGATGGCCGCCTTGGAATCGCCGTAGCCGCCGGAGCCTGCCACCCAGGCCAACACGGAGCTGATGTCTGCCAGCGCGCCACCGCCATTCTTGGCCAGGATCGGGGCGAACGCCCGGGCCACCCGAAGCGCACCGAAGTAGTTGGTCTCGAACACTTCACGGACTTCGTCGACGTCACTGGCGAGCAGCTTCGTCGCACCGAAAATCCCGGCGTTGTTCACCACAATGTCGGCGTCGGGGGCGGTAATAGCCAGCGCCGCAACCGAATCGGCCTTGGTGACATCGAGCGCGACGCTTATGACGCGAGGGTCAGTGCTGGGCTTGGGTGTGCGTGCGGTGGCGTAGACCTTGGCCGCGCCACGACGCAGAAACTCGTCCACGATGGCCTTGCCGAGTCCGCGCTGCCCGCCGGTAACTACGACCGTCGACCCCTTGATGTTGACCATGATCCGTACTCCTTGACTGATGTTAAGTAGCTTTGCTTCTGTCAAGCTAATTGCCGCGCATGACATAGTCAAGTAGCATTTGGTTATGTCTTCATGGTCTGCATCACAGCGATACGAACTCGCGACCGCACCCGGCGGCCTTGGCCTGGTCCAGGACTTCCTCAACACAATCGACGTCAAGCGCGACAGCCCGGATCTACTCGACGACGCCGCGCTCGCGCGGGACTGGGTGAGCGGCGCGGTGCGGACCTGGGCGGAGCTGCGCGGCGTGCCCGCCGACCCGCCTGCCATCACGGACGCGGACCTGCCGAAGCTTCGGGCATTGCGCGAAGTGATCGCGCAACTGGTGCGCGGCGAAGCAGCGGCCGGGGCGGGCGTGGCGGCCATCTCGGCGTCCTTCGCGGTGTCCGAGACCGGCGATGTCCGACTGGAACCCGCCGGCACTGGCTGGCGCTGGCTGGCCTCGGCATTGTGGGGTGAGATCGTGCTGAGCCAACGCGACGGCACCTGGCGGCGCCTCAAGAACTGCCATCACCAACCGTGCGCGTCGACCTTCTACGACCGCTCGAAGAACAACAGCGGTGTCTGGTGCAATGCCAGGACGTGCGGCAACGTCGCCAATCTGCGGGCCTCGCGGGCGCGGCGGCGCGAACGCGAGCGTGCCGCGCAGGACCGCCTCAGTCCAGCACCGGCAACAGGTGCAGCAGGACACGAGCCGAGCTGATCGCGACCTGCTGCACGAACTGGTTGAAATCGGCACCGGAGTCGGTGCCGGCCAGGTCGGATAGCGCGCGGATCACCAGCCAGGGGATGCCGAACGCCTCGCAGACCTGGGCCAGCGCGCCGCCCTCCATGTCGATGGCCAGGCCCCCGAAATCGTCGTGCAGCCGGTCGCGGGTGGACTCGCAATGCAGGTACTGATCGCCGGTCAAGACGGTGCCGTAGCTGATCCGCGGCGGCGTACCGGTGCCGCCCGCCGCCGATGGCAGCACCGGAAGGGTGAATCCCTCGAGACGGCGGGTGACGCGATCGAAGAGTTCGGGTTCTACCGGGTAGCCGAAACGCTCGGTCGCATTGATGAACGGGACGTGCCCCGGTTGGTAGGGCGCCAGCCGCTCGTTTTCGATGACCCCGAAGTCGTGCTGCACCACCCGGTCGGCGATAACGATGTCACCGATGTGCAGCCGCGGATCCAGTCCGCCTGCGACACCGGTGAAAACGATTATGTGACAACGGAATCGATCGGCCAGCAACGTCGCCACCAGACCGGTGTTGACCTTGCCCATGCCGGCTGCGGCCAGCACCACCCGCTGCGCATCGAGTTCGCCGGTATCGAAGGTGACCTGTGCGACCTGTTCGCGCCGCGCCCCGGACAACGCAGTGCGCAGATAAGCCCACTCTTGCGGGATTGCACAGATGACGCCGATCGTCACCGCGCCGGGTTAGGGGGCAACTCGAAACTCCAATCGCCGGCCATTGGCCTTGGCACCGTCGGCGATTCTATCGACGGGGTCAGCAGCGCTCGGCACCCCTGCGCATGACGCGTGAGCCATCTGCCTGCCCGCGCGCCCTGTTCCTCAGCACCAGATTCAGCGCGTCGCAGGCGCGGGCTTTGATCGGGGCAACTACATCGAGGTTGGTAGAGCTCTGGTTGATCAAGGTCTGCAGTGTAGGCACAGTCTCGACCCCTCCTTCGCCGGCCTGGTCAGCCGACATGTCAATATCACCCCAGCTGTTTTACAAGTGTGCAGCAAGCTGGTAAACGCAGTGATAATCCGGCTTGTGTGGTAGCGCACATTCCCGGGCATCTATTCCCGCCCACCACGCCTGCGACCAGCACTAATCCGGTCTGCGACGTAGCAACGCGGAACCCATGCCCGTCATGGTGCCCTGACGATAGCGGTTAGCTTCACGCCGACGAAAATGCCGCTGCTACAAGGGAAGTCCCCTAAGTCCAACGCTGGACGCGTCCAGTCTGCCACATCCGGCGGCGGCACGCCGCCAGCGGACTGTTAGTTTGCCTATATGTCTGACGAGATGCTCTGCATTGACTACCGCCAGCTCGAATCGATCTACGGCCCGCTGGCCCAATCGGTCCGCCGGCTCGTCGATCTGAGCATCCGGACCAAAGCGGACCCCGCGACCATAGCGGCAGCAAAGGCCAAAATCGACAGGGCCGCAGACGAATTGAGCGCGTCGGTGCGGCCGGGGACCTTCGGCGTCCACTCGACGCCGGACGGCGACACCGTCGCATGGGGCAATGCGGTGGTAGGTCTGCGCAACGCGGTCGCCCCACCGCTGGTGCTGCATCACGAGGCCGACGGACTGGTGTGGTCAGAGTTCAACCTCGGTGCGGCGTACGAAGGCCCGCCGGAGCATGTGCACGGCGGGGTGTCGGCCCTGATCCTCGACCACGTGCTGGGGGCGACCGCGCACAAGCTGGGCCGCCCCGCCTATACCGGCACTCTGACCTTGCGTTACCGGCGCCGCACGGCGCTCGGCCGTCCGCTGCGGGCAGAAGCCCACATCGACCGCATCGACGGGGTCAAGACGTTCTCCGTCGGTCACATCGCCGACGCGGACGGTGTCACCGTGGAAGCCGAGGGCGTGTTCATCACTCCCAAGACGTGAGCCTCACGTCGTCATAGCGGCCCGCTCGACGTCGAGGAGCTGCTCACCGCGCCGTTCCTCGTCGTAGGCCTTGCGACCGCCGCGCACGCCGAACAGGCGTTTGGAGACCACCAGGTAGATCACCGCCAGGATGTTGATGCTGAAGGTGACCACCCGCGTCATCGTGATGCCCTTGGCCAGGTCATGGATCTCCAACGGCAAGAACACCGAGGTGGCGATCACCGCGAAGTACTCGCCCCAGCGCTTGAGTAACCACAGGCCGACGGCCTCGAGCAGCTCGACCAGGGCGTAGGCGGTCAGCATCAGGGTCAGCAGCGCCAACGTCGAAGGTTTGGCGGCCAACGCCTTTTCCAGCTCGTGCACGAGCGTCATTTGGTCGACCCTGAATCCGGCGGCCCGAAAGATCGGCAGGTCGCGATCGAGGGTGGCCTGGATGGATCCCCGGGCGCCGCGGAACGTCCACACCGCGTACGCCGCGAGCGCGATCACCACCGCTCGGAACACGCGCTCGACCGCGAGAGCACGAATGATGATCGCCTGTCGTAAAGCCTTGCCACGCATAATCATCGGTGCGTCCTCGGCGTGGCCCCGGCCGTGAGGTTCGCCGACGACGAACTCCCCGCAGCGCAAGCACCGCCACACTTCACCGAGTCCGGTCGTGCCACTGAGCCGGTCGGCAAGCCCCTGCTCCTCGGGCGCGTACGTCACATGGCCTGCGAGCGCGCAGGTAACCAACTCCCAGCGGTTGATGCCGCGATCTTTGCGCATGGCCGATCATTCATCGCGGGCAGCAAACGATGCAAGAGGGCGCGCAGATGTCAGAACCGCGGCCGGCTGCGCGGACGTTGCGCTACCGGACTCACCGTGCCGAGCAGTTCGGTGAGCCCGGCGATGGCGATGTCGTCGATATGGGCGACGGCGGTGACGATGTCGGTCTGTAGCGCGGGTTCGCAGAACGGTTCGGCGAGCCATCCGAACTTGTCCACCACGCGCTGCCACGTCATCGGCCGGGTCGGTGATCCCTCGTAATCGCTTTCCTCACGGCTGAATTCCCGTCCGTCCCGGGTGTGGACATGCACGCGCGTCGCGGTGCGTTGCGGATAGTCCGCGGTCAGGTCGGCCGCCTCGACCACGTCCACTCGCGCCAGCAGCTCCTGAACGTCGCGGCGCAGAACACGTTCGTTCTCAAGCTGTTCGGGGCCCACTCCCCCGTCGAGCAGTGCGACGGCACTGAGGTACTTGAGGTTGTAGTCGGCCTGTTCCTTGGTCCGCGGATGATCCTTGTCGCCGTAGGCTCCCCCACCGGCGATGTCGTAGGCGGTCTGAAACACCTCGATCGTCACGCGCGCGACGTCATCGCCGCGCAGGTTGTTGTCCGCCCGGATCGCCAACAGGGCGTCGATGATGGCCTGTCCGTGGATCAGTGCGCAGTACTGCTTGAGATAGGTCTGTTCGACCGCCGTCAGTCCGCGGTCGGAGGTGTTGAAATCGATTGGCTGATCGAAGAGTTGGACGAGCCCGTTCGGGCCTTCGAACAACGACGTGGGCCCGGTGATCCCACGGCCGGCCAATATCGTGGTGTAGACCGCACGCATGGCGGTGATGGCCGGGGAGATGCCCTTCCAGTTCGAGACCGGCTCGGCGTGCACCACGGCCAGTGAGACATTGTCGGCCGTGGCCGCCGCGATGGCGTGCGCGGTGCGCTGTGCGTCCAGCCCCAGCAACCTCGCCGATCCGGCTGCGACCGACATCGCCAGCTGCAGCGCATGGTTGAGTCCACGCGCCATCACGGGAACTTGTGCGCTGAAACGACATTGGACCTCGTAAGCGACCGCGAGGGCGAGCAGGAAGTCGGCACCGCTGGCGTCGACGCGCTCGGCTACCGCCAGGACCGCACCGACGTTGTCGGCCGGGTGGCATAGGCCGCCCACGGTCAAATACGTGTCGAGCAGGTCTGGATAGCGCACCAGCACGGAGTTGAAGAAGGCGGCCTGGTCGACCGAGGCGCGACCGCCGCCG
The DNA here is from genome assembly GCF_041287235.1 of Mycobacterium sp. pR1184. NCBI lineage: Bacteria > Bacillati > Actinomycetota > Actinomycetes > Mycobacteriales > Mycobacteriaceae > Mycobacterium > Mycobacterium sp. pR1184. The sequence continues at coordinate 127,377 of NZ_JBGGKR010000005.1, read as the reverse complement.
ACGAGCGTCGCCGAAGCACTGCCGCTGAACTGACGGGCGTGCTCCCGGATCGCCGGGATCAGTTCACCGTCGAGCGAGCCGATCGCACAGGCGATGCTGTCGAGCACATTGCGTTTGAGCAATTCCCGGGGATGCGTACCCAGGTCCGACGGCGTGGCGCCGACGACGAACTCGGCCAGTTCGTCCACAACATACCGATGTGCCATGGCTTTTCGTCCTTCCGCTGCTGCCTCTCACTCAAGCGCGGCCAGGATCAGCCGTCCAGGACCAGTCGCTTAGGTGTGTTCGGCGCGGCTTCCTACCGCCGCTCAGAACCGTCGAGCACGCCGCGGTGCGGATCGTCGGCAGGGATCCACCATCGCTGCCCAGGAGGCGTGCGCCAGCCGCTTGTGTGCGCCACTGTCAGCAGTGCCTCGACCACCCGCATGACCCCGGCCCGTTCGTCGTTCTCGCGGCGCACGAGTGACCATGTCCACAGCGGCACCGGATCGGTGACCGGGCGCTGACCCAGACTGGGTGGCGGCACCGCGGTGTGCCGCTTGGGCGAGGCGAGAATCGGCGCGGCAATCCGGCGCACATGCGCGTAGTACGCATCCCCGGTGATACCGCCGTCGTCAATCCGGACGACGCGGGCACCGGTTGCGGCCGCGAACTCCGTGGCGAAGCGGTTCCAGGAAGACCAGGCTGATTCGTCGGCGTCGACTAGAACGGTAAGCTGCTGTGCTGCAATGGGTTCAGTTGAGCTCACGCCGGGCAGTACCGCGGGCAGCGGCTCGGCGCGCACCAGATATGTCGCGAGTCCGCGCTGACTTGCCTGTTGGGCGGTCACCCAGGTCAACGCGACATCGAGGGCACCCTCGGCAACGCGATCAGCCTGCACGTGCGACGGCAGCACCCACTCGTCGAGCCGCAGGGATATGGCCGCCCCCAATACCGCAGTGAGGTCATCCGGCAGCCAGCTGACATACCCTAGCCGCACCGGAACGCTGTCGACCGCCGCCCGTTGCACCCGGCGTTTCGCGTCATCGGCCAGGGCCAGCATCCTGCGCGCATCCGGCAACAGGGCGCGTCCTGCCTCGCTCAACCGGACGCTGCGCCGGTCGCGCACGAACAGGTCGGCTCCAATCTCGCGCTCCAGCGCGATGATCTGTTGCGACAGAGCCGGTCCCGAGATGTGGATGCGTCTGGCGGCGCGTCCGAAATGCAACTCTTCGGCAACCGCCACGAAGTAGCGCAACTGCCGCAGTTCCATGAGATGAGCTTAAGCGGGCTTGACCTGCGGTAGAAAGCGGAACTTATCAGTGATCACAACCCGGTCGTGGACACGAAAGCGTGCCGGCACTTGGCTGGACTCAGCCACTGCGATCACGTGAGGAGAAAGCCCCGTGCGCCTTGCCCCATTGCCGCCGACCAGTTTGACCGGCGCACAGCAGCTGCTGTACGCCGACATGCGAGCCGCGATCGACAGCGACTTCGGTGAACTCGTCGCCGATCGCGACGACGGTGCGCTGATCGGCCCGTTCAACGGCTGGCTGCACTATCCTCAATTCGGCTCGCCGGCTTGGGCATTCAACAGATCACTGTGGGAGCATGGCCGGCTGCCGGGCCGGGTCCATCAACTGGTCATCCTGGTCACGGTCGCGAAGCTCAAGGCGCGCTATGCGATCTACGGGCATGAGTACTTCGCCGAGCGCGCCGGGTTGCCCGAGGACAAGGTCGCCACCATCGCCGCGGGCGAACGCCCCGCCGATCTGACCGACGACGAACGTGTTGCCTACGACATGGCGGCCGCCCTCATTCGCGGCGGCGCCCTGCCCGAGACCACTTATCGGGCCGCCGTCGGATGTTTCGGTGAGCACGGGGCCGCCGAGATCGTATTTCTAGTCGGCTGTTTCTGCATGGTCGCCGTCACGCTCAACGCGTTCGACGCCGGAGTGCCGGGCCGAGACGAAACGGCCTGAAACTACCGCGCGGTGCGACGCTCCTCGAGGTCCACGACCGGCGGATTCTGCTGAGCTTCGCTGATCGCCGCGGTTTCCGCGGTGAGCTTGTCGCCGATGACCTGGATCTGCCGCGCGCTCAGCGGAGACAGAGGGTGCACGGCGAGCATCATGGCGACGTGGCCGCGGTGGTCGAAAACCGGTGCGGCGATGGTCACAACGGGCTGTTTGCGGCGACCGGGGTTGTCGTCGGACAGGAAGCCGATCGTGGTGAACTCGACAAGCAGCTGGTCAAGGATATGGCGCACCGGGGTCGGCATCTCGTTGCTGTCCAGTGTGCCGACCACCTGGACGGCCTGCGCCAGCGCGGGCGTTGTCCAGTCGACATCGAATCCACGCTCGCGGGTGTGCGCCAAGACGTGTTCCAGGCGCTGGACCCGATCGGCGTTGCTGCCCGCGCCGCGGCGAATCCACGCGCGCTGTTCCTCGTCGGTGTCCCAGGCAGCGAACGCGACGCCGAACGGCGGCGCGTATGGGATCCGGTCGCCCGGTATCCCTGCGGGTTGGGTGGCGGGATCGCCCTCAAAAGCCGTGACTACCAACGAATCACCGAACCGTTCGACCACCGAGCCGGCGTAACCGACCTCGCGGTAAAGTCGCAGCGCCGCCGAACGCGCGGCGTGCGCGAGTGGCCGAGCGGTGTCCATTCGCGCACCCACGACGGCGAGCGCCGGGCCCAGCGAGAAGGTCTTGGTGACGGGATCGCGGCTCGCCCAGCCGCGATCGCACAGTGTCTTGAGGATCGCGTGCACCGTGCCCTGTGTCAGGCCGAGTTCACGCACGATGTCGGAGAAGCGCATCCGGGTGTTTGCCGACCGCGCCAGCAACTCGACAATGTCGAGTACCCGCGCGGTCGGCGCCGAGGTGGATCCGCGAATGGCTTGACTCCTTTAAGACCGGATTCCTACAGTTATATTGAACATTCGACAGATTAACTCGATTATTCGAGAAAATGGGGTAGATGCTTTGCGCGCTGTGGTTTTGAGAGATAGTCGGCTGACGGTCCGCGAGACGGCCGACCCGAGCCCGGACCCGGTGAACTGCTGCTGCGCACGCTGAGCACCTCGACCCGCCGAGGCGTCACAATCCAATTCGGCGGCGGCCCACATCCCCAGGACTGGTACGGAACCCTCGAGGCCGTGGTCCACCCGAATTGAGGCAGGCGTGACCGAACGAGAAGACCGTCAGGACATCTGCGATCTGGTGGTGCGCTACGCCACCGGGATCGATCGCCGCGACTGGCCGCTGTTTCGCACCGTGTTCACCGACGACTGCGAGCTCGACTACGGCGAGATCGGCAGCTGGCATGGCGTGGACGAGGTCACCGAGTTCATGGACACCACGCACGCCTTGGCGGGCCACACCCTGCATCGCTTGTCCAATCAGGCCGTCACGCTCGATGGTGACAAGGCATCGGCCCGCACCTACGTCGATGCGGTGATCATGTTCGGCGACAACCAATCCGGCGTCAACGCGTGGGGGTTCTACGACGACGAGATCGTCCGGACCGCCGATGGCTGGCGCATTGCTCGACGCCGGTTCACGCAGGTTCGCATCGCGACGTTCGGCCCGTAGGGAGCGCTCATGACATTCGCCACGAAGTACGGCCCGTGGGCGCTGGTCGCCGGCGCCTCCGACGGCGTCGGTGCGGCATTCGCCGCAGGACTGGCCGAACGCGGCGTCAACGTCGTACTCCTTGCGCGCCGCCAAGCGGTGCTCGATCGGGTTGCCGCCGAGATCGAATCGGAAACCGATATCCAAACCCGCACTCTCGCAGTCGATCTCGCTGAAGCGGGCGCGGCCGACAAAGTAGCCGAAGCCACCAGCGATCTGGAGATCGGTTTCTTGGTGTACTGCGCGGGTGCGGATCCCAATTACCAACCCTTCCTTGATAATCCGATCGGTGCCGCGGAGGCGATGGTCTACCGCAACTGCATGGTGCCGATGCAGCTTTGCCATCATTTCGCCCCGGCGATGGTCGAGCGGGGCAGCGGCGGCATCGTCATCTTCGGGTCCGGCGCCGGATTGGCCGGCGGACCCAACATGGTCGCCTACGGTGCGACGAAGGCGTTCGACATGGTTTTCGCCGAAGCGCTCTGGGCCGAGCTGCACGACAAGGGCGTCGACGTGCTGGGCCTCATCCTGGGCAAGACCAACACGCCCGCGTTGCGCGAACTCGAATACCGCCGCGGCAACATCGGTTCGCCGGACGAGGTGCCCGAAGGTGCCGCCTCGGTCGACGACATCATCGCGGAGGCTTTCGACAACCTGGCCAACGGCCCGACGCTGATGGCGGGTGACGTCATGAAGGCCGCCGCACAATTCGTTTCGTCGTTGACCCGCAAGCAGGCCGTCGAAATGTTCACCGCGGCCGCGGCCGCGGCGATGGGTCCGGATCGCTAACCAGCCACGGCCCAGGTGATCAGCACGCGGCCGTAGAGCAGCCGGCGAACCGTCGCCACATCCGACGTCGAGGATCCGCCGCGGAACCCAGGACTCCAGCTATGCGTCGTAGTGGATGTTGATGTGCCACGGCTGCTGTACGGACGCACCAGCCACTCCCCCGAACCCAGCCCACCAAACCCTAAGTACCCGTAAGAGCACTAGATCGGTTTGCCACATTCTGAAGTTAGTTGAGCCTAACAATTTAGATTGACGCCTCTAGCCAGCAAATATAGGCAGGCGATTGGTGTCGATTGGCACTCTCACAACGTTGCTGGATAAGGGTATCCAGGGTAGCTTTGGCGGGCAGGTCAAGCCACGGCCGCGAGCCAGATAGCGATGACGCCCGACCGAAGGACGACGATGCTCGCCACTGAGAGGCCCGCCGGCTCGATTCCGACGGCGGCGGCACATTCGCCGCGGCGAACGCTGTTCCGTTCGGCGTTGATCACCGCCGCCTTCATTGCCCCCGCGGTCGTGGTCCGGATCATCGGCCTGCATCCGGACCCGGTTGTCGCCCTACTGATCTTCGGTGCCGCAGTGGTCTCGGCCAGCTTCCTGCTGGCGTGGGCCGCCGAGGCCGCGCAGATCGACGTCTCCGGCGGCCTGGCGATCGCAGTGCTCGCTCTGGTCGCGGTGTTGCCCGAATACGCAGTCGACCTCTACTACGCGTTCGTTTCCGGTCATAACCCGGAATACACGCAGTACGCGGCGGCCAACATGACCGGATCCAATCGGCTGTTGATGGGCCTGGGGTGGCCGGTCGTGGTGCTGGTCGGTGTCGTCGCGGCGCGCCGGTTCGGCGCCGGCAAGAGCACCGCCCTGGCGCTGGAGCCCGCCAATCGCGTCGAACTCGGGTTCCTGCTGATCGCCGGTCTGGCCGCGTTCGCGATCCCGGTCGGCGGCGAGATCCATCTCGCGATGGGGCTGGCACTGCTCGCCTGGTTCGGCTTCTACCTGTACAAGGTCAGCCACGGCGACGTCGAAGAGCCCGACCTGGTCGGTACCGCCGCCGCTCTGGGTGAGCTCTCGGACCGGACCCGCCGCATAGTCGTCGTCGGCTTGTTCGCGGTGTCCGGCGCCGTAATCCTGCTGTGCGCCAAGCCCTTTGCCGACAATCTGGTCGCGGCCGGCTCCGAGCTGGGCATCGACCGATTCCTGCTGGTGCAGTGGCTCGCACCGTTGGCTTCCGAGGCACCTGAGTTCATCATCGCGACGATCTTCGCCAGCCGCGGCAAGGGCACCGCGGCCATCGCCACGCTGATCTCGTCCAAGGTCAACCAATGGACGCTACTGATCGGATCGCTGCCGGTGGCTCACATGCTCGGTGGCGGCGGCTTCTCCCTAGAGCTCGACTCCCGCCAGATCGAGGAAGTGTTGCTCACCGCCAGCCAGACGCTGATGGGTGTCGCGGTGATCCTGGCGCTGCGCTTCCGCCGTGCCGCCGCCTGGACGCTGCTGGGGTTGTTCATCGTCCAGTTCCCGCTCACCTCCACCCCGGAGCGTCTGGTGCTCTGCGGTGTCTACACCGCGATCGCCGTCGGCGGACTGGTCGTCAACCGCCGCTATCTGACGGCCACGCTGAAGGCACCTTTCCTCGGAACGGCCGTGCGGCACGCCGGTCATCCGCACCACCTGGCAGAGGAAGCGGCGCTCCCGACGTAGGACGTGCCCGCACCTCGATGGGGTGGGTATAGCGTCGCGGTATGAATCGAGTCTCGGTGATCACGGGTGGCGCGGGCGGCATGGGTCTGGCCACGGCAAAAGTTGTCGGCACCGACCACACGCTGGTCCTCTGCGACGTCAGGCAAGACCGCCTCGATACCGCGGCCGCCACCCTGAAAGACCTCGGGGTCACCGTTACCGCGATCAATTGTGACGTGACAGACCGGGATGCCGTCGCCGAGTTGCTCGACACCGCAAAGGGCCTCGGCACCCTCTCCTCCGTGATCCACACCGCGGGAGTGAGCCCGAGCATGGGCTCCGCCGAGTACGTAATGCGCACCAACGCAATCGGCACCCTCAACGTCAACGAGGCTTTCTACGCCACAGCAGGCGAAGGCTCTGCGATCGTCAATGTGGCATCGATGGCGGCCCACATACTGCCCGCGGAAATGATTCCGACGGGCCAGTTTTCGTCGGCGCTGCAGGACAGCGGCGCCTTCTGGGACGCGATGATGGCGGCGTGTGACCCGATACCCGAGGAAGCTCGATCCGGCTACGCGTACGCGTTGAGCAAGAGTTTCGTGAAGTGGTACAGCCAGTCTCAGGCGGAGCGCTTCAACGCGCGCGGATTGCGCATCGTCTCGGTGTCTCCGGGGTCCGTCGACACCGAGATGGGCCGGCTCGAGGAACAGGCCGGGGCCGGGGCGATGGTGGCCAACGCCGCCGTGCCGCGGTGGGGCAAGCCGGAGGAGATGGCCGAGCTACTCGCCTTCTGCGCCAGTGCCAAAGCGGGCTACCTCACCGGCACCGACATCCTCAACGACGGCGGCGTGGTCGCCTCGATGACCGAGCGGGCCCGGGTGGCCGCCGGCAGCTAGACCAGGTAGTAGAAATTCGTGAGTTCTGGCGCGATCGGGGACGGTTCCTTCAGTTTCCAGTCAGCCAGCTTGCCGTGGGCGTAGCGCACCGCCTTGAGCGTCGCGGAGAAATCCTCGTCCTCTTCGGGGAAGACATGCTCTGCGGTGAACCAATTTCGGAATCCGACGTTGTTCAGCACTGCGAGCGTGTCGGGACGTACGCCGGCCAGTAGCACGGTGACACCGCGTGCGGTTTCCTCCCTGAGGAAGTGCTCGATGCGCTCGATGCACACGACGTCCGGGTGGCGCACCCGCTTGAGGCGCAACACCGCGAACTTGATGTCGTCGTCGGCGATTCGTCGGCTGATCTCGGACAGGTAGCGATCCAATTCCGGTGCGGCGCCGAAGAACAACTCGCCTTCCAGGTCGTAGATCACCACAAACTCGTCCGCGGGCTCGCCCGGAAGTCGCTCACGCACCACACGTTCGGGTGTGACGATGAGTTCGCGCGCCTTCAGCTTGGCAGCACGCGGTACGAACAGCAGGATCGACAGCACCACGCCGAGCAACACTGATTTGTCCAGATCGATGGCAACGCCGGTGAAGGCGGTGACGATCACCAGGCCCGCGTCGTAGCGCGACGCCTTGACGGTGTAGACCAGCCGCTTGAAATCGACCAGCCGCAAGGCGGTCACCAGCAGCAGGCCCGCCAGTGCGGGCTGTGGCACGTAGCGCAAGAGCGGGGCGAACAACAGCAGCGCACCGGCAACCGTTGCGGCCGAGACGATTCCGGAGAATCGCGTTTTGGCTCCGGACTGGAAGTTGATCGCCGACCGCGACAGCGAACCCGAGCCGGGCAGGCTCTGGAAGAAACCGCCGGCCAGGTTGGCCAGACCTTCGGCCATGATCTGCCGGTTGTAATCGATCTTCTGCTGGGTCTGGTAGGCAATGGCTTTGGCGATGGACAAAGCCTCGATGATGCCGACGAACGCAATCGCCAGTGCTCCGGTCGACAGGTGCGGCAACCACTCGGTGTGGACTTCGGGGACGTGGGCGGTGGGCAGGCTCCGTGGGATCTTGGCGGCCACCGACACCGCGGTATGGCCGCCGGCCCCGGGGATCGACCACCCCGCGAGGTAGGCGATCACCGATGTGATGATCAGCACCGCGAGCATGTCGATCTGCGGCCAGCGGTAACGCTGCACCAGCTTGCGTAGCACCACGGCCAAAAGCACTGCCGCCGTGCTCAATACCACGGCGCGGTAGTTGACGTGATCGCCATGCGAGAGGGTCAGCCAGACCCGGTGCAAGACCTGCATGTGCCCGTTGCCCTTGTCGCGCACGCCCAGCGCGTTGCCCAACTGTCCGACGGCCAGCAGAAACGCCGCGGCCGCCATGAAGCCGATGATGACCGACTCGGAAATGTAGCGGGTCAGGTTGCCGAGCTTGAACAGGCTGATCACGATCTGAACCACGCCCACCAGCACAGCCAACAGGAACAGCCCTTCGAAAAGCTCGGTGCTGTTTTCCGAATCGATGAAGGCAAGTGCCGTGAAGACCAACAGCGATATGGCACTGGTGGGCCCGTTGATCAGATGTGAGGACGAGCCGAATATCGAGGCGACGATCGTGACGACGATGGCCGAGTACACACCGAATCGGGGATCGACGCCGGCAATCAGCGCATACGCCATCGCCTGGGGAAAGGAGATGGCGGCGACGGTAAGGCCGGCAATGACGTCATGCCTGCCTTTTACCGCGTCGTAATTCAGCGCGAAGCCCACCGTGCCCACGTCTTTCGCTAGGTTCCCGACGCCGCGGCGGGCGGCGCCGAGATCGTGTCGAGAATTCCGTTGGTTCCGAAGAACTGCTCGCGCGCGTCGCTCCAGTCCTTGGCGATCTCGCCGATTCCGAAGAGCGCGAGCGGAGGCAGCCGGCCAGCGTGTTTGGCGAGGATTTCCGGCTTGAACGGCCGATACCCGAATTGCGCCGCTTGCTCTTGTGCGGCATCGGTGAACAAGTACTCCAGATAAGCCTTGGCATAAGTCGCGGTCTTGGGTTCGGCGAGGTTCGCGTCGACCCACGCCACCGCCGGCTCGGCCAGAATGCTGACCGGTGGGTAGACGACCTCGAGCTCGTCGGAGTTGGCGGCGACCTCGCGCAACGCTTCGTTCTCCCAAGTCAATTGGACGTCACCGATCTTGGCCAGGGTGAAGGTGTCGCTCGCCCCGCGCGCTCCGGTGTCGGATACCGCCACGTGCGACAGCAGCGACTTCACGTAGGCCTTCGCCTGGGCCGGGGTGCCGCCGCGGGTGGTCACCGATCCCCAGGCCGCCAGAACGCTCAACTGACCGTTGCCGGAGCTGCGCGGGTTCGGCGTCACCACCGATATTCCGGCATTGACCAGATCGGGCCAGTCATGAATGCCTCGCGGATTGCCCTTGCGGACAACAAAGACGACGGTCGACGTATAGGGCACCGAATTGTGCGGCAGCCGATGTTGCCAATCGGGCACGATCAGCCCGTGTTTGCTCAAGGTCTGGATGTCGCTGATCAACGCCAGCGACACCACGCTGGCCTTCTGACTACCATCGAGAACACTTCGTAATTGACGGCCCGAACCGCCGTGCGACTCTTTGATGTCCAGGGTGACACCGGTCTGTGCCCGATAGTGCGGGACGAACGCCTTATCGATCGCGGCGTACAGCTCGCGCGTGGGGTCATAGGAGACGTTGAGGATCTGATTGGATCCCGCCTCGGGAACGTTCTTGACCACGAGTGCGACCGTCGCGAAAACGAGGGCTATAACACCGAGGGCATTGAGCCGGCTAATGCGGGGAAGAAGACGCCTCAGCGGCGGACGCGCTTTCAGCATCCAGGCGTCCCCTCACACTGATCACCAGACCATCTGGTCTGGTGATCCAACATTTTTACGATGCTAACGATCGGGCCACCCGTTGACATCGTTGAGAATCAGCCTGAGATTAAGTTTGCTGGGTTTGACGATCCGACATCTATCGCGGCCACGACCCCCTACGTATGCTGAGCGCATGCCGCAACGGGTGTTGCGTGACCGCTTGATCGAACTCGAAGTTCCGGGCGAAGATGTGGCCCGCGGCCGGGCACTGCGCAAGACCGTCCCACGACGTTCCCTCGCGCAGCTGACTCCCTCGTCGCGATCCGCGACGGAAATTCTCGTCGCCCAAAATGCCGGACGGATAAGCGAACTCGTTCCGCTGCGGTTCGCCCGAATGCTCACCGACCCGTTCGCCTTTTACCGCGGTTCGGCGGCGGTCATGGCGGCCGATCTGGCCGCGAGCCCGTCGACCGGGATCGAAATCATGTGCTGCGGTGATGCGCACATCTCCAACTTCGGCCTGTATGCCGCCCCGCACCGCTCGATTGTCTTCGACCTGAACGACTTCGACGAGGCCGCGGTCGCCCCGGCCGAATGGGACGTCAAGCGCCTGATCACCAGCGCGGTCATCGGGGGCCGTCACGCCGGATACTCCGGCAAGGCCATCCGGCGTTGCGTCGAGCAGGCGCTGGTGGGTTACCAACGCAGCCTGGAGTCGATGCTCGAGGAGATGGACGTCCTGGAGCGGTACTACTTGCGGGTGGAGCCCGAGCACTACACCGGGACGATGTCCAAGGGCCTACAGGCGGTGATCCAGAAGACGATCTCACGGGCGCGTACCCGGACGTCGGCGCGAGTCTTCAAGCAAATCACCGAGATCGGGCCCGACGGGACACCGCGCCTGCGGGAGGCGCCGCCCGTGCTGCAACACGTCGACGAGGACGTCGAGGCCCCGCTGGTGGAGTCGATTCAGGAGTATCTGACCGCGGTGCCTGCCGACGTCGCGCTGTTGCTGTCGCACTTCCGGGTCACCGACGTCGCGCTACGCGTAGTTGGTGTCGGCAGCGTCGGGACCCGCTGCTACCTGGTCATCCTGGTGGGCCCGAACGACACGCCATTGATCCTGCAGATCAAGGAGGCCACCCGTTCAGTGCTCGACGAATACGGCGGGTGGCGTCAGCCGGAGAGCCTGACGGCGGCGATCGAAGCCCATGGCCAAGGGGTGCGCGTCACCGATGGGCAACTGATCCTGCAGGCCATGTCGGACGTGTTCCTCGGATCTACCCGCAAGGACGGCCGCGACTATTACGTCCGTCAGTTCCACGACATGAAGGGCACCATCGAGACCGACGGCATGTCGCCGTCCACCTTCACGGATTACGTCACCGCGTGCGCGGTGCTGTTGGCGCGGGCGCACGCGCAGAGCGCGAATGCCTCGATTCTGCGGGGCTACGTCGGCACCAGCGTTGCGGTGCACGAAGCGGTCGCCGAATGGTCGTACGCCTACGCCGATAAGTCGCTCGACGACTTTCATCAACTGCGCGCGGCGGCAGCGGCCGGCGAGATCGAGGTTGCCGAGGATCCCGCGCGATAGCGCCGGGTTCGGCGGCGCCAACAACGCCTACTGTGCCTAGCTGCCGGTGAATTGATCTGCGGTGTAATCGCTTTCGGCATCGGATAACCGTCTCGGAGCAACACCAGTACGGTGCAGCCAGTCGCGGGTTCGTAGCCTCCAGGTCCGGCGCGCGTACTCCAGTTCGGTGTACGGCCATTGCGTGACGATCCGGCCGGTGGGTGAGCGAAAGTAGCTTTCGCATTGAGTCCAGATGGTCCGCTCCAGGTCGGCCGAAAGTAGGTCGTTGTACCGCTTTTCGGCCTCGGGACGCACCTCGAGATAACCGCCGCGTCGCGCCAGCCGGGTGACCGCGCTGGCCACCAGCCGGGCGCCCGCCTCGAGGATGTAGACGATCGAGTTGCCACCCTGGTTGGTGTTGGGTCCGTACAGCATGAAGAAGTTCGGGAATCCGGCGACGGCCACGCCCAGGTAAGCGCTGGGGTCCTCACCCCAGCGTTCGTGCAGGCGCTGCCCGCCGGTTCCGACCACGTCAATGCCCGACAGATAGTGCGACGTCTCGAATCCGGTGGCCAGCACGATCGCGTCGGCGTCGACGACTCCGCCCGCGGTCGTGACGACGGATGTCTCGGTGATCCGGTCAATCGGGTCGGTGACGAGGGTGACGTTGTCTTGCTGCAGCGCCCGGTAGTAGTCGTCACCGAGCAACACGCGCTTACAGCGGAACGGATAGTCCGGCGTCAGGGCGCGCCGCAGCTGTTCGTCGGCCACGGTGCGCTCCAGGAAGGAGGTGGCGATCTGGGTGCGCGCGGCGACCACCGGGTCGTCGGCGAAGGTGGCGGTGTTGTCGTGCTGGAACTTCCAGATCTTCCAGCGGGTGCGCGGGACCGCGAATGGGTTGCGCCGGAACTGCGCCAATTCGGATGCGCTGTAAGGGCGGTCGTCTTTGGGAACCATCCACGGCGGAGTGCGCTGAAAGACCGTCACTTGTGCCGCGGCTTTCGCCAGTTCGGGAACGAGCTGTATCCCGCTGGCGCCGGTGCCGATCACCGCCACCTTCTTGCCCGCCACCGCGAAGTCGTGATCCCACTGCGCAGTGTGCATGACGAAGCCACGGAAATCGTTGAGGCCCATGATATCCGGCAGCTTCAACGAACCGAACAATCCGACGGCGCAGACCACCACGTCGGCGACCAACGTGCTGGCACGGCCACCTTGTTCCAGCCGGCACTCCCAGCTCCAGGTATCCGCATCCCATTCCACCGAGCGCACCTTGGTCTCGAGCCGCAGGTGACGGCGCAGGTCGAAGTCGTCGGCCACCGACTCCAGATAGGCGAGAATTTCGGGCTGCCGAGCGTAGGTCCGGCTCCAGGATTTGTTGGGCGCGAACGAAAACGAGTATAGGTGGCTTTGGATATCGCAGGCGGCACCCGGATAGGTGTTGCGGCGCCAGGTGCCGCCGACGCCGTCGCCGGCCTCGATGATCACCAGGTCGTCGATGCCGGCCCGGCGCAGCGCCACCGCCGCGCCCAGCCCGCCGAATCCCGCGCCGATGATCGCCACCCTGGGTGAGCGTCGCCGCCGGGTCGCCGCGCGGGCCCGGCCGAGCAGGTACTTCACCAGCCGGCTCGGCGAATGTCGAGACCCGACAGATCGCCCTGTGCCCGCCAGGCCTGAAGGATGTCGGCGTATTCCGTTGGCGTGCCGAAGAAGAAGCTGCCCTGCCGGGTTTTGGCGTCCGCCTTGCCCTCGCGGTTGTAATAGCCGGGTGTGCACGTCCTGGCGCGCTCGGCGGTCGCGGTCGAGCGCGCGACCACCGCGTCGACCCACGCGGCTTCGGCGGCGGGCGATGCCTCGACCTCGGTGGCGTCGTGCTCGAGGGCCCACGCGATGATCCAGGCGGCGTGGGTGGCCTGCACGTCAAGCAAGTATGGGAAATTCACCGTCAATCCCGCCTGCGAGATGCTTTCGATGAAGCAATTCGGAAAACCGTTGGCGCACAGGCCCTGGAAGGTGCGCACGCCGTCGCTCCAGCGCTCGGTCAGACTCACGCCGTCCCGTCCGATCAGCTCGAAGCCGGTGCGCCGGCTGTAATCGGTGCCGACTTCGAAGCCCGTGGCGAAGATCAGGCAGTCCAGCTCGTAGGTCACGCCGTCGACGACAACGCCGGACTCGGTGATGTGCTCCACCCCGAGACCGCGAGTATCGACCAGCGTCACGTTGTCCCGATTGAACGTTTGCAGGTAGTCGTCGTGGAAGCAGGGACGCTTGCAGAAATAGCCGTACCAGGGTTTGAGCGCCTCGGCGGTGGCGCGGTCGGTGACGATCGCGTCGACCCGGGCACGGATTTCTTCCATCTTGGCGAAGTCCGCGAGCTCGATATCGCGGCCACGCTGCTCCGGGTCCGCCGACCCGTCTCCGTCGTGGCGCATCACCGGCAGCTTGCGGGTGATGCTCGTCCAGGCATCGGCAACAAGATCCTCGGGCGCCTGCCCGCCCGCGGTCAGGATCTGAAAGTTCTGGATGCGCCGACGTTGCCAACCCGGCTGTAATGTGCTGACCCACTGCGGATCCGTGGCCGCGTTGGCACGCACATCCACCGATGAGGGGGTGCGCTGGAAGACGTACAGTTGCTGCGCGGCGGCACCCAGATGAGGCACGCATTGGACCGCGGTTGCGCCGGTGCCGATGATGCCGGCGCGCAGCCCGGCCAGGTTCTCCAGCTCCTCGCCGGTGTAGCCGTAATCCCAGCGGCTGGTGTGAAATGTGTGGCCGCGAAACGATCCGAGGCCGGCAATGCCCGGCAGTTTGGGTTTGGCTTGATAACCGTTGGCCATCGAGACGAACTTGGCCCGCATCTCGTCGCCCCGGTCGGTGCGAATGATCCAACGGGATTCGCCTGACTCCCAACGTATCTCCAGCACCTCGGTGCGCAGGCACGCGTCGCGGTACAGGTCGTATTCTTCCGCGATGCGCTGGCAGTGCGCAAAGATCTCGGCGCCTTTGGCGTATTTCTCCGCCGGGATGTAGCCGAGTTCCTCCAGCAGCGGGATGTAGACGTAGGACTCGACATCGCAGGCGATCCCCGGATACCGGTTCCAGTACCAGGTGCCGCCGACGTCGGCCGCCCGGTCGATCAGCCGGACGCTTTTCACGCCGAGTTCGCGCAGCCGCACCCCGGTCAGTAGCCCGCCGAAGCCGGCTCCCACGATCGCCACATCGACCTCGTCGGTGCGCGGCTCACGGGTGAATTCCCCGTCCACCCAGGGATCTTCGGCGAAATGGGCGAATTCGCCGGCGATCTCCACGTACTGGTCGATCCCGTCGGGCCGCAACCGGCGCGCGCGTTCCTCGGCATACTTGCGCCGCAGCGCATCGACGTCGAATGCGTACTCAACAGTTTCGGTCAAGTCCCGACTCCGCTCTTCGTGCGTCGACTCTATAATCAATCGCTTGATCGTATCAAGGATTCGTCGGTGACTCCTCGAACAAAGCACCTCTGACCAGCACCTTCGCCGAACTCAAAGCGGCGTGATAGTCCTCCGGCGCGAGGGTGGCCGCGAGCTCCGTCAGGCCATAGATCAGCGCGTAGATCGCCGCGACCACCGCCCGCGAATCCGGCTGATCACCCAATTCGCCGCGCTGACGGGCGTCCTCGACGACGCCCTCGATGATCTCGCGGAACGCCTCGAACCCCGGGTTTCTCGGTTTCCCGCGGACCTTCGGCCGCAGCGGCGCCGCAACGGATTCCGACCGGATCGCGAACTCGAACGCGGCCAGGTCTGGATACTCACGCATCAATTGGCCGGATTCGTCGAGCACCGCTTCGATCCGGTCGACGATGTTGCCCGGTCCTTGCGCGGCCCGGCGCAGCCGGGGCATGGCCGTGTCGGTTCTGGCCGCGACGGCCGCCTTGATCAGTTCGGACTTGTTCGGAAAGTAGTTGTACAGGCTGGCGCTGGTCATGTCGGCCATCCGGGCGATCTCGCGGATCGTTGCCTTGGCGTAGCCCACCTGCGCCACCGATTTCATCGTCGCGACGATGATGCGGCGGCGGGTCTCTTCGCCGCTGGCACCGACAGGGCGACCCAGCTGGGTCTTCGCTCGCATGGTTGCCCACCCTTCGACCGCGGGCGCAGTACAACGTCGAATATATTTGACCGACCGATGAATCCGGAGGTGAGCGGCCGTGAACCTCGCGTTGGGGGAGTTCTCGCGCGCTATCGACTTGGCCGGCGTATTCGTCAACGCCGTACTCGGTGGCGTCGTGGCGCGCGAATTCCGCATGGACCCTGTGGGATTCGTAGCGCTCGCGATTCTGTCGGGACTCGGCGGCGGCTTAATCCGAGACACGCTGTTGCAGCACGGGCCGCCGGTGGCATTGACGGACACCCTTTACGTGGTGGTTGCGCTGGCGGGAGCAGCGGTCGCATTCTTGATACCGCTGCGAGCGCGGCTGTGGTCGCTGACCTATCCAGTCGTGGACGCGCTGGCGCTGGGCACCTGGGCGGTGGCGGGTGCGGAGAAGACATTGGCAGCCGGATTGTCTTGGCTCCCAGCAATTTTGCTCGGCACCATCAGTGCTGTCGGCGGTGGGGCGCTGCGAGACCTGGCGGTGAACCGCACTCCGGCCATCTTCGGCGGTAATACGCTCTACGCGACACCCGCGGTGGCGGCCAGTGGCACCGTGGTGCTGCTCTCCCGTTACGGTCACGCTCCGCTGGGGGAACTGGCCGGAATCGCCGTCGGCTCGGGCCTGTGTCTGCTGGCCCGATGGCGGGGCTGGCGGCTTTCAGAGAGTTTTACCACCGATTACTACCTGACACGGCGGAAGCGGACCTGGCGCATCCGGATCGGCAGACGAGCGCGCCGACCCGACGACCGGTGACTCAGCTCGGGCGCCCGGTGGGCGCGGACAGCGACGAGACCCGCCGCCGGATCATCACCGCCGCGATGCGCTGCGTCGCCGAGGTCGGCTACTCGCGAGCGTCCATTCGCGAGATCGCCCGAGCCGCCAAGATGACCAGCGGCAGCCTGTATCACTACTTTCCGACCAAGTCCGAACTGCTCACCGCAACCGGCGAGGAGATCGAGGCGATCGTCGCGCCGCGACTGCGGGCGGCCGCCGCGCGGCACGAAAACATCATCGACCGGCTCGACGCGGTGCTCGACGAGTCGACGGGCCTGGTTCGCGACTATCCCTATCTGACCGGATTTTTGCGAGCACTGCGCGCCGCCGGCACAACGAGGTCGCCCGGATCCAAGGCGTTGCACGACGTCGTGTTCGAGATCATCGACGACGCCCGGCAACGCGGGACACTGTCCGGCGACACCGACACCCGGTCGACGGTCGAAGCGATCTGCGCGCTGACCCGGGGGCTCTCGGAGCAGGCGGACAGCTTGGCGCCGCGGACCTACCGCGCCGCGGTCGTTTCAGCCAAAAGCCTTGTCCGGGGAACGCTGTTCACGCAACGCGTCGCCGAGCGTCCATAGCGCCACCCCGATCAGCACCAGGTCCTTCAGCAGGAACTGGCCCGGCAGTGCCGACAGCACGGGCAGGCCGGCGGCGTGTGTCGAGACCACGCCGGGTGTGGTGAACAGAAAGCTCAAGGTTCCCAGGAACAGCACCACCGCTAGGGCACTGCCGGCCGCGGATACCCGCGGCCATACCGGACGCAACGCAATCAGAAGGGCGGCAACGATTTCCATCGTCCCCAGCCCGTGGGCCACAGTCGTGACGCTGAATACGTCGTAGACCCAGCTCATCAGCGGGTTGTGTTCGATCAGCACCCGGGATTCCATCTTCACGTACTTGCCGAACCCGATCCAAGCCAGCACGACGACCAACCCGTAGCGACTGATCAGGTGGCCCAACCGAATCAGTGACTCCGAGAGGTGGCTCGTTGCTGCGAGGGGGGCGGCGGTGCGGGTCATCGATTGGCGTCCTTCGGTGAGGGGCTGGTCTTCCGAAGGAACCACGATTCAGGCCACGATGGCGTTCACGATGTCCCGGCATAGCGGTCGCGCAGCTTGGCCAACGTCGCTTCGATGCCGGACGCGTTGCCCTTCACAAATCCCATCCGCTCGTAATACTTCAGGCTGTTCTTGATCGGACCCGCGTCTCGATAGTCGAAGGTCTCGGTGACCCTGGTCAGAGTTGGCGAGAGCGCCTCGAATTCCCAACGCCAGCTGTGTCCCACCGGGTGTCGCCATTCGACTACTTCGTTCGGCTTCAGCTTGGTCATCGTGCTGGTGATGCGGTAGGGCACCCCGAACATCTTCATCTTGGTCGAAAACCGGGACCCGACAACCATTTCGGACGGGGTGGAGATGTTGTCGCAAACCGTGCCCGAACCGTCGAGCTCGCAGTGGCGCCTGGGATCGGCCGCGAAGGCGTACAGCTCCGAGGCCGGGGCGGCCACTTCGACCGATCGGCTCACTTGTCGGGGTCCTGCGTCGACAACGGTGACAGTCATGATGTCTCTTTCCGCCTAGCCGGAAGCCTAAACCCGCCTGGTCTCGTAGTCCCGGGATGTGGGGGTCCCCAGTGAACGGGGGTCGGTGGGTGAGAGATCCGATGCCGGTCCGCCCACCAGAGTGAGGTCCTCGACGAGAAGCCGGCCGGGCAAACCCGACGACCTCGCTGCGGTCACCGCGATCCTGCCCTGCGAGGAGCCCGAGTGGATCCACCGGCCAGGCGTGGTACACCACGGAGGATCGCATCCGCGGCAATGCTGCTCAACTGCCCATCGCCCAACTAATTCCCAGGTAGAGTCGCCCGCCATGGGCGTCCTGCGCTTCATCTGGCAACGCGTGCTGGCATTCGATCGGATCGGATCGCGCATCCCCCAGCTGATCCAGATTTGGCTCACCGAGTTTTTCTTCGTGATGCCGTTGACGTTCTTCATCGGCAAAGTCATCGACATCCGTGGGGCATTCGGTGTGCCCGGAACGGGCGATCGGCTCGACGGGGTGTTTTGGGGCGCGCTGGTGGTTTCGGTGATCTTCGGATTCTTCTTCGTGCGCTCCCTGGTTAAACCCCGGGTGGTGGAGGGCTCGTGGACTCCGACGGTGCACGCCGACATCGGGGGGATGACCATCTACGGCGGTAACCGCGCGTGGACCGTGACTTACCCATTCCTGACCAGTCACCCGTCGTACGCATTGCTGCTGTTGATCACCGCGCCGATCCCTGCGGTGATGCTGGCCGCGACCACCAATCAGGGTGACAGCACCTTCTATTGGCGGGTCTGCGGCATCGTCGGCCTGGTCATCCTTGGCTGCATGGCACTGGCCCGTGTCTTGGCGTGGTACGTCTTTCGCCTCGGACGCAACAAACTCGATGCGCGGCTGGAGGGCTTGCCGATCTCACAACGCCGGCTCGGCTGGGAGATCGCGTGGAAACCGGTGCTGGTGTTGCTGCTGATGATGTACGCGATCGTCTGTATCCCGCTGGGCGCCATGTGGTTCAAAGAACAACGCACGATCGCCGCGCTGCCCGTCGTGACCGTCGCCGATACCGACCACCCGGGCGCGTACCGGCGGGTAAAGGGCACCGTGGCGTCCCAGCCCGTCTACTGGGCGCCGCGAGGCACCGGCCGCGGCGGCAACAACTACGCGGGCGCCGGGGTGCTGGTCACCCTGGCCTCCGGTGGCGAGGCGCTCCTGCTCGCCGAATCACTGTCGGTGCCCGACTTCAAGGGCATGATGGCCGGCGTCCGCGACGGCCGGCTGACGGCCAGCGGCAAGGTGATCGACGCCGTCACCGACATCCAGCGCAAGTACTACGGCTTCGATCTCAGCGCCTTCCCCGAGGCGCCGGCGGAGGGCCGGGTCATGCTGTTGTTGTCGCAGCCGTAGCGGACGGATGCCCCACCACCGCCAACGCGCGCCGACCAGGCAGAATCTCACAGTGACACGGTCTTGACGTCAATACCCCTTGGGGGTATATACGTGAGTATGGCTTGAATACCCCGGCGGGGTACAGGGAAGGAGCGTCATGACCACGAGTGCGGTCAGCAACCTGGAGCTGGACATCACCGGGATGACGTGTGCCTCCTGCGCGGCCAGGCTGGAAAAGGCGCTGAACAAACTCGACGGCGTGACGGCGACCGTGAACTTCGCCCTGGAGCGAGCGTCGGTCACTGTTCCGGTCGGATACGACCCGCAGTCGCTGGTGGCCGAGGTCGAGAAGGCCGGCTACACCGCCGTCATGCCGCAGTCACACGCGGAACCCGCCGGCAACGACCGCGAGCTGGCTTCGCTGCGTAACCGGCTGATCGCGGCGATCGTGCTGGCCACCCCGGTGATCGCGATGGCGATGATCCCGGCATGGGAGTTTCGCAACTGGCAGTGGGCATCGCTGGCCCTGGCTGCGCCGGTGGTGCTGTGGGCGGGTTGGCCGTTTCATGCCGCCGCCTGGGCGAACCTCAAGCACGGCGCCGCGACGATGGACACGCTGGTGTCGATCGGGACCCTGTCGGCGTTCCTGTGGTCGTTGTATGCCCTGTTCCTCGGGACGGCCGGCCACCCGCACCTGCATCACGGCTTCTCGCTGACTGTCACGCCGAGCAGTGGCGCCGGCGACATCTATCTCGAAGTGGCCGCGGGTGTGACGCTGTTCGTTCTGGCCGGCCGCTACTTCGAGACCCGCTCCAAGCGGCGGGCCGGCGCGGCGCTGCGCGCCCTGCTGGAGCTCGGCGCCAAGGACGTCGCGGTGCTGCGTCCCGATTTTCTGCGACCCGACGGTGCGGGCATCGAGATCCGCGTCCCCGTCGAGCAGCTCAAGGTCGGCGACGAGTTCGTCGTGCGTCCCGGCGAGAAGATCGCGACCGACGGGGTCGTCATCTTCGGATCGTCAGCCGTCGACGCCTCGATGCTGACCGGCGAGTCGGTGCCGATCGAGGTGGGCGAGGGCGACGTCGTCACCGGCGCCACCGTCAACGCCGGCGGACGTCTGGTCGTGCGCGCCACCGTGGTCGGCGAAGACACCCAGCTCGCGCGGATAGCCCGGCTGGTGGCAGCCGCGCAATCGGGCAAGGCCAAGGTCCAGCGGCTCGCGGACCGGGTGTCCGCGGTCTTCGTGCCGATCGTCATCGCGATCGCCGTCGTCACCCTGGTGGCGTGGCTCGTCGCCGGATTCCCCGTCGCCGCGGCGTTCGCGGCCGCGGTCGCGGTGCTGATCATCGCCTGCCCGTGCGCCCTGGGCCTGGCCACGCCGACCGCGCTGTTGGTCGGCACGGGTCGCGCCGCCCAACTCGGCGTGCTGATCAAGGGGCCCGAGGTGCTGGAGTCCACCCGCAAGGTCGACACCATCGTGCTCGACAAGACCGGCACCGTGACCACCGGCAGGATGACGCTGGTCGACGTCATCGCGGCGCCTGGCACCGACCGCGCCGCACTGCTGCGCTATGCGGGAGCGCTCGAGGACGCCTCCGAGCACCCGGTAGCCCAAGCGATCGCCAAGGCCGCCGCCACGGAACTGGGCTCGCTTCCGGCGCCCGAGGGCTTCACGAACGTTCAAGGCAAAGGCGTGCACGGCGTTGTCGACGGCCATGCCGTCGTGGTTGGCCGTGAGAGCCTGCTCGCCGATTGGGCGCAGTACCTCGACCCCGCCCTTCGCCAGGCCAAACTTCGCGCCGAGAGCGAAGGCAAGACCGCCGTCGCCGTGGGCTGGGACGGCAGCCCCCGCGGGATCCTGGTGATCGCCGACACCGTCAAGCCCACCAGCGCCGAGGCCATCCGGCAGTTCAAGCAGCTTGGGCTGACCCCGGTCCTGCTGACCGGGGACAACCAGATCGTGGCCGACCGCATCGCCGGAGAGCTGCGGATCGCGCACGTCATCGCCGAGGTGCTGCCCGCCGACAAGGTCGCAGTCGTGCAGCGTCTGCAGTCCGACGGCAAGGTCGTCGCGATGGTCGGCGACGGGGTCAACGATGCCGCGGCCCTGGCCACCGCCGACCTGGGTATCGCGATGGGAACCGGCACGGACGTGGCGATCGAGGCCGCCGACCTGACGCTGGTCCGCGGCGACCTGCGGGCCGCCGTCGACGCGATCCGGCTCTCCCGCAAGACGCTGGCCACGATCAGGATGAACCTGTTCTGGGCCTTCGGTTACAACGTGGCCGCGATCCCGCTGGCCGCGCTGGGCCTGCTCAACCCGATGCTCGCGGGTGCCGCGATGGCTTTTTCCAGCGTCTTTGTCGTCGGCAACAGCCTGCGGCTGCGCTCTTTCACGAGCACGATCCGTTCGGGCGATATGGGATAGTTGGTCTGGCCTACCGGGTTCCATAGCTTTAAGGTCTGCACGTTTGCCCCAATTCCTCGGACAACTGTCGTTGCTGCACGGCTGGCTGCCCCTCGCGACGCAAGCACTCGCGCTGCTGGTGGCGCTGATCGTGATCGACTGGCGCAGGCCGGGCTGGCTGCGGCGGGCGCTGCCGGTGGCACTGGTCGTCGCGGCCGCGGTGGCCGCGCTGGCCTACTGGTATATCGCATCGCTCGGGGTGGCCGGCGACCCGGCACCCAAGTCGTTGTGGCTGTGGATCGCACTGAGCGGATTGACCGCCGCAGTGTTGGTGCTGGGCTGGAAAGGCGCCCGCTGGTGGCGGCGCGGACTCGCGTTCCTGTCGGTCCCGCTGTGTGTGTTGTGCGCGGGCATGTCCTTGAACCTCTGGGTTGGCTACTTCCCCACCGTGCTCGCCGCGTGGAATCAGCTGACGTCCGAGCCGCTTCCCGATCAGATCGACCGGCTGCAGGTCACCGCGATGCAGGTCGCCGGCACCAAGCCGGACAAGGGTGTGGTCGTGCCGGTCAACATCGACTCCAACGCATCCCACTTCCCGCACCGCCAGGAACTCGTCTACCTGCCTCCGGCGTGGTTCAACACCAACCCGCCGCCCCGGCTCCCGACGGTCATGATGCTCGGCTCGGCATTCAATCTGCCTCGCGACTGGCTGGGGCCCGGCGGTGCCTTCACCGCCATCGACGGCTTCGCTGCCCGCCATCACGGTTTCGCCCCGGTCTTCGTGTTCCCCGACCCCACCGGCGCGTTCGACAACGACACCGAGTGCGTCAACGGAAGCCGCGGCAACGCCGCGGATCACCTGACCAAAGATGTGGTGCCATTCATGGTGTCGAACTTCGGCGTCAGCGCCGAGCGGGCGAACTGGGGTGTTGCCGGGTGGTCGATGGGCGGTACCTGCGCCGTCACCCTGGCCGTCATGCATCCGGAATTGTTCAGCGCCTTCGTCGACATCGCCGGCGACTTCCGGCCCAACATCGGCAGCAACGACCAAACCATCGCCGAGTTGTTCGGCGGCAACACCGCCGCCTGGACCGACTACGACCCGCTCACCGTGATGACCCGGCACGGCCGCTACACCGGGCTATCGGGATGGTTCGACATCCCCTCCCCGCCCGGTGGGCACGGCGTCGCGCATGGGGCCAACCCCGCCCTGGTGAGTACCGCCGCGGCTAATCCGGAGGGCCAGGACGCGGCCGCCCACGCGCTGTGCACGATCGCCGAGGCAAACGGCATCAACTGCGCGGTGGTGACCCAACCAGGCAAACACGACTGGCCGTTCGCCGCCGAGGCATTCGATGCATCGTTGCCCTGGCTGGCCGCCACCCTGGGAACCCCGAATGTCGAGCCGGTGCCGTTACCGCAACGCGGTAGCGGGCAGCCGAACTGATCCGATAGCGCGTCGTGACCGCCCCGTGACCTTCGCAGCTCCGCGCCATTTTTCCCCGGGAATTCACAGCTGACCCTCCCGTCCCGAAACGGACATATTTGGGCTGGTAGTGGTACGGTTCGCTCCTGTGGATGCGGAGTTTGGCAGGAGAGGTGATCGGTACGTCCGGTCGCCTCGTCGCCACAGCACCGCAAACGAATCAGAGATGAAGCGCCGCCGTTTCCTCGGCTCGCTCGCCGCGGCTACGGTCGCCGCAGTCGGTGCAGCACGGCTGATCGTCGATCCGCAACCGCGAACCTTTGCCCAGGTGCCCCTGGATTCGATGCCCACCCCCGGGCCCGCGGCGCCATCACCGGCAGGCTTGTTGCCGCCACCCCCGCTGAGTGCGCGGATCCCGTTACCGGGCGGCGGCGCATTGATGAAGCTCCCCGGCGACGGCGACCTGCTCGCGCTGACCCTCGATGACGGCGTGAACAGCGACGTGGTGCGCGCCTACACGCAGCTCGCCAAGGACACCGGCGTGCGAATGACGTTTTTCGTCAACGGGATCTACAACTCGTGGACCGACAACCTGGATCTGCTGCGACCGCTGGTGGAGTCCGGGCAGATCCAGCTCGGCAACCACACCTGGTCGCATCCGGACTTGACGACCGTGCCGCAGAGCAAGATCGAAGAAGAGCTCAAGCGCAACGACGAGTTCCTGAAGAAGACCTACGGCGTCGGGGCCAAACCGTATTACCGGCCACCGTATGGCAAACACAACGCCGCCGTCGACGCCGTGGCGAACGAGCTCGGTTACACCGTGCCGACCCTGTGGTCAGGATCGTTGTCGGACTCCACCTTGATCACCGAGGAGTACATCCTCAAGATGATCGACGAGTACTTCGTCCCGCAGTCCATCGTGATCGGCCACCTCAACCACCTGCCTGTCACGCATGTGTATCCGCAACTCATCGACACGATCCGTGATCGAAACTTGCGTACCGTCACGCTCAATGACGTGTTCTTGAGAACACCTTAGCGACAACACGATTGACCGCGACTGTGCCCGATCCGCAGCGGCTTGGCGGGCTCGGCTGGGCGCGTCGCACCGGCGGCCGGCTGTCTGGAGCGCAGCGGCGCCGTCTGCTGCTCGCGGCCGCGGTGGGCCAATGGACCAACGCGGTGGGCCGGGTCAAGCTGGCGCTGGGCCGAATTCCGGAGGCGGCCACGCGCGTCGATCTGAACACAGTGCGGGTACCAGATTCCAGGTTCGCGCGCGAGGCCGAAGAGGCGTGCGCGGAATTGCCGCCGACGCTGCTGGGCCACTCCTACCGCACCTGGCTGTTCGGGCATGCCCTCGCGGCGGTCGACGGCTGCGAACTCGACGACGAACTCTTCTATTGCGGCGCGCTGCTGCATGACTACGGCATCGTAAAGCCAACGCCGGAGCGCGATTTCACACTCGGCAGCGCCGACCGGATGTTCGCCTGCGCACAGGTGGCAGGCGTGGATGACCAGCGCGCGGACCTGCTGGCCGACGGCATCTGCGTGCATACGACACCGGGCATCACGGTCGACGTCGACGGGGCGATGGGCTGTTACCTGCAGTGGGGCGCGATGGTCGACGGCGCCGGGCTGCGCATTTGGGACATCGCTGCGGGCAACGTTGCCGAGGTGTTGCGACGGTACCCGCGAGGCGATTTCAAACGCGAACTCGTGGGCATGATGCGTGCCGAGGCAGCGGCGGTGCCGCACGGACGCTTTGGGCTTCTGGTCCGCTGTGGATTGCCGTTGGCGGTGCGGATAGCGCCATTCGACTCCTGAGGTCACCGGGGGTGATGATTGCGCCAATCGCCGTCCCGCCTCGCTTGGACCCAAAAGTCACCAGGACGCGCATCGTTTACTCCCATCCATCGCTGCCTCAGCGTTGGCCCTAATCGTGTTCAGGGTGGCGCGCATAATGTGCGCGACGAAGGGCCGGATCAGCCACCAATACCGCCGGAAGTGTCGCCGTGCAGCGGGATCTGTTGTGGCAGTGCGGCATTGGTAACTAAGTAGGGTGTGGCTTTCCCCGTAAGGTGCCACCGAGAAGTTAGCCCCGATTTTCGCCCACCCGGGTTCGGCGAAGGTGGTGAAATCTGCCAGCGTGACGTCACGCCATTCGATCACCGGCTGCCAGAATTTTCCGATCGCGCCGAACGCGAATTCGCGGTTCGGCCGTTCGCCCAGCACCAGCCAGCCGGGCAGTCTGTTCTCGCCAATCACCAAGCGGGGTGGTGTGGGCGCGGCCCGACCCGACAAGCGGGCCGGTAAGTTCCGGATCCACATCGACGCCACCAGCAGTGGCGTGCGCACGGTCAGCAGGTCCAAGGCTCTCGCGGCCCGGTAAGTCGTCGCCGGGTCAGCGGCTACGACAACGTGCTCGTCGAGCATCGCGTCGAAAGCCGGAACCGCCGATTCGATCATCATGCGTTCGGCGCCCATGGTTGACATGGAGCGATTGTCGATTCGGCCCGGGCCCGCGGCCTAGGGTCACTTGTCCTCTTCCCGAGGGACACTGGGCACCGCGGTGGACTCGGCGCGCTGCTTGATGCCGAGCATCATCTTGCGGACCATCGCGAAGTGCAGCGGCTCCCCCACCGTGTAGTCGATGACCGCGCCGAATGCGCGAAGCAGCCCGGAGCCTCGCGGGGCCAGCACCCGCAACCATCCGGTGTCCCGCTCGCGAACGAGCAGGCGGGTGCGGTTGTCATTCGTCGGCACGAGGGCGAACGCCCAGGTCCCGATGACCAGAGCACGCTGGGGCTCGAGAACCGTCACCGCACTGCCGATGCGCACCGAGCCGATCGACCCGGTGTCGATCCGGTCGCCGACGCGCAGGTCCTGAAGTTCGGGGTGGATGCGGGTCGCGGAATGCCGCCCGTCGATGTAATGCACGGTTCCCGCGAACACCCAGCGCTCTACCCAGTCGTAGCTGTAGAAGCCCGCTCGGTGATCACCCATCTGCACCAGCCATGGCCAGATTTGCCTCGGCGCAGCATTGATCGTCACGGCCTTGGTGTGATGGCTCATGACATCCCCGACGATGTCGTCGCCGGGCAAGCGCATCGTTCTTTCGGAAGCTGTTGCGCCCCAATCCAACTGCGCCGGCCGGATCAACAGGTCGTAGCCGACCAGCCCGATAACCGCAGCAGCGACCCCCCACCTCATTGCGGGACAGCCGGCCGGACAGCGGTTTTCATCGCTACGCCTCGGTCTGCGGCAAGCCGTGTTCGGTCGCGGTGTGGGGCGTGATCACGATGTATGCCGGCCGCGACTGAGCGTAATACCGCATTCGCAGTGGCCACAGACCGATGTGACTGAGCTCAACCCCCGCGAATCGCGGTCGCAGGTAGTAGCGCCAGGCGATCCGGGCCAACACCTCCGGCGGTGGCATGGCGAGGACCGCCCGGGCGCTTGCCTGCACCAGAAGACGACTGCCTTTGTCACCGCCTTCGCCACCGAGTAAGAGGGCCACCCGGGACGTAGCAGCCAGATTGCGCGCGGTCCAAGACGACGCCGAGGTTGTCGCGTAAAGCCGACCTTGATGGGGAACAAACCAGAGCGGTACCGCGAACGCCGTGCCCTTGCGTGATCGGGTTGCCAGCACCATGACTCGCGATTTGCCCACCACCGATTGGAGTTTCGGGGAGTCCAGAGCGGGGCCGTCCTCCTGTTCGGCTGCGGCCGAAACCGCTGCGGGTTGCCGATCCGGGGTTCCGGGCGGATCCGGTACCTCGCGAAGCGCGCCGTAATCCCACGCGACGATCCGATCGGGGGCGACCCGATAGGTGTCATTGCCTAAGGCCCGGGCTGTCCCTCTGATCGTGAGCGAGCGCAGTCGAAACCATTGGGGCCCGTCGTCGGCGACCACCACGACGGGCCGATCGGTGAGGTCTGCGCTGCCGGCGGGCAGCTGCACGATGCGCGTCGATGACGCTGGATCGAGCGGCTCCTCGAGAGTGACGTGCACCGGAAGCAAAAGGATATCGCCCTTGTCGACGGCGGCTAACGCAGCGCGTGGCGGAGAAAGCGCCAGATCGGCAACGGCGTCCACGTCGACATCACGGACTATCACAATCGCCGCCCTCTCATTGAACGGGCCCCGATTCGACAGTATGACGGCAGCGCGGCTCTACGGCAGGAGTTCACCGGCCGTCAGTTCGAGCCGGATTCCGCCGACAACAGCATCACCAACGTCTCGCGAAATTCGCCCAGTCGCTGCTTACCCAGCACCTGTTGCCATCGCCGCTCCAATTCGATTGCGTGGGAACGCATTACCTGAAGAGCCTGTCGACCGCGCGGGGTCAGCTCGATTGTTCGGGCGCGCGCGTCGGCCGGGTCCGGTACCCGGGTGACGTATCCGTGCCGCTCCAGGGCAGCTACCGCCTGGGCCACCGCCTGCCGGCTCACCCTGAGCCGCTCGGCCAAGGCCGACGCATGAAGTCCGCCCAGCGCCAGTGGTACCAAGGCGACCGCTTGCGCGGGCCGGATCCCGTCAAGACCAGCCGCGGCGAACGCCGCTCGCAACTGCGGTGCCCCGGACGCGGCAACCAGATTCACCAGCGCCGGAACGGTCGGTTGCCATTCGCCCTCCACAACACGTCGCATGACAAGGAGTGTGCCATTCGCGGCCAGATTGACAAGTTACTTGTCAAAGAGGCCCGCGGGTGCCACGATGGCGTCATGCAATCCGGTTACCTCCGCGCTTTGCGCGTGTGCGTCCTCGGGACTTTGATCGCCGTGCTCGCCGGCTGTGTGGGTGGCGGACATGCGTTGGGAACACCGGGTTCTCAGTCGATCCCGGTCGGGCAATCCACCCAGAGTATCGAGTCGGGTGGGGTCAGCAGGACCTTCCACGTCTATCGGCCGCAAGGCCTGACCGATCCGGTTGCGCTGGTGGTGATGCTGCACGGCGGCTTCGGCAACGGCGCGCAGGCCGAGCGCTCCTATCACTGGGACGACGCGGCCAACGGTGGTCATTTCCTGGTTGCCTACCCCGACGGTCTCAACCGTGCTTGGAATGCCGGCACCTGCTGTGGCCAACCCCAGCGCGATAACGTCGACGACGTCGGATTTCTCACCGCGATGGTCAGCGCCATCGCGCAGGAGATCCCGATCGATCGTGCCCGCGTCTACGTCACCGGCATGTCGAACGGGGCGATGATGGCGCTGCGGCTGGGCTGCCAGACCGATACCTTCGCCGCGATCGCTCCCGTCGCAGGGACCCTGCTGACAGATTGTGGCGCGGCCCGGCCGACGTCGGTTCTGCAGATCCACGGCACCGCCGACGACCTGGTGCCGTACAACGGTGGCCCCGGCAAAACATTTGGCGCCGGTGGAATTCCACGGGTGAACGGACCTTCGGCGGAGGCGGTCAATGCCACCTGGCGAGCGATCGACGGCTGCGCCGCGCCGACGTCGACGACGGCCGGGGACGTGACGACTCAAACGGCCGGATGCGCGGACGGGCGGACCGTGGAGTTGATCTCGGTGGCCGGCGCGGGACATCAGTGGCCCGGCGGCGAGCCGAGTCCACTTGCCGAGCGGGTCGGCGGCATTCCGGCACCGTCCACCGCGCTCGACGCCACCGGCACCATCTGGCAGTTCTTCACCCAGAGCCACCGCTGAACACTCGTCACCGCGTCGGGTCGTGCAGCATCCCGTCGATCAATCGGTGGAGTACCTGGCGGGTTTCGCGCCGGGCGCGCTTGGGGTCGTCGGACGTGGCGATGGCCATCGCTGCCTCGTCGAGCGCGCCAATCAACACGTGCGCCAACGGCCGGGTCGGCTGGCGCGCCAGCTGGCCCGCCTTGATGGCCTCGGCCAGCATCTGTTCGGTCATCCCCAGGCTGTATCGCTGAGCCACGTCGCGGAATCCCGCCCAGCCCAGCACGCTGGGCGCGTCCAGCAGGATCAGCTGCCGGACCTCGGGATCGCCGGACACCTCCAGCCAGGCATCGACGGCGGCGCGGATCGCGTCGGCAGGTGTCGTCGCACCGGACGTGGCCACGATGGTGGCCATCCGGGCCATCACGTCTTGTTCCACCACTTCGACGACTTCTGCGAATAGTGCTGCCTTGTCAGCGAATTGGTGATACATCGCGCCGCGGGTGACACCGGCGGTCGCGGCGATCTCCGGCGTGCCCACTTCGGCGTAGCCCCGCTCGCCCCACAGGCGTCGGGCAGCCGAGATCAGCGCCTCGCGGGTCGCCGCGGAGCGCTCCTCCTGAGTCCGTCTCTTGCTTTCCATACAACCTGTTGGTAACTTACGAACAGACAGCCTGTTTGTAAATGCACATCTCTGAGTAGGAGTTATCCATGTCGACGATCGACATTAGTGCCGGGACCATCCATTACGAAGCAACCGGACCCGAAAATGGCAGGCCAGTCGTCTTTGTCCACGGCTACATGATGGGCCGAGAACTGTGGCGCCGGGTCAGCGAGAAGCTCGCCGCGCGCGGGCTGCGGTGCATCGCCCCGACCTGGCCGCTCGGCGCGCATCCGGAGCCGCTGCGGCCGGGGGCCGACCGGACTATCTATGGTGTGGCCCGCATGGTCGCCGACGTGCTGGCCGCGCTCGACCTCGAAGACGTGGTGCTGGTCGGTAACGACACCGGCGGGGTTGTGACGCAACTCGTCGCGGTGCACCACCCCGAGCGGCTCGGCGCGCTAGTGCTGACGAGTTGTGATGCGTTCGAACACTTTCCGCCGCCGATCCTCAAACCGGTGATCTTGGCGGCCAAGTCGAAGACGACGTTCAAAGCGGTGGCCCAGGCAATGCGGGTACCGGCGGCGCGCAAGCGCGCGTTTGACGGCCTGGCGCATCGCAACATCGACGATCTCACCGAGATCTGGGTGCGCCCCGGGCTATCCGATCCCGGCATCGTCGAAGACCTGCGCCAGTTTTCACTCTCGCTGCGTACCGAGGTGACCACGGGCGTCGCGGCCCGGCTACCGGAATTCGACAAGCCCACGTTGATCGCGTGGTCGGGTGACGACACGTTCTTCGAACTCGCCGACGGCGAAAAGCTGGCCGCCGCTATCCCGAACGCCCGGCTTGAGGTCATCGATGGCGCCCGGACGTTTTCGATGGTGGACCAACCCGACCGGCTGGCCGATCTGCTGTCCACGATTGCGGTGCGTGCCTAGGGCCGGGCGGCCCGCACGCAGCTTCTCGTAGCGTGTTACGCATGGCCATCAAATTTGAGAACGTCGGCATCGCCGTTCACGACCTGGAGGCGACGATCTCCTTTTTCACCGATCTCGGTCTCACGGTCGTCGGCCGTGACACGGTCCGCGGTGCGTGGGCAGACACCGCCGTCGGGCTCGATGGCAACCACGCCAACATTGCGATGCTGCAGACGCCGGACGGTCACGGTCGCCTTGAGCTTTTCGAGTACATCCACCCAACAGCGATCGCCTCGAAGCCCACGCTTCCCAACGAAATTGGTATGCACCGGGTGGCCTTCTCAGTCGACGACATCGACCAAGCCCTTGAGATAGCCGCGCGGCACGGATGCCGCCCGCTTCGCGGCGTGGCGACATATGAGGACACCTACAAGCTCACGTACCTCCGCGGCCCCAGCGGCATCATCGTGATGCTCGCCGAGGAGCTGGAGCAGGACTGACGTCCCGCCGACGCGCTGCGCGTCAGGCGGTGTGCGGGCCGTTGCGCTGGCCGTATAGCGTTTCGGCCATGTCAGAGTCGACACAGGTGCTCAAGGGCCGACGAATCCTGGTGACGGGCGGGGCGACCGGAATCGGTGCGGCCGCCGTTGAAGTTCTCACCGCGGCGGGGGCTGACGTCGCCGCGACCTACCACAAGACGCCGCCGCCCGAGGGCCTCATCGCCAACTGGATGCAGTGCGATGTGCGCGACGCCGACGCCGTCTCGGCGATGGTCCAACAATCCGCCGAGCACCTTGGCGGCCTCGATGTCCTGGTCAACGCAGCCGGGCTCTGGCAAGCGGGGATACCCGGCTACGTCGGCGCCGAGGACATTTCGTTCCTGTTGGACACCAACGTCAAGGCGACCATCCTCACCAATCAGGCGGCCTATGCCGTGATGAAGGAGCAGAATCCCAAGGGCGGCAGGATCATCAACTTCGGATCCTCCGAAGCCATTATGGGCAGCCCGATTTCGGCCGTCTACGCCGCGACCAAGGGAGCCGTGCAGGCCTGGACGCGATCGGCGGCCAAGGCCTGGGCCTCCGACAACATCACCGTCAACTCGCTGGCGCCCGCGGTACAGACGGCGGGTGCCGAGCGGC
The DNA here is from genome assembly GCF_041287235.1 of Mycobacterium sp. pR1184. Lineage (NCBI taxonomy): Bacteria > Bacillati > Actinomycetota > Actinomycetes > Mycobacteriales > Mycobacteriaceae > Mycobacterium > Mycobacterium sp. pR1184. Next base: position 95,996 of record NZ_JBGGKR010000005.1, on the reverse strand, counting down.
TGCGCGAATTCCTCGGGCCGGACGCCGCCGCGCTGATCGACCAGCAGATGCAAATGATGATTCCCCTCGGGGGGACCTTGGGAGATCCGGTGCGCGACCTCGGCCCGATGCTGGTGTTCCTGGCCGGCCCGGGGTCGGGCTTCATCACCGGGCAGCTGCTGGCCGTCGACGGCGGCCTGATGATGGTGGGCGGGTAAGAGGCCGCCGCCGGTTTATCGACCCGCTAAGATAAGACGGACCGTCTCGTCTCGCAAGGTGAAGGTGAATCTCGATGGCTGACGACACCATGCAGGCGTTCCTGCGCCGCCGCCTGTCGGATCCGAACGTCGCCGTCAAACACCGTGATCTGCAATGGAGTTGGGCTGAGCACCTGCAGCAGGCCACCGCGCGGGCCGCGGCCCTGATCGGTGCTGCCGACCCGCAGCGGCCACTGCATGTCGGTGCGCTGCTGGGCAACACCCCCGAGATGGTCAACCAGATGGCGGCCGCCGGGCTGGGCGGGTATGTACTGTGCGGACTGAACAACACCCGCCGCGGTGCGGCGCTGGCCGCCGACGTCCGGCGGGCCGACTGCCAGTTCGTCGTGACCGACGCCGAGCACCGGTCACTGCTGGACGGCCTGGACCTCGAGGGCACGCGGATCTTCGACATCTCGACGCCGCAATGGACCGAATTCGTCGGAGCAGCGGGCGAACTGGTTCCGTATCGGGAAGTCGGCGCGACGGACCCGTTCATGATGATCTTCACCTCGGGTACGAGCGGAAATCCCAAGGCAGTTCAGGTCTCTCACCTGATGGCGATGTTCGCCGGCACCAATCTGGTCCAGCGGTTCGCCCTCACCGAACAGGACACCTGCTATGTGTCGATGCCGTTGTTCCACTCCAACGCGGTCGTCGCCGGCTGGGCACCCGCGGTCTGTTCCGGCGCCGCGATCGTCCCCGCGAGGTTTTCAGCGACCAGCTTCCTCGACGACGTTCGCCACCACGGTGCGACCTACATGAACTACGTCGGCAAGCCGCTGGCCTACATCCTGGCCACGCCCGAGCGTGACGACGACGCCGACAACCCGCTGCGGGTGGCGTTCGGCAACGAAGCCAACGACAAGGACATCGAAGAGTTCGGCCGCCGCTTCGGGGTTCAGGTGGAGGACGGCTTCGGCTCGACCGAGAACGCGGTCATCGTGATTCGCGAAGAAGGTACGCCGAAGGGCTCGATCGGCAAGGGCATCGACGGGGTCGCGATCTACAACAGCGACACCATCACCGAGTGTGCGGTCGCGCGCTTCGACGCCAGCGGCGCGCTGACCAATGCCGACGAGGCGGTGGGCGAGCTGGTCAACACCGCGGGATCGGGCTTCTTCACCGGTTACTACAACGACCCCGCCGCGAACGCCGAACGGATGCGCCACGGCATGTACTGGTCCGGGGACCTCGCGTACCGCGACGCCGACGGATGGATCTACCTCGCCGGTCGCACGGCGGACTGGATGCGGGTCGACGGCGAGAACATGGCCGCCGCCCCGATCGAGCGAATCCTGCTGCGCCACAATGCGATCAATCGTGTCGCGGTGTACGCCGTGCCGGATGGTCACGTCGGCGATCAGGTGATGGCCGCGGTGGTGCTGAACGAGGGCCGGACGCTTGAGCCCGAGGAATTCGAAGACTTCCTGGACCAGCAACCCGACCTGTCTCCCAAGGCGCGGCCGCGTTATGTGCGGATCGCCACCGACCTGCCCAGCACCGCCACGCACAAGGTTCTCAAACGCCAATTGATCGCCCAGGGAACGGCGATCGGCGCGGACGAAACACTGTGGGTACGCGAGGCGCGCGGTACGGCCTACCGGGACGCGGCTAGTTCCTTGGTGCCCGACGGCGGATCTGCCCCTTCGCCCGTGGCACCCGCTTAACGGGGTCTCTGCTTGTGCCGCTGGCGATCTCGTCGCGCAGCTGCGCGATGTTGGAGATCTCCGCATACAACCCGCGAATCGCGTAGTCCAGCACGGCGAACGAGAAGCGCTGGTCGGGATCGTCGGTGATGCCGAGTTCGCGGGAACGCTGTCGCGACCACAGTGCCTCGTCGAGGCGGGCCCGGGTGGCTTCCAGATGCCGATCCAGCGTGTCGACGACTCGCTCGGGATCCTCGCCCCGCGCGAGCCAGGTCCGCAAGATGACCGGGTGCTTGATGACCACCTGATCGTCGCCCGGGAAGTGTTGGACCCATCGGCGAAGAGCATCGAGCCCGGAATCGGTGGTCTCGTACAACGTGATCGCGCGCTTGCCGGATTGCGTGGCAATTTCGCTGACCATCCCCCACTCCAGCAACCGATTCAGTTCGCGTCGCACGTGACTGACCGAGGGTGACCAATAGAAGTGGCCCACCGTCAGCTCGGCGCGCATCTTGATCTCACCGGCGGTCAGTTGTTCGTCGTTTGCCGCCAGCACGCCCAGCACCAGGTAGGCCGTTACCGGTAGGCCGTTGGTGCTGCGCCGGGGACTCACGACTGGTTACTTCTGGCTGGTGAAGTAGGGCAGCGTCAAGTCCGGGTCCACGACATGGAAGTCCACCCGCACGCGCATACCGATCGCCAGCTCGTCGGGTGAAATCCCGACGAGGTTGGTGAGCATCTGATAGCCCTCGTCGAGCGTGACGATCGCCGGTGCGTAGGGCGGTTCGAACTCGGGCGTGACGGGCCGGGAAACCACTGTCCAGCTGTAGATTTCGCCGGACCCAGCGCTGTTCGCCCAGTGCAATTCGGTCGAGAGACATTGGCGGCAGTGCTCGGTCGGCGGGAAGTTGGCCAGGCCGCACGGCTCGCAGCGCTGATAGCGCAGCTCTCGTGATTGACATCCCTGCCAGAACGGCACGCTGAGGTGGCTGCTCGCGTGCGGCAGCGGACCGGTCTGAGGTTGCAACTCGGTCATCGTGGCTCGTCTGCGACGATCAGCACCGTGGTGAACAAGGCGCCGGCTCCCCCGTTGCTGCAAAACGCGACGTGTGCGTCGGGCACCTGGAGCGCACCGGCCTCACCGCGCAACTGCTGCACGGCGCGGATGGCGCGCTGCATCATTTGCGGATTGGCCCCGGCGTGGCTGAAGGACATCGTTCCTCCATCGGTGGTGATCGGATGGCTGCCGTCAATGGCGATGTGACCGTCGGCGACGAACGGTCCGCCCTCGCCCTCGCCGCAGAAGCCGAAAGCCTCGAGCTGACGGATGATTTCGAACGAGAACGGATCGTAGAGTTCCAGTACGTCGATGTCGTCGGGCCGAATTCCGGCGTGGCGGAACGCGCCTTCGGCCGCGCGTCGCCCCACGACACCATTGACGTGATCGCCGCGCCGCCCGCCGAGATCCCAGGCTGGTGGATGCTGATACGACGGCCCGTGAAAATCCGCGCCGCTGCCCAGTACGTAGATCGGCCGGCTCGCCACATCAACCTTGTCGATGTTCGCCACCACCAGCGCACAGCCGCCCTCTGAGGTGGTGGCGCAGTCGAGCAGGTGAAACGGGTCCGCGATCGGCCGGGATGCGGTGATGTCCTCCGGGGTGAACGGACCACGTTGGTAGTAAACAGCTTCGGGGTTCTGCGACCCGTTGTTGCGGATCGTCGACGCCACGATCGACAGCTGCTCGCGAGTGGTGCCGTAGACGTGCATGTGCCGCCGGGCGATCAGCGCGAACTCGGCGGTGGTGAACATGCCCCACGGCGCGACGAATTCGTTCTCGGGTCTGGTCCATGGCGCCGTCGCCTCGTGGTCGCGGTATTCACCGGCCTGGGCGGCGACCAGGACCACGACGTCGGCCATACCGTGCTCGATCGCGGTGACCGCCTCGGTGATCATGCCGACGCCGAAGGCCAAACCCTGCCACGCCGCGCCGATCCGCAGGTCATAGATCAACGAGGTCGAGTGCGGGCTCGCGCTGATGCCGTCCACGTCGTCGAGGCTCAGGCCGGCGTCGTCGAGTGCACCCAGAATCGCCTTGATAGCCAGCCCGCGCGACGTTTCGCCGTCCAGCCGTCGTCCCTGCCGGGTGTTGTGCACCCCGACGATCGCCGCGGTGCGCTTCGTCGCACTCACCCTTGTTCCATCCGTTACGGCCCTTCAGTTCTCATCCGCTACTACCCCGAGATAGGTTCCCAGGACCTCATATTGCCGACCGTCACGCAGCACCACGCCGATCGTCCGGGTGCGTGGGTCGGCCCCCGGGGTGCCGGCAGCCGCGCCTTCTTCCACGACGTCGATTCGCACGTCGACCGGCCGTGCGGTTTGCGGATCGGTGATCTCGACGACCATGGCCACCGCGCGCTCTTGCTCATCCCACTCCACGCTGGTGATGCGGTGCCGCGCAGTCAGTTCCATCACGACGGAGTCCTGACGCACCAGGAAGCGCACCGGCGCGCAGAGCTCCCCGGCCCGCGGCGGCACGCACAGCGTGACGGCCATGTCACAAGCCCGCCGGACGGACGCTGATCGCGCCCGCCGCACGCAGTTGCGCCAGATCTTCTCCGCTTTTGCCCAGCACGCCGGTCAGCACCTCGGTGGTGTGCTGCCCGTACAACGGGGAACAGCGACGAATCCAGCGCCTCGGCTTCCCGATGAGCGTGAAAGGCATTCCGACACAACGAAACGAGCCGGCCACGGGGTGGTCGACCGTTTCCCAGAATCCGCGCGCAACCAGGTGCGGGTCGCTCAGCAGTGCGGCCGCCTCCGTCACCCGCGCCGCAGGAACCCCTGCGGCGCGCAACGTGGCGACCGCGTCGCCCACCCGGTGGCGCGCGGTCCAATCGGAGAGCAGCTTGTCGATCTCGTCGGCCCGCTCCCGCCAACCGGCCTCCTCCGCTCCGAGCTCGGGCCGGTCGATCAACGTGGCCAGCGCGGCTCGCGCGGCATCGGTCATCGCGGCCAGCGCTACCCATTCATCGTCGCCCTGACAGCGGTACACGCCCTGCGGAGTCGCGCCAGGACCACGATTTCCCGCTCGACGCATCTGAATACCGTTGCGCGAATATTCGAGCAGCATCTCGGCCGCGACGTTGAGCGCCGACTCCACCATCGTGGACTCGACATGCATGCCGATTCCGTCCCGGTCACGAATCACCAGGGCCGCAACGGCTGCGAAGGCGGCATGCAGCCCGGCTATCGGATCGCATACTCCGCGTGGAATCACCGGCGGGCCATCGGCATGCCCCGTCATCCACGCCATCCCGGTCGCCTGCTCCATCGTCTGCGCGAACCCGACGCGGTCGCGCCATGGACCGTCGAGACCGAATGCCGGCATCCGTACCATCACGGCGCGCGGGTTGGCCGCCCGGACCGTATCCCAGTGCAGCCCGAAGTTTTCCATCACCCTCGGGGAGAAATTCTCGATCACCAGATCGCTTGCCGCGATTAGCTGCAACGCCAGCTCACGACCTGCGTCGGTGCTGAGCTCGACACTGATACCGCGCTTATTGTTGTTGCTGCACAAGAAGACTGGACCCCACTCCCACCACTGGTCCCAATCGGGTGGGCGGCCCGCGGAGAACCGCATGCCGTCGGGGCGACGAACGCCCTCGAGTTTGATCACGTCGGCGCCCAGTGCTCCGAGAAATTGGGTGGCCACCGGCCCGGCCCAAAATGCGGTGAAGTCGGTGATCCGGATGTCGGCCAGCGGAAGGGCGTCGGGACGACTGGCTTTCGGACGGGCGGGCCGCGGCGACCAGTGCACGCGGCCGTTGTCGGCGCCCAGCAGCGGTGCCGGCCCGGGTGCCCGCGTCGCGATGGCGTCGCTGCGGTAGGGCACCCGCGGCTGCAGCACGCCAGACTCGGATTCGACGAACACGCCCCGCTCGACGAAGTGGTCGACGGCCGACAGGGTGGCGGGACTACCGATGGGCGCCACCGGGATTCGGAACGCTACCGCGAGGTCGACGATCTCCTGCGTGGTCCGAGTCTGGGTCCACTCGGTCACCATGCGCAGGAACTCGTCGCGGCGCTCGACTCGACCGACGAACGATGCCAGCTCGGCATCATCGACCAGATCAGCGCGCTCGATCATGATCAGGAAATCCTGGAACTGCTGGGCGGTGATCGTGCAGAACCCGACATTGCCGTCGGCAGTGGGAACGATCGACGGGAGTTCCAGACTGCGTTGGTGCAGCAGGGAATCCGCGCCCAGGACGCTGGCCGACATCGCCGACAGCCCACCCATCGCGATCGCCATCGCCTCGTAGGTCGAGACGTCGATGACTTCGCCGTCGCCGCCCCGCGCGGCGTGCCGGGCCGCCGCGGCTGCGACCGGAGCGGCGAACGACGCCGCCAGCCACTCTCCGAGCCGTCCGCCCGCCTGTACCGGTTCGTCGCCCGGCCAGCCTCTACCGGAGGTCGAGCCGCACAACGCTTGCAGGATGAACTCGTTAGCGACAAGTTGGTCGTCGACGTAGGGGCCCGTCGTTCCGAACGGCGTCACAGCGACGACCACCGCCGACGGGCCGGTGTGCGCGGTGATGTCGTCGAGCGTCCAGCCGTCGGTCAGGTCGGTGAGGACGACGTCGGCACCGGCCAGCAGCGCGGCGATCTCGGCGTCGTCGTGGCGCACCACCGATTTCTTGCCCGCGGCCAGGTAGCCGAACAATGCCCCCGGCGGTCCGCCGGCAGACCAGCCCCGCATCGAATCGCCTTGTGGGGATTCGATCTTCACTACCTCGGCGCCGGCGTCGGCGAACATCTTGGCGCAGTAGGAGACGGCGATCCCGTTGGACAGCTCCAGCACCCGCCAATCGCTGAACGGTGCCCGGGCCGCCACGCTCAATTGCCCAGCGTGGTCGCGCGGCCGGCGATGCCGGCGGCTTCGGCCGTCACCGGGACCTGCGCCGAGGCCTGGGCTTGCAGCGCGAATTGCGTCATACGAGTCCAGGCGTCACGGTCACGCTGGCTGGCCTGACGCCCGACATGGGTGACCACGTCGACGTCGGTGGCCTGTGCGCGCAGCTGGCCGGCCCGGGCGCGCTCCTTCGGAATGTGCTGGAACGGGTCGAAAGAATAAGCGGCCATAGCGTTTTCGTGGGTGATCTTGTTGATCACCGCGTCGTCGAGGTGACCCATCGTCTCGATGACGTCTTCGGGCGCGAACGGCCAGTTGCTGTCGGAATGCGGGAAGTCGGATTCCCAGCACAGCATGTCCGCGTTGAACCACTCCATGTTGTGCACACCGACCTTGTCGCTGATGAAGCAGGTGTAGAAGTGCCGCTTGAACACGTCTATGGGTCCGCTGTAGCCGGGCGGAAACTTTGCCAGCGTCCAGCCCGAGTGACGGTTGTAGACATGCTCGGCGCGCCACAGGAAGTACGGGATCCAGCCGACATCACCCTCGGTGAGCGAGAATTTCAATTGCGGGAAGTCGGCCCAGAATTCGGCCCAGATCAGCTCGGTGAAAGTGAACATGCTCATCATTGACGAAGCCGTCATCTGGACACTGGGCGGCGCGTCCGTCGACACCTGCGGTGACCGCGACGCGGAGCCGACGTGGGTGCACAGCACCGTTTTGTTCTCGCACACAGCCTCGAACAGCGGATACCAGTATTTGGTGTGAATGCTCGGCATTTGCAACGCTTCTGGATTCTCCGAGAACGTCACCGCGTGACATCCTTTGTCCGCCAGGCGCTTGACTTCCTTGGCCGACTCAGCCACGTCGTACAGGGGGAGAATTCCACACGGGATGAACCGCCCGGGGTAGGCCGCGCACCATTCGTCGACGTGCCAGTCGTTGTAGGCCTTGATCATCACGAGGTTGACGTCGCGGTCGGGGCCCTGGTTGAGGACCTGGCCGGAGAAACCGGTGAAGTTCGGGAAGTTCAGCCCCGCCAGCTGCCCGCCGGCGTTCATGTCGCGGACCCGCTCGTCGACGTTGAAGCAGCCGGGCCGCATCTCGTCATAGCGTGAGGCGTCGATGTTGTACATCTCGCGGGGCTTGCCGGCGACGGCGTTCAGGCCCATGTTTCGCCCGCGCACCTCGCCGTAGTACCACTGCTGGATGCCGTCGGGCTCCACGACCACCCGTGGAGCGAGGTCTTTGTACTTCGCCGGAACGTGCGCGTCGAACATGTCCGCCGGCTCGGCGATATGGTCATCCACACTGATCAGGATCAGGTCGTCTTTATTCATGTCGCACTCCTTGAATACAGCGACTAGTAGACAATGATATCGGTCACACCGTCAACGCCGGGCGTTGCTTCCGCCGGGGCGTCAAAATCCCGCAGTAGCGGTAATATACCGCCGATACGCGGACAGGCAGCCGTTTACTCACCAGGTGGCCCGAAACGGACTAATAGTCCGTTTCTATTTGGCGTCTGGCGTGGTCTGGGATGGTCGGATCGTGGTTGCCGCTCGTCGCCGCATGCCACCATGAGTCATGGTTGGGCCCGAGGTGAACGCGAATAAGGTGGTGCGGCCCACCAACGCTGACGTGGCGCGGTTGGCCAGCGTGTCGACCGCGACGGTCAGCTATGTCCTCAACAATGCTGCGGGCCGCCGAATCTCGGCTCAGACCCGCGAGGCAGTCCAACGCGCCGCCGAGCTATTGGGCTACCGGCCCAACCTGGCCGCGCGCAACCTCGCTCGGGGCAGGAGCGGCGTGGTGCTCTACATCGTGCCGTATGTAGCCGTGGGCGACATGCCGATGCAAGCCGGCAGCCGAATGACCACCGAGCTGGCGCGCCTGGGCCTGCTTCAGGTGCAGATCTTCGAGACCGAGGACGATCAGCATGTCGTCGATGCGATCGAGAACCTGGACCCGATCGCGGTCACCAGCCTGTTCCCGCTCAGCGCTGCCGCCGCCCGCGCGGTCAAAGCCGCCGGCATACCCAACATCGAGATGGGGACACTGCCCGCACTCGGCGAGCCGCACCTCGCCATCGGGGAGATGCGCGTCGAACATCTCGTGTCGCGTGGCCACCGGAGGATCGCGTTCGCCTACACCGCAATTCAGCGATGGCGGGCGCTTGGCGACTATTGGATCGAGGGTGTCGTGCGGGCAGCCAAGTCGCGGGACTTGCCGCGAGTGGCCGTCGCCGAGGTGACGGTGGATAACGCCGCGGATGTGGTCAGGGGTTGGGTGGGCGACGGCGTCACAGCGGTGTGCGCGCAGAGCGACGAAATCGCCTGCCTCGTCTTGCATGGCATTCATGAAGCGGGACTGCGCTGCCCGGGCGATCTCGCCGTCATCGGCGTCGACGCCAGTCCGATGGGTATGGTGAGCAGCCCGCCGCTGACCACCGTACGGTTCGACCCGCGCGCCGTCGCCGACTTCGCGCTGGCCGCACTCCTCGAACGGTTGGGATACCCCCCGCCGCCCGCCGGCGAGCCCACCGACATCGCCCGCCTGATCGTGCGTTCCTCGACCTAGCACCGCACTGGCATACTCCCGTCTGAGCGCACGCCGCAGAGGAGCGATCCGATGGACATCGTTGACGCCCAGGTCCACGCCAACATGCTCGGCACCGAGGTCACGCTGGCGATCATGGACGCCCTGGGCATTGCGGGCGTGCTGTTCGACGAGTTCGACACGTTTACCGACGAGGGATTGCAGCCGGGCTATCGACTGGCCAACGGCGCCTTTCGATGTGTGGGACCGAATGCCGAAGCGGCGTCGATACGTCATCCCGAGCGTTTCGCCTTCCTGATGCGAGTGGATCCGACCGACCCGGGCATCGAATCTTGGATTGAAACGCTGACTGCCGCACCCGGATTCAAGGCCCTGCGCACCACGATCTTCACTCCGGCCGAAGCTGCGGTGTTCGAGCAGGGCGGTCACGATCGGTTACTGAAAGCCGCCGGTTCGCACAGCCTGCCGGTGTTCGTCACGTGTCCCGGCACGGTGGCGCACCTGACGCAATATGTGCAGCGCTTTCCCGACGTGCAATTCGTCATCGATCACTGCGGCGCCGCTTTCGATGCCCCACCCGGCCAAGCGAGCATTGACGACGCGATCGCGATGGCGAGCTACGCCAACGTGGCCTACAAATGGGCGCACGCACCGTCATTGTTGTCGACCGAGCCCTACCCCTTCGGCGACCTCGAACCGAAGCTGCGCCGCGTGATCGATGCCTTCGGAGCCGAGCGGGTGATGTGGGCCAGCGACTACACCATGACCCGGCACCGCGCCACCTGGGCCGAGAACCTGTTCAGCATCCGCGACTCCTCGTCGCTGTCGCAGGACGAGAAGACCTGGATTCTCGGTGGATCGGCCCGTAGGATTCTCAAATGGCCAGCGCCGCAAGCTAATTAACGTCAGGCGATCACGATCGCGGCCAGGCCGTCCCGCACCCGGTCGGGCAATGATCCCCCGTCACTGAGCCAGTCGTCCAGTGCGATGCGGACCGCCGCCATCGCCAGCGCACCGATCAGTCGGGGCCTGGGGTCTTGGGGTGCCAGCTCGGGTAGCCGGGGCGCGATCAGGTCGGCGATCGCCGCTTCATAGCGCACGTAGATGCGTCCATGCGTCCATGCCTCCAGGGTTTCCGACGAGCGGGTCAGGGTGGCCAACTCGCGCACCTGGTCCTCGATCTCGGCGAAGCCCTTCCCGAGGTCACCGAAGGCGCCGGCGACGGCTTCCACGGCACTGCGTCCCGCGGGTTGGGCGGCCAGGGCGGTGATGATCCGATCCAGCCAATGGGTGTTCATGCCCTCCGCGACGGCATCTTCCTTGGAGTTGAAATAGCGGAAGAACGTTGCCCGCCCGATCTCGGCCATGTCGGCAATGTCGTCTACGGTCGCCCCGGCCAGCCCGCGGCTGATCACCAGTTGCGCGGCGGCCGTGGCGATACGCTGCCGTGTCGCCGTGCGCTTTTGCTCCGCAAGGGACATCGACGAAGACGCCGCAGACATTCAACCACCATATCCGGGTAAATCGACTGGTTGCTCGAGCCGTCCATGGCGGGGGTTTCGCCGACGGTGCTGCAGGTCCGCCGGCCGCAGTGACATCACACACCGCATCCGGCTCGATCCAAATTATCGTAACCGAGTATTAATTTGTCTGGAACATTGTGATGGCATTTATACCTCGTCACCGAAGTCGTTGTGTAGCAGCATCATCGATGCGAATGGCCCTCATCACGAATTCGTATTGGACCGTAATTATTCCGGGCTGCGAAGATCCGTTGAACATGTCGGCCAACGCGATATCCCTGGAGACCAACGATGGATCAAAGCTCTATGCAGAGTGCACGTGACACCATCGTCGACGGTGTTGGTCGACGCGATTTCGTCAGGGCCGTCGCCGCAATCGATGCCGGTGTCGGCGTAGCGGGTATCGCAGCCGGTTGCGCCAAAACCGGTTCGGCGGCTGCGACTTTCAGTGCCACTCAGGTTCTGCAGCCAGGCGAGGGCGATATCAGGGGCAACCACTACCTGCAGTCCACGCCCGACCAGGTGCTCTGGGGCTATGTCCCCAACGTGCATGCCAAACCGGTGCTGCAAATGAAGTCGGGGGAAACGCTCACGGTCGACGCCGTCTCGCACGAGGGCATCCTGGAGGATCAGGGGCGAAATCCCGTCGCGTACTTCGGGTCAAAGGGCGTCCACCAATCCGAGGTCCTCACCGACGCCATCGCGATCGCCGTGGAATATCGGCGCACCCCAAGGAATTTCGACAAGGACGGTCCCCACGTGGTCACCGGTCCGGTGTTCGTCGAAGGAGCGCAGCCTGGAGACGTGCTCAAGATCGAGACGCTGGAGGCGACGCCACGAGTGCCTTACGGCGTCGTCTCGAGTCGGCACGGCAAAGGAGCATTGGCCAGCACGACGGACGGAAAGGCACCCGCGGGAATCACCCTGGCAGAAGTGATGCCGCCGGTAGGCGACGATCACCGACCCAACGCCGACCCGACGAAATACGGCGACTCCTTCACGTTCACGTCCATCGAAGACGGCCATGGCGTGATGCGCTATGGCAAAGCGTCGGTGCGATTTCCGCTCAACCCGTTCATGGGCATGATGGGTGTCGCCTTCTCTCAGGATTCGGATCTCACCGCGGCAAGCGCGAATTCGATACCGCCGACCCTGGGTGGGGGCAACATTGACATCCGGTTGCTGGGCGTGGGCTCCACTTTCTACCTACCAGTGTTTGCCGAAGGCGCACTGTTTTACGTCGGTGACCCCCACCACGCGATGGGCAACGGCGAGGTCGCGCTCACCGCGATGGAAGGATCGCTGCGAGGAACCTTTCGGCTTACGGTGTGCAAACCGAAATCCGGTGATGCGCCGTCGGTGGCCTACCGCTACCCCTTCGCCGAGACCGCCGATCTCTGGGTGCCCATCGGGCTCTCCGATCCCGATGCCAGCGTCAACGGCCAGATCAATGATCTCAACGTGGCGATGCGCCGGGCGGTCGTCAATGCACTGGACTTTCTCGAGTCCGACAAGGGTATGGATCGGGCCACCGCATACGCCTACCTGTCCGCCGCGGCCGACTTCTGCGTCTCGCAGGTGGTCGACCGCACTGTCGGGGTGCACGCACAAATCGACAAGTCGCACTTCAGGTAGGCCGCGCCGGCAATTCGGGTGAATCCTTGTTCAGGAGGCTGACCATAGTCCTAGCATGAGACTATGTCTCATAATCCGGCAGCGTCGCCGACCGATCATGCGCCGCAAGCGCGCGCCGCGTGGCAGTTCTTTCAGCAGATGATCAGCGACGTCACCAAGATCGTGACCGAGGACGCCGAGACCGAGCGCGAGCTTCTCGAGGGGTTGCGGGTGATCGCCCGGGTGTCGTCGCTGTGTTCCCAGATGGCCGTCGAGGCCGACACCGCACGCCCGGCGTTCTTCGATATGTGTTCGGACACCCGGATGATCGGCGGGCCCAATCCCGACGGCAACTATTTCCTGGCGATGATCCGCGGCGATCGGCGCTATCGGATCACCGGTACCCGCGGCACGACGACCTACCTCGGCTTCCAGATCTTGGCGGGCACCGGCCTGACCCCTCGGCGAATGTCGAACTACCTCGGCGACACCAACCTGGAGCTCAACTCCGGGCAGTTCGCCCTGGTGCTGTCCGCCGACGAGCCGGCCGACCTCGGGGGTGCGCAGTGGATCCAGATACCGGATGACGCGTCGTCGGTCGTGGTCCGCGAGTACATCGCCGATCGCGACGCCGAAGAGCTCGCCACGATGCGCATCGAGGCACTCGACCCCGATCCGGTGGGCGTGCTGTCCGATGATGAACTGGCCGAACAGTTCACCGCGATGGCGTGGTCGCTGATGAAGCTGACCACGCTGCACCGCACGATCAAGCCGGAGTTGCTGCAGCAGCCGAACACACTGCTGACCGCCGAGGCCGCCGATCTGGGTGCGGCCGACACGACGCCGGACAACCTGTACATGATGGGCACCTACCGGCTCGACCCCGGCCAGGCGCTGGTACTCGACATCGAGCCTCCCGACACCCGGTACTGGAACGTCACGCTGGAAAGCGTTTGGCACGAGTGCTTCGAGCCGCGTCGCCGGCACAGTTCGGTGACGAATCGCGGGGTGCGCCCGGATGCCGACGGGCGGGTGCGTATCGCGATCTCCGCGCAGGACTTGGGATTTGGGCATTGGCTCGACACCGGTGGCCGGCATCGCGGCTTCGTGGTCCTGCGCTGGCTGGACAATCCCACCCCGCCCGACGTGTTGGTGTCGGTGCGCGAGGCCGGAGAGCAGGCATGACGTTGCAGGAGCGATTCAACCCGGACAACCTGATCGCCGCCGCCTGCGAACAGGCCGGCTGTGACGACTTCGGTGCCGACGGTTGGCAGCCCGGGCTGCAGCTTCTCGCCGACGGACTGATCAACGAGGCGCGACTGTCGGCGATCGGCGTGGAGGTCGCCTACCTGGACATCATCCGCGCTCTGACCAACCGGCTGGGCGTGACCGCGTGGCGCAAAGAGCACCCCGAAATCGCCGCCGAGCCAATCACTTCGCCAATCTTCATCGTCGGCCAGCCCCGCACCGGAACCACCATCCTCTACGACCTGCTGGCCCAGGACCCCGAGTTGCGGGCACCGTTGACGTGGGAGGTGGACGCGCCCTGCCCGGTTCCGCAACCCGAGACGTATCACACCGATCCGCGGATCGCGCAGACGCAGGCCACGATCGAGATGTCCGAGCAGATCATCCCCGGTTTCCTGGCGTTTCACCCGATGGGTGCGCTCGTCGGCCAGGAGTGTGTGCGCATCACGGCCAGCGAATTCACCAGCATGATCTTCCCCGTGCAGTACCGCCTGCCGAGCTACGCCCACTGGCTGATGTACGAGGCGGACCACACCGGGGCCTACCGCTTCCATCGAATGTTCCTGCAGCACCTACAGTCTGGCGTCTGCGGGCAGTGGCTGCTGAAGTCGCCGGCACACCTGTGGCAGCTGGACAAGCTGATGGCCGAATACCCCGACGCGCTGGTCGTGCAGACGCACCGCGATCCGCTCAACGTCATCTCGTCGATCGCCGCGCTGACCAATCACCTGCGGCGGATGGGCAGCGACGAAACGAATACCGCCGAGTGCGCGGCGCAGTCGTACGAGGAAATCGTCGTCGGCCTCGAGCGCGGGATGGCGATGCGCGACAAGGGCGTTGTGCCCGAGGGCCGGATGATCGACGTTCAGTTCACGGATTTCGTCAAGGACCCGTGGCGCACGATCGGCGACATCTATCAGAAGCTCGGCCGCGAGCTCAAGCCCGAGGCCGAACAGAAGATGCGCGACTTCCTGGCCGCCCACCCCGGTGACGGCGGGCGCGGGCGCTACACCTGGTCCGACACCGGCCTGGACGCCGACGAAGTGCGGGAGCGGGTGCGCGATTACCAGGAGCGCTACGACGTGCCGACCGAGGAGCTGAAGTAGCTTTCGCCGAGTGTGACGCTGGCGTCACGTTGGGCGTCGAGTGTGGCGCTAGCGTCACGCTCGACGATGAGCGCGCGCTACTCCGGGGCGGGCTCGTAGCGCAGCATCGTGACGTCGTGCTCGGGATAGTCGAAGAACACCGGGCGCACCCGCATGCCGACGTTGAGATCCACCGGATCGACATTGACCATCTCGGTGGAAAACCTTGGGCCTTCGTCCCATTCGACGATGGCGAGCAGCTGCGGAACGGCGTCGGCGAAATGCGGGCTGACGGGCCGGTGCGCCACGGTGAACGAATACAACGTCCCCATGCCGGAAATCTCGCGCCATTCCAGGTCGTCGGCCAGCGTGCGCGGCGCGCGTACCCGCGGATAGAACACGTAGCTGTCCGACGACGGCGAGTACTGAATCGCGATGCGGTGCTGGGCCAGCGCGTCCCAAAACGGCGCGGTGGTAGGCGTTTTGACGGGCATCGGGCGGTCGAACTTCATCAGTCAGTCCCCTTGCAGGATGAGCGTCGTCTGCTCGGACAGGATTCCGCCGTTGCCGGACACGAAGGCCCGGTTGCAGTCGGCGACCTGCGCCGCGCCCGCGCGGCCCATGATCTGGCGGGTGGCGTCGCAGACGTGGTGCATGCCGCCGGCCAATCCCGCTTGGCCGAAGCCGAGTTGACCGCCAGCGGTGTTGAGTGGAAAGTCGCCCCGGAAGGTCAGGTCGTGGTTGGCGACGAACTCCATCCCGGTGCCCTTCTCGCAGAAGCCCGCGTCTTCCAGCGACAGCAGCACGGTGATCGTGTAACAGTCGTAGATCGACACCATGTCCATCTGCTCACGGGTCAGATCGGTCATCGCGAATGCGGTGTCCGCGGCCGCGGCGATCGGCGTCGACAGCAGATCCTCGGCGTAGGTAGGTGTCTTGAACGGCACGTGCTCGCCAAATCCCCTGATCCACACCGGGCGATTGCGTGAACGTCTGGCGAGATCGGCGTTGGCCACGACCACCGCAGCGCCCCCGACACACGGCATGACGATCTCGAGCATGTGCAGCGGGTCGGCGATCACCGGGCTGGCCAGCACGTCCTCGACCGTGAGCGGCTTGTCCTTCCAGATCGCGCCGTCGGTGTGGTTGGCGTTGGTGCGGGTATCGACGACGATCTTGGCCATCGCCCGCTCGTCGTAGCCGTAGATCGCCGCATATCGCTGGGCCACCTGGCCATACGGCCCGTTCTGCCCGAGGTTCCCGTACGGAATCTCGAATTCAGCTTGTGGAGAGCCGTATTGGTTGCTCGACGACCCGAAGAACATGGCATCGACCATCGGTCGGGGCTTCTGCTTCGACGTCGGCGTGATGTAGCGAGCCGGCAATGCGCACAGCACGGCGTCGCAGATTCCGAGCTCGACAGCCGCGGCCGCCCGCCACACCATGGCCGCGGCGCTGGCTCCCCCGAGATCGACATGCTCGGCGAATCGTGCACCCACGCCGAGGTATTCGGCGATCGTGGAGGGGACGAAGATCTCCGACTCGGCCAGGTGAGAGGCGACGATCCCGTTGACGACCTCACCTGGTAATCCCGCGTCGTCCAGTGCCGCGGCGGACAGCTCGGCCCACTGCTCAAGGACGAAGGGCGCCGGTGACGCCTTGTTCAGCCGCTCGGGAGGCAGTTCGACGTAGCCGACGATCGCGGCTTCTCCGCGTAATCCCATGGCGTGTCCTTATTTTCGGAGTTTACTTGCGCGGCAGGCCCAGAATCATCTGCGCGATGATGTTCAGCTGGATCTCCCTCGTCCCGCCACCGATCAGCTCGGCCGGCAGATGCAGGTAGGGCTCGACAACCGCGGCATCGTCGTCGTCGACCATTGCGACCTGCCCGGTCAGCTGCAGGGTCGCCTGGAAGGTCCGCCGCAGCAGTACGTTCATCGCGACCTTGGCGATGCTGGACGCCGGGCCGGAGGCCTGGCCGTCGAGCAGCCGGATCGTTTCGCGCACCCCGAGTGCCCGGATGGCGTTGGTGTAGGCGTCAAGCTCACCGAGCTCGCGCAGCGCGTCGTCACGGTCCGGCCCGGGTTGCGATGCGAGGCGGCGCAGCGCTATGGCCCGGTCGAATTTGACGTATCCACTGATGGCCGAACGCTCTTCGGCCATCGTGGCTATCGCGAGGCTCCAGCCGTCGGTGGGACCACCCAGCAGCATCTCGTCGGGGATGAAGACGTCGTTGAGAAAGACCTCGTTGAAGTGTGCCTGCCCGGTGGCCGTCTTGATGGGCTGGATTTCGATGCCGGGCGAGCGCATATCGAGGAGGAAGTAGCCGATCCCACGGTGCTTACTGGCCTCGGGGTCGGTGCGCGCCAACAGGGCACCCAAGTCGGCGTATTGTGCCAACGACGTCCAGATCTTGTGGCCGTTGATCCGCCAGCCGCCATCGACCTTGGTCGCCCTGGTGGCCAATGATGCGAGGTCGGAGCCGGCTCCCGGCTCGCTGAACAGCTGGCACCAATGGATATCCCCGCGCTGGGTCGCCGGTATCAACCGCTCCTGCAAGTCTTTTGAACCGGCAGCCAGAACCGACGGCAGAATCCATTCGGCAATGTTCAGCGACGGCCGCACCAGTCCCGGTCGCTTGGCGAATTCTTCGTCGATGATGAGCTGCTTGAGGGGGTCCGCGTCGACGCCCCACGGCGCCGGCCAGTGGGGCGCCATCAGACCGGCGTCGGCGATCAGCGTGCGCTGTGGGCCGGAGGCCTGGTCCTCGTAGTCGCCGTGCGGGGCCGGTTTGTCGTTGCGCAGCTGCATCGCGGCATCAAGCGTCTCGGCGACCCAGCGGCGGAATTCGGCTTCCGCATCACCGAGATTGACCGACATGTCGCGGGTCTGGGTGCAGGTGGCCTCGCCCAGCCGTCTCGCCCAGCGGTTCGCGGGTCCGATCGATCCGGCCAGGCTGATGGCCCGCCGCCAGTACAGGTGCATGTCGTGTTCCCAGGTGAAACCGATCGCACCGAGCATCGTCAACGCGTCGAGCACCAGGTCCGGCACCGGCGAGACAGCTATCGTCGCCGCCCCCGCCGCCGCAAGCCGGTGCTGCTCGAGTGACTCGTCCGCGGCCCGAACCGCGTCCCAGGCCGCCGCGGTGGCCAGCTCGCTGTTGACCAACAACATTGCGGCGCTGTGCTGTAACGCCTGGAAAGTGCCGATCACCTTGCCGAACTGCTCCCGGGTGCGCAGGTGCGCGGTGACGGCATCCACGCACCACTGGGTGATGCCCGCCGTCGTGCAGGCCACCAGCGCCACCGCCAGGCAGGACGCGCGCTCGGCGTCGATTCCGGTCAGAAGATCGGACTGCGCGACCCGGTAATCGGCAAGGCGCAGCACCCCGACATCGATGACGAGGTCAGTACCGGGCATGTATTCGACTGTCGCAGTCGGCCTTTCGGCGTCAACCACCACCCAGATGACCTGATCACCGGCGCCACGCGCGCCGACGAGGATAGCCCGTGCGACACCCATGCCGGCGGTGACCTTCGAACCGCCGGTCAGCAGCCATCCGTCGCCGTCGGCGTCGGCCTGAATATCGGCATTGTCGGGCAGCACGATGGCGGCCGGCGCGCCGGATGCCAGCTCACGCAGCAGTGACTCGGCGGCTGGAGTCGGATCCGCCAGGAGCGCAACGGCTCCCGTCGTGACGGTCGGCAGCAGCGGCCCGGGCAGCAGCGCCTTGGCCGCCGACTCCAGGACGCATGCGGCGTCGATCAGCCGCCCGCCCTGGCCACCGATATTCTCCGGAAGATGCACGGCGTGAAACCCGTTCGCCACCAATGCGTCCCACCATTTGGGAAGCTGACCGGATGCCAGGGCGTCGAATTGGTCTCGTGTCGAGGCGATCGGTGCGTGCCGGGTGGCGAACTGGCCGACGGCTTCGCTGAGATCCTGCTGCTCGGGGGTCAGTCCCAGGGTCATGACCGCGGCCGCGCAGTGGCGAACATGGGCTTCGGCCGCACCGGCTGATATCCTTCCGTCTTACAAGACGAACCGTCTCGTCTTGTGGAAGATTACCGGGGCGGGTCCAGATCTGCAAAGCGACCCCGGGCCCGTGGCCCGCGGCGAGGACGGCGGGGACCTGAAAAACGAGGATCATCAGATGCCAACCGATCTCACGCAGGCGAGTCCACCGGCCGGCTCACCACGACGCCGCAGCGAGAAGTCGCGGACGGCCATCGTCACCGCCACGCGTGAACTCCTTCTCGAACGCGGATTCGACGGCTTGACGATCGAGGCGGTCGCCGCGCGCGCCGGGGTAGGCAAGCAGACGATCTATCGGTGGTGGCCCAGCCGTCCGGCGCTGGTGGCCGACGTCATGCTCGAAGACGCCGACAAGATCCTGGCGTCCGTCGACCACACCGACGACCTCGCCGCCGACCTGCTCGGTTGGGTGCGCAAGCTGACCTCGACGCTGACGACGGAGCGCGGTTCAGCGATGCTGCGGACGCTGACCGTCGCCTGCATGGAGCACGAGGAAACCGCGGTCAAGTTGCGCGCCGGCTTCAGTTTGCCGCTGCACGACAGTGTGCGGACCCGGCTGTTGGCCGACGGCATCGATGCGGCCACCGCGGAGTCGGCGGCCGATGCCATTGTCGGCGGCGTGGTTTATCCGATCCTCTCGGATGCCCGGCAGTATTCGCGGCGCCGAGCGGAATTGACCACGCAAATCATCGTCGAGTCCTTGAAACGCAAACGCTGAACACGCCGGATTGGGCGATGGAGATCGGCGCCGCAATTCGGCACTGAGTGCCTCAGTGAATAGTTAGATTAGCGAGGCATCTCACGGGCCGTCCGCGCAATTAACGGTTGCGCATAAGCGTTGCGCATCACGCCCGTGGTGGCCGCGAAAGTGGCTGGCATAGAGCATCATCTATACGGATTATCGGTATCACCGATTCGAATTGGACCTCGATCCGGCCGGGTGTAAAGATCCGTTGAGTACCTCGATCGGACGACAATCCAGGAGCCCAGCAATGGATCTGTCCATTCAGCGGGTGTGGAACTCGCGAACTGCTGCGCCGAGCAACTGCATCGCCGATTGCCGCGGCGCTCACGGTGGTAGTCACGCGGCTACCCCAAACCCGGCGCGAGCGAATTAAGGTTCGGAGTATGACCAACCGGCCGAGTCCGTGGGGGAATGAGCGAGCGAAACTCTCGCGTCAGTTGGACATGCGCGGTGAGGAGCTCGGGCGCCGGCATGCGCGGCGGCTTTGCCATCGCTTCGCGCGCGTCGGCGTCGAAACTTCGCCGGCCCGCTTGCGAGCGATGCTGGCCGGCGCACCGTGCGCGGCGAGTGAAGAGGCCAATCTCCGATTCGCATTGATCGCGGCCGAACTCGACCGCGAGGCCCGCACCGCGAAGTACCGCCAGATGAGACGCGAGGGCGCGCGATCGTTACTGATCGCCGGCATGACGCTGCTCGCACTGAATTTCCTGCTGTGCGCGGCCTACGCCCTGCTGAACCTGGCCCAACAGTCCTCGCCGTACTAGAGAACTCGGGTCCCGCTGTTCGTTGAGACGCTGCCGGCACAGTCGGGCGGGTTGGTAACTGAGTTTCAACCCACAGCGTCGCGGCGATGATCGCGCATTCAGACACGTGAATCGCGCTGAATCCCTTGGTTAACAACTCCGGCGCATGTCGGCTTTGCGGTACAGACGACACCCGCTCGCGCAGCGTCTGGGCTTATTGTCTGTTGTCCCGCACCGATATACGGAATCTATCGAAGGTTCTCTCGCATCCCGTGTTTGCTAATTTTGTTGTGTAGCAACAGATGTCGGATCAGCGAATCGTCCTGTGATTGAGTGTTAATCCGCCGGTTACTATCGGTGCGGGTTCGGTAACACGCGAAATCTACTGTTAGCACATCATATTGGACGCCGCGCTGATTCGTGCTGGCTGAAACCTGCTTGCAACCAACGTCGTTCAGATCGCGTCGAGCACGCTAACTAGATGGAAGAACCACATTGATTACGCACACGGACGCATTACACGGCACGGCCGCACCCGTAGCGCCGACCATCGCGCGGACCCGCTGGCTTCAGCTTGGTCTTGGCCTTGTTTGCATGATGGCGATATCGAGTCCGCAGTATGTGTGGACGCTAATGACCAAGCCGCTAGGCGCCAAGCTCGGCATTGCCTTGCCCGAATTGCAGGTTACCTTCTCGATTCTGGTGGTGTTGCAGGCCTTCTTCTCGCCACTCCAGGGCGCGCTGATCGACCGCTTCAGGCCGCGTCTGCTGATCTCAGTCGGCACGCTGCTGGCGGGCGCGAGCTGGATGCTGGCTTCCTACGCGCATACGGTGCCAATGCTGTATCTCACCTATGGCGGTGTCGGGGGCCTCGGCACGGGCATTGTCTATGTCGGCGTGGTCGGACTGATGGTCCGGTGGTTTCCCGATCGACGCGGTTTCGCCACCGGTGTGGTAGCGGCCGGCTACGGGATGGGCGCGATTCTGACGACCTTTCCGATTACCTCGTCGCTGGCTACGCGAGGCGTGGAGTCGACGTTGTGGCTGTTCGGTATCGTCTTCGCCGCCGTCGGGTTCATTGCCGCGCAAGGGTTGCGCATGCCACCGTTGGACCTAGGGCCTAGCGTGTCGAGCGTCCAAATGCCCGTCACTTCGCGCGATTATCGACCGTCCGAGATGCTCAAGCGGCCGCTCTTCTGGTTGATGTTCCTGATGATGACAATGATGGCCACCTCGGGCCTGATGGTCACATCGCAGATGGCGACCTTCGCGTCCGACTTCGGTGTAAGCAAGGTCTTGGTGTTCGGGCTTGCGGCTTTGCCGCTGGCCTTAACGATCGACCGTTTCACGAATGGCCTGACGCGGCCGTTGTTCGGTTGGGTGTCGGATCGACTGGGCCGCGAAAACACCATGGGGTTTGCCTTTGCGCTGGAGGCCGTTGCGATGACGCTCTGGTTGCTCACGCGAGACGACGCGGTGCTGTTCGTGCTCCTCTCAGGTGTGGTGTTCTTCGGATGGGGCGAGATCTTCTCGTTGTTCCCGTCCACCTTGACCGATACCTTCGGAACTCGTTACGCCACGGCGAACTACGGGTGGCTTTATATCTCGTTTGGGATTGGTTCCATCTTCGGCGGTCCGCTCGCCGCGCTGCTGCATCAGCAAGCTAGGAGCTGGATTCCGGTATTCGGGTGTGCGATTGGCCTTGATGTGGCAACCGCAGCGCTCGCCGTCTTCGTGTTGAAGCCAGCGCGTAAACGTTTCTTCGGCACCGTGCGCTGAGAAGGCTTCGGTCAGGCATCCGCGGTCCGCTGGCTACCCGGTTTTCCGTTGGGACACATCACCAAAGGGCCGGACCGCTGACCTGACGGCCCGACGACCAGGTCGCAACGACGGCAGCCATCGGTTCGGTGCGCACCGCAACCAGATCGGCGGGTTGACCCGGTGTCAGCCCCCCGACATCGCCGCTCGACGATGCAACGACCTGGCGCGGATGCGTGGTGAGCATCGCCACCGCGGAGTCGATCGAGGCCACCCCCGCCTCGCTGATCGCCACGGCGGCCCGGGCCAATGACCCGCTGTGGTAGTCCGAGGTCAACACGTCTACCACGCCGGCTTCGATGGCATCTCGCGCGGACAGGTTGCTCAAATGTGAGGACCCGCGCCACGCGTTGGGTGCGCCCATGACGACGGCGAGTCCGTTATTGCGTGCTGCCGCAGCAGCATCCAAGGTCAGGGGGAACTCGCAGATGCTGGCCCGCATCGTGGCCGCCTCGATGACGGCGCCTTCGCTGTCCGGGTCGTGCGTGGCGAAGACCGTGTTGTGCGCCGCGGCGAACCGGGCGATCTGTCTGCGGCGCAACGGTGTTCCGGTGGCATGCCGGTGCAACGTCGCCAGCCAGCGGTTGAGTTCGTCGTCGTCCAGGCATAGCCTGGTCCCCATTGCCGGACGCCATGCCCGCTCGGTTTGGTATTGCCCCTGACCGGGGGTGTGGTCCATCACCGACAGCAGCCCGATCCGGCGGCCGTGCTGGCGCAACAGTTCGGCTGTGCCGTCCACTGATTCGGGGTCACTGACGTCGACGCGAAGATGGACCGGCACCGTCACCGGGAGTTCCTCCGCGACACGGTGCAGGGTCTGCAGCACGCAATGGGCACGGCGATATCCGTCGGCCGTGTCGGGTCCTTCGCCCACCGAGATGCACAAGTAGGGACGCACGACGCCATGGGCGACCGCATCTGTCGCGAAGTCCTCCAATGCGGCGTCGAGCGGTATCACCGTTGCGGGCCGGGGAGATTCGAAGCGCGGCAGCGAATCCGCGTGCAGGTCGGTGAAAGCGGGCCAAAGCTGCAAAGGCCGCAGATCGACTCGCGTCGCGTGGGGCGGTGGCCGGGTGTCGACGGAGCTGATGCAGCCGTCTTCGATCGTCACCCAACGGGGCCCGACGGCCTCGTCGTGGTCTACGTGTTCCGTAGTCCCGGTGACCACCCGGGCAGCTTGCAGACTAATCACGATGTGGGACAGACGGATTGACGTAGTGATCGCGACGCTGACGCGCTACGCAACGCGTCGTCGAGGTGATCGAGATCGGCCGCCGCCGACACCAGCTCGGCGAAGGGATAGCGGTCGTGGTGAGCGGCAAGGAAATCGACGGCAGCCCGAAGATGCTGGGGGCGATAGTTGTGCACTCCGGTGATTGTCATGAGATTTCGGACCAGATACTCGGGGTCGATCGATATGGGCTGACTGGCGGCCACCGATCCCGCGAGGACGGCCCGGCCCCCGACATCCAAGCTGGCGATGCAGGCTTCGACGGCCAGTGAGCTCCCCGACAATTCCAGCGCCACGTCGACCGGCGGAACGTCCTCGGGATCGCCGACAACCAGGTCGGCACCGAAGCTGTACGCCGTTTCCTGCCGCCCCGGGTCCGGATCGCATACCGCAACCCAGGCGCCGAGTGCATCGGCCATCGCAGCGGCGGTGACTCCCAGCATGCCCGCACCGGTGATCAGGATCCTGGTGGGATCGCGGTGGCGGTCGAGCTCGGCTGCGTCGAACACTGCCGCGACAGTCGCGGTAGCGCACGACGCGGGTGCGGCCACGGTGTCCGGCACGCTATCGGGCACCTCGACAATCGTGGTGCCCGGCAACAGCACACAGTGACTGGCGAAGCCGCCGTTGAGCGGCCAGGCGCTGTCGAGTGCCTCGTGACCGTACTTCTTCAGATGCAGGCACTTCTGTTCCAAGCCCCACACGCAATTTCGGCATCGCCCGCAGGATGCCGTGATGGACCACACGACCCGGTCTCCGACAGCCACCTCGGAGTCGTTGGGATAGCGGGGCCGCCCGCCGGAGCCGATGGCCACCACACGACCGACCTGTTCGTGGCCGAGGATGCCCGGATGCGGAGCGTCCCTGCGTCCGTTCACGGTGTGCAGGTCGCTCCCGCAGATGGTGGCCAAGTCGACCGCGACCAGGACCCGGCCGGGGCCCGGGTCGGTCGCCGCGCTGGTCGTCACCACGGTGATCGGCTGCCCTACCCCGTCCCACCGCGCATACCGCGCCGCCACGGCGCCGTTGACTGCCGTCATGCCGACACCGGTTGCGAGGTCGTCGGCGCAATCGCCTTGCGAGCGTGCCGTTTGCGTTGCCCTGGCTCGACGGTATCCAGCGCGACGTCCTTGGGCTCGGCCAGCAGCATCGTGGCGACGATGCCGAGCGCAAAGCACATGCCGGCGATCAGCACCGTCGGTCGCAGCCCCAAGTGGGCGAGGGCGACCGGAGTGATCAGGGCGCCCAGGAAGGCACCCACTTTCGCCGTCCCGGCCGAAATCCCGTGTGCGGTACTGCGGATCGCGGTCGGATACGATTCCGCGGCCAACAGCATGGTCGTGTAGTTGGGTCCGACGGCGATGCCGAACAGCGACAACCCGAAGACCACCGCGAACGGTGTCACCGTCGACGTCAGCCCCGGTATCGCGGCGATCAACGCCATCGACAACGCGGAGAGGCTGAATCCGATCATCTGAAGCGGTTTGCGGCCGATGCGGTCCAACAACGCCAGGCCGACGAGCGCGGCGACCAGGCTGAAACACACCACCAGCGCGGCGTTGATCGCCATGTTGGTGACGATGCTGGTGTGTGGCGCAATGCTATTGATCAGCAGCGGCTGGCTCACCGAATTTCCGTACACGGCAACATTGAAGAAGAACCAGCTACCCGCGGTGCCGAGCAGGGTCAGCTGAAAAGAACGGGAGCGCAAGGCTTTCCACAATGTCACCGACTCGGGCGCGCGATCAGCAGCCGCTGCCGCCACCGTGCTTCCGGAGAACACGCTCAGATCCCGAGCCGCTCGGTCGGCATCGCCGGCCACGACCAGGGTCCACCGCGGGGATTCCGGCATGTGCCGGCGATTCCACAGCACCAGCAATGACGGGATCGCCCCGAGGCCGAGAATCAGCCGCCAGGACAGCCCCGGCGACGTGCCCACAGCGACGATGACAAGCGCGACCACGTAGGCCGCGACCTGACCGAAAACGTAGAACAGAAAGGTCAATCCGACCAGCCGACCGCGATTTCGCCGGTTCGCGTACTCGGTCATGATCACCCCGGAGGCCGGATAGTCGCCGCCGATACCGATTCCGAGAACGACACGGGCGATCAGCAGGCTGATGAAGTTCGGCGCGAAGGCCGAGGTGAGCGCACCGATGATCATCAGCACCGCCTCCAGCCCGTACACCCGCCGGCGGCCCAACACATCCCCAAGGCGCCCGAACAGGAATGCGCCCACCGCGACCGCCAGCAGGGTCGAACTGGTCAGCGCTCCGACCTGTCCGGCCGACAGGTGAAATTCGGGCTTGACCAACAAGGTCACCGTGCCAATGACGTTGAGATCGTAGGAGTCGGTGAAGAATCCCATGCCTGCGGTGACGGCGGCCTTCAGATGAAACCGGCTGACCGGCGCATCGTCGAGCCGCGCACGCACGCCGGCGCTGTCCAGCGTCGTCATCGCGACACCGCCTGGTGATGGGCGTCGATACAGGCGACCAGGTCGGCGACCGAATCCAGCACGTGGGTGTGCGGCACGGTCGCGAAGTCGGCGTCACCGTGTGCCCCGGTCCGGACCCCGGCCACGATCGCCGCTCCGGCGCGCGAACCCGCCCACAGGTCGCTGGTGGTATCGCCGGCGACGGCGATCTGGTCGACGGCTTCGGTTCCGGTGCGCAGCAAAGCCGTGAGGATCATGTCGGGATAGGGCCGCCCGCGGCCGACGTCCGCGGGTGACAACGCATGTGTGATCAAGTCGCCCCACCCCAGGGCCGCGATGATGTGGTCGCGAGTGGACGGGGCAAAGCCCGTCGTGAGCACGACGGCACAGCCGGATCCGCGGAGCTTTTCGATGGTCTCGGCGGCCTGCGGAACGGGCACCACCCCGTTGCTCTGGATGGCTTCGATGTAGGCCGCTTCGAACGCGGCGTTGGCCGCCTGCGCGCGCTGCACGTCGCCGTCGAAGATGGCCCGAAACACCTCGATCTTCGACTGTCCCATCGTCTCGTGGACATAGCGGACGGCCGCCTGATAGTCGGGGCTGCTGGTAGACAACCCTGCCGACGACAGGGACGCGTCGAACGCGTCCGCTACGGCGCCGTCGTCGAGCACCGTGGTGCCCGCCATGTCCAGGCAGGCCAGTCTGATCATGTCCGTCTCCTCTGGGCGCCAGCGTCGGGCAGGTAGGTCGGCGCCGGGCATCCGAGTACCGCACCGAGCGTTGCTGAAACCGTCTGGCTGAGCCCTGGCGCGACGGCTTCGCGTAGGTGTACGAAAGGTGAACGTTGACGGCCGATTTCGTCGCAGTTGTCCGAACAACTCGACGATCGTCGTTCTCTGGCAAAGCGCGAGCATCCGCGCGGCGTTAAGGTGCGCTGTGGTCGCCGACCCGAAATACCGCTCGATCGCCCGAATCCTGGAAGCAGAGATTCGCGAATTCAACGACGGGCAGCGGGTCCCGAGCGAAAACGAGGTGGCCCAGCGTTTCACCGTCGCCCGCTCGACCGCGCGTGCCGCGCTGCAGTACCTGACCGCCCGCAACGTGATCCGCCGGGTGCGCGGAGCCGGCAGCTTCGCCACCCACCGCATCGACTATCCGATCGACGCGGAACGCGCGCCCTCATGGAGCGCCACGGTGCGCGCGGCCGGCGCCTCTCCCCGAAATGTGGTGCGCACCTGCGTCCAGCAGCTGCCGCCCGCGGAGATCGCCGCCAAACTGCAACAGCTGCCTTCGGATCCATGTCACCGTCTGGTGCGGCTGTCGTACGTCAACGATTTGCCCGCAGCGTGGGGGATCGAATGGGTGCCCGCCACTCTGGTTCCCGACCTCGCACTGGCGATGCGCGCCAACGACTCGCTTCACGAAGTCCTTACCAACGCCGGCCTTGCGCCGCGACGGTCGTGGGTGCACGCCAGCACCGAGATATTCGAAGGCGAAGTCGCCGACCAACTCGACGCGCCACAGTCCAGCCTCGGTTGGTACATCGAGAGTCTCAACGTCGATGACCGCACGTTACGGCCGGTGTCGATCACACAGCGGTGGTTGCGCGCCGACACCGTTCGGGTCACCTTCGACAGCGCGGTCAACAGCCGGGTCGGCCGTTGACTAACGCGCCGAAATGTTGGCGACGACTTCGTCGGTGGTCAGAATCGCGTTGGCATAGTTCGGGATGTTGACCTCCAGAGCCGCGCGCATTTCCACATCCGAATAGCTCGCCGTCGCGTCCTTGACCATCGTGACGTCGTATCCGAGTTCGGCGGCGAATCGGACCGTCGCCTCCACACAGGTGTGAGCGATCAGGCCGACGACGATCAATTTATGGATACCGTGCTGTTTGAGCAGGAGATCCAAATCAGTGTTGGCGAATCCACTCGAGCACCAATGTTCTTGGGCGACAACGTCGCCCGGTCGAGGCTCGAAGTCGGGATGCAGCTCGCCACCCCAGGTTCCGTACTCGAATGTCTTACGCGACCACGCGGCCCGCTGGATCGGCGCGGTGTACCTCCAGGTCTCGTAGTCCCCGGAGCGGTACCGGCGATGCAGCGCGTAAAAGACCCGGATGTCCGCAGCCCGCGCCGCATTGAGGGTTTCACGCATGTGCTGAACACATCCGTTGGCTTCGGCGACGGCCTTGAGGCGATCCCACACCTTGCCGCCTTCGGAGATGAAGTCGTTGTACGGATCGATCACGAGAAGGCCGGTGCGGTCGGCCTCCTGCGTCACGGCGTGACTCACGAACCGGTCTTACTGCCTTGGCCCGCAGCGCGGAATCTGCGGGGCCACAGCGCCATTCGATCGAGCAGACCATCGCGCAACACCAGCGTGTGAAACAACACCGCGCACATGTGGGCGGTGAACGCGGCGAACAGCAGGAAGGCGAAGACCCCGTGGCATTCGCGCAGCACCGCATACAGATCGAGGTTCTGCGGTGCGATGCCCGGCAGGCGGATCGGCCCCACCATGGTGACCGGCAGTCTCGCGGCCGACAGGGTTGCCCATCCGATCAGCGGCTGTGTCAGCAGCAACGCGTAGAGCGCGTACTCCGACCACGTCGCTATCCGGCGCTCGGCACGGCTCATCGTGGCCAGAAACGCCGGCGGGCGGTGCGTGAGCCGGTTCGCCAGCCGCACCACCGCGAAGATCAGGATGGCCACGCCCAACGGCCGGTGGATGGCCAGCAGCAACGGGTAGTAGCTCAGCGAAGCGATCATCGTCACGCCAATGAGCAACTGCACGATGACCATTGGCGCCATCGTCCAGTGCAGTATCCGGGACGGAATTGTGAAACGTGCTGGCGTGCTCGTTGTTTCGAGTTTTTCGTCGGTCATGAGCGCACCTGGCCGACATTGACCTCACTGGGCGACTTGGGTTCCTCGGCACGACGGGTGAACGAGCGCGCGTATACAGCCGACCGCGCAGCCAGTAACGGGTCGTCGGACACGGCGATGCCGTCGGGTAACACGGTCGGGTCGAAGTTGATGTCGCGTGCGTTGCCGGCTTCCTCGGTCTGCACCGCGTCGATGGTGATGGTGCCCGCGTCGATCGACCTGCGCGATGGCGGCCAGGCCTTGGTGGCGTCGCTGGTCGGGTCGCCCGGTTCACCGATCGTGAGAATGAGTTTCCAGGTCAGCGGCCGCTGCGCGACCGCACGGATGACGTCGTCGAACAGGTAGTCCTTGCCCGACGATGCCGGCGCAGCGGCCTGCTGCGCAACCGCCGACCAGCGCACCGGGACCGTCGCACCGGCACTGTTGGTGAAGAAAAACGCGTTCAGACCGTGAAACGTGCTGTCCGCGAACCCCACACTGGGCGGCGTCTGCTTGATGACCTTCAGCGCCGCGACGGTCTCGGGATGGCGCTCGAGGAATGCGGCCATCTTCTGGGGATCGGGCTTGCCCGTCGCGGGAACGGGCTTGGACGCGAGCAACCGTTCGTAAAAGCCTTCCGGCGTGCGGTCGGTGAAGACGGGGAAATTCACCATCGCGGTGCGCCACTGCTGGCCGTTGGGCACTTGGAACACCAGCCCGAATCCGCGGACGGTGTCTGGCTTGTCGCTCTGGTCAGGCAGGCCACCGCCCAGCGAAAACCTGCCGATCAGCGGCACGTTTCCGGGCCGGAACACCGTCGCCCGGCATACCGCCGCCCCCGCGCCGTTGCTCGCGAACGATCCCGTGGCGCTGAGGCCTTTGGCATGGTTCCGCCGGAAACCGTCGTGGCGGCCGAAGACGTGTTCGAACCGATCGGCGAAGCGCGGCGGGGTCAGCGTGTCGGGCCGCAGCCAGCCGCCCGCGTACGCGAATCCGCCGACGTCCACGGCGGCGACGCCCGCCACCGCGCCCATCCCCAGCAGCGCGCCGCGCCGGGAGAGGGCGCCGAAACGGCGTTGGCTGGGTTGTGGTTCAGCGGGCCGATTGTCCGGCTCCTGATCGCGATCAGCGGGCTCCATGGCCCACCGTCCTTTCCGGTCTGCCGCAGCGTGGAACTAAGTCGCTGAAGGCAATTCAATCCAGGGGCTGTTGAGGTGCGCAACTCCTAGGCGTTACCGACGCGCACAATGCGGACCACGACTCGGCGCACGGTTTCGTTCAACTCGGGCCAAGACCTTCACTATTTACGCTCCGAGGCGTAGCGTAATGGACGGCCGAGGCCGGGCGTTCCCCGGTCTCGTGTCCACCATCTCCGGCCAGCCAGCCCCATGGCTACCCCGAACAGACTCGGAGGACACTCGTGTTCGACCTCAAGATCACCGGTGGGACTGTGGTCGACGGCACTGGCGCCGAGCGCTACACCGCCGACATCGGTATCAGGGACGGCCGGATCGTCGACGTCGTCCGTCGCGGTGCCAACGATCCCACGACGGGCGGCTTGGAAACAGCCCCGGCGGCCGAAACCATCGATGCGACAGGGCATGTTGTCGCTCCCGGATTCGTCGACATCCACACCCACTACGACGGCCAGGTGAGCTGGGACGGCTTGCTCGAGCCGTCCAGCGGCCATGGTGTCACCACGATCGTGACCGGCAACTGCGGCGTCGGTTTCGCGCCGGTGCGGCCCGGCAGCGAGCAGTGGCTGATCGAGTTGATGGAAGGGGTCGAGGACATCCCCGGCACCGCCTTGACCGAGGGCATCGAATGGGGCTGGGAGACCTACCCCGAATACCTCGACGCGATCGGCAAACACAAGTTCTCGATCGACGTCGGCAGCCAGGTCGCCCACGGCGCCATTCGTGCCTACGCGATGGGCGAGCGCGGGGCCCGCAACGAGCCGGCGACACCCGACGACATCAAGGCGATGGGCCGGCTGGTGACCGAAGCGATCGAGGCCGGCGCGCTCGGCTTCTCGACGTCGCGCACGATGGGACACCGAGCGATGGATGGCGAACCCGTCCCGGGCACCTACGCGGCCGAGGATGAGCTGTTCGGTCTCGGCCGGGCCATGGCGGCCGGCGGCCAGGCGGTGTTCGAGCTGGCACCGCAGGGGTCCGCGGGTGAGGACATCGTCGCACCCAAGAAGGAGCTCGACTGGATGCGGCGGCTGAGCGCCGAGATCGATCGACCGGTGTCGTTCGCGCTGATCCAGGTGGACGCCGACCCGAACCTGTGGCGCGAGATGCTGGATCTGTCCGCCGACGCCCACGCTGCCGGCGCCCGGCTTTACCCGCAGGTCGCGGCGCGCCCGTTCGGCATGATGATCGGCTTCCAGGGCCACCACGGCTTCAGCCACCGGCCCACCTACCGCCGGCTGAAGGCCGAATGCAGCCGCGAGGAGCTCGCGCGGCGGCTGGCCGAGCCCGCGGTGAAGGCCGCAATCCTGTCCGAGGACGACCTGCCCGCCGACCCGAGCCTGCTGTTCGACGGCATGTTCGCGTTGGTGCAGCACTCGCTGGGCCGGCTCTTCGCGCTGGGCGATCCGCCCGACTACGAGCCCACCGCCGACCGCACCGTCGCGGCCATCGCCAAGGCACGCGGCGAGGACCCGCTGTCGACGCTGTATGACCTGATGCTCGAGCGGGACGCGACGGCGATGCTGATGCTGCCGTTGTTCAACTACGCCGAGGGCAACCACGACGCGATCCGCGAGATGTTGCTGCACCCCGCCGGCGTGCTCGGGCTGTCCGATGGCGGCGCCCACTGCGGGATGATCTGCGATGCCTCCTATCCCACCTTCCTGCTGACGCACTGGGCGCGCGACCGGCACCGCGGCGACAAGCTGGCGCTGGAATACGTGATCCGCAAGCAGTCTCGCGATACCGCGCACCTCTTCGGGCTGACCGACCGCGGCACCATCGAGCCCGGCAAGAAGGCGGACATCAACGTCATCGACATGAACGCGTTGCGACTGCATCCCGCGGCGATGGCCTTCGATCTGCCGGCCGGCGGCAACCGGATCCTGCAGGGAGCCAGTGGGTACGCGGCGACGATCGTCAGCGGAACCGTGACCCGTCGCAAGGACGTCGACACCGGAGCCCGGCCCGGTCGCCTGGTGCGCGGAGCACGTTAAGGACTCGGTCAGTGACCGCGGCTGCCGGCAATCCGGCGCGCACCCGGGACGAGGATGCGATCGGCACCCCGCCCGAGCGCCCGACGCTGGTGCCCGTCGAACGCTACTACTCGCCGGCATTCGCACAGCTCGAAATCGAGCGGATGTGGCCGAAGGTATGGCAGGTCGCCTGCATGGTCGACCACGTCGCCGAACCGGGCGACTACTTCGAATATCGCTGCGGCCCTTACGGAGTGCTGATCGTCCGCGGTGACGACGGCGCGCTGCGGGCATTCCAGAACGCCTGTCGCCATCGCGGCAACTCGCTGTGCACCGGCTCGGGTTCGGGACTGCGCGAGCTCAAATGCGGCTATCACGGTTGGACGTGGGATCTGGCCGGCACGCTCAAGCGGGTGCCGAACCGCAAGGGCTTCGGCGCCCTGCACATGTCCGACTTCCCGTTGGTTCCGGCCAAGGTCGACAGCTGGGCCGGCCTCGTCTTCGTCAATCTCGACGCGGGTGCGATGCCGCTGATCGAGTATCTGGAGGCGATACCCGATGACATCGCCTGGTGCCATTTGGAGGACTTCCGCTGCTACGCGACCCTCACGGTCGACGTCGAGGCGAACTGGAAGACGATCGCCGACGGGTACAGCGAGACCTACCACATCCAGACCCTGCACCCGGAATTGCTGCGCTGTATCGACGACATCCATGCGCCACAACAGATCTGGGGTCACACGGGTAAGTCCGACCAGCCCTACGGTGTGCAGAGCCCACGCTTCGACGGCATACTGAGCGACGAAGAAGTCTGGGACGCTTACGTATACACCCAGGGTGCGCTGATGGGCGCGGCCGAAGGCACCCCCTTCCCCGCCGACGAACGCCGGCCCGGACAGACGGTGCAGGAACTGATCGCCGAGCGCACCCGGGATTTCGCGGCCAGCCGGGGAGTGAACCTGGACTGGGCCGACACCGACCGGATTACCCGGCTTCACCAGTACAACGTGTTCCCGAACATGACGTTGCTGGCCAACGCCGACCACCTGACGATCATGTGCTCGCGCCCCGGCTCGACCCCCGATGAAGGCGAGTTGGTGATGTTCTTGATGACGCGGATGCCGCCAGGGGCCCCGCGCAACAAGCCGACGGATGTTCGGGTGAACGCCGGGGAAGCCGAACCCGGCCTGGTACTCACCCAGGACATCCGGGTGCTGCCGGGCTTGCAGCGGGGCATGCACCAACCAGGATTCACCCACCTCGTGCTCTCCGGCGAGGAGCGTCGGGTGATCAACATGCACCGCAATCTGGAGCGCTACCTCGACCTACCGGAATCCGATCGGATGACCGGGGGCATAGGAGAACCCGGCACATTCGCGTCGACAATTTAATCGGCGAGCGCCCCCCGAAAGCGCCGCCACGGGTCTAGACTTCCGGCTTGTGACGACCGCGTCGAATCCCTGTGGTGACGAACAAGGGCAGCTGCCACACCGGTTGCATATGCAGTATCAGATCGTCGGTCAGCGGCGGGCGCGGCGGATGTGCCGGTCTTTCGCGGACGTGGGTGTCGATACCGGGCCGGTTCGTCTACAGCAGATGCTCGCGGGCATGCCGGTCACCGAAGGCGAAATGACCGACGTCAATTTCGCTCTCATCGCGACGCGGATCAAGCGCGACGAGCGCAACGCGAAGCGCAAGCAACTCCAGCGTCAGGGCACCCGCTCGCTGATGTTCGCCGGGATGATTCTGCTCGTCCTGAACTTCTTGTTCTGCCTCGCCTACCTGATGCTCAACCTGACCGACCAGGCCCCGCTGTAGGGCTTCAGCGCGGCGCGACGATCCCGTTGTCGTAGGCGTAGACGATCGCTGCCGCACGGTCTCGCAGGCCGAGCTTGCCGAAGATCCGGCCGATGTGGCTTTTGACGGTGACCCCCGAGATGCAGAGTTCGTTGGCGATCTCGGTGTTGGAGAGACCTTTTCCGATCAAGGTAAGGACGTCGAGTTCACGGCTGGTCAACTCCGCGATGTCGATCGTGCGCGGGGTCTCGGCCGCGGTGCGGTAGGTGGTGAGCACCCGCGAGGTGACCGCAGGGTCTAGATAGCTTTCACCCCGGGCGACGGCGCGCACGGCACGGATCAATTCCTCGGCGGAGGAGTCCTTGAGCACGAAACCGGCACACCCGGCGCGCAGGGCGCCGGAGAGCAACTCGTCCTCGTTGAACGTCGTCAGCGCGAGCACCGGTGGCCCGCCGTTGAGTCTACGGGTGGCCTCGATGCCGTCCACCCGTCGCATCCGCAGGTCCATCACGATGACATCGGGCCGGTGCTCGGCCACCGCGGCCGGCACCTCGTCACCGTCGGCACATTCGGCGACGACGACGAACCCGTCCTTGCGGCGCAGGATCCGGCGCAACCCCGACCGCACTAGATCCTGGTCGTCGACGAGCAGGACCGCGATCTCCGCGGTCTCGGCAATATCGGGGCTCACAAGGTGCACCACGGCGGACGCCAGCCGGGATCGCCTTCTTGTAGCGGTATCTCCGCGCACACCGACCATCCGTCGAGGGTCGGGCCGACGTCGATCACGCCGCCCAATAGCTCCACGCGCTGACGCATGCCGCGCAGACCGCGGCCGTCCGAGGACTGCGCACCTACTGCGGCCGCCAGCCGATTACTGACCGCCAGCCGCGCTGACTTCAGCGAAATATCTAGCACCACTTCGGATTTCGAGTCAGCTGCGTGTTTGGCGATGTTGGCCAACGATTCCTGCGTGATGCGGTACAGCGCGAGGCCGACCGCGGCCGAGACCCGCTGGGTGGGACCTGCGATGCGCAGGGCGACGGCCAGGCCCGCGCGGTCGAAGTCCTGAACCAGAATGCCGATGTCGTCGATCCCGGGCTCGGGGGTGAATTGCGCGGCTTTCTTAGGTCCGCTGTCCAGCAGACCGACGGTGCGACGAATGTCGGCCATGGCCTGCCTGCCGAGTTGCTCGGCCTGCTCGAGGGCTTCGACCGCGTCGTCGATATCGCGATCTTGCTGCAGCGCGCGCCGCGCCCCGGTCACGTGCAACAGCGTGACCGAAAGCGAGTGGGCGATGACGTCGTGCACTTCGCGGGCGATGCGCCGTCTCTCGTCGGCCGCGGCATGCTCGGCCAAAGCCTCATGCGCACGAATCTGTTCGGCCAGCAGCAGCCGTTGTGTTCGCATCAGATAGCCGAGCAGCCAACCCGCCGCCACGAAGCCCAGGTACAGCGGCACCGCGTCGAGCCGGTGCGCCGCGGCAGCGGCCAGCAGCAGCGCCACCGCCGACGTCGCCGACAGGACGCCGCCCGGGACCGAGGCCAATGTCGCGACCGCCAGCACCATCAGGACCAATAGGGACGGCGCGAAATCGTTGTGTACCGGCGTCGACGTGGCGAACAGCATCAACGCGGTAGCCGTTGACCAGGCCAGCCACAACGGGGCCGCGGAGAGCTTCATATTGAAGACGAAGAAGGTCGCCGCCGGCGACATCGCGAGCAGGAACGCGATCAGCGCGACGAGAAGGTCGGTGGTGGGTCGTTGCCATGCCGCTATCACTGCGCCCGCCACTACCGTGACGTCGACCGAGATCAATGACGCCCAGGTGATGCCGAGGGGAATCAGCTCACCTTTGCGACGTATCCGTTCCACCACGAAGGCCGCAGCGCCCTGCAACATCGTCCAATGGTAAAAGAGTGCACCGCGTGCCCACATCATGCCGGGGTCGGTACCGGTCTCCGCCCGTAGTAGGAGACAAAGACCGCACTTGGGCAGGACGCGCCGGGGCCGCCCGTCGACTTAGCGTCACAAGGCATGACATGGAGGGGAATGCTCGCGCGTCTCACCGGCCGATCCGCACTCTTGATCGTCGGACTGTGGGTATTGGCCGCAGTCGTCGGCAATCTGACGGTGCCGCAACTGGAACGGGTGATCGACTCGCATTCCCGGTCCTTCATGCCCGCCGACGCGCCCAGCTCGATCGCAGCTTCCCGCGCCGCCGAGTTGTTCGGCCAGCAGCCAAGCAACAACTTCATTTACGTTGTGCTGGAACGCGATCAGCGCCTGACGCCGCCTGATCGCCACTACTACGATGCTCTGACGGCGGCGTTGGCCGCCGATCGGCGCCACGTGGACGCGGTGACGGATCTTTGGTCGAAGCCCGCGGCCGCGGCAGGTGCGCAGAGTTCCGACGGGCACGCGGTCCGGGTAATGGTGCGGCTGGTAGGCATGCTCGGCACGTCGCAAGCACGCGATTCGATAAGCGTCGTGCGCAAAACCGTTGCCGCCCTGGGACCGCCGGCCGGCCTACACGTCGACGTCACCGGCCCTGGCGGAACCATCGTCGACGAATTCACCGCTATCGATCGCCAGATGCTCGCGATCACTGCCGCCACCGTCGCGCTGATCCTGCTGCTGCTTCTGCTGGTGTACCGCTCGCCTGTCGCCGCCGCGATCCCGCTGTTGTCGGTCGGCCTCGGGCTCTCCGTGGCACGGCCGGTGGTCGCCGCGCTCGGGCAGGCCGACGCGGTAGAGGTGTCGATCTTCTCGGTGGCGCTGATGGCGGCGATGACATTGGGGGCCGGTACCGACTACGCGATCTTCTTGATCGGCCGCTATCACGAGGGCCGGCGCCGGGCCGTGGCTCCTGCGCCGGCCCTGACGGATGCCTACCGCGCCGTCGCTCCGGTGGTGGTCGGGTCAGCGTTGACCGTCTCGGTGGCCCTGGCGTGTCTGGGGTTCGCCAGGGTTGGCATGTTCCGCAGCGCGGGAATCCCCTGTGCTATCGGCATTCTGGTGACGATGGCGGCGGCATTGACGCTGACGCCCGCGTTGATGGGGCTGGCGGTGCGGCGCGGTTATCTGGAGCCCAGACCGTCGCGGACGGCGCGACGGTGGCGCCGCGTTGGGGCGGCGGTCGCTCGCTGGCCCGGCCCGATCCTGGTCGCCGCGGGCGGGCTGACCCTGGTGGCGGCACTGCCGCTGGCGGGTCTGCAGATCGGCTGGAACGAGCCCGCGGCCACGCCGTCGTCCAGCGAATCCAACCGCGGCTACGCGTTGAATGACACGCATTTCCCGGCCAATTCGCTGTTGCCCGATGTCGTGACGATCCAGGCCGATCACGACCTGCGCAATCCGGCGGGCCTGATCGCGATCGAACGGATCACCCGGCAGATTATGGCCGTACCGGGCGTGCGCGCGGTGCAGTCGGCCAGTCGGCCCGATGGGAAAGTGCCCGATCAGGCGACCTTCAGCTACCAGGCCGGCGTGCTGGGCCATCAGTTCGGCGAAACGGTGGACTCACTCACCCAGCGCCTGAACCGGATCTCGGAGCTGGACAACGCACTGGCGCAGGCGCAGGTGGCGGTGGACCGGCTGGGCAGCGGATTGCGCCGTGGTGGTGCGGGATTGGCGGATATGTCGGCCGCCGCAGACGACATGCGCAGCGGCATGGACGGGGTGCAACACACCGTGACGACGGTGTCGGGCTACCTCGACCCGCTGCGGGGCTTCGTGGCGGGGACCCCGGACTGCGTCGCGAATCCGCTGTGCTCGACGGTCGACCGGCTGATCAAACCCGTCGACAGTCTGATGCAGGATTCGACGCGACTCGGCGACGGCGCCGCCAAGCTCACCAGCGGGTCAGCAACCACCGCTCGGGCGATGGCGGGCCTACCGCAAACCGTGTCTTCGATGAACAGTGCTCTGGGGCAAGCGCGTTCTGCCACCCACGAACTGCTGGGGCTTTCCGAGGCGCTCGGGCCCCAGATGCATCAGCTGACCGATTACCTGACCGAGATCGCCAACGAGTTCCAAGGCAGCGCGGCGGCGGGCTTCTACCTTCCGCAGCGGGCGTTGAGCGATCCGCAATACGTCGATGTGCTGCACCAGCTGGTGTCCACCGACGGTCGCGCCATCTATCTCCTGGTGTACGGCGACGGTCAAGAGTGGGGCGGCGATGGCGCTCAGCGCGCCGACCAGGTGCGCACCGCCATCAAGGAAGCCACCAAGGAGGGAACCCTCACCCCGACAGCGGTTTACCTGGCCGGCGTAGGGCCGGTGACCACCGATCTGCAGCGCTTTGTCGCCCGTGACATGGCATTGCTGGTGGGCGCGGCACTGGCGCTGATCTTCGTGATCATCATGATCATGCTGCGCAGCCCGGTGGCCGGACTCGTTGTCGTCGGCACCGTCGTCGCCTCCTACGCGTCGGCGCTCGGGATGAGCGTCCTGATCTGGCAGGACCTGTTGCATCGCGACTTACATTGGGCGGTAGCACCTATCGCGTTCATCGCGCTGATCGCCGTCGGTGCCGACTACAACCTACTGCTGGCCTTGCGTATCAAACAGGAGGCGGCTGCGGGTCTGCGAACGGGCATCATCCGAGCGTTCGGCGGCACCGGCGGGGTGGTCACCACCGCCGGGATTGTCTTCGGTCTCACGATGCTGGCGTTGATGGGCAGCAGCGTGCTCAGCATCGCCCAGATCGGCACCACGATCGCGGTCGGGCTGCTGGTGGATACGCTGGTGGTGCGGGCACTGGTCGTACCGTCCATCGTGGCACTGCTGGGCCGGTGGTTCTGGTGGCCCGGTGGCATTGCCCCCCGGATCACAACGCGCGTGAAAGTGCCTGAACGCGAGCTGGTTCGGCTATAGGCGATCATCCTGGGCTTTGCGCGTGCGTTCTCGGCGTGGAGTGTCCGGGCGCCCGGGGCTTTTGGTGTGCCTTCAAGGCGGCGACACGCCGCACAGTCACCGCCGTGAGCGCACACTCAAAGCCGCTGCCGCACAGCAGAAGCGGCGCTCAGTCCGGTCTGCGAAAGCGCACGATGTCGTGCCATCGATTGCCGCTCGCTTGCACGAATTCGAAGTTCTCGGGCTCGACCAGATCGCGCAATTCCCGCACGCTCATTCGGTCGGGATCGCTAAACCCTTCGGCGAACACGAGTTGCCCTCCCGGCTTCAGCACCCGGCCCAGGGAACGTATGCAGGCCGGCTTGTCGGGCACCTCGCCGATCACCGCGGCCACGAACGCGACGTCGAAAGTGGCTTCCGGGTAGGGAAATCCGTCGCTCGCTTCCCCGGTCGTAAAGCCGACGTCATGGAATCCGGCCCGCTCGAGCTGCCGCCGCGCCTTGTCCAGCATCTCGGGTTGGAGGTCGAACAGGTCGAGTCGGCCGTAGGTGAGACGCCGGGCGATCTGCACGCTGTAGAAGCCCGGGCCAGGCCCGACTTCCAGCACGTGCTCGGTGCCGGTGAGGCCGATGCGGTCGACCCTGCGTGCCGGGTTGGACAGCGCCCTGCGGATCGGATTGTTGAGCAAGAATGCCGCCTGATGCGGATAGGGAGCGGCGCCTTGGTGGCGGAGCTTGTAGAGCAGAGGATCCATCCAGGTCGTCGACATCACGCCTCCTAACTCGTCGTCGAAGTTAGGGTACCCTAAGTAAACGGTCAGCACTAGCCCGTCTTCGGAGCCTCACAAGTCGATGTCAGGCGTCCGACTTCGGTCACGCCATGGATCCGCACCGTTCCACCCGTCGCGTGGTGCTGCTGTTGCCAATCGTTAATCGCTTGGTGCGCAGCGTAATCCAAGTAGCTCACCAGCAGATGCACGGTCACCGTGGTGCGCTCGGGGACCGATGCCAGCACGCGAGTCAGCCTGGGCAACGCGAGAAACGTGCACGCACCCTCGACAACGACCCGCCATTCGTCGCCCACGTACGTCGCCTCGACCTTGGTCCAGATCACCCGCCAGGCGGTCAAGACGATGGCCAGGGCGAGTCCGATCATCACGCCGTGCAGCAGGTTGAGGAACACGACCGCGACAATGGTCACCAGATAAACGGTCAAATGCCCTGTCCTCATGGCTGTTTCAATATGCGCCGGCTGCAGCAGCTGGATGCCGATGACGATGAGCAGGCCGGCGAGAGCCGCGGCCGGAATCTGCTCGACCAATTCCGCAAACGGGATCGCGAACAAAAGGATCCACAAGCCGTGCATGATCGCCGAGGCGCGCGTCTTGGCCCCCGCGTTGACATTGGCCGCGCTTCGCACGATGACACCGGCGATGGGAAGTCCGCCGGTCGCGCCGGACACGATGTTGGAGGCGCCCTGCCCGATCAGCTCGCGGTTGAAGTCGGTGCGTGGTCCGTGGTGCATCCGGTCGATCGATACCGCCGTCAGCAGGCTCTGCACACTGGTGATGAGTGTCACGGTAATGATGCCGACGACGACCGCACCCCAATTTCCATGCGGAATGGTCGGCAGCCGAAGCGCTTCGGCCACCGAGCCGTCCAGCTCGATCCGGGAGACCCGGAACGGGAAGATCAGCGAGACAGCGGTCACCAGCACGATGGCGACCAGCGGTCCGGGAACCGCGGTCACTTTGGGAGGAGCCCAGCGCCAGGCGATCAGGATGCCGATCACCAGCATTCCCAACAGGACTCCGGGCCGATGCGCGTTCACGATTTGTTGTGGCAACTCAACGACATTGCGCCAGGCCGTGCTTTTCGACTCACCGCCGAGCAATACATGGGCCTGCTGAAGTGCGATCGTGATGCCGATGCCAGCCAGCATCGCGTGCACGACGACGGGCGAGATTGCCAGGGCGGCACGCGCAACCCGGCTGAATCCCAACAGGACTTGCATGGCGCCGGCCACGGCGGTGATGAAGCACGTTATTCCCCAGCCGAATTCACCGATCAGGTCGGCCACCACGACAGTCAGCCCAGCGGCGGGGCCACTGACCTGCAGCGGCGAACCACCCATCGCACCGCCCACAATTCCACCCACGATCGCGGCGATCAACCCGGCCAATACTGGCGCATCGGATGCGATCGCGATGCCCAGGGACAGCGGCAGGGCGACCAAGAAGACCACGAGTGAGGACGACAAGTCGTGCCGAAGCACCGGGCGCAACCGGTCTCTGCGTGACGCAGCATGCTCGATAGTTCGTCCTTCGGCCTGTTCGATGAGTGGCATCGGTACCTCGCTGGTTGGGTTTGCGCGGGCGACGCTGCGGTACCGCTCCCACCTGCGATAGCTGACGTCGACGTAACAGGCTGATACACAGGCGATTACGCTCTGTCGCCAACTCCGTTGTTTGGCTGGGACCGCCTGGCTTGCATTTCGACGGTATGTGCGACGTCAGCGCGGGTCAACCGGACCAGCCGGTCGCATATGGAATGCAAATTTTTGGCTCGCGCTGTGACGAATTCGCGATTCACCGCAACAATGAGACTTCAGCTTGCACTAAAACGTGTGGCCTGCTGCATATTTCATATCGTTGATTCAGCAAGGGCCGCGGCCGTCACCTGCCAGCCTGAGCAGAAGTCGGGTTCCGCCCAGCGGGCTGGCGTGCAGGGAGGCGTTGCCGCCGTGCAATTCTGCTTGTTGGGCAACCAGCGCCAGCCCTAGCCCGGAACCCGACCGCGATGCCGTCGAGCCGCGGGAGAAGCGTTCGAATACCGCGGTACGTTCGGATTCCGGAACGCCCGTGCCGTTGTCGTCGATCGCGATTTCGACGCCTTCAGCCGAACTGCTCACGGTGAGTTGAATATTGGTGGCACCACCGTGCTTGACGGCGTTGGCAATCGCGTTGTCGATCACCAGCCGCAGACCCGTCGGCAACCCCACCATCAAGACGGTGGGCGACGGCACCAGCGAGACCTCCACGTCGGGGTAGATGCGCAGCGCATCGTGCGCGGCACGATCCAACAGCTCGGTGATGTCGAACGGCACAAAGTCGTCGACGGTGGTCAGCTGTCCCTGCGCGAGTCGCTCCAGCGCCGTCAGCGTTGCCTCGATGCGGCTCTGGGTTCGGATGACGTCGCCGATGATCTCCTCACGCTGCTCGGCGGGCAGCTCGAGAGTGGACAGGACCTCCAGGTTCGTGCGCATGGCGGTCAGCGGGGTGCGCAGCTCGTGTGAAGCGACCGCGGCGAAGTCGCGGGCAGACTCGAGTGCCGCCTTGGTGCGTTGCTGTTCGTTGCCGATGCGGTCCAGCATCTGCTCGACCGCATCGGCGATCTCGACGGCTTCCCGCACACCGCGGACCTGAACCTCGTCGGGACTGGACTGTGCGTTGATAGCGCGGGCTTGCCGGGCCAGTAGGACGAACGGGTTGACCATGATCAACGAGATCACCCACCCAACCAGCAGCGTCGCCGTGATTACGCCGGCGCAGATCAACAACACCCGCAGATGCTGCTGGTTGATCCGATGCTGCGCCTCGGCCAGTGGTGCGGCGAGCGCGATCGCGACCGGACCAGCGTTGAACGTGCGGACGCGGTATTGCACGCCGTTGATCGTGGTGTTCGCATAGCCGTTGGCGAGTTTGGGCAAGACGATGTCGCTGGGCACGGACACGGTCAACGCCCCGATGCGCGCGGTGCGCACCAGGTTGCCGTCCGGCGTGGGCCGATCGGGACTGTTTTGGTGCGGGCTGTTGAGCAGTGTGTTGATGTCACCGAGGCTGCTCACGGAGTCCAGCCTGCGGTCGAGCTGGCTGTATTGCTCGTTGGTGATACCAATCCAGACCCACGCGGCCAGGGCGAGGGCAAAGCCGATCACTCCCAATTGCGCAACGATGACGATGGTGCGCAACGACAAGACCCGCATCGGCAGTCGAATTTTTCTCAACGCGCGAATGGTGGGCTCCCTTACTGAGCTAGTACTGCTTCGCGACCATCATGGCCCATTGCTCGTTCGCCGGACCGCTCAACCGCGGGACACCGAAAGACAGGTTCCACCGTGCATCTGAAATATGCTGCAGCGCAACGCTACTCGATTCAGACCAGGTTCAATTCGCTCGGTAACCCCGCACTGCAAGCGGCCTCGGCGAGCAGCTCCCCGAGCAACGGCCCGAACTTCATCAGGTTGTTGCCGACGAAACCGACCACGCGGCCGCGGCGGACCGCCTTCCATCCATCTCCGCCCGCGTCGAGCCACGGCGCATGCACCGTGAAGCAATCCACCTGCCCCACTGGCGACAGCGACGGAAAGAGCGCACGCACCCCGGCCGCCTCCGGTATCGGCTGACCGAACGCCCACCGGCCGGTGCTGCCCAGTGGCAGCCCGTAGCCCTCGGGTGCCGCCAGGCAGGCGGCGCCGGTGGCGTCGGCGCCCTCGTACGTGTAGCGCGTGTGCGGGGTGAGCTCGACGTCGAGCGGGCCCAGCAGCTCCGGTGTCTGTGCTCCCACGCACACCAGAACCTCATCGCCCCGCGTCACGGTGCCATCCGCGAGACGGACCGAGCCGTCGTCGCCGAGCGAAACGACCTGGCCGCGCCTAATCTCCACCCGCGCCGCCAAGGCGCTCAGAGCACGGCGAGTGCGCAGGCTGCCACCGAGCGGATCGAAGATCCCGGCCCCCCAGGGCGGCGTGACAAACGGTATCCGGGCCTGGATCTGGTCGCGGTCGAGCCACGAGAATTCGGCGCCGGCCTCCGTCATCGCCGCGGCGGTCTGCTCGGGTGGGGCCGCCGCGACGAAGCCTTCGGAACCGAGCAGCCGCCCCACGCCGAGCTCGCTCTCCCACCGCTGCCAGCCGGCGCGGGCCCGGATGGCGAGCCGGCATAGCGCGGGGCGCTGATGGGCGATGCGGAAGATGCGCGCCAGACCCGCGGACAGTTCGGAGAACGGTTCGCCGCGTTCGAACACGACCGTCGGCTCTCCGCGCTTGGACAACTCGTAGGCAGCAGCGAGACCACATATGCCGGCACCAACCACAACGATCACGTAAACGCCTCCCCCACAATCGGATTCATCGCACCACCTCGCGATGGCCGGCGTCGAGCCGGCGGGTCCAGCCCCGCGCGTCGAGATGTTCCAGCAACGGGATCGCCACCCGTCGAGTGGTGTTGAGTGCTTGGCGCGCTTGGCTGGTGGTGAACGGCTGCGCCAACTGCGCCAACTCCCGCATCGCCAGGGCCGGCGCATTAGGCAGCAATACGACGCCGTCGCGCAGCCGCAGCACCCGCCCGGCGCGCTCGGCCGCCGCCAGCTCGCGGGCGGACAGCTGCAGCGCCGCCAGATCGTCGGCCTCCGGCGCATCGAAAGGCTCGGCCCGCAGTCGCGCTTCCAGTTTGCCCACGGCGGCCTCGGCCTGACCGAGGTCGTCGCGAGCGCCGGGCACCCGGATGTGGCCGCCCCGCTGCTCCAGTCCCGCGTCGCGGGTGACCCCGTCGAGCAGCGACTCGTCCGGCAGGGCCAGCAGGTCACGTGCTGCACCGCGAGATAGCCCTTCTGCCAACGGGTCTCGATCATGCAGTTCCTCGACCGCGGCGCGCAGCCGCTGCTGCCAGGCCTGGTACGTCGCGGCGTGCACCCACCAGCCGTCGAGCACCCGCACGCTCTCGGGTATCGCGGATGACACGAACCCCAGCCGGCTCAAGTGGCTCTCGCGCACCGCGCCGCGGCGGGCCACCTCGGCGCCGACGTCGCCGGCCGCGTCCATCGCGCTCAGCACCGCGGTCCGACGGGTGCCGTCGCCGCGCCGCCGCAGCACCGGAGGATCGGCGTCGAGCACCAGGGCGCCGCCCAGGACCCGCTGGCCGCCCGGGTCGCGCAGCACCAACCGGTCGCCGAGCACCAGCGGCAGTGGCCGGTCGAGCGTGAGCCGGCCATGGTCGTCGTCGAACGGCCGCAACCGCGCGGGCACCGCCGCGGTGCCGACGTGCACGACCAGCTGGGCCGCAGCCTCGGTCAGCGGGCCGCCGGTGGTGCGGCGAATATCGAGCGTGCCGGTGCTCGCCCACGCCCCAGGGGTGACCAGCGCGCTCCCCCGTTGGATGACGTCGCGCGGGACGCCACGCAGGTTCAGCGCGACCCGGGCCACCGGTCCCAACCGCGGGTAGGGCTCGCCGCGGCTCTGCAAACCGCGGATGACGACCGCTTGCGGCCGGTCCGCGCCGAGCACGTTCAACCGGTCGCCACGCGCCAGGGTGCCGGCCGCGAGCGTGCCGGTCACGACGGTGCCCGCGCCCGTGATCGTGAAGGACCGATCGACCCACAACCGCACCCGAGCGGTGGTCTCGGG
Organism: Mycobacterium sp. pR1184; assembly: GCF_041287235.1. Lineage (NCBI taxonomy): Bacteria > Bacillati > Actinomycetota > Actinomycetes > Mycobacteriales > Mycobacteriaceae > Mycobacterium > Mycobacterium sp. pR1184. The sequence goes on along the minus strand of NZ_JBGGKR010000005.1, from coordinate 51,060 downwards.
TGCGGGCAGCTGCTCCACGACGCGGTCGAGGGTGGCACGCAGTTCGGTCAGCCCGGTCCCGTCGACCGCGGACACGACGACACCGGGGGCATCCCGCAGCCCGGTGCCGGCCAGTTCGTCGCGCGCCTGCGCCAGCACCCCGCTCGCACGGTCCGGCGCGCGGTCGGCACGGGTCACCACGATCAGGCCGTACCGGATGCCCAGCGCCGCGAGCGCGTCGCGGTGGTCACTGGACTGCGCCTGCCAGCCCTCGTCCGCGGCGACGACGAAGCAGACCACCGGCGTGGGACCCAGGCCCGCCAACGTGTTGGCCAGGAAGCGCTGGTGTCCGGGCACGTCGACAAAGGCCACCTCGCGGCCCGACGGCAGGGTGGTCCAGGCGAAGCCCAGGTCGATGGTCAGGCCGCGGCGTCGCTCCTCCTCCCACCGGTCGGGCTCCATGCCGGTCAGCGCACGGATGAGCGTGCTCTTGCCGTGATCGACGTGGCCGGCGGTGGCCAGGACGTGGGTGCTCAGCGGTCCGCCTCGGCCGTTTCGGTTAACGCGGCGCGTACCGCTGTCAGCAGACGATCGTCGTCGGATTCGGGGATGCAGCGCAGATCCAGCAGGCAGGCGCCGTCGTGCACCCTCGGCAGCACCGCGGGCTCACCCGCGCGCAGGGCAGCCGCCGCGGATTCGGGGAGGCGGACCGCCCAGCCGGGCAACGGGACGCCGGGGGCGCCGCCGCCACCGACTCGGCCGTCGTGCGCGACGACGGAGGCGCCGACCGCCTCGGCCAGACGCCGCGCGCGGGCCCGCAGTCGTTCGGGATCGGCGTGCAGGGCCTGGGTCACCGGAGAGGTGCCGGCCCGGACCGTCGCCTCCAGCGCGGCGAGGGTGAGCTTGTCGGCTCGCACGGCGCGCGCCAGCGGATGCCGCGCCATCCGGGCGACCACATCGCTGCGGCCGAGCACGATGCCCGCCTGCGGGCCGCCCAGCAGTTTGTCGCCGCTGGCGGTGATCACGTCGGCACCCTCGGCCAGCGCGGTGGCGGCGTCGGGCTCCTCGGGCAGCAGCGGATCGGGCGCCAGCAGCCCGCTGCCGAGGTCGACGACCAAGGACACGTGCTTCTCGTCGGCCAGCGCCCGCAGCTGCGACACCGCGACGGCGGAGGTGAACCCCTCCACCCGGAAATTGCTCTGGTGCACCTTGAGCACACATCCGGTGTGCGGCCCGATCGCGTCCGCGTAGTCCTTCAAGTGGGTGCGGTTGGTGGTCCCGACCTCACGCAGGCGGGCGCCGGTGGATGCGATCAGGTCGGGCAGCCGGAATCCGGCACCGATCTCGATCAGCTCGCCGCGACTCACCACGACCTCGCCGCCTGCTGCGAGCGCGGTGGTCGCCAGCACCAGCGCGGCGGCGCCGTTGTTGACCACCAGCGCGTCCTCGGCGACGGGGCAGACATCTAGCAGCGCCTGGCGAAGGGCGACCGCGCGCTTCGAGCGGGTGCCCGTCGCGAGGTCGAGTTCCACGTCGACGTAGCCGCTCGCGGACACCAGTGCCTCGATCGCGCTCGCGGCCAATGGCGCCCGGCCCAGGTTGGTGTGCACGACGACGCCGGTGGCGTTGAGCACCGGGCGCAGCTTCGTGTTGCGATGCGCGGCCAGCGACGCCAGCACCGCGTCTTGCACCTGTTCGGGCGCCAGGTCGCCGCGGCGGGCCCGGTCCTGAATGTCGCGCACCACGTCCCTGACCGCGTGCTCGCCCAGCCGGCTTCGCGCCTCCTGCACCGGCGGAAGCGAAAGCAACTGATCCGTGCGCGGAATCAGGCGGCGCGGGTCGACCTGTGTCACGTGCCTCCTCGCGTCCAGGGCTGGCGGAGGCGGACGGGAATCGAACCCGCCAGACCGAGATACTCGATCTCACCGGTTTTGAAGACCGGGGGGACCACCAGGAACCCAAACGCCTCCATGCACAAACTAGCGGGGTCAGCGCCGATACCGACGAGCCCGCCCGGGTTGCCCATCCGCCACGGTGGCCGCCGCCGGGTCCGGGGTCAAAGTGGCCACCGCCGTCGGCGGGGTCGAAGTGCCCGCCTCCGAGCGACAAAACCGCCGGGCGGCGTTGACTGTGCGGCGGTAGGAGTTGGGTGTGCGGATGCGGCGGCCTCACCCGGCGTGTCGCCGCCGTGGGCGCACATTCGACGCCAGGAACGCACCCGCGAGCATCAATGTGACGACGTTGATAGTTGTCGCTATGAGGCGGGCAGATGGTGAGCCCGCCCGCTCCTCGTAGGCTCGTGACATGACCCAGACGCAGACCCGGCTGACCGGTTATGCGCACGGCGGTGGCTGTGCCTGCAAGATCCCGCCCGGCGAGCTGGAAGAGGCGGTGCGCGGCCTGGCCGGACAGACTCACGGCAATGTTCTGGTCGGACTCGACGACGGCGACGACGCGGCCGCGGTCTTGGTCGGCGACATCGCGGTGCTGTCCACGGCGGACTTCTTCACGCCGGTCGTCGACGACGCCTACGACTGGGGTCGAATCGCCGCGGCCAACGCGCTCTCCGACGTCTACGCGATGGGCGGGCGCCCGGTCGTCGCCATCAACCTGGTCGGCTGGCCGCGCGATGTACTGCCACTGGAGCTGATGACCGAGGTGCTGCGCGGCGGGCTGGCGGTGGCCTCGGAGGCCGGCTGCCCGGTGATCGGCGGCCACTCCATCGACGATCCGGAGCCCAAGTACGGCATGGCGGTGACCGGCGTGGCCGACCCGAAGCGGTTGCTGCGCAACGACGCCGCCGAACCCGGGCTTCCGTTGACCCTGACCAAACCGCTCGGGGTCGGGCTGCTCAACAATCGGCACAAGCAGACCGGCGAGGTGTTCCCGGAAGCGATCGCGACGATGGCCCGGCTCAACCGCGACGCCGCCGAGACCGCGGTGGCAAACGGCGTGCACGCGGCCACGGATGTGACGGGCTTCGGGTTGCTCGGCCATCTGTACAAGATGTGCCGGGCCTCAAAGGTGGGCGCGGTCATCGACCGCGGCGCGGTGCCGGTACTCGATGCCGGCCGAGCGGCGCTGCGCGACGGGTTCGTCTCCGGCGGGTCTCGGCGCAACCTCGATTGGGTGCGGCCGCATCTGCGTCCCGGCCCCGGCGTGACCGAGGATGATCTCCTGCTGCTCGCCGACGCGCAGACTTCGGGTGGCCTGCTGGTGGTGGGCGAACTGCCCGGTCACCCGGTGATCGGGCATACCGTCGCCGGCGAAGGCATCGAGGTGCGCTAGTTAGCTTTAACGGGCGGAAGTGATCGAGTCGTCGGTGATGCCGGCGGCGCGGCGCGCGGCCAGTCGGCGCCGCTGCGGCTCCATCGTGTAGCGGGGGTCGCGAGCCGATTCCTTGCCCGCCTCGAAGAAGCCGAACCTCAACATCGCCGACGCCGTCAGCAGCGTCAAACCGGACAGCGCGGCGACATCGCGGCGGTGCCCGCCGAGCAATGCCCCCAAACCTCCTGCGGCGGCAAGTATTTCGCTTGTCTGTAGCAGCCAGCCGGGCCTGCCGTGGTGCAGCGGCTCTCTGGTCACCGGATCCATCCGGGACTCCGTGAACCTGGCCGAGATCAGATCGCCGACCGCACCGATGACCGCCAGCTTGCGCGCCGGCCCGGCCTCGGAGACCGGGGTGGTGATCATCGCCAATCCCGAGGCGGCCAGGCTCGCGGAGCTGACGAACACGAACGGCAGATCCCGGTATGCGGCATTCCACGTCGGGGTGGCCGTGTCGGTGAGCAGCACCGCGGTGTAGACGGCCAGTGGTGGCGACAGCACGGCTGCGCCCAGGCCGGCCGGTGCCTCCGCGGCGCGCAGCACGGACCGCAACGGGCCCAACGGAATTCGTTCGCCCGTCATCTGATCGATTTCGGCGACCGCCGCTATTCCGATGGCGGCGCTGAACGAGCTGAGGATCCACGAACCGATGCTCATCGGAGAGGTCAGCTTGACGGTCCGCAGCATGTTGACGAAACGCTCGGGCCGGCCCAGGTCCTTCACCAGCGCGACCGCCCCCAGCGACACCGCGATCAGCGCGGACAGTCTTGTGTTGCGGCGCAACTTCTTTCGACCGGTGAGCTGAGCACCGGCGGCGAGCAGGCCGGACCCACCCGCGACGCCGCCCAAGAACAGGTAGGCGGCCACTTCGTGGCCCCAGGGCGCGGGCTTGACCACCGGACGGCCGTAATACGAGGTGAATTCGGCCTCGGGGACCATCGGCATTTCGCGCGAGCCATCGGAACCACTGCCGCCTCCCCGACGGGCGCCACGTTCGCCTTTCCTACGCCGCTTGCCCCCCTCGGGTTCTGGCGGGCGGAAGCTGTCGAATTCCGAGGTGCTCACCGGCTACTCCAGAACGCCAGCACAGCCGCTCCGGCCATGCCGACCGCAGCCATCGTCGCCCGCTTGAACATTGTCGGCAGGTCGGCGGTGCACACCCGCGGATCCGGCGGCAGACCGTAGACCTCGGGTTCGTCGAGCAACAAGAAGACCGAACCGGTACCGCCGACACCGTCGTGCTCGTTGGCGCCGTAAAGCCTTGCCTCAGTGCGTCCTTCGGCATGCAACTGAGCTACCCGCTGCCGCGCTCGGTCCACCAGGTCGTCGTGATCGCCGAACTTGATCGACGTCGTCGGACAGGTTTGGGCGCAGGCGGGTATCTGGTCCTCGATCAGGCGGTCGTAGCACAGCGTGCACTTTTGGGCGACACCGGTGACGAACTCCTCCTGCGGACGGCCCGGCCGGTCCACCGGCGTCGCATACGTGCCGTCGCTACGGCGCTCGACCACGCCGAAAGGGCAACCCGCGACGCATGTTCCACAGCCGTTGCACACGTCGTGCTGGACCACCACGGTGCCGAACTCGGTGCGAAATAACGCCCCGGTGGGGCAGACGTCGAGACAGCCCGCGTGCGTGCAGTGCTTGCAGACATCGGAGGACATCAGCCAGCGAAACTCCGGGGTGTCAGGCGGTTTCGAGTCGGCCGGGACGTCCGCAGCACCCGGGACGGCGGGCATGCCCAGGCTCACCAACGCGCGGCCGGATTCGCGCGCCTCCTCGATGCGGTCGCGGCCCTGCTCGATGAACGCCACGTGCCGCCAGGTGCTCGCGCCCAGCGAGCCGGTGTTGTCGTAGGACGATCCCAGCAGCTCGAGGTCGCCGTCGCGCGGGTTGCGATTCCACTCCTTGCACGCCACTTCGCACGCCTTGCAACCGATGCAGATCGAGGTGTCGGTGAAAAAGCCCTTGCGCGGCTTGGCATCTCCCCACCCCGCATCGGCGGCGGGGTCACTCGGACCGATCAGCTGGCCCCTGAACTTCATTGGCCTCCCTTCCCGTCCTGCTCGCGCTCGATGCTCTCCCAGACAGCTTCGCTCACTCGGATATTGTCCGTCTCCACGGTGACGCCCGCGCGCGACTGGTACTCCTCGATCAACCGCAGCAGCTCCTCGCCCTGCGGCCGGCGGCCCGGCCTGATGTCGCAGGAGCCGGCCTTGGACTCCTGGATCTGCACGTTCGGATCCAGCGTCAAGCCGAGCAGATCGTTGGCGGCGTCGCCGCTGACCACCGCATCGCTGCCCACCCCCCAGTGGTACGGCAACCCGATCTGATGCACGATATGGCCGCCGATGACCAGCGGCTTCATCCGTTCGGTGACCAGCACCCGCGCCTCGATCGCAGCGCGCGGCGAGACCAGGGTGGCCCACCCGTAGGGCTCCAGGCCGCGTTCGGCGGCCAGCTCCGGGGACACCTCGCAGAACATCTCCGGTTGCAACTCCGACAGGTAGGGCAACCAGCGGCTCATACCGCCGGCGGTGTGGTGCTCGGTGAGCCGGTAGGTGGTGAACACGTACGGGTACACGTCGGCGCCGGGGTCGCCCGCGCTGGGTGCGCTCAGATTGTCCTTGCGCGGGAAGGTGATTCGCGAGGGGTTCTGCTGCTGCGGGTAGAGCGCGTTGGCCACCGGCGACTCCTGCGGCTCGTAGTGCGTGGGTAACGGCCCGTCCACCACACCCTTGGGCGCGAACAGCCACCCCTTGCCGTCGGCCTGCATGATGAACGGGTCATCGCCCGCGAGGGCGTCCGGGCCGCCGACGTCTGGGTCCGGCCGGCTGCCCGGCGCCCGGTCGGCCACGAAGTCGGGCACGTCGTGACCGACCCAGCGCTGCTGCTCGGGGTCCCACCAGATGTAGCGCTTGCGCTCGCTCCACGGCTTGCCGTCGGGGTCGGCCGAGGCGCGGTTGTACAGAATCCGCCGGTCGAGCGGCCACGCCCAGCCCCACTCCGACTGGCTGGGTCCGGTGCCGCCGTGCGGCACCCGCCGCGCGGCCTGGTTGACACCGTCCGCGTACACACCCGAGTAGATCCAACAGCCGCAGGACGTCGACCCGTCGGCAGCCAGTTCGGTGTACCCGGGCACCGGCTGGCCGGCTTTCGGCCCGGTCAAGTAACAGCCACTGATCTCGGCCAGCACGGCGGTCGAATCGGGCTCGCCATGCTCATCGGTGGGATAGTCCCAGGTCAGATCCAGCAGAGGCCGGTCGCGTTCATCGGTGGAGCCGGCCAGCCGCTGCCGGATCCGTTTGCCCAGCTCGAAAAAGAACTGCAACTCGCTCTGGCAGTCGCCGGGCGGGTCGACGGCCTTGTGCCGCCACTGCACAAGGCGTTGGGTCTGGGTGAAAGAACCGGCCTTCTCGACGTGCGTGGCCGCCGGGAAGAAGAACACCTCGGTTTCGATCTCCTCGGTTTTCAGCTCGCCGGAAGCGATCTCGGGGCCGTCCTTCCAGAAAGTGGCCGACTCGATCAGGTTGAGGTCGCGCACCACCAGCCATTTCAGGTGCGACATGCCCATGCGTTGCATCCGGCCATGCGCCGATCCGACGGCCGGGTTCTGTCCGAGCAGGAAGTACCCGTCGACCTCGTCTTCAAGCATCGACATGACCGTCTGATACGTGCCGTGCGGTCCGGACAGCCGCGGCAGGTAGTCGTAGGCCCAATCGTTGTCCTCGCGGGCCGCGTCGCCCCACCATGCCTTGAGCAGGCTGACGATGTAGGTGTCGGCGTTGGCCCAGAAGCCTTTTTGGTTCTTCGGCCCGACCGCTTCGATGTACTCAGCGAAGGTGTCGTGCACCCCGGCCTTCGGCATCGACAGGTAGCCGGGCAGCAGGTTGAACAGCGTCGGTATGTCGGTAGACCCTTGGATGGTGGCGTGGCCGCGCAGCGCCATGATGCCACTGCCGGGGCGCCCCACGTTGCCCAGCAGCAGCTGCAAAATCGTTGCGGTGCGGATGAATTGGGCGCCCAGCGTGTGCTGCGTCCAGCCGACGGCGTACGCGAAGCAGGTGGTGCGCTCTCGGCCCGAGTTGGCGACGAGCGTGCGTGCAAGGTAGTCGAAATCTTCGATGCCGATGCCGCAGACGTCGCGCACCATCTCCGGCGTGTACCGCGCGTAGTGCCGCTTGACGATTTGAAAAACCGTCCGCGGATGCTGCAGGGTCTCGTCGCGCAGCACGCGAGCGTGCGGTAACGGCGGACCGCCGCTGCCGTGTACGTCGCCGGCGGCGCGGGCTGAGGCGCTGGCGCCGTGCTCGTGGCGGCTTTCTTGCCCTTCCTGTCCGGCGTAGGCCCACGTCGACGGGTCGTACTGCCCGGTCTCGGGATCATAGCCGGAGAACAGACCGCCCAAATCCTCTGCGTCGCGGTAGTTTTCGTTGATCAGGGTGGCGGCGTTGGTGTAGGCCACCACATACTCCTTGAACCACTTGTCGTTGCTGATGACGTAGTTGATCAGCGCGCCGAGTAGCACCACATCCGAGCCCGCCCGAATCGGGATGTGTTTGTCCGACACGGCCGAGGTGCGCGTGAAGCGCGGATCAATGTGAATCAGCTTCGCGCCACGCGCCTTTGCCTCCTCGACCCACTGGAAGCCGACGGGATGGCATTCGGCCATGTTGGAGCCCTGGATGATGATGCAATCGGCGTTGGCCATGTCTTGCAGTGATTGGGTGGCGCCACCGCGCCCGAAGGAAGTCCCCAGACCGGGAACTGTGGAGCTGTGTCAAATACGAGCTTGGTTCTCGATCTGGATCGCGCCGGCGGCGGTGAAGAGCTTCTTGATGACGTAGTTCTCTTCGTTGTCCAGTGTGGCTCCGCCGAGCGCAGCGATCTTCATGGTGCGCCGCAGGGGATGACCCTTCTTGTCGATGTCCTGCCAGGCGTGCCGACGGGCCTCGACGAAGCGGTCGGCCACCATGTCGATGGCGGTGTCGAGATCGATCGACTGCCATTCGGTCGCGCGCGGGGCGCGGTAGAGCATCTTGGTCTGCCGCCTCGGCGAGTTGACCAGCTGCTCGCTGGCCGACCCCTTGGGACACAGCCGGCCACGCGAGATCGGTGAGTCCGGATCGCCCTCGATCTGGACGACCTTCTCGTCCTTGACGAAAACCTTTTGGCCGCAGCCGACCGCGCAGTACGGACACACGCTTTGCACGACGCGGTCGGCGGTCGTGGTGCGTGGGGCCAGCGCACGGGTGTGCTTGGAGGTCACCGCCGGCCCGCGGCCGAACGCGTCGGCCGAACGCAGCTGACGGATGACGGGCCATTCGAGAAAAATCTTCGGCGAGGGCAGCTTCGAAGCCATGACTTGAAGCGTAGTGGTGCACGCGATCGATTACCCGGCGGGAATCGGCGCGGTTTTGCACCGCGCCTCCTACGATGTTTGCTGTGATCAGCGACCACACCCGGGCTACCGACGCCGATCGCAACAACGCCTGCCAAGCGCTCGACGCGGCACTCGGCGACGGCCAGCTGTCGACAGAAGAACACCGCCAGCGGGTGAGCGCCGCAACCAAGGCCACCACCCTGACCGAATTGCAGTCGCTGCTTTCAGACTTGCAAATCCATCACACCCCGGTCGCACCGGCGGGCCCGACACCGAAAGTCGGTAGCCGGACCATCTGGATCGCGGGGGCGGCGGTCTCAGTGCTCTTACTGCTGGGCGCCGGTTTCGCCGTCATGCAGTGGAACAGGCCGTCGGGCACGTCTGCACCGAACGTGACCACGACGTCGCCCAGCATCGGCTCCGCGGGCAACTCCGCGAGTGCGGCACCGCAGCCGCAGCAATTGCTGAGCTTCGCCGGAATGACGGCCCTGCTGGCGCAGATGCGCACCCAGTTCGGCGACACGCTCGGCTACCAGCTGAACGTCTACCAAGACCAAGCGGTGGTGATGCGTCCGGACACCGCCAACGCACGCAAGGTGGTCACGTGGGTGTACCGCGACGGCAGTTGGATGAACCTCGGTCCCACTCCTGCCGCCTTGCCGGACTCGGCAGTGGGTGACCTTGCCAAGTTCGACGTCCAGGCCGTCCTCGCCGTCGTGCAGCAGGCACCGCAGACGCTGCACATCTACGACGCCAACCGCATCTATTTGACGGTGGAATCCCACCGGGACGGACCACTGAGCCTGCGCATCCACGCCTCCGACGGGCCGCTGGGCGGGACGATCGCGGTCGGCACCGACGGCAGCGTCACACAGGTCTCACCTCCGGCCCGTTGACCCAGGGTGCCCGCCTAGGTAATCGACGCCGCGTAGATCTGCGCGATGTTCGATCCGAGCTTCTCGTCGAATTCCGCGTCGCTCTGCTGAGCGGTCAGTCCCTCGGTCAACGCCCGCGAGAAGCTGGCGATCAGTCCGTGATTGCGGGCTAGGATCTCGCAGCTCTCGGTGAGGCTGTAGCCGCCGGATAGCGCGACCACCCGAAGCACCCGGGGGTGCTCGATCAGCGACGCGTAGAGGTTGTCCTCGTCGGGCAACGTCAGTTTGAGCATCACCTGCCGGTCGCCGGAGAGCTCGTCGAGTTTCGTGTGCAGCGCCGCCACCAGCAGACCGTCCGCCGTGGGCTTGTCCGGGCTTTTGATGCTGACCTCGGGCTCGACGATCGGCATCAATCCGCGCTCGGCGATCGTGGCGGCGTACTCGAATTGCTGGTCGACGATGGCGTTGATGCCCGCCTCGTTGGGCTCTTGGATGAACGAGCGCATCTTGGTGCCGAATATGCCCTTTTCCACGGCCCGATCCAGTAGTGAATCGAGTTTGGTCATCGGCTTCATCAGCTGGACACCGTTCTCGGCATCAGCGAGGCCCTGGTCGACCTTCACAAACGGCACGATGTGTTTCTGCTTCCACAGATAGGCCGCGGTGTCTTCGCCGTTGATGGCCCGGTCCATGGTCTGTTCGAACAGGATCGTGGCCAACACCTTGTCGCCGGAAAAACTGGGGCTGGCCATCAGCCGCTCACGCATCTCGTGGATGAGGTTGAACATCTGCTCGTCGTTGTCGTATGCGTCCTGCTCAATCCCATACAGCTTCAGAGCTTTTGGCGTACTGCCGCCGCTTTGGTCCAGCGCGGCGATAAAGCCACGCCCCGACGCCATCGCGTTGCGTTGTTCTTCGTTCACTGCGTTCCTTCCATCGTCGCCTGATCCGGGTCCGCGGCCCGCCGCTGGGAACCCCCAGGTCCCAGCATTGCGCACCGCAACCCCTGCGCCTACAGACACTTCGACTCCTGGCGGGACACCGCGCAGCGGCGATGTGAGCAGACCTGTTGACTGAGGCGATCGGCATATGTGACGATTTCGTCATAAACAGTCATACGAAAGAGCGGCCCGGCCGGCAGCGAGGAGATTCCCAATGAGCAAGGGGCGCAAAGATGTCGCTCCCACCTACCGGCATGACATCTACAGCCGCGCCGCCGTGCTCGACCCCTACCCGCACTACCGGCGACTGCGCGACGCCGGCCCGGTGGTCCGGCTGCACAGGCACCGGGTCTACGCACTGCCGCGCTACGCCGAGTGCAAAGCCACGCTGCGCAACGACTCGGCGTTCATCTCCGGACGCGGCGTCGCGCTCAACCCGTTCAGCAACCGACTATCGCGCGGCACCACACTCAACAGTGACGGCACAGAACACGATCAACGCCGGAAGCTTCTTGCTCACCGACTGCTGCCCAGGGCACTGCGCTCGGTTAGCGAAACCATCGAAAAGATGGCGGATACCGTGGTCGACGCGGCGATACGACGCGGCACCGTCGACGCTGTCGCCGATCTGGCGACGGCCCTGCCTCTTGCCATCGTCCCCGATCTCGTCGGCTGGCCCCGCGATCAACGTCAGCATCTGATCGAATGGGCCGGCGCCACATTCGATGTCCTCGGCCCACTCAATTGGCAAGCCGCGAAAGCGATTCCACGCAGCCTGCAGATGTTGCTGTTCGCCCGTCGAGTGGTGCGGCACCGCAACGTCCTGAACGGAAGCATGGCGCATGAACTGCTCTGCGCCGCCGACGCCGGCCAGCTCAGCTACGACGATTGCTCAGCACTGATGATCGATTACATCGCCCCATCCCTGGACACGACGATCAGCGCCATCTCCAACGCCCTGTATCTGTTCGGTACACACTCCGATCAGTGGCGCCTGGCGAAAGAGGACCCCGGGCTGATCCCCAATGCCGTCAACGAAGTGATCCGCTACGAATCGCCGCTGCGCGCCTTCGCCCGCCAGGTACGCCACGACACCGAGATCGCCGGCACGCCGATACCTGCCGGATCACGAGTTCTGGTCATGTACGCCTCAGCCAACCGTGACGAGAACGAATGGGACAGACCCGAAATCTTCGACATCCGCCGCGACGCCGGCCGCCACATCGGTTTCGGCCACGGAACCCACGCCTGCGCTGGTCAGGGACTCTCCCGGATGGAGACCGCTGCCATTCTGCGCGCCCTGGTGGAACGGGTGGACCGTATCGAAGTCGTCGGACAACCCGTCTGGGCAGTAAACAACATCATCCGCCGGCATCGACACCTTCCGCTCAAGCTGATACCGGCCTGAACATTTCGGGCCGCCGGATCGACACCTCGACCGGGTAACGGTCGTGGTGCATGCGACCGGAAACGCGTTTGCCATCGTTGTGGTGAGTGAGTACTCTCTCACCATGCCCGATTCGGGACGCGATCGACTGCTGGCGGAGGCGCTGAAGCTCTTCGCCGCCAAGGGCTACGCCGCGACGTCTGTCGCCGACATCCAGCGGGCGTCCGGCCTCGCCCCCGGATCGGGAGCGTTGTACAAGCACTTCGCCTCCAAGCGCGAACTGCTGGAGGCGGCGGTGACCCAACGGATCGACAGCATCGTCGCCGCCCGAGAGCAGTTCGACGCCGGGCAGCCGGGCAGCGTCGAGCAGGCGGTGCGTACCGCCGGGCAACTGATCTGGAGCAACCTGAACCAGAGCGAGGATTTGCTCAAGGTCATGCTGCGCGAACCCGAGGAGCTCGGCGATCTCGACGAGAAGACCTGGCAGGTCATCACCGACAACGCCTATCAGCGGTTCGCCGACGAGCTGGCCGCGTCCAATCGCTCCGGCCGTACCAGCATTCCGGATCCCGAGGCCGCGGCGGCCGTGGCGATCGCTTCCCTGTCACACGCGGCGACGCTGCAGGCGCTGTCCGGACGGTTGCCGGGCAACGTCGACGTGGATCGCTATTTCGAAGCCTGGGTCAACCAGACCGTCAGCGTCCTCGCCCAACACACCAACCCCAGAAAAACCTGAAAATCCAAGCATGTCAACCTCTTCCAGGAGTAGAACCATGACTTTCTCACTGCAACTGAGCGACGACGTCATCGAGGTGCGCGATTGGGTGCACCAGTTCGCGGCCGAAACCATCCGCCCCGCCGCGGCCGAGTGGGATGAACGGGAGGAAACCCCGTGGCCGGTGATCCAGGAGGCCGCGAAGGTGGGCCTCTATTCCCCCGACTTCTTCGCGCAGCAGGCCGCCGAACCCACCGGCCTGGGCTTCCTCACCGCGTTCGAGGAGATGTTCTGGGGTGACGCCGGCATCGCGCTGTCCATCATGGGGACCGGCCTGGCCGCAGCGGCGTTGGCGGGCAACGGAACTCCTGAGCAGCTCGGACAGTATTTGCCCGAAATGTTCGGTACGCCCGGCGACCCCAAGCTCGGTGCGTTCTGTTCGTCGGAGCCCGACGCGGGTTCCGACGTCGGCGCCATCCGCACCCGGGCCCGGTTCGACGAGGCGACGAACGAGTGGGTGCTCAACGGCACCAAGACGTGGGCAACCAACGGCGGTATCGCCAACGTGCACATCGTGGTGGCGTCGGTCTATCCGGAGCTGGGCACCCGCGGACAGGTGTCGTTCGTGATCCCGCCGGGGACCAAGGGGCTGTCGCAGGGGCAGAAATTCAAAAAGCACGGCATCCGCGCATCGCACACCGCCGAAGTGGTCCTCGACAATGTCCGGTTGCCCGAGGACTGCATTCTCGGCGGCCGCGAGAAATTCGAGGCCCGGATCGCGCGGGTCAAATCCGGCGCCTCGGCGGGTGGCCAGGCGGCGCTGAAGACCTTTGAGCGTACCCGGCCGACTGTCGGCGCGATGGCCGTCGGCGTCGCCCGCGCCGCCTACGAGTACGCACTCGAATACGCCTGCCAGCGTGAGCAATTCGGCCGCAAGATCGGCGAGTTCCAGGCGGTGGCATTCAAGCTCGCCGACATGAAGAGCCGGGTCGACGCCGCCCGCCTACTGGTGTGGCGGGCCGGCTGGATGGCCCGCAACAACCAGAACTTCGACTCCGCCGAAGGCTCGATGGCCAAGCTGGTCGCGAGCGAGGCCGCGGTCTACGTCACCGACGAGGCCATCCAGATCCTGGGCGGCAACGGGTACACCCGCGACTACCCAGTGGAGCGGATGCACCGCGACGCGAAGATCTTCACGATCTTCGAGGGGACCAGCGAGATCCAGCGCCTGGTGATTTCGCGGGCCTTGACGGGGCTGCCGATCCGTTAGGTTTGACAGCATGAAACGTGCGGTCGCGCTTATCGGATATCTCGTCGTTGGCTGGTGCGTGGGAGTGCCCGTGGCCGCCGCGGACAATCCCGTCTGCACGGCGTCGCTGTGCGCGTTCTTGTCTCCGTCGCGCAACATCAGCTGCGAGGTCAACTACAAGCGCGACCCCGGTCTCCCCGACGAGGTGTATTGCCAGACCTTCTCGCCGGAGCAGTCGGCGCACCTGTCCCCCGGCGGGGTCGTCACCAGCTGTAAGGGCGTTTCGTGTGTCGGCAATCCGGGGGAGAACACGCCGACCCTTGCCTACGATCAGACCGCGAGTGTCGGTCCCTTCAGTTGCACGTCCAAACCGGACGGAGTGACCTGCACGGTCTCCGGTGGCAAAGGGTTCACGATCTCCAATGCGGGCATCACGTCCATCGGCTGACCGTGTGCGCTTTTCGTCCTTTCTTCGCCCCGAATTGTCCTGACTCGAACGACCTCCGTCACCGGCTCCGTAATCCTTTCCGACAGTGATTTCGACGGAAGGGCCACAGTCATGCCCCGTGGGGTGTCGACCAGAGTCGGGCTTTACTTCGGAGGGCTACAGCTCGTTTTCGGGCTGACGTGGGTGGGATACGTCATCTATCTGCCGCAGCTGGCCGCGCAAGCCGGCATCGGTGCCGGCGTGGTCGGCTGGCTGCTGGTCTTCGACCAGATCATCTTCGCGTGCTGCGACTGGGCGGCCGGTGTCGCCGTCGACCGGGTGAGCGGGGTGGTGGGCCGGGCGGGCAAGGCCATCGCGGTGGTGACGGCCGTCTCGGCACTGGCCTTCCTGCTTCTGCCCCTTGTGTCACGTTCTGGCGCTTATACATTCGTTGCGTTGATCGTGGTGTGGGCGATTAGCTCCTCGGCTCTGCGCGCGCCGCCGCTGGCTCTGCTGGGCCGCTACACACCCGAGGGGCGGCAGCCCTGGGTCACGTCAGTGTTCGTGGTGGGGGCCGGCCTGGCCACGGCGTCGACACCGTTTCTTGCCGGACGGATCGCGGCGTACGACCCGCGGATCCTCTTCGGCGCAGCGGCCGTCTCCGTCTTCGCGGTCACCTTGTCGATCGTTTGGGCGGAAAAGAACCTCATCCGAGACGCCGCGCCCGTCAAGGATGCACCCGCCGAATTCCGAGTCGGCACCCTGCTTGCGTTCTTGACCGCGGTGCTCGCGGCGCAACTGGGATTCCAGGTCCACTCCTCGCTGAACGCCGCGCGCCTCTTCGCTAAATACGCTGACCCCAGCGCACTTCCAAACTTGTTGTCGCTGTTCTGGATCGGGTTCGCGTTGTCAGCTCCGCTGGCGTCATTACTGGCCAAGCACCTCGGCGGGGTGGTCGCCATGATGGGCGGCACGCTGGTGGCCGCCGAATGCGCCGCTGCCAGCGCAGTGGCCACCGACGTGGTCTCACTGGCCGTAGCCCAATTCGTCTGCGGCGCAGCCTGGGCCGTCGTGATGGTCAGCGCGGTTGTCGCGGGCTTCGCGATCGGCCGCCGTGGTCGCGAGGGCACCGCGGCCGGTGCCCTGTTCTCGGTGATAGCGGTCGCCACGATCGCGCGCATCGCGCTGGTGACGGCACATTGGGATCGCGGTGCGGCGGTGGCGTCCGCGTTGCCGTGGTTGCCCACCCTGTCGTGGCTGGCCGCGGCGGTGCTCATGCTGCCGGTGCTGCGGCGGATGCGGCGGCCGGTTGGGCCTGCGACGCAGGCCCACGCCATGATGGCGGAGTGACCACCGAGCTCCGGGTCCTTGACAGCGAGGACGACCTCATCGCTGCGCTTAACGTCTTTCGCGTCGCGATGGTCGGTTTTCCACCGATATCCGATCTGCCCCCCGGCCAGATCACCAAGATGATCGACCCCGGACGGATGGTCGGGGCGTTCGTCGGTGGACAACTGGTCGGCACCGCATACGCCGTGACGAACAGGTTGACCCTGCCCGGCGGAGCTGCCGTAAGCCATGCCGCGGTGACCGATGTCGGGGTGTTGCCGTCGTTTACCCGGCGGGGCATCGCCACCGACCTGATGCGTCACCAGCTAACCGACTTCACCTCGCGAGGTGAAGTGGTCGCATCGTTGCGCGCGTCGGAGGCCACGATCTACGGGCGGTATGGCTACGGCGTGGCCAGCGCGATGCAGAGCACGCAGGTCCAGACCGCACGGGCGGCGTTTCGTCCCGGAGTCGCGACCGGTGGCCCGGTGCGACTTGTCGGCGCCGCCGAGGCCTGGGAAATACTGCCTCGCATATACGACACGAATCGCCCATCCCGGGCGGGGACCATCGACCGGCCCGGAGTGTGGTGGGAGGGCGTGCGGCTGCGCACCGAATTATCCTCTGGCGCTTGGTATGTCGCCGTACACGGCGAGCCGGGCGACGAGTCGGGTTTCGCCCGCTACCGTCCCGTCGACACCGACAGGTGGTTTGTCAGCGAGCAGCGCACCATCATGGTCGAGGATTTCTTCGCGCCCACCGCCGAGGCCTACCTGGGACTGCTGCGCTTCCTACTCGGGCTGGATCTGATTGACCGGGTGACGTTTTGGATGCTGCCGCTCGATGATCCGCTGCCGTCGCTGTTGGTCGATCGCCGGGCGGTCAAGGTGACCGCGGTGCATGACGAAACATGGCTGCGAGTCGTCGACGCGGAACGTGCGCTGGCGGCGCGCTCCTACGCCGGTGACGGCGCCGTCACCATCGCCGTCAATGACCCCCTGCTGCCGAAGAATTCGGCCAACTACACCATCACCGGCGGTGGGGCCGAGGCCACGACCCGGGCCGCCGATCTACACGTCGGGATCGAGGGGCTGGGTGCGGTGCTGTTGGGTGGCACGACCTGGCGCAGTCTTGCCGTGGCGGGGCTGGCGCGGGCCGAGGATCCGGCGCTGCTGGCCGTGGCCGACCGGTTGTTCGCCGTTCCCGAAGCACCCCATGCGGGAACGTTTTTCTGATCAGTCTTGGAAAACCGTGACCGGGTAGAGGTTGTGGCTGCCCTGGAAGCCTTTCAATTCGGTCTCGTACGGTGCGCCGAGCTCGATACCGGGTGCGCCCTCGATCGCGTCGCGCACCGACTCGCTGACCAGGATCTCCCCGCCATCGGCCTGTCCGGCGACCCGCGCCGCCATCGCGACGTTGCGCCCGAAAAGATCGTCGCCGCGCCGGACCGACGGTCCGAGGTGCATGCCGATCCGGACGCGAATGCCTTCGGTGTCTACGAGCAGGGCGCGTTGCACACCGATGCCGCACAACACGGCCTGGCCGGGATCGGCGAAGGCGATCATGAATCCGTCGCCCTGATTTTTCACCACATGACCGCCGTGGTCGTCGACGAATTTGTGGATGAGCCTGTGGTGTTGTTGCAGCACCCGCACCCATTCGCGGTCGCCCAGGGCCTCGTTGTGGGCGGTCGAATCCTCGATATCGGAGAAGGCGATCACGACGTCACCGTCGGCGGTGAGCCGGGCGAGGTCGGGCCGTTCCACCTGCGCCCAGCCGGCCAGGTCTTCGACCGAGTTGCGGACCGTCGCGCCGACGCCTTTGGTCAGTAGCGAATCTGCCGTCTTGAACGCGGTCCTGATCGCCAAGGGCGCGACGCCGCGTCGGCGTCGACGGCGACCGCTGCTGCGCCGGCTGCGTTCGATCGCGGCGCGTGCGCCGCTGAGCTGGCGTCGCGACACGATGAGCAGCACGCCGAGCGTGATCAGGCCGCCGAGTTCGGCCACCGCGACCACTGCCAGCACCACCGTCATTGGGCCGAGTATGCCGCAGCGCTTCGTCAGCGGTTTTCGGCTGACCTCTGGATCACCAGACGAACGCCGGCCACCACCAGGTCGGGCTGGTGGATTTGGATGAAGTGGTCGCTGTCGGTCGCGATCAGGTGCGGTGTCTGCGGCCGCAGCGCGATCAGATCCGACGCGCCGTCTCGCCAGGCCCGCTCCAGGGTGGCGCTCTGCTCATCCGAGACGCTGCCGGGAACCGCGAACGGCTCGGTCCTCGTCAGCACGACGGTGGGCACCGGCGGGAAGGGACGGGCGTCGGCGACCTGCGCAACGCTCTTGTCGATATCGATCACCTCGAACGAATCCACATTCGCGAACGCTGCCAACGGATGATCCAACTGTTGGCGGTAGATCGGCCAGTCCGATCCCATCAGGCCCGGGATCTCGACGGCGAAGGCATCGACGAACGCGCATGCCCGCACCTGGTCGGGATAGGTCTGCGCGTACAGGCGGATGAACAGGCCACCGAGCGAGTGCCCGACCAGAATGTAGGGACCCGGCAGATGTGCGGCGGCCAGCAAGGCATGCAGATCTTGGACGACGTCTTGGGCGGTTCGCGGCATCGCAACCGGTGAACTGCGGTCGCTGATGCTGGGCGGGTCGGGATAGCGCAAGGTGCCGGGCCGGTCGTAGGCGCACACGCGGTGGTCGTCGGCCAGGGCGGGCAGCACGCCCGGACCGGCGGCTGGGGCGACCACCTCGGACTGATTCCACGGATCCGACGAATTGTGATAGCCAGATTCCAAAATGATTGTCGGACTGCCCCTTCCGTGACACTCCAGATAGAGGTGGCGGCCGTTGCCGATCTCGATCGGACCGGCAAAGTCGCCGCCGCCGCCCGACCCTGATGCAGCGTGGTCCTTTGCGCCGCATCCCACCAGCGCGACCAGCACTACGATGGCCGACAGGAATCTATGGGCGCGATCTGCGATCTGCATCGCGCCATTGTGCAGCTAAGCCGGCCGTCCATAGCGGAATTCCGGGCAAGATCCTGCGCGGCGTTTCGCGCCCTAGGTGCCGGCGATGCTGACCCGGATGACCTGGGAGATGATGCATAGGTGACGGTCGAGAAGACGAGCGACGTGCTGCGTATCGGCGACAGCTTCGAGCCCACCTTCGAACAAGAGCTGGCGGCCCGCTACGAAATTCCCTTACTCCCAAGCGGACCGCAGCGCGCCGAGTTCCTAGCGCGACATGCGACGCAGATTCGCGTGGTGGTGACGTCCGGCCGCTACGGCGTCGACGCCGAAACCATCGCAGCCCTGCCCAATCTGGAGGTGATAGTCAACAACGGCGCAGGAGTGGATTTGATCGACCTGGCTGCGGCCGGGCAACGGGGTATCGGCGTGAGCAATACTCCGGATGTGCTGTCGGACACCGTTGCCGATACCGCGCTGGGCCTGATCCTGATGACACTGCGGCGATTCGGCGCGGCCGACCGCTACGTGCGAGCGGGCCGGTGGGCGAGCGAGGGACAATTCCCATACGCCAGAGACGTCAGTGGCCTTGCGATCGGCATCTTGGGATTGGGCCGCATCGGATCGGCCATCGCTACCCGGTTGCTCGGATTCGACTGTGCCATCGCTTATCACAACCGGCACCGAGTTGACGGATCGCCGTATCGTTATGCTCAGTCGCCGCTCGAATTGGCCGAATCGGTCGACGTGCTAGTCGTGGCCACGACGGGCGACGACCAGGCTCGTCATCTCGTCGACCGCTGCGTCCTTAAGGCGTTGGGTCCCGAGGGCTATCTGATCAACATTGCTCGCGGAAGCGTCGTGGACCAGGACGCGCTAGTGGAGTTGGTCACCGCCGGCGCGCTGGGCGGAGCGGGCTTGGATGTGTTTGCCGATGAGCCCAATGTTCCTGCGGCGCTTTATGATTTGGACAATGTGGTGCTGTTCCCGCATATCGGTAGTGCGACAGCCCGCACCCGACGGGCCATGGCGCTGCTGACGATCCGCAACCTCGAGACCTACCTGGACACCGGCGAGCTGGTGACACCGGTATTGCGCCGCCGCGGATGACCCACTAGCGCCGCCGCACCAGCCGCTTCTCCACCGCGGCCAAGGCACCGTCGGTCAATTTGCCCAGCGCGGCCAGCAGGACGATGGCCAACAACATCACGTCGGTGCGGCCGGTGTTTTGGCTGTCCAGCAGCAGGAACCCGAGGCCCTTTGAGGACGCGATCAGTTCGGCGGCGACCACGAACAGCCACGCGTTGGCCAGGCCCAATCGCAGCCCATTCACCAATTCCGGTGCCGCGGCGGGCAACATCACCGTGGCCAGCAGTGCCGTGCCACGCCGACCGTAGGCCCGTCCAACTTCGAGTAGGTGCGGGTCGACGTGGGAGAGCGCGGATGCCGTCGTCGTGTAGACGGGAAAAAACGCACCGATGGCGACCATCAGAATCTTCGGCGTCTCATCGATGCCAAACCACAAGAGCAGCAACGGAACCCAGGCCAGCGAAGGCACGGTTCGGAACGCCGCGACAGTCGGCGCCAGCAATCGGCGCACGATTGCCGACAGCCCGACCAGGGAACCCAGCGTGAGCCCCGCGGCAGCGCCCGCAAAATAGCCGAGCAGCACCCGAGAACCGCTGGCCTGCAAGTGAGTCCACAGTTCGCCACGCCGCAGCAGTCCGCCCAGTGCCGACACCACGTCACCGGGAGGAGGAAGCTGGCTAGGCGAGAAGAACCCCGTGACCGCGGTGGCGAGCTGCCAGATCACCAGCAGCAGCACCGGGACAATCAGTCCCACTAGCGCCAGCGGCAACCTCGCCAGCCGGCCGGATCGCGACGTTAGTGCGCTTGCTGAGCGAATTTCGGCTCGATCAGCGTGCTCAGCGCGTTGCGGCCCGCGTCGTCGGACTTGATATCGGAGTCGGCTACCGCCAGCGGCTCCACCCGCGTCAGTACCGCGCGCACCTGATCCCCCGGCACCGAGTCGATATCCACCAGTGTCCGGGTCAGCTCCTCCTGCGCCACGCTCAGCGCTATGTTCGCCTGCGAGGCCAACAATGCCGCCAATTGATCGGGGTGTGCTTTCGCCCACTTCCGGGCCTCCTCATAGCTGTTGACGACCGCCTGGAGCGCTTCGGGGTGATCGGCGATGAAATCCTCGCGAGCGTCCAAGACGCCGTAGGTGTTGAAACTCGGGTTGCGGTAGATGAAGCGCGAGCCCTGTTGCTGGCTGGTCTGCGCGATGAACGGATCCAATCCGGACCACGCGTCGACGTTGCCGCGTTCCAACGCGGTCTTGCCGTCGGCATGCTGCAGATTGACGATCTCGATATCGCTCGGTGAAAGTCCCGCTGTGGCAAGCGATTGCAACAGGAAGAAATACGGGTCGGTGCCCTTGGTGACGGCCACCTTCTTGCCCTTGAGATCGGCCACCGAATGAATCGGCGAATCCTTGGTGACGACCAGGCCCGTCCACTCACCGCCGGCGTAGAGGTCGACAACCTTGATCGGCGACCCATTGGCCCGCGCGACCAATGCGGCGGACCCAGCGGTGGATCCGATGTCCAGCGCTTTAGACCGCAGCCCCTCGTTGGCCTTGTTGCTGCCGGCCGAAAGCACCCACGTGACGTTGTAACCGCGGTTTTCCAGCAGGTGCTGGTCACGCACCACCAGACTCAACGGGTTGTAGTAGGCGTAATCCAGATGGATGTCTCTCGACGCGCTAGGACCCGCGTTCGAACCGCAGCCCGCCACCGCGATGACGCCGGCGATCACCGAAATCGAGCTCAGGTAACGACCTTTCATCATGCCTTTGCCTCACTGCTTCGTCGGGGTACACCGAGCTCGTCCAACAATTGCTCCCGCAACGCGGCGACCCGCGGATCCCCGCGGTCGCGCGGTTTGGGTATGGCGACGTCATGCGTCGCGGCAATACGGGCACCGCCCGAGTCGTCGGCGCGCAGAATCAGCACTCGGTCGGCGAGGATCACGGCCTCGTCCACATCGTGGGTCACCAACACCGTTGTCGTGCCTGCCTCTTGCTGCACCGCATCGAGTAGGTCCTGCATCCGCAGTCGCGTCAGCGCATCGAGGGCGGCCAGCGGCTCGTCCAGTAAGAGAACGCGCGGGCGTCGCGCCAGAGCCCTCGCGAGGCCGGTGCGCTGCGCCATACCGCCGGAGACTTGTCGCGGATAGTGTTTGCCAAACTCGCGCAGCCCGACTACCTCGAGCCAGTGTTGTACTGCACCAATACCTTTCGCACGTGCCGTGCCTGGCGGCAGCCCATACGCCACGTTTGCGGCCAAGGATCGCCAGGGCAGCAGCCGCGGCTCCTGAAACACCACCGCGCAGCGTGGGTCGATGCCGCGCACCGCTTCGCCGTCGATCTCGATCCGTCCCCCGGTAGGACGGTCGAGGCCGGCGATGAGCCGCAAAAGTGTCGACTTGCCGCTGCCCGACGAGCCGAGCAGCGCGACCACCTCGCCCGGCTCGATTTCGATGTCGACCTGGTGCAGCACGGTATGGGCTCCGAACGTGCGGTCGACACCACGAAGGGACACCCGGGCCGGCACCGGATCGGTCGACATCACCCGCGCAGCCTAGGAATCGCTGTGACAGACCACCAGGTTTGCTTCGGGCATGATTCAAACCCCGCCCCGCTGGGCAGTCTGCGGGTTGACAACTGTCGTTGTATCGCAAGTCGGAATAACCGCTCGAGCGGCGCCGTCTGTGGACGAGGTGCAGCGCTAATTTTCGCGGCGCGCTTCAAAAGCAGAACGCTGTGGCCGATATCACCGCGACACAGTTCGTCCATCATCCGAGTGCACAGACTGGGGAGGAATTCGTGTGCAGGTCAAATGTGGCAGTGCCGCGCCGGGTGCACCACGCGACGGTCGAACCGCATGACGAACGCGGTGAATCCAGTGGATCCGCACCATTGTTCGCCTCGGTGCTGGTGGTCCTGCTGGCAACGGGGTGGGCGGCCAACCATTTCGCCGGGTTGATCCCCGCGCTGAGCGATCACCAGCATCTCCATCGGACCACGCTCGACGCGATCTTCGGGATCTACGCGGTCGGACTGCTGCCCGGCCTACTCATCGGCGGCCGGCTCTCCGATGTGCTGGGACGCCAGCCGGTGGCGTGGGCGGGGTCGGTCACCACGCTGGCCGGCACGGTCGCGATGCTGCTGTCGCTGCATTCCCCGGTCTTACTCGGGGGCCGTCTGGTGGTCGGGGCCGGAGTCGGGCTGGTAGTCAGCTCGTGCACCGCCTGGGCTTCGGACATGAGGGGGCCGGCGGGCGCCGCGGTTGCCGGCGCCGTCCTGACGGCCGGTTTCGCGGTGGGCCCGTTCGCATCTGGCGTGATGGCCTCGGTGGGGCCATCCGGGCTTTGGGAGTCGTTCGGATTCGCCGCCGCGCTGGTCGTGCTCGCCACGGTCGTCGCGGTGGTGTCAGCCCAGCGCGCGAATGTCGCCGCACCGGTAGCGGTGTCCGGCCAGGATCAGACCGCGTCGGCACGCCCCGATATCGCGCGAGCGTTGAGCTGGGCGCTACCCCTGTCGCCATGGGTGTACTCCTCGGCGACTCTGGCCTTCGTCACCGTCCCCACCCATGTGCACACCGGGCTCGCCGCCCCGCTGGCCGCGGGAACCGCCGCGCTGATCACCAACGGCGTCAGCGGCACCACTCAGCTGATCGCCCGTGCAAGGCAGTGGGGCCCACAAGCCGGCACCGTCGGCGCCGTGCTGGCCGCGCTCGGCTACGCAGTGACCGCTGCGGCACCGTCGACCATGCCGCTGGCCGTGGCGTTGTCGCTACTGGTGGTGCTGGGCTGCGCGTCCGGCCTGCTGCTCCGCGAGGGCCTGATCGACTTGGAAGCCGCCGCACCGCAACACTTGCGCGGTGCCCTCACCGGAACGTTCTACACGGTCAGCTACATCGGCTTCGGCCTGCCGATGCTGCTGAGCACCATCGGGTCCGCGAAGGCCGCCGCGACCATCCTGACGGTGATGGCGGTGCTGGCGTTGGCGACCGCCGCGGCACGGGGAGTGCGGCTGCGCCGAAACAGCCATCGGCAGAACAATTTTCGCCCTGTGTGATCACTACAGTGCCAGCGCTTGGCGCAGCACCGCGATCTTCTCCACCTGTTCGCGCTTCGATATCGCCGCGTCCTGGATCAACATCGATCCGTGGAAAGTTCCTGGGAATAAATGTAATTCGATGCTCACCCCGGCCGCCAGCATGGTCGCCGCGTAGGCGACGCCTTCGTCACGAAGCGGGTCGAAGTGCATAACCGCGACATACGCCGGCGGCAGACCGGCCAGGTCGGTGGCACGAGCCGGCGCGGCATAGATCGGCACGTCGTCGGTTCCGGCGCGACCCACGCCCAAATAGCAGTCCCAGCTGACGATCGCGCGCGGGCGGCTCCACAGCGGGGTGTCGATGAAGTCGGTCATGCTCGACGTGGCGAGCCGGTCATCGAGTTCGGGCACCGACAGGAACTGGAACGCGATGTGCGGGCCGCCGCGGTCGCGCGCCAACAGCGCCAGCGCCGCACAGAGTCCGCCTCCGGCACTCACCCCGTGGATGGCGATGCGTTGCGCGTCGATGCCCAATTCGTCCGCGTTTTCGGCCATCCAGACCAGCCCGGCGTACACGTCCTCCAGGCCGCCGGGGAACGGCGTTTCGGGTGCGAGCCGGTAGTCGACAGACACCACGACGACGCCGAGTTCGCGGGCAAGGAAGACGTTCGAGCCGTGTTCGGTGTCGAGGTCGCCGGCGATGAACCCGCCCCCGTGCACGCTGTACACCGCGGCCGGGGCGCTGCGTTGATCGGGCCAATAGATGCGGATCGGAACCGCGGGATCGCCGTCGCGACCCGGGATTTCCCGGTCCTCGACCCGCAGTCCGGTGGTGTCCGGCACCGGAAGCGCTGCGATCAGGTCCGACATCGCCGCCCGAATGGCCAACGGGTCGTCACCCGGCAGGTCGGGCAGATACGGAAGCGCCGCAGCAATTTCCGGGTCGAACGCATACGTCGTCATGGGCACTCCTGAATCGATCGACGACAATGTCGTTCGTTAGTTTGACCCGCCGATCGGCATCTGGCTAGATCGCTTGCGCGCTCGTGGGCAAGCTGTGTATCTCGGCGCGCGCTACCTCGCCGCCCGAATGGAATGAAGTCGAGGACCGAGCGGTTCGTACATATCAATGAAGTTTCTGCTGATTACGCTGATCACGCATGTGCCGGACCCGGTCTCAGGTGAGAAGAAGAGCCCGGCGGCTCGGTTGCGCGATGTGCTCGACAAGGCGGTGCTGGCCGAGGAGCTGGGTTTCGACGGCTTTGCGGTAGGCGAGCGCCACGAAGACCCGTTCATCTCCTCATCGCCGCCAGTCGTGCTCAGTAACATCGCGGCGCGGACCTCTAAAATCGGCCTTTTTACCGGGGTTACCACGTTGAGCCTGCTCGACCCGGTTCGCGCATTCGAGGACTACTCGACGCTCGACAACCTGTCCGGCGGGCGCCTGGAGCTGATCATCGGCAAGGGCAACGGGACGGCACAGGCCCAGTTGTTTCACGTTACGGCCGAGGACCAGTGGGACCGCAACCGCGAAGGCTATGAGCTGTTTCGCCTGCTGTGGGAGCGCGAGAACGTGACATGGTCGGGCAGGTTCCGGCCGCCGCTCGTCAACGCCAAGACCCTTCCCCGGCCGCTGCAGAACCGGATTCGGATCTGGCACGGCAGCGCCACCAGCAAGGACTCCGTCGACCTCGCGGCTCGTCACGGCGATCCGATTTTCTCCGCCAATGTCGTCAACCCCGTCGAGCCCTACGCGGAGCTGGTGTGCCATTACCGGCAGCGATGGGAGTTCTACGGACACCGGCCGGAGGATGCCCTGGTGGGCGCGGGGACCGCGGGGTTCTACGTCACCCGAACCTCGCAGGAAGCAGTGGCGGCCTACCGGCCGATGTTCGAGGCCCGCCTGGCATTCGCGCGCCGCGCGGGGGTACCGGTGGTGTTCGACTCCATCGAGGATTTCGTCGAACGAAGCTCGGCATTGGTGGGCAGCCCCCAGCAGGTGATCGACAAGGTCGGCAGATACCACGAGCAGCTCGGGCACGAAGTGATGCACCTGTCCGCCGACACCGATGGGGTGACGGCTAGCCAGCAGCGTCGTAGCCTTGAGCTGTTTGTGTCCGACGTCGCTCCGGTTCTCCGCGAGCGGATTCCCAGTCGGCCACTGGCGGCCCAAACGGCTACGAATGTAGTTGTCGGATAACTACTTCCACGCGAAGACCGGCTGCTCCAGCCCGTCGACACGGTCATCCCGGCCTTCCAGGCCCAGCCAGCGCAGCTGCAGCAGCACAGCCCCGGTAGGCGCGTGGATCAGGTCGTTGCCCAGCGGGATCTGCACGACCGGTCGCGGACTTTCCGGAATGGTGATGAACCGCGGCGAGTCCTCGCGCTGCAGTTGGTGCAGGCCCACGCGGTAGACCGCCACCACCTCGTCGGGCGCCGGATGAAGGTCGAGCCGGCCACCGCCCCAAATCACCACCGGCGTGATGACATATCCGGAACGAGTCGGGTAGTCGTCGAGTAGTCCCAGCACGGTCGAGTCCGGCAGGTCGATCCCGACTTCCTCTTGCAGCTCACGCAGCGCCGCGTCGACCACCGTCTCCCCGGGATCGAGTCGGCCACCGGGAAGCGCCCATTGCGCCGCATGCGAGCTGAGGCGAGAAGTTCTGCGGCACAGCAGGAATGACGCACCACCGGACACGTCGACCATGCGGCCGTCCAGATCGGCGGACGGCATCGGGCGGCCGGCGTTCCAGTCCTGGACGGACACCGGGTCGACCCGGTCCTCGCCGACCTCCGAATCGACCAACACCACGGCGACGGCGGCGTG
Organism: Mycobacterium sp. pR1184; assembly: GCF_041287235.1. Lineage (NCBI taxonomy): Bacteria > Bacillati > Actinomycetota > Actinomycetes > Mycobacteriales > Mycobacteriaceae > Mycobacterium > Mycobacterium sp. pR1184. The sequence continues at coordinate 24,516 of NZ_JBGGKR010000005.1, read as the reverse complement.
CCGCTTGCTCGGGTCCGTCACGATGCGACGATCGTGGCCCGCGACGTTGCGGCGAACCCGTTCGCGCAGTGTCTCGTCATAAGGAATGGTCACGTCCGCAGCCTAAGCCGAGAGGTTTCTCACATCCGACGGCCGGTGCTGCAAGGTATAGTCTGCTATATCCAGCATTCGGCGGTGCCCGTCGACAATCACCTTATCCGCGAGGCGGCCTTGACGACGCAGTTCTCGACCACTCGAGCGACCGCGACGGTGGTCGTGGTTTCCGCTGCGTCGTTTTTGGCCAGCCTGGACCTGTTCATCGTCAACATCGCCTTCCCCGAGATCCGTGGGGCTTTCGGTACGTCCGATCTCGGTGCGATGTCCTGGATCCTGAACGCCTACACCCTCGTCTTCGCGGCGTTCCTGAACCCCGCCGGCCGCCTGGGAGACCGATACGGCCATCGCCGAATCTTCTTGTGCGGGCTGGCCGTATTCACGGTGGGATCGGCCGCCTGCGGGCTGGCCGGATCGTTCGCCCTTTTGGTGGCATTCCGCGTGGTGCAAGCGTTCGGCGCCGCGATGCTGATGCCGAGTTCGCTCGCGCTGCTGATGGCCGCTGTGCCCGCGGCACGGCGGGCTGTTGCGGTCAGCACATGGTCGGCGGTGGCCGCCATGGCCGCGGCGCTGGGTCCGCCGATCGGGGGTCTGCTGGTCGAATCATCTTGGCGTTGGATATTTTTCGTCAACCTGCCGGTGGCGGTGCTGGCCCTGGTGGCCGGTCTGCGGATTCTCACGGAAACCGCTGCGACAGGTAGCGGGATGCCTGACCTGTTCGGCGCGCTGAGCCTGGTGTTCAGCGTCGGGGCCTTGGTGTGGGCCCTGATCGAGCTGCCCGTACCCGGTTCCAGCACCGGCAAGGTCGCGATCGCGGTCGCCGGCGCCGGATGCGCGTTGGCACTGGCGATCTGGCGCTCGCTGCGTCATCCCTCGCCGGCATTGGATCTGGGTGCCGTCCGTGTGGTCCCCATGTGGTCGAGTTGCCTGGCGCTGTTGCTGTTCGCCGCGGCGTTCGGTGCGATGCTGCTGGGCAGCGTCATGCTGCTCACCACGGTGTGGGGCAAGGCACCCGCCGCCGCCGGCTGGTGTTTGTCACCCGGTCCCGTGGTCGTGGTGCTTGTCTCGCTGACGTTCGCCGGCCGGCTGATCGGCAGGTTCGGCATCGGCGCGGTCGCCGCGACAGGCGCCGCGCTGTATACGGTCGGCATCGCCGTCTGGCTTTGCCGGGTGGGTCCCGAGCCGCACTACCTCGCGGATTTCCTTCCGGGCCAATTGTTTACCGGGGCAGGTGTCGGCCTGGTCATGCCCAGCCTTTCCGCCGTCAGCGGTCTGGCCCTGCCGTCACACCGATGGGGTGCCGGGTCGGCACTGACGAATACCGCTCGGCAGTTGGGCACGGTGTTCGGCACCGCCATCCTGACGATGATCTACCAGCCCGGCATCGATCTGGCCGCCATCCGGCGCGGCTGGGTGTTCATGGTCGCCGCCGCCGGCGCTTCGGCGCTGATCGCCGTCGCGCTGGCAGTCTGGTGGAAGACCGAAAGCGACGGCTTGACGGCTGCCGCCGACGTCGGACACCATGACCGCGAGGCGCAGAAGGCGGGAAGTTGCAATGGCTGACATCACCATGTTGATCCTCGACGACCACGACTGGTTCCGCGAACAATTCGCCAAGCTGGACGAGCTGCAAGCCCAGACGCCGCCCAACCTGCGCGCACTCGCGCGAGTCTGGCGCCCACTGGCCGACAAGCTCGACGTGCATGCCTATCTCGAAGAGAAGATCTTTTATCCGCAACTGCTCCGACGCGGAGGCGACGACCCCGAAGGCGAGACGCTGGATGCCATCGGTGATCACAACGACATTCGGGGCGGCGTGCGCGACGCCAACGCCGCGTCGGTGGGCACCGAATCGTGGTGGGCCGCGGTGGGCCGCACCCGAGTCGCCAACGACGACCACATGGCCGAGGAGGAACGCGAAGGCCTGGCGGACTTTCGCCGCAATGCCCCGATCGGACTGCGCGAAGCGCTCGGGCGGCAATACAGCGAATTCATGACCCGGCACCCCACCACCAAGGGAATCGAAATCGTCGACCGTGACCCCGAGGCCTATGTCGAGGGCATTGACGATGCCCAGCCGGCGAAGCCACAAGACTTCTCATTGCGCATCGGCAGTTTGAAAGGGCAATAGGCGCAGCGATTTCAGTTCTGCCGGCCCGCTAGCTCGGCGACGAATCGATCGACGAAGCCCTCCACCGACCATGCGCCGGCGGGACGAATGACGAATTTCGTCAACCCCGCATCCAGATAGCCGTCGAGTTGGCGGTGCAGCTGATCCCACTGCGTTGCGATCAGGTCGGCGGGATCGACGTCGGGACGACGCCGGCGAGCCGCCGCGACCAACTCCGGCGACAACTCGCCATCGGCCACACCCAATGAGATGCCGAAGTGATCTGGCTCGATCTGGCGGCCCGCCTGCTCGGCGGCCCGCTCGATCGCTTCGCGTCCCGCCCGCGCCTCGGCGGGGGTGAGAAAGCTGCCCAACCAGCCATCCGCCAGGGTACCGATGCGGCGATATGCCGCCGGCGCCGAACCGCCCAACCAAATGTCCAGTGGTGGAACCGGTTTCGGCATGATCGCCGCCCCGCTGACGGTGAAGTACTGGCCGTGATAGCTCGCCGGGTTGTCGGACAGCGCCCAGCGCAGCACCCGCAGTGACTCGTCGAATACCGCCGCGCGCTCTCCGTCCGGGACCGCGAACAGCTCACGCTCGGCCGGAATCGCCGAGCGCAGCCCGAAGACCGGAAGAACCCGCTTGGGCGCGATAGCCGCCAACGATGCGAGTTGTTTGGCCACCAGCACCGGATGGCGGCCCGGCAGCACCGCGACCGAAGTGCCCACCTTCAGCTCAGTGGTGCGGGCGAGCGCATAGGCCATCCCCACCATCGGATCCACCGTGGGGGCATAGACAAGTTCGGAGAACCACAGCGAGTCGACGCCGCTGCTCTCCACATGATCGACAATGCCGGCGAGTTGATCCGGCGGACTGTCCGCGCCAAGTCCGACCCCGAAGCGAATCTTCACCCGCGCCTCCCTGCGCTCTTGGCCCACATGCGTATCGCAACGCGGCGACGCCGCGGTTTGTGCCCTCACCGGGCCTCGGCGGTCCTGAGATAACGCCGCTGTCAGGCGGTGGCAAACTTCTCGGCCAGCTGGACAGCCTCCTGTTGGATCCGCCCGAACTGGGCGGCCATCGCCTCGGACAGCGCCGTCGCACCGGACAGCGGACGCACCATCACCATGAAGTCGTCGATCAGGCCGTCCTCGTCGAAATGCAGGAAGTCGCAGCCGGTGATCTTGACGCCGGGCACGCCGCGAAGGCCGGTCTCGAAGATCAGCGCATGGTCGCGGCCGTCAGCGCCCGCGATCTCGCGGACGTAGTGGAAGTCCTCGAAGATCCGCAGCACGCCCCGCAGAATCGCCGCCGTGATCGGCTTGCCGACATAGGGCTTGAACGCCACCGGGCTGGTGAAGACCACGTTGTCGGACAGCAATGCCTGGATGGCTGCCTCGTCGCGGTCTTCGACCGCCCTCCGGAAGGGATGCATCAGATCATGGTGCCGGATTCACCAGGTAATGCACGAACACGGGTCGCAGCCATTCGATGAGCCTGGTGTCGTCCATGCCGGCCAGCGACGGCATGCACAGTATGTAGCGGGCTGTCGCGAGGCCGAGAAGTTGCGATCCCAGCAGGGCGGCGCGCTCGGGAGCGCGATCGGGGACCACCGCCGATAGCGCCGGGGCGACCTGATCGACGAACATCGCGAGCAGCGCGTCCGCGGCGGTGCGGTTGGTCGCCGCCGCGCGCAGCAGTGGCAGCAGCGGCCCGTCCGGTCCCCAGACGCCGATGAATAGCGGCAGCAGCAGATCGGCGATGCGCTCGGGGGCAATGCCAGTGAGGTCGGGAAACTTGACGTCGAATCGGGAGGCGGCCGCGAAAAGCTCTGCCTTGCTGCCGAAGTAGTGCATGACGAGCGCCGGATCGACCCCCGCCTCCGACGCCACCGATCGGATGGTGGTTCGTTCGAAACCGTGGTTCCCGAATTGCGAACGCGCCGTCGTCAGGATCGTCGATCGGGTGGCCTCTGCATCGCGGGTTCTGGGCGCCATGGGGAAAGTGTATTCAACAACTGTTGACATAGCACGCGCCCCGGCCTAACGTTTGACTTCAACAACTGTTGAACGGGGGTGCGGCCATGGCCGTCACAGCAATACAGATCGGACTCGATCCCGACCTCATCGACTACTCCTCACCCGACTTCGCGCAATTCCCAGGCCTGACGCGGGAGAAGCTGCGCGCCGCAAACAACGACAACGTGACCGCCCTGCGCGACGCGGGCTACGAAGTCGACAACTGCCTGATCGACTTCGGCGATGCCGGTGCCGACAAAGCCCGCGCCTGGCTCGAGGCCAAGCGGTACGACGCCGTGCTCATCGGTGCCGGCGTGCGGTTGATCGCCAACAACACGCTGCTGTTCGAGTCGATCGTCAACGCCGCACACATCACGGCGCCCGGCTGCCGCTTCGTCTTCAATCGCGCAGCCGTTGCGACGCCCGACGACATCCGCCGCTGGTACCCGCACCCGGAAGCAGTGGCGCGATGACCGTCCACCAGGTCGATGTGCTCGTCGTCGGCGCCGGACCGACTGGACTGACCGCCGCCGGTGATCTCGCTCGCGCAGGCCGTTCGGTCACCGTGCTGGAGCGGTGGCCCACGATCAACCCGTCCAGCCGGGCCTTCGCCACGATGGCCCGCACGCTGGAGGTCCTCGACGCCCGGGGGGTCGCCGCGGATCTCCTCGCGCGTTCGCATCAGGCACCGGGCGTCACGATTTTCGGCGGTGCCCGCATCGACCTCACCCACCTCGACTCGGCGTATCAATTCGCGATGATCACGCCGCAGACCAATGTCGACCGGGCGCTGGCCGACTACGCCGTCGCGCAGGGCGCCGAGGTTCAACGGGGTGTCGAAGTCATCGGCCTCGAGCAGGACGATGACGGCGTAACGGTGACCGTGCGACCGCACGGCGACGATGAAGGTCCGCATATCCGTTGGCGGGCAAAGTATTTGATCGGTGCCGACGGCGCACACAGCACGGTGCGCACATTGGTCGATGCGGACTTTCCCGGGCGCACGATCCTGTCGTCGATCGTCCTCGCCGACGTATTGCTCGCACACGGGCCCGCCGGGCGCGGCCTGACGCTGGGCAGTACTCGCAACGAGTTCGCGTTTCTGGCCCCCTACGACGATCGCGATGCCGGTGGTGCGTGGTACCGCGCGATGGTCTGGGATCGCAAGAATCAGCAACCCGACAACGTGCCCGTCGACTCATCCGAGATCGGCGGCATCCTGGCCCGGGCGATAGAACCCGACCCTGGCTTGCTCGACGTGGGCTGGAAGTCCCGATTCCATTGCGACGAACGCCAAGTCGCGCAGTATCGGCATGGACGAGTGTTCCTGGCCGGCGACGCGGCACACGTGCACTCCCCGATGGGCGGTCAGGGCATGAACACCGGCATCCAGGACGCGGCCAACCTCGCGTGGAAGATCGACGCGGTGCTCGCCGGCGCGGACGACGCCGTGCTGGATACCTACCACGAGGAGCGCCATCCGATCGGCAAACGAGTCCTGTTGCAGTCCGGCTTGATGGCCCGCGGCATCAAGCTCCGCCAGCCGGTCGCACGCGCGATGCGAAACCTATTGGCGCCCAAGGTTCTTAGCATTCCACGCGTGCGTGACGCGATCGCCGGGAGCTTCGCCGGAACCACGTTGCGGTATCCACGCCAGAAAGGCGAAAGTTCGTTGGTGGGCAGCCGCGCCACGCAGATTCCGTTGCGGCACGGCAGGCTCACCGAGCTGCAACGCCTACCCGGGTTCGTCTTCATTCGCGAGCGGGGTGCGGACCCGGTCGACGCTGCCGGACTCGCACAGGTCGAGCGGGCCGACGACGGGCCTGCGGTATTGGTGCGCCCCGACGGCTACATCGCCTGGGCGGGTTCCTCGGCCGACCGGACCGCGGGCGCCGAGGCGCTCGCCCGTTGGACGGGCCGTGAACTAGTTGGCCGTCAGTCGATTCCGGCGACCCCCACCAGTTCTGCCAGCTGCTCGGCCGAATAGAGTCCGGGGCCCTGGCCGCGCAGCACCGTGGCCCGGGCCGCGCGGGCTATGGCGGCGTTCAACGGCGCTTCGATCCCGTGCTGATGAGCGAGCCGAACGATCTCGCCGTTGAGGAAGTCGGTCTCCAGGTTGCCGGTCTGGCGGCTCAGCGATTGCCAGGTGGAATTGCTCGGTCCGCTGTTCGATCCGGGCACCGGCCGTATCATCGGCCCGTCTGCCCGGGTGGCCGTCGAGACCTCGAACGAGATGGATTCGATTCCCGCATGCCGCAATACGTTTTCGCCTTCGCGCCGCAGCGCGGCCACCACCTCGCCGGCCGCGTCGACGGTGAGTGCGCCCACGGCGTTGCCGAGGTTGCTCAGCAGCTTGTTGTACTTCCAAGGGGCGACGTCGTCGGGCGTGCGGACCCGGATCCCCGCCGCGGTCCAGCATTCCGCAAGGGCCGCCAGTAGGTCGGTGTCCTGCTGCGTGCGCAACGTCGCGGGCCACCGCGCGATGTGGAACTGCCCGACCACCGGCCACGCTCGCACGATGACCACACCCGGTTCGAGGTGCACGGCCGGCAGCCACACGCAGATTCCGAATACCCGGCGAAAGTAGCGCAGCGCTTTCTCTTCTGCGGCAACGCCGTTGAGCGCGGTCATCGCCGGCAGTCGCTCACCCGCGGTGCCACCGCCCGCGCCATGGACGGGTTGGTCGACCCATTCCTGCAGTGCCGCATCGAGTTGCTGGGTCTTGGTGGCGAACACCAGGACATCACCGTCGGTCAACCGAATGTCCTCGGGTCGTCGCGCCGTGCTGACCACGGTAGGGAAAGTGCCGTCGGGCGTCTTGAGGGTGATGCCCTCGGCGGCCAAGACCTCGGCATGCCGGCCGCGCGCGACCAACACCGTGGGGATACCGGCGCGGGCCAGCACCCCACCCACGGTGCCACCGATCGCGCCGGCGCCGACGATCACGTATCGGCGGTCGACTTCCGCAGACAATTGGCCCCCCCCTTCCGTCGGCTCCCTGTTTTCCTGCGCGAGGTTACGTCGGCTTGCTGGGAGCCGGGTGAGCATACGAGAGCGGGCCTCCGCCGGAGGTTGTTGGCACCCCGCGACCAACAACCTCTGAAGAAGGCCCGCTCCCTCTTTCCCTCAGTGGTCTGCAGCATCCTTCGGTCGGCGGCGGCCGAGGATGGCCTCGGTCCAGGCGCGGTTCTCGCAGTAGATCGACGCGTCGGCCTGCCGGCGTTTGCCCTTGCCGGCCTGTTGTCCGTGACCATGCGCCCCTAACGGCGGCACGCCCATGCCGCCTGCGCCCACCGCGCCTCCCCCACCCGGCATCCCGCGGCCCAGTGCGGTGGGCGGAAGTGCTGCCGGCGCCGGCCGGAGGCCCCCTCCTCCTTCGGCCGGCGCCTGCAGTGGCATCGAGGGGACCGATCGCAGCGGCGGTATGCCGGCGCCACCGGACGACGCGGGTTTCACGCCTGCCGGTTTCGACGGGTCCGGCACCGTGGTCGGTGCACTGCCCAGGGTCGCGCCGGTCGGCGTCGCGGCCGTTCCAGCAGACGGCATGCCACCCAGCTCCGGCAGGGTCTCGCCCTGCGGAAGGTCCCCGTAGGGAGATTCGGGATAGGGCGTTTCGGTGCCAGGACCGGCGTCGTAGGCCCCGGGGTCGATCGGCGGCACGACGGCACAGGCTGCGGGAGCCATCGGCGGACTGATCGGCGGCAGCGGCAAGGCGGCCCGCTGCTGGTATTCGGACAGCACCTGTTCGGACTTCTCCTGCAGCGCCGCGTACTCCTCTTCCAGCACGGGCTTGAGGTCCGACCACTGCATCTTCCAGGGATAGGTGGTCTGCCACTGATACCAGAGGTAGTCGAGGTCCTCGACCTGCTGCACCGTGGGATGCTCCGGAAGTGCCCAGCCCTGCGTCGATACGACACCACGAGCCTGGGTCGCCATCAGCCCGCACAGATCCGCCATTTGGTACAGCCACGCTCGCTGCTGGTCGAAATTCGCCTCGACCGCGTAGCGCGCGTCGCCTTCCCAGGATTCGAAGGGCCGGAATCGATACGCGGCCTCCAACAGCGCCCGCTGATACGCGGTCCACGCATCGGCGAAGCTGGTGAACGCCACGCCCTGATCGGGTTCGCCGATCTCCTGGGCCGCCTCTTTGACGTCGCGGTACGGCGCTGTTTCGCCCGCTGCCGCGATCTGTGTGTCGGACAGCGGTGGCGGCGCGATGCTTTTCATCTGGGTCCCGGTCGTCGCCGCCGACACGGACTCATCGCCGCTGTCGACGGCTGCCGCGGCACTGGTATCGACCTCTTCATAGGCCTTGGCGGCATTGCGCAGGGATGCGGCCAGAGCTTCCCACTCTCGTTGGCCGGCTTCCAGGTAGATCCGCATGTTGTCGGCGGACAGTGCGAGTTGAGCCGCGGCTGTGATCACCATCGGTAGGACGCACGGGGCCTGGGGGTTGTCGGTGGGCAGGCCCGGGATCGGGGCCTGCAGCTCGTCGGCTCGGGCCGTCAGCTCCTCGTACTCCACGTTCAGCGTCTGCGGCTGTGTCATGGCAGATGGTCCCCTCGGAGTTTCGCTTTGGTGTAGTCAAGTGACTACGATGATAGTGTAGACATATGACTACACGCGGCGCAAGCCCCGATGCAGCTCCCGTTCCGACCGGCCGTGCGGAGGTGACAGCCGCGATCCTGGACAGCGCGGCAGAGATGTTCGCCGAGCGTGGACCCGGGGCTGCGTCGATTCGCGACATCGCAGCCAGGGCCCACGTCAACCACGGCTTGGTGTTTCGCCATTTCGGGACAAAAGAGAAACTCGTCGCTGCCGTGCTCGATCACCTGGCCGCGAAACTGGCCACCCTGACCGACGGCGAGGCGACCCCGGAGGAGAGGGAGGCGGCCACCTCGATCCACTTGCGGGTCATCGCGCGCGCCCTGCTCGACGGGTTTCCTGCGGGCAAACTGCAGTCCAGCTTTCCCGCCGCCGCCCGGCTGCTCGAAGGCATTCGACCCGAGCACGAGAGCGAAGAGAGCGCCCGGCTCGGCGCTTCACACGCGATCGCCCTGCTGCTGGGTTGGCAGTTGTTCGAGCCGTTCGTGCGCGCGGCCACCGGACTGCAGGATCTGTCTCGCGAGGAGTTGCGCGAATCGATGTTCGCCGAGATGGCCAGGCTGGCCGAACCACACTGAGGCCCGCGGCACCGTCGTCTCGAGATTCGGCAACGGGGGATGCTCGGTAGGCTGAGTGGGCGTCGAAAGCCCCGAGGAGGCGCCGATGTTCCGCACCGTTTGGGCGAGTTGACATGAGTCAGACAACGCCGGCCGCGACCGATCGGCTCGCGCAGCTGCCGCTACCACCTGGCCCACGGGTGCCCGGCGTGGTGCAGACCGCACTGTTCTCCCATCGGGATCGCATCACGCCGTGGCTGCGCAAGCACTACGGCGACGTCATCGCGGTCTCCGTCCTGGGCCGGCCATCCGTCCTGGTGTGCAGTCCGGAGCTCAATCGGTCCGTGCTGAGCGGCGAGCCGACGACCTTCCACGCGGGCGAAGGAAGAATTCAGGGGATTCGGAACGTGATGGGCGAGGGCTCGGTGGTCACCACCGACGAAGCCGCTCACCAACGGCTACGCAAACTGCTGGTGCCACCCTTCAACGGCGCCGCGCTGCGCGGCTACCGGGACATGATGAACGAGCTGGCCGCCCGGGAAATGAGCCGGTGGCCGGTCGGCACCCCGTTCGCCGCGCAGCCGCGGATGAACGCCGTGACGCTGGAGATGATGCTGCGCGTGGTCTTGGGCCTGCGGGAGGGGCCCCAACTGGATGCGCTTCGTGTCCCGTTCTCGCGACTCGTCTCCGCATCCATGGCCGTATACGCCGGCGAGGTGGTCCCGCAGTTGCAGCGGTTCGGGCCCTGGAAGCGATTCCGTCAACTGCGGGAGCGCATCGACGAGGCGCTCTACGCGGAGATCCGCGAGCGCCGCAGCGCCGGCAACACCTCCGAACGCGGTGACGTGCTATCCCAATTGATCGCCACGCAAGTAGACGGAGACCGGCTCTCCGATGCCGAGCTGCGCGACCAGATGGTGACCCTGCTGCTGGCCGGCCACGAAACCACCGCCATCACGCTGTCGTGGACCCTGCACGACCTCGCGCATGATCAAGCGCTGCAGGACAAGGCCATTGCGGCCGTCGACACCGGCGACGACAAATACTTCGAGGCGGTGATCAAAGAGTCGATGCGGCTGCATCCCGTGTTCTACGCCGTCGCACGACGCCTGACCCACGACATCGAACTGGGCGGCTACCGCGTCCCCGCCGGATACACCGTTTTCGCTGGTATCGGCCCGGTCCAGTCCGACCCCGGACAGCACGCCGATCCGCACGCCTTCCGGCCCGAACGGTTCTTCGACGGCTCTGCCACCGCCTGGAACTGGTTGCCGTTCGGCGCCGGTGTACGCCGTTGTCTCGGTGGCGGGTTCGCGATGATGGAATCCACCGCGATTCTTCGTGAGGTCCTGCTCAACTTCCGCCTCACACCCGGCCGCAACCGGCCCGAGACAGCCCGCGCGCGTCACGTCGTCTACATCCCTTCCCACGGCGCCCGCATCATCGCGCAACGGCGCGCGAAATAGGCTGTCCAAGTAGCGAATTGATCATCGATCCGCCATCGTTGTCGACCTGCGTAGTGGCATTGTCGTTCTGCCGGAAGTCGATGAAGGCCGACTGGCCAGTCGAGGTATTCAGCAGCTCGTTGAACGTGCCGATGACAGGAATCGGCCCCTGCGGACCTGACACGTCCGCGGTGTAGTTGATAAATGCCTCTTGCTGAAATTTGTTGCCCTGCACCGCTCTCGTGATCGGCGCGTCCAAGTTCTTGACGTTGCTCAAGCCGGCCGCCGGCGTGCCGGTCAACTGGTTGATGTCAGCCTGCAGCATGCCGACGAGATCGGCTCCTCCGGCGGGTTTGACCGCCACCTGCAACTGCGCGCTGGAATCGTTGTTGGACAGCGCCACCCAGTTGGGACCGCGATCCGCGATCGTCCAACCTGGAGCCGGTGTGATCGAGACGCCACTCACGATGGCGACCGAGTCGATCGAAGCCAGCCGCACCGACTGCCTGTTGCCGGTAGCAATCATGACGACCCCCGCGGCCACGACACCGGCGATGACGAGCATCCACAACCGCCGCCCGAGTCCGCGGGCCTGGTAATGCACGCTGGGGGACGACGTGGTCATGCTCTCGCTCCTGACGCTAGTTGGGCGATTGCTTAACTCGCCCTTTGAACTTCAGCGTCGTCCGACGGTGCGGAGCTTGTCCAAGATCGGGTTGCTATGGCTCGATACAAGCCGGTTATGAAGCCTTTACGCGGCGGTGGCGGGGGCAGCCGATACGGCGGTTACCTCGCAGTGCACATGGCCGCAGCTACCACAGCACACCTCGTATTTGAGTTTGTTGTCGCCGAGTTCGAGGAACCGGTACTCAGCGAACGCCGCGCACCGCGGACACCGCGTGCGACCGTGCTCAACCATAGTCATCTCGGCCCCCTTCTCATGTATAGCTTTGTGAAAATACCCGCTCGCTACCTGGTCAAACCATCGATTTTCGGCGCTCGTCCGATTTGCCGACCTATTGACCGTATTGAACACATATCGATAATGTGTTCAAGTGCCCGTCGATGCCGCGCGAGACACGAAGCCGGTGCCGAACGCGTTGTTGACCGCCGCCTCCGACACGCTGCGCCAGCTCGGGCCAAGACGCTTCAGCCTGACGGCGGTGGCCGAAGCCGCCGGCGTATCGCGCGGCACCGTTCACAATCTGTTGGGCACCCGCGACGACGCGATTGCCACCGCACTGAATCAATTGGCCGCCGGGTTCATCGACACCATGGCCGTCGCGATCGCCGAGGAAGCCACCCTGACCAAGCAGGCGGCCGCGGTCGCGGTGCTGATATGTGCGCATCGTCAACGCTCGCAATCGATACCGCGCGGCCTGGATCGCGGCATCCTGGTCCTGCTGTTGGATCACGGCGGCGACGAGTTGATGCGTCGCGCGATCGAATTGTGGAAGCCCTTGGTGCAAGCCGCTCAGCGCAACGGAGAGGTCGGTCCGACGGTCGACGCGGCGCGCGCTAGCGAGTGGATCGTGCGAATGTTGTTCAGTTTCGAGCTGATTCCTCCGATCGCGGTGAACCTCGACAATCCCCGTGCCGTGCGCCGGTACGTCTGCGAGCACATCGTCGCCGGCCTGACCGGGGCCGACCGTGGCTGAACCTGACTACGAAGTGGCGATCATCGGCGCCGGGCCGGGCGGGATTGCCGCAGCAAAGTTGTTGTGCGACAAGGGTATCAACGACTTCGTCATTTTGGAGCGCGGGCCCGACTTCGGCGGCACCTGGCGGGACAACCACTACCCCGGTCTGGCTGTCGACATCCCGGTGCTCTGGTACCAGTTGTCCTTCGCGCCCAACCCCAACTGGACGCGGTTCTTCGCGCCGGGACCGGAGATCTACCAGTATCTGCGCGACACCGCGGCGCGCTTCAAGCTCTACAAGCATCTGCACGCCAATGCCGAAGTCATCCAACAGAAATGGGATGCAGCAGGTGGCCGGTGGCACCTTTCGATCAAGGATCAGCCGCCGGTGTCGGCACGCTTCGTGATCAACTCGGTGGGCGGCTATGTCAACGCCAAGGACGTCACCGGCATCGACGGCGTCGACGACTTCACCGGCACCATCCTGCGGCCCAATGCCTGGGACGACGGCTATGACACTGCGGGCAAACGCATCGCCATCATCGGCACCGGTTCCAGTGGAGTCCAGATTGCCGGCGCTCTGTCGAACCAGGCCGCCAGTCTCGTGGTTTATCAGCGCACTCCAGCGTGGGTGTTGCCCAAGGTCGACTTCGACATCGCGCCCTGGATGCGCCGGCTGTTGCGGCTGCCCGGCGTGGTCGGTGCCGTCAATGCCATGGGGCGGGCAAGCATGGACGCCTTCATGCTCGTGCCGCTGATGCATCTGCTGCCGCTGCTGCCCGGGCGGGTACTCACCCGCCTCATGCCGGTCTACGACGCCTGGTGCCGACTGCTGTACCGGTTGCTGCTACGCGCAGTGGTCGAGGATCCGCGGACGCGCCGCGCGCTGGTACCCCGCTATGGCCTGCTCGCCAAGCGTCCGGTCATCTCCAGCAGCTTCCTGCCCGTGTTCAACCACGTGGGTACGCAGTTGGTCACCACCCCGATCGAGCGCATCACCCGTACCGGCATCCGCACCACCGACGGCACCGATCGCCCCGCTGATCTGATCGTGTTGGCCACCGGCTACGAGCTGTGGACCGATCCTGAGACGTATCGTCCCGGAACGGTTCTGGGAGACAACGGCTTTGACCTTGCGCAGTATTACCGCGCCCAGGGGTTGCGCAGCTATTCGGGGACGGCGCATCCGCGGCTGCCCAACCGGTGGGAGATCGTCGGACCGCTGGGCTTCGTCGGATTCGCCTGGCCCGACTTCGTCGAGACGATGGCGGCCCACGCCGTGCGTATGATCGACGAGGTACGACAGCGCGGCGCGACTTCCGTCGCGGTCAGCCAATCCGCGTTCGACCGCTGGAACGAGCGGATGCACCGGCAGGGCAGGGCCGTTCACCTCTACCTGACGGCCTGCAACCCGGGCCTTTCCACCTACTTTGTGAACTCTCAGCGCGACACCGTCTACCACCGCCCGCAGACGATCACCGCTTCGCGGCGGTTCAGCCGGCGATCGCCGTTGACGGACTACGAGTTTCGCACCCAACCCACCATCGAGCCGCAACCGGCACCGCCAGCAGAGGAGCTATCGGCATGACCGAAACCGCCACCCCGCTAGTCGGAAAAGTCGCCTTCGTGACCGGAGCGGCCCGCGGACAGGGTCGCTCACACTGCGTCCGGTTGGCCCGAGCCGGAGCCGACGTTGTCGCGATCGACGCGTGTGCGCCGGTCGCCGAGCACAACGGCTATCCCCCGGCCACACCCGAAGACCTCGCTGAGACGGTCAACCTGGTCGAGAGTGAGGGCCGCAAGATCCTTGCCGAGGAGGTCGACGTTCGCGACCTGGCCGGCCAGCAGCGCGTCGTGTCGAATGCGATCGAACAGTTCGGACGGCTCGACATCGTTGTGGCCAATGCCGGGGTGCTGAATTGGGGCCGGGTGTGGGAGATTTCGGCCCAACAGTGGCAGGAAACGCTCGACACCAATCTCACCGGGCTGTGGAACACCATGAAGTCCGCGGTGCCGGCAATGATCGACGCCGGTAATGGCGGATCGATCATCAACATCAGCTCCGCCGCGGGAATCAAGGCCGTGCCGGGCTGCGGACATTACTGCGCAACCAAATTCGGTGTCGTCGGCCTCACCAACTCGCTGGCGGTCGAACTCGGCGAGTTCGGCATCCGCGTCAACTCGGTGCACCCCTATGGCACCGACACCCCGATGGGCAACGACCTATCGATGTACCAGGTCTTTCAAGACCACCCGCACTACATCCACAGCTTCTCGCCGGGCGCACTGCCTACCGAGTCGCTGGCTGCCCCGGACCTGATCTCCGACATCGTCGTCTGGCTGGCCAGCGACGCGTCGTCGTTGGTCACCGCCGCCCAGATCCCGGCCGACAAGGGCTATCTCAAGATCTGAGGATCTGCGGCCACGTTAGCGTGGTCGACATGCGTTTGAAGTGGGTACTGGCGTTGGTCTGCCTGCTGCTGGTCTGCCTGCTGTTGGTGGCGGAGTGCTCGACGAGCCCGGATGTGGAGGCCCACGATTCCGACAACGGTGGGCATGTCACGATCCACAAGGGCGACATTTTCGACATCGTCTTGGCCGACGACTACCAAACGTCGCATTGCCAATGGCGCGAAGAGGGTTCACCCGATACGGCGATCCTCAAATACCTCGGGTCCCGATATCAGTGGGATACCAAAGCGCCCACCGCGCCCGGCATTCATACCAGCAGATACATGGCCGCGGGCGCCGGCACGGTCCATGTCGCGCTCGTGCAGGAAGACAATGCGCACCATGTCGCGAGGCGTTATGGGCTGGATGTGACTGTGCAGAAAAGGATCATCGATTTAGGAGCGGCCTGAGGTCGTCGAGACGGTCGAACAGGTGCCAGACGTAGTTCGACGATCCGTCCTCGCGATGCGGATGTAGATCGGCGAGTTCCGGGTCGCTGCAGTAATTGTCGAAGGCTTCCCGCGATTCCCACTCCACGAGGATCAGCACCTGACGCGGTTCGATGTCGCCGAGAACCGCCTCCTGAAATTTTCCGAGCGCAACGACGCGACCACCGTGCTTGGCAACCTCGGCAGGGGACCGTCGTGAGTAGGCGCGGTACTCGTCGGCGTCGGCGATGTCGAAGAGGTTCAAGGCGTAGACGCTCATGTCAAAGACGTTACGTGCGCCAGCGATTCGCCGCTACGAGCCGCTGCCAAGCAGACGCGGGTCAACCCCACCAGAACGCTGCGGCAATGATCCCGTAGAGGACGACGAGGGTGGCGCCTTCGAGCCACGTCGATTCGCCGTCGAACGAGATGAACGCGGTGAGGATGACGGCGAGCAGCAACGCCACGACCAACATCGGGCTGAAGACCAAGGTCAGCCCGGCCATGCCGGTGGCCTGCGAGATGAGCACCAACGCTGGCCCCAGCACCAGCGAGATCTGCAGTGGCGAATTGAGGACGACCGAGAACGCGTACGCGGATTGCCCTTTGGCGGCAAGCTGGATGCCGACGAAGTTCTCCACCGCGTTGCCGGCGATCGCGACCACGACCAAACCCGCGAACACCTCGGAGATGTTGAGTGCGTGCATGGCCGGTTGCAGCGCGTCGACGAACCACTCCGACACGAAAGCCGCCAGTACCCCGGCGCCGGCGAGCATGCCGATCGCGAGCCAGACCGGCCAGCGCGGGTGCTCGTGGATTCCGGTCGGCTGGGCCTCGTCGTCGTGGCGGCGTAGCGAGGCCGGCAGGGACAGCAGGAACAGGCCCAGCAGCAGCACCGAAACGACGATCGACAGGGCGTCCTCGTGGTGGGAGGCCGGGGTGTGGATCCAGTAAGCCACCGATGGGATCGACAACGCCGTTACCGACAGCAACATCAGCACCGTCACGGTGCGTGCGCGGTTCGATCCGAGTTGCTGAGTTCCGTGACGCAGTCCGCCCGCCACGAAAGCGAGACCCAACACGAGCAGCAGGTTGGCCAAGATGGATCCGACCAAAGCCGCGCGGACCACGTCGACCAGGCCGTGCCGCAGGCTGAACAGGCAGATGAACAGCTCGGGAAGATTGCCGAGCGCCGATTGAAGCACCCCGGTGGCGCCGGCTCCAAAGCGGTCGCCGAGCTGATCCACGCTGTGGCCGACGAGTGCTGCGAGCACACCCACCGCCGCGGCGGCGACCAGGAAGGTCAGCACCGAGTTCCAGCCGCCGAAGTGGGCGAACCCGGCGCACAGCACCAACACCGCCGACAGGATCAACAGGATTCGATCGGACCGGACCAAGACGGGCGTGGCGGCGGCGTCCGGCATGGATCAACCTTAGTGCCAGCCGACACCGCGCCGCGACGCGGCAATGATGGCGGTGGGCAGGGTGCCACTTCAGCGCCGCCGGCAACGTTGGCCAGGTGGTCCGGATGGTCGCACGCACGGCGCGATAGCTAGCGCGAGTAGGGCGGTTCCTACCCCAGGCTGACGAGCTGCTCGACGGAGTCCTTCGGCAATTCACCGTCGACGACGGCGGTGACGGTCATGCTTTGCAGGTTGATGGCACCGCCATGGTTGTCCAGGAACGCGGTGTCGGCGGCATCACGGCCCGTGGCAATACGGACCATGGACTGGCGCGGCGCCAGGCAGGTGGCGTCGACGACCTGCCAGACCCCGTCGATCAACGCCTCGGCCACGGCATGAAAATCCATCGGCTGGCAGCCCGGCGCGTACACCGCGACCAGCCGGGCCGGGACGTGGACCGCGCGCAGCAGCGCGATCACCAGGTGGGCATAGTCGCGGCATACGCCCGCACCCGCGAGCAAGGTATCGGCGGCCCCGTCGATCGGATCACTAGAGCCGGGAACATAATTCAGCCGGGTACCGACCCACGACGAGACCTTCTCGAGCAGGGTCACCGAGGTGCCGTACTGCTGGAATTCGGTTGCGGCGAAACCGAAGAACTTGTCGGCTTCGGCATATCTGCTCGGGCGCAGATAGGTGATGGCCTCTATGTCGGTGACGGGTTCGGGGTCCGCGTGACCGACGACCGTCGCCTCGTACGACGCGGTGACTGTTCCCTTGTCGGCGGGCAAGACATGGATTCGGGTCTGATGCGCGCCGATGATCTCGCGCGGTTCAACGGTCTTGCCGTTGTGCTTGATGGTCAGCGATTCGCTCACCTCCAGGCCCGGTTGACGACTCACCGCGATCTGGAAATCCAGCACCGTGGGCTCGGTCACCTCGACTGCCAATTCCGCGCCGACGCTGCGGCGAAAGCCGGTCGTGCTGCTGTCCTCTGTCACGCCGCGGCGTCTCCATGCGGGCATACGATCAAGCCTCTCTTCAAAAGCGAGCCGAATCCCGCGCGCTTCTTGGCAGGGCTTTCGTTTACGCACTTTCTACCGCACAACGCCTCCGACCGCTCGTCGGCAGCCAGCGACTCAAGGCGCCTAAAGCCGGTGGTCGCCACGACGGGCAGGTCAAGACGCGACCACAAACGAGATGGCGATCTCGATCAGACACCCAGTCGGCCGGACAGCCGGTTGAGGCGCTCGAGACTGGCGCCGTCCAGACCGCTGATCCGTACGGTCTTGCCGCGCACCTGGTATTTATTCCGGATGGCGTCGAGAGTGGCGACCGCGGAGGCGTCCCATATGTCGGTGTCGGACATGTCGATGAGGACGTCCTTGGGATCGTTCACATAGTCGAATTGATGCACGAGATCGTTGCTGGAGGCGAAGAACAGTTCGCCTCGCACCCGGTAGATGCGGGTTCCGGAGTCGTCCGCCGTATGGGGGCCGTCGGATTCCACGATCGTGAGGTGGGCGACGCGGCGGGCGAACGCCACCATGGCGGTGAGCACGCCCAGCGTCACCCCGATGGCCAGATTTCCGGTGGCCACCGTCGCCGCCACGGTAATGATCATGGTGACGGTTTCACTGCGCGGCAACACTTGCAGCGTGCGCGGCGCCACGCTGTGCCAATCGAACGTGGCGGCGGAGACGACGATCATGACGGCGGCCAGCGCGACCATGGGAATCCGCCCAACCAGGTCGCCCAGGGACACGATCAGTAGCAACAGGAATGCTCCGGTCGCCAACGTCGAGACCCGGGTGCGCCCGCCGGCGACCTTGACGTTCATCATGGTCTGGCCGACGACGGCGCAGCCGCCCATGCCGCCGAAGACGCCGGTGATCATGTTGGCCAAGCCCTGGCCGCACGCTTCGCGGGTCTTGTTCGACGGAGTCTCGGTCATGTCGTCGACAAGTTTGGCCGTCATCAGCGATTCCAGCAGTCCCACCAACGCCACGCCTATCGCGTAGGGACCTATGAGCTGCAGCGTCCGCCACGTCAACGGCACCTGCGGGATCGACGGTGACGGCAGTGAATGAGGCAGTGCGCCTTGGGATCCGACGTCGGGAACGTGCCAACCGAAGATCACCACCGTCGCCGTCAACACCAACACCACCACCAGCGGCGGCGGGACGGCGGTAGTCAGTTTCGGCAGCGCGACCATGATCGCGATGCCGGCGGTGGCGAGCGGATACACCAGCCATGGAACGCCCACCAAGTGCCGTAGCTGCGAGACGAACACCAAGATGGCGAGCGCGTTGACGAATCCGATCATCACGCTGCGTGGGATGAACCGCATCAGCCTCGCGACTGCGGCCAGGCCCAGGAGCACCTGGATGACGCCGGCCAGCACGATCGTCGCGATCAAATAGTTGACCCCGTGCTCGTGGCCGATCGGCGCGACGACGAGGGCCACGGCGGCGGTTGCCGCGGAGATCAATGCGGGCCGGCCACCCGCCACTGCGATGGTCAGGGCCATAGTGACCGAAGAGAACAGGCCGACTCGCGGGTCGACTCCGGCGATCACCGAAAAGGCGATCGCTTCCGGGATCAGCGCCAGCGCCACCACCAATCCGGCGAGTGCTTCGGTGCGCAACCGTGCGGGGCTGCGCAGCGCGCCAAGCACGGAGTTGTCTATACCCGGCGCAGCCGTGCGGGTGCCCGAGGTTTTCGGACTCATGAGCACGGAAACCGCTTTTCCAGTGCCTCGAGAAGTTGGCGGACTTCTCGCATCCGGGCTTGCAACCACAGCATCTGATCGGGAGGGCACGGGGCAGCGCGCCCGCGTCCGCCGAGTCCCGCGGTTGCTGCCAGTTCGGCATGCTCTGCCCGCAACAGGTCGGCGAATAGACGTGCCTGCGCCACGTCGGCGTAATGCCTGGGGGCCGTGGGGCACTGGTGGCTCGTCGACCGGAGGCCCTCGCCGGGAGGGTACGGGATATGTTCGCGCACCGAGACGTAGGGCACGTGGTAGCGACCACGGTGCGCGTTGGCGCTGAGATCTCGCGGTGTCCTCAGGTCACTTTCTGTCGTCACTGTCCGTCACCACCCGCGTTGTGGTGGCACGCCGGCGCCGGCCCTTCCGCTCGGTCCTGCGGGTCGTGCCCCAGAAATCGCAGGATGTCGTAACGGCGGCGTTGATAGGCTTCGGTGAATTGTGCTGCCGGAGAACGTGGTTCGTCCATCGTGATGATATCCGCGACGGTCGCGGGCCGGTGGCTCAGCAATACGATGCGGTCGGCGAGCAACAGAGCCTCGTCCACGTCGTGGGTGACGAACAGGATGGTCATCTTCTGCTGCTCCCACACCGTCATCAACAACCGCTGCATGTCCAGCCGAGTCTGAGCGTCCAGCGCACCGAACGGTTCGTCCATCAGCATCACCTTCGGCTCACACGCCAGGGTGCGGGCGAGTTGAACGCGCTGTCGCATACCCCCCGACAGCTGGCTGGGCAGATGATCGGCATAGGCTCCCAGACCCACCTGGTCCAGCCGGTCTTGCGCCGCAACCCTTGCATCCTTGCCACGGATGCCGCGCAGCCGAATCGGGTACATCACGTTCTTGAGCGCATTGCGCCACGGGAGCAGCGCATCCTCCTGAAAGACCATCGCGCACTGCGCTGCATTCCCCGTCACGGCTGCTCCGTCGACGGTGGCGTGCCCACTCAGCGGGGCGAGAAGCCCTGCCAGTGCTCGCAGGATCGTCGACTTGCCGCAGCCTGAGGGACCAAGAAAGACGACGACTTCACCGGGGTTGATGTCCAGGGTGACGTCGGCCGCGACAACTCCGTTGAACCCGAGTTTCAGTCCTTCGAGGCGAACCGCGCCGGCGCTCATTGGCCGGCCCGCGGCAGCCAGCGGTTCACTCGGCGGCCGACGCGTTCCACCGCCCAGGCCGTCATCAGACCCAGTGCTCCGATCGAGATCATGCCGACGACCACTCCGGGGTAATCCAGCAGGCCATAGGACTGCCAGGTGTAGTACCCGATGCCGAACTGCCCGGAGATCATTTCTGCGCTCACCACACAAATCCACGCCACCCCCATCGCGACCGACAGGCCCGCGAAGATGCCGGGCAGGGCACCCGGCAAGACCACGTGCCACAACAGCGAAAGTCGGCCTGCTCCCATGGTTTTGGCGGCCTCTTCCCACACCTTGGGCAGTGACTCCATGGCATGGATGGTGCTGACGACGACGGGGAAGAACGCGGCGAAGAAGGTGATGAATACGATGCCCTGCTCGCTGGAGGGAAACAGCAGGATGGTCAGCGGGACCAGGGCGATCGCCGGGATCGGCCGCACGATCTCGATGAACGGCCGCAGCGTCATCCGGGCCGTCTGCGAGCGTCCGATCAGGGTTCCCAGTGCAATGCCGACTACCGCGGCGAGCCCGAACCCGAGCAGAATCCGCTGCAGACTGGCCAGCAGGTCGTCGTAGTAGCCACCGGAGCTGATCCGCGACGCCAGCGCGTCGACCACTTGCGTCGGGGCCGGCATCCGATTGAATCGCAGCCAAGCCACGACGTTGTGAGCGGTGAGCAGCTGCCACAGTGCGACGAAGACGACGATGGGGATCAGCGGCAGCAGCAATGCCGCGACGCGGCGTTGCAGATCCTGCGGGATGCGGCTGGTGATCCGTCGCCTCGGGCGCAGTCGCGACGCCGAACCCGGCAGGGCCGGTACGGCATCGACGGCCACTTGGTAGGGGGTCAGTGTGGTTGTCACAGGGATTCCTTCCTCTTGAGGATCAGTTCTCGGCTATCCCAGCGATCGGGACTGCGCTACGGCTGCCGGGTAGGTGAGCGGTGTGCTGGCCGGGTGCTGCGCGTGGTAGACGTCGGCGGCGGCCTGGGTGGCGAACGGTTTGTACCGCTGCATCGGTGGAGCGTTCGGATCGTCCAGCCACACAGCATGATTCGCGAACAACCTGGTGCCGGTGAGGGTGTCTGGCACGTAGGCGGCCCGCACCGCGGCGGTGGCGGCGACCCGGCGCAGCAGACAGGTCGGCGTCGCCGCGACGGTGGTGGCCCCGACACCCTGGGCCCACAACTCGGATGCCTCCGACGCATCGCTTACGGGCAGCCCGCACAGATTGTCGTATCCCGTGAGCAAGCTCGGGTTGGCGACGTCGGCGCGTCGCCGTTCGTAGTCACCGCCGAACAGCTGCCGCAGATATTCGTCGTCCATGAACGACGCGACGTCGAAATCTTTGCTCACCGATTTCCGGGCGACCAAGAACGTCTTGACCTTGTCGACGGTGAGGACAAACTGGCTCTTCAACGTCATGTCAAAGGACACCAACCCATTAGGGCCGTTGTAGAGGTACACCACCTCAGGCTCGATGCCGGTGAGCTGGCTCACCCGCAACGCGGCGGGCAGCGGATTGGCGACGATGTACTCGGTGGTCGCCTTCATCGCCTGCATGAACGCGGCCATCACCTCACCGTTGGCGGCAGCGAACTGTTTGCGGACGACGACGCCGTGGAAGGTGGGCACGTTGTTGTCGCCGCCGTCGTAGAGCAACCTGCCTTGGTTGCGAAAGATCACCAGCTGCGGCCACGGCACGAACTGCGCCAGCGCGTCGACCTGTCCACCGTCGATCGCCGATGCGCCGATCGACGGATCCTGGTTGACCGTGTGCACGGAGTGTGCGTCGATCCCGTTGTGCTGCAACGCGGTTGAGAACATACCGTCACCGGCCGAACCGAGGCTGGTCGACACCCGTTTGCCGGCGAGGTCGGTTAGTGTTCGGGCCGCGGAACCGGTCGGGACCACTACCTGGTTGAGCGAGCCACGCAGGCTGTAGCCGGTGGTGGCGATCAGTTCGGTTTCCGAATCGCTGTATCTCTTGGTCTTGGATCCGTTGGCGACCAACGGGTAATCGCCCATCGACCCGATGTCGACGTGGGTGGCGATCATCTGCGCGGTGAGGGGTGCGCCGGAGGCGAAGTCCTGCCACACCACCCGGTACTTCTTGCCGGTGGACTTGCCGAGTTGGCCGAGCGCCTTTTCGAAGTCACCACGATCACGCATCAAGGTGCCGGCGTTGACGGTGTTGATGGTCTTGGACTGATAGCCGACGTTGACCACCACAGCGTTCTCGGTGAGCAGGCCGCAGCCGCTGAGCAGCTGCCCGGCGGGCATCACGAGTGCGGCGACCACCACCCGCGCACGCCGCCAACGCGACCATGAGGCCCACCCGGTGCGTCGGCACCGATCGGTCTGTCTTACCTCATCCACGCAATCCAGCGTCGGGGCTGTCTATTACCGCTCGATCACTGGACGTTGCGCCACCGTTACGCCATCTGGCGTTTTCGAGCCGCGAAGGTCACGGTGTCGCGGTTTCGCGTCCGGGCGAGGTTCGCCACGGCATGGCATGGCCGTCTTCGGCGCCGGCAACCGAGCAAATGACACTTGAGTTACGCCACCTCCGCCGCTCTGGCGCCGGACTACGGCCACCGAAAGACTAGATGATTGTGGAATCTACAAGCTCGTCAACCACATTGGACGCCAACGGTGCAGCATCGACCGCCGCCGCTGTCGAACCGGACTATCGATTCACACTGGCAAACGAGCGGACATTTCTGGCATGGCAGCGCACCGCGCTGGGCTTGCTTGCCGCGGCGGTCGGTGTCGTCCAGTTCCTGCCGGAATTGGCCGTCCCGGGGCTGCGGCACATCCTTGGCGGCGCGGTCGGTACCGTGGCGATGCTGACTTCGGCTGCTGGCCTGCATCGTTGGAGTCAGGTCGACCACGCGATGCGCCTTGATCAACCCTTGCCCCGGCCGTCCACTCCGATCTACTTGGCGGTGGCCCTGATCACGGTCGGCCTGGTGACAGTCGCCCTGGCACTGGCCGCGTCCGGCGTCAGCCGATGACCCACTCGGCAGCTACGTCGCCGGACCGCGGCCTGCAGCCCGAACGCACGGCGCTGTCCTGGACGCGTACGTCACTGTCCGTCGTCGCATCCGGGGTGTTGATTGTTCTCAAGGATCACACCGTGACCGACCCGAGCGGGAGCGCTGTCCGACTCGGTATCGGCAGTGCGGCAGCATTACTCGCGCTCACGGTGTTCGCCGTGGGTATCCTCCGGCGCCGCACCCTCGCGGTCCGCCCGCTGTCTCGGCAACTATGCGCTCGCGCCGCGGTACCTATTGTCGCCGTCTTGGTCGTGGCGTTGACGGTCGTCGTGGTCGCCTATCTAGTACTCGGGGTGTGATTCGGAGATCGATCAGACGTCTAGGAAGCGAACGTCTTTGGCGTTGCGGGTGATGAAGCTGCGGCGTGCGTCGACGTCCTCGCCCATCAGGATAGAAAACAGCTCGTCGGCCGCGGCGGCGTCGTCGAGGGTGATCTGGCGCAGCACCCGCACGGTCGGGTCCATCGTGGTCTCCCACAACTCCTTGGCGTCCATCTCGCCCAGACCCTTATAGCGCTGGATCCCGTCGTCTTTGTTGATCTTCTTGCCGGCCTTCTGCCCGGCCTCGAGCAGACCATCCCGCTCACGATCGGAGTAAGCGAACTCCGGCTCGCTGCGCTGCCACTTCAACTTGTACAACGGTGGCTGCGCCAAAAACACATGCCCATGCTCGATCAGCGGGCGCATGAACCGGAACAACAACGTCAGCAACAACGTCGAAATATGCTGGCCGTCCACATCGGCATCAGCCATCAGCACGATCTTGTGATAGCGCAGTTTGGTGATGTCGAACTC
>NZ_JBGGKR010000004.1:0-408893 GCF_041287235.1 Mycobacterium sp. pR1184 | reverse complement strand
AGCGGGTGCTCGCCCGCGGACAGCCGCCGGCGCACGTTTTCGTAGCGGGCCAGCCGGTCCAGGCGCTCGCGGGTGTTCAACATCTCGGCGTCAAGCCCGAGGACCGTATCGAGGGCGGCGTCCAGCGCCTCAAAGGCCACGTCCTCCTTGACGGCCACACCTGAACTCATGCCCCAAAACTATCGGCACCCACCGACAAAAAACCCTACCCGGAGACCACTGAAACGAAAGTGACACAAGAGAATTCACCAGTGTGCACCCACGGCGATTGTCGCTCAGAGGCGGGCACATCACCGCGTGGTCCGAACACCGCAGGGCGGGCCCGCCAGACAGCCACCACGCCCACGCCCACGCCCACGGCGATTGTCGCTACGAGGCGGGCACAACGACACACGGGCCGGGCCTGCCACTGAAAACACAAGTTTCCGCGGATCTTTGTCGCTCAGCGACGAATCCCGGCGCTCGACCGCGTGCTTACCATGCACATGTGACTGGTTCGTACAGCTACACCTTCGAAGACATCCGGAATCGCCCCGTCGCGGTGATCGGCGCGGGCACCCTGGGGCGCCGCATCGCCTTGATGTTCGCCACTCGCGGCGGGACAGTGCGAATCTACGCGCGGCGCAAGGAACAACGTGACGAAGCCATCCAATACGTGGCACAGGCGTTACCGAAGGTATTGGCCGACAGGGGATTTGGCGACGCCGGTGTAGTGACCGCCACCGGATCGCTGGACGAAGCGTTGGACGACGCGTGGCTGGCCGTCGAGTCGGTCCCCGAGAAGCTCGAGATCAAGATCCCGTTGTGGGGCGAGATCGACCGGGCGGCGCCGGTGGGCACCATCTTCGGAACCAACTCGTCGTCCATCCCGTCGCGGCTGATGGTCGAAAACATCGGCGACAAAACACGTTTGTGCAACATGCACTTCTACATGCCACCGGACATCAACGCGATCGAGTTGATGTCGAACGGTCAGACCGACCGGGGTCTGCTCGACACGCTGCTGACGGTGCTACCCGAATTCGGCGTGCAGCCCTTCGAAGCGCGCAAGGAGAGCACGGGTTTCATCTTCAACCGCATCTGGGCGGCCATCAAGCGCGAGTCGCTGGCGGTGGTCGCCGAGGGCGTGGCCCGCCCGGAGGATATCGACGGGATATTCAAGCTCGCCCTGGGCGTGTCGGTCGGCCCGTTTCAGATGATGGACCTGGTCGGCCTGGACGTCGTGCTCGACATCGAGAACCATTACGCCGCCGAGCTTCCGCACCTGCCGAAGAGCGTGCGTGATCTGCTGCAGTCCTACATCGACGCCGGCAAACTCGGTATCAAGACCGGCGAGGGCTTCTACAGCTACTAGTTGCTGAGAACCAGCTTCCAGTTGCCGTTGACGTTGCGATCCGGCACGCACCAGAAGTTGTTCCAGTTGCCCGGCGTCGACGCCTTCACGCCCGGACCGGCGTCCTGACAGGCCGCCCGAGTCGGGTAGTTGCCCTCGGTCTGAATCGTGTCGGCGTTGCTGACGCCCAGTCCGACCGTCATCAATCCCGCAACAGCCAGCACACCGCTGGCGACAAGTCGCTTCATGTTCATGGGCAACACGTTAAGCCTTGTCAGGCAGCCGCATAGGGGTTTTCGCCGCGATGCTCACGCCCGCTGCAGCGAGACCGCGGTGGCCACGGCTTCCAGCAGCCGGGCAAGATGCTCGGCGTTGCTGATCGTGCGGTCTCCGCCAGCCAGCCGGGTGAACACCCCCGCGATGAACGTCGTGACGGCCATCGTCTGCGCATCGAGCAGGTCGGGGTCGTCGGTACCGGGCTGCAGATGGGCGATCGCGTCGCGGGTCATCGCGTTCATTCGGGCGACGAACGCCTGCGACGTCTCGGCGAGATCGGCATCGCGGAGCGCCCCCATCAGCAATTCATGCCGCGCCCGGTTGAGCATCAACCCGGGCCCGTCGGCCTGCGTCATGGTCAGCGCCGCCAGGTGCGCGAATGGCGCGAGGGGGTCGCGCGGCTCGTCGATCACCGACTGCAGGTTGGCGACGTCGATCTCGGCGACCCGCTTGCCGACACCGCGCAATAGCGCCGCCCGAGTGCGGTAGTAGTACGACGTGGTCCCCTCCGGCACTCGCGCGCAGCGATCGACCTGCCCGTGTGTCAGCCCGCGTGATCCCCGCTCGGCGAGCACCTGGATCGCGGCGTCACACAGTTCGCGACGACGCTCGTCGCCGTTGCGCTTCCGGGACCGGGTGCTGGCTGCCATGGCTCACCGAAGGACGGTGCCGCCGTCGATGTTGACGACCTGACCGTTGATCCATTCACCTTCCTCGGACAGCAGGAAGGCGACCAGCGCGGCGATGTCCTCCGGTTCCCCGACGCGGGTGCCGCGAATGCGCTTGAGTGCGCCGGCCTGCAGATCCGGCCACTGCGGAACCGAGCGGATGGCTTCGGTCGCGGTGAAGCCCGGCGCCACGGCATTGCAGCGGATGCCTTGCTTGCCCCACCGCGACGCGACATGGCGGGTCAGCGCGCCGATGCCGGCCTTCGCGGTGGCGTAGGCGGGCCGGGCCGGCTCACCCTGGAACGCCGCCGCCGAGGACATGTTGACGATCGCGCCGCCCCCGCTGGCGAGCATCCGCGGAATGGCGTATTTCATCGCGGCCACATAGCCGCGCAGGTTGACTGCCATCACGCGATCCCACACCTCGAAGTCGATGTCGACCACATCGGTGTCGGCCCGGATCGTGCTCATGTCCGCACCGACGTTGAACAGCAGGTCCACTCCGCCGTAAGTCGTTGCGGCCGAATCGATCAGGTGGGACACCGACGCGGGATCGGCGAGATCGAACCCGACGTGGGTTGCCGTGCCCCCGGCGGCGCAGATGCGGGCGGCGGTCTGCGCCGCGGCGTCGGCGGCGACGTCGCCGATGACGACCCGGCAGCCTTCCGCCCCGAGCCGGCCGGCCGTCGCGGCGCCGATGCCGGTGGCGCCGCCGACCACGACCGCTACCCGTTCGGCCAGGCCGCGTAGTCCCATGGATATTGACTTTACCTCTAGAACTGTAGAGGATCGCAAGTCATGGCCGGTATTCACCGGGAGCGCCCCGGGGCCGCCGATCTCGCGGCGGCGACCGACACTCCCGCGACACCGAAAAGTTCTGGGAAAAGGCCTGAGTCACTAAATCCAGCAACGAATTGAGGACCGACCCATGAACTCCGTCAGGTTCGACTTCACCGGCGCCAATGTGTTGGTGACCGGCGGCACCAGCGGCATCGGCAACGCGATCGCCGCCGAGTTCGCCAAGGCGGGCGCCGCCGTCACCGTGACCGGCACTCGCGGGTCGACCGCCGACTACCCCGACACCGATCTGAACGCATTCACCTACCGCCAGTGTCAGATTCAGGATCCCGATGCCGTCGACGCGCTGGCGGACTCGCTGGGTGAACTCGACATCCTGATCAACAACGCCGGTGGCCCGTATCCCGCCGGCGACGAATACGACCCGGACGGCTATGTGGCGTCGGTGACGCAGAATATGTTGGGCCCTATGCGTTTAACGATGCGCTGCCACGACCGCCTGAAGGCGAGCACTGCGCCCGGCGGAGCCAGCGTGGTCAGCGTGGTTTCGATGTCCGCGTTCCGCTCGGCGGTCTTCGTCCCGGGCTACGCTTCCTCGAAGATGGGTCTGGTCGCCTTGACAATGAACCTGTCGCGTCGGTGGGCGAATGACGGCATCCGGGTCAACGCGATCGCTCCCGGGTTGATCGACACTCGAATGACGCACCCGGCCATGGGGGTTCCCGAGATCATGGATGTCGAGATCGGCTTCCACACGCCGCTGGGCCGACCGGGAACACCGCAGGACTGCGCCGGTGCGGCGCTGTTCTTGTGTACCGATGCCGCGTCCTACATCACCGGCAGCACGATCGCCGTCGACGGTGGATACCTGACGGTCTGAATCATGAGCGAATCTAGCCTCGACCGGTCAGATAGTCGAGGGCGAGCTCGGCGGCGTTGGCGCCACACATGCCGTGCGCGCCGGGACCGGGCGGGGTGGCCGCCGAGCAGATGTACATGCCGGGAATGCCAATGGTGTAGGGCGACAGTGTGATTCGAGGTCCGAAGGTCAGCTGGCGAATGTCCTTCGAGCCGGTCATGATGTCGCCACCGGCATAGTTGGCGTTGAACGTCGCCATCTGCGTCGTGGTGCGAACGGTGTGTCCCACGATGCGTTCGGAGAATCCGGGCGCGAATCGCTCGATCTGGGCGATGATCGCCCCGGTGGCGTCGCCGGTGTAGCCGTTGGGGACGTGCGCGTAGCTCCACACCGGATGCGTATTGCCCACTGACCGTTGCGGATCGGCCAGGTACTGCTGGCCTATCAGCACGAACGGTCGCTCGGGCATACGCCCGGCGTGGATGTCGCGCTCGGTCGCGGCCAGCTCCGCGTAGCTGCCGGCCAG
This sequence comes from Mycobacterium sp. pR1184, assembly GCF_041287235.1. Classification (NCBI taxonomy): domain Bacteria; kingdom Bacillati; phylum Actinomycetota; class Actinomycetes; order Mycobacteriales; family Mycobacteriaceae; genus Mycobacterium; species Mycobacterium sp. pR1184. The sequence continues at coordinate 404,433 of NZ_JBGGKR010000004.1, read as the reverse complement.
ATGCACCGTGCCGGCCCGATGCGCCTCCGGGTTGGTCCACGGCACGCCGCCCTCGACGGCGAAGTCGACCTTGAATGCGCCCGGTCCACGCCGAAACCTGGTGAAGGCGGCTGCAATTCGACGGGGCAGACGGTCGCCGAGGATGCCCGCGACCGCGCTGGGCGCCAGGTCGAACATCGTGACGTCGGCCGGCGGCAGCTGCGACGTGTTCTGCACCCGGACACCGGTTTCGATCTTGCCGCCCAGGTCGCTCAGCAGAGCGACCATCGCGTCGGCAATCGACTGCGATCCGCCCGCGGCCACCGCCCAGCCGTGCCGGTGCCCGGCCGTGATGATGCCCATGCCGATGGCCGAGGTCATCGGGTAGTGCAGCGGCCGGAAGGCGTGGGCCGCAACACCACCGAATAACGCCCGGGCTTTCTCGGTGCGGAACACCCGTGCGAACGTCGAGGCGGGAAGCACCGTCGGCGCACCGAACCGGGCCAGCATCAACGGATGGTGCGGGACCCGCAGCAGCGGTCCCATGATGTCATCGCTCAACGAGTCGAAACGCGAGGCCGGATAGCCGAACGCGAGGCGCCAGCGCGACCCGTCACGACCCAGACCGGACGCGGTCTGCTCCACCGAGCGGTACAGCACGCCGGCGCTGCCGTCGTCGAGCGGATGGACGCAGTCGATCTCCGGCCAGCGCCACGACAATCCGTACCGCTGCAGGTTGACGCCGTTGAGGAATTGCGAGCCGACCGCCATCGGGTGGATCGCCGAGCAATGGTCATGCAGCAGGCCGGGGACGATTGCTTCGGTGCTGCGGGTGCCCCCGCCGACTTCGTCGGCGGCTTCCAGCACGGTGACCTGTACACCCTTGGCCGCCAGGCGGATGGCGGCGGCGAGCCCGTTGGGCCCACTGCCAACCACCACTGCGGTACTCATCGTTGCACGTTACCGCGAGCGCACGGTACCTCAGTACCTCGCATCCGGCATTGTTATAAATACCCGTGCGCGATGCTGAATTGTGTTGCCCAGGACATTTTATTTTCATCGAATATGGCTAATGATATTGAGATGTCTATTCGCGACGACACCGTTTTCGAAGGTCCTTTACAGCAGCTTGCCCGCAGTGCATGGCAAGTGCTTCTCCTCACCGGCATCCTGGCCGTTGCGCTAGGTGTCATAGTCCTGGCGTGGCCAGGACGAACACTGTTCGTGGCGGGGGTTCTTTTCGGCATCTACCTGGTGTTTTCCGGAATCGGCTACGTGTTCGCGGCCTTCGGTTCACATGCCGGCGCCGCGATGAGAGTGTTGACCTTTATCACCGGCATCGTGTCGCTGATTCTGGGATTCTTCTGCTTCCGCGAAGAATTCGAAGCGGTTACCCTATTGGCCATCTGGATCGGTATCAGCTGGTTGTTCCGCGGCATGACGCTGCTTGCGGCGGCGTTGTCGTTGGACCACATGCCCGGCCGCGGCTGGCAGGCGCTGTCCGGGTTGGTCATCGTGGTTGGCGGCGCAGTCCTGATCGTTTCGCCACTGCACTCGATCGCCGTCCTCACCCTGGTCGCCGGCTGCTGGCTGATCGCGATTGGCATCGTCGACGTGATCAGCGCGTTTCAGGTTCGCAGCCGGACCAAGACCGCCTGATCTGACGCCGAATCCCTTGCAGCACAACGCCGATCGCATGCGGTCGGCGTTGTGTTCATGGCGGCTGGTCGGCGGGATGCCGGCGCGCCGCGGGCTGTGGATTTTGTTTACTGGAGGCGAGCTGCGTGGGTGCGCCGCGGGCGCTGTATACACTGTGACACCTGGGGGAGTCGATCCACATCGATCGCACGCCGTAAAGCCCACTCACACGCGATCGAGAAAGTTGTGCCTTGTCCTTCAAAGAAAACGAAACTCCGGGCTTGAAGCCGCATTTCGAGGACGTGCAGGCGCACTACGACCTCTCTGATGAGTTCTTCGCGCTTTTCCTGGACCCGACGCGCACCTACAGCTGCGCCTATTTCGAGCGCGACGACATGTCGCTCGAAGAGGCGCAGTACGCCAAGGTCGACCTGTCGTTGGGCAAGCTCGGGCTGCAACCCGGCATGACGCTGCTCGATATCGGCTGTGGCTGGGGCACCACCGTCGTGCGCGCACTCGAGAAGTACGACGTCAACGTCGTCGGCCTGACCCTGAGCCGCAATCAGCAGGCGCACGTGCAGCAACGGCTGGACAACCACCCGTCGTCGCGAACCAAGCGGGTGCTGCTTCAGGGCTGGGAGCAGTTCGACGAGAAGGTCGACCGCATCGTGTCAATCGGCGCCTTCGAGCACTTCGGCCGCGATCGCTACCCGGACTTTTTCAAGATGGCCTATGCGGCGCTGCCGGACGACGGGGTGATGATGCTGCACACCATCATCAAGCCCAGCGATGAGGAATTCGCCGATCGCGGTCTGCCCATCACCATGACCAAGATCCGCTTCATGAAATTCATCATGGACGAGATCTTCCCGGGCGGGGATCTGCCACAAGCCAAGAATGTCGAGGAGCACGCCAAGCGCGCCGGCTTCACGCTCGACCGTTACCAGCCGTTGCGGCTGCACTACGCGCGCACCCTGGACAACTGGTCGGCCGCACTGGAGGCCAGGCGCGACGAGGCCATCGAGATTCAGTCGCAAGAGGTCTACGACCGGTACATGAAGTACCTGACCGGTTGCGCGGACCTGTTCCGCGAGGGCTACACCGACGTCGCGCAGTTCACCCTCGTCAAGGGCTAGACCTGTATGTCGGCGGTGACCGCACCGGTGACGCCGATCAGATCCTGCGGGGCCACCGCGACGTCCCAGCCCCGGCGTCCGGCGCTGCAGAACACCCGCTCCCAGGCCAGCGCACTGGAATCGACGACCGTCGGCAGCGGCCTGCGCTGACCGAACGGCGATACCGCGCCGACGATGTACCCGGTGCTCCGCTGCGCGACTGCGGGTTCGGCCAGCACGGCTTTGGTCACGCCCAGCGCCGCGGCGGCCGCCTTCAGCGAGAGCCGGGCGGATGCTTGCACGACGGCCACGGCCAGCCCGTCGGGCAGCGCGATCACCAGCGTCTTGTAGATCTGCCCGGCCGCGATACCGAGCTTGGCCAGCGCTTTGATGGCTTCGGAACCAAACGAGTGTTCGCGTGGATCGTGGCCGAACTTCACCACCTCGTGCGGCACACCGGCCTCGGTCAGCGCCGCCAATGCCGGCGTCGCGGCCACGTTAGGGCCCCGTTACGGCCCGGTATAACCCGGCGGGTTGACGCCGTCTACCCAGAAGTCGACGCCGAGCGTGCCGCCCGGCACGCAGTTGTAGACCGATAGGTCGGTGACGCCGTTTGCCAGCAGCACGTCCTCGCACAACAGCATGTTGCCGGTGAATTCCTTGGACGGCTTGTTCAGGATGATGTAGGCCGCGTCCGAGTAGACCTCGGGCTTGCGGGCCCGGCCCATCGCCTCGTCGCCGCCGAGCAGGTTCTGCACCGCGGCGGTGGCCACCAGCGTGCGCGGCCACAGCGTGTTCGACGCGATGCCGTCGGCGCGCATCTCCTGCGCGATGCCCAATGCGCACAGCGTCATGCCGAACTTGGCCATCATGTACGCCGTCGGCTTCAGCCACTCCTGGCCGAGCAGCACCGGCGGGGACAGCGTCAGGACGTGCGGGTTCTCCCTGCCCTTCATATGGGGCAGACACGCCCGCGACACGGCGTAGGTGCCGCGCACCTGGATGCCGTTCATCAGGTCGAAGCGCTTCATCGGGACCTCGGCGATGGACCCCAGGTTGATCGCCGACGCGTTGTTCACACAGATGTCGATGCCGCCGAACTGCTCGACGGTCTTGGCCACCGCGGATTCGACGGATTCCGGGTCCCGGACGTCCCCGACGATCGGCAGGGCCTGGCCGCCGGCCTCTTCGAGTTCCTTGGCGGCGGTGTACACCGTTCCCGGCAGTTTCGGGTGCGGCTCGGCGGTCTTGGCGATCAGTGCGATGTTGGCGCCGTCCTGTGCGGCGCGTTTCGCGATGGCCAGGCCGATACCGCGGCTGGCGCCGGAGATGAACATGGTCTTGCCTTGCAATGACGTGGCGTGGGACATGGCGTCACAGTAACGCCCGGTCCCAACCGGTCGGTTGGGGGGACCTGGCACCGGAAATAGCACGTCGGCTGGTGCTGTTGAAGCTGTCGGTCTCGACAAACGCATGTAAGCGACCCGGGCAAACATTGTCGGTCGCAGCCTCTAGATTGGGAGGAGGATCTGGTGTCAACGGCGACAAGCCTGTTAGGCAGTTCAATAGGCGAGGAGCAGTTGGTTCGCTTATTTGCGAGTTCGGTGTCGCTGGCAGTGCTGGGTGGCGATGCTGCAACGGAAGGGACCGTGTTAACGGAGATGGCCGACTTAGACGATGGCCCAGATGCAGTGACCGGTTCAGAGCTTGTCGAGCCTGTTGAAGAAACCGATGAGGAGCTGACCGCGCGCTTCGAGCGCGACGCGATTCCCCTGTTGGACCAGCTCTACGGCGGCGCGCTGCGCATGACGCGCAACCCCGCAGACGCCGAGGACCTGCTGCAGGAAACGATGGTCAAGGCCTACGCCGGGTTTCGGTCGTTCCGGGCCGGCACCAACCTCAAGGCGTGGTTGTACCGGATTCTGACCAACACCTACATCAACAGCTATCGCAAGAAACAGCGCCAGCCCGCGGAGTATCCGACCGAGGAGATCACCGACTGGCAGCTGGCGTCCAACGCCGAACACTCCTCAACCGGGTTGCGGTCGGCCGAGGTCGAGGCCCTGGAGGCGCTGCCGGACACCGAGATCAAAGCCGCGTTGCAGGCGCTGCCGGAGGAGTTCCGGATGGCCGTCTACTACGCCGATGTCGAAGGTTTCCCGTACAAGGAGATCGCCGAAATCATGGATACCCCGATCGGGACGGTAATGTCGCGGCTGCATCGGGGCAGACGCCAGCTGCGCTCGTTGTTGGAAGACGTGGCCAAGGACCGCGGCTTCATCCGGAGCCAGCAGACGCACGAGGAGGTGTCGTCATGAGCGAGTTTTCGCCCGATGGCGCCACGCCGGCCACGGATCCGCGCACCAAGGCCGAATGTGCCGAATTGATCGCCGAGGTATGGACGCTGCTCGACGGCGAATGCACGGCGGAGACACGCAAGAAGCTCAAGCAGCATCTCGACGAATGCCCGCCATGCTTGCGGCTGTTCGGGATCGAAGAGCAATTCAAGGCGCTGATCGCGACCAAATGCAGCGGCGACAAGGCCCCCGAGGGCCTGCGCGAGCGGCTGCGGCTGGAGATTCGGCGCACCACGATCATCCGGGAATCGTAGTAAGAGCGCACTCCAGCGCGACTACCAGCGGTTAGGCGTTGGGACGCCTGCCGTGGTTGGCCTTGCTGTGCTTGCGGTCACGCTTCTTGCGGCCACGCTTGGCCATGGGAGAACCTCCGTCGTTCGTTCATGATCTCGGCGCTTGGCGCCCGTCAGGTTGCCGTCAATTCTCGCACGGCGCAGCGTGTGCTTTTTCACCCCACCGGGACCGGCCCGCGCGCCGGTGTGCCTGATGATGTTGTGGTTCGATATACATGAGCTTGAGATGGAAGCCCAGACCAGCCAGCATGCGCAGTGGCCGAAACGAGTGGGGTGAAGATGGCCGAGGATGTTCGAGCCGAGATCGTGGCCAGCGTGCTGGAAGTCGTCGTCAACGAGGGCGACCAGATCGGCAAGGGCGACATCGTGGTGCTGCTGGAGTCCATGAAGATGGAGATTCCGGTCTTGGCCGAGGTCGACGGCACGATCAGCAAGGTGAGTGTGGCCGTCGGCGATGTCATCCAGGCGGGCGATCTGATCGCCGTGATCAGCTAGCCTCCGGCGCTTCGCACCTACCGCCGTGGGACGACGCGAGAGTATTTGATGTCCACGCTCGGTGATCTGCTGGCCGAACACACGATGCTGCCCGGCAACGCCGTAGACCACCTGCATGCCGTGGTCGGGGAGTGGCAGCTGCTGGCCGACCTGTCGTTCGCCGACTATCTGATGTGGGTTCGCCGCGACGACGGCGTGCTGGTGTGCGTGGCGCAATGCCGGCCCAACACCGCGCCGACGGTCCTGCAGACCGACTCGGTGGGTAGCGTCGTGGCCGCCGATCGCCTACGGCTGGTCGCCGAGGCCTTCGCGTCGGGTACCGCGCAGCTGGCGAACGAAGCAAGCCAACAGGATTCGTGGCAGCTGCCCGGGCCGCACGTCGCGGCGTCGCCGGTGCGTTACGCCGATCAGGTGGTCGCGGTGCTCACCCAGCATCAAACGGCGCCGACCGCTAATCAGAACTCCGGGCACCTGGAGACCGCCTACCGCGAATGCGCCGCCGACCTGGTTCACATGCTGGCGGAGGGCACCTTCCCGGATGTGCGCGACGTCGCCATGTCCCGCTCCACGCCGCGGGTGGGCGACGGATTCATCCGCCTGGACGTGGACGGCGTCGTCGCCTACGCCAGCCCCAACGCCCTGTCGGCGTATCACCGCATGGGATTGACCAGCGAGCTGGAGGGCCACAACCTCATCCGGATCACGCGGCCGCTGATCTCGGATTCGTTCGAAGCCCAGGAGATGGCCGAGCACGTGCAGGACCTGCTGGCCGGCGGCAAGAGCATGCGCATGGAGGTCGACGCCGGCGGGGCCACGGTGCTGCTGCGCACGTTGCCGCTGGTGGTGCACGGCGCCAGCGCGGGCGCCGCGGTGCTGATTCGCGACGTGACCGAGGTGAAGCGCCGGGACCGGGCCCTGATCTCGAAGGACGCGACGATCCGCGAGATCCACCATCGGGTGAAGAACAATCTCCAGACGGTCGCGGCGCTGCTGCGCCTGCAGGCCCGCCGGACCGTCAACGCCGAAGGCCGCGAGGCGCTGATCGAATCGGTGCGCCGGGTGTCATCGATCGCCTTGGTCCACGACGCGTTGTCGATGTCGGTCGATGAGCAGGTCAATCTCGACGAGGTCATCGACCGGATCCTGCCGATCATGAACGACGTCGCGTCGGTGGACCGCCCGATCCGGATCAACCGCGTCGGTGATCTGGGCGTGCTCGACTCCGACCGCGCCACGGCGCTGATCATGGTGATCACCGAGCTGGTGCAAAACGCCATCGAGCACGCGTTTGACCCGGCTGCCCCGGAGGGGTCGGTGTCGATTCGTGCCGAGCGCTCGGCACGCTGGCTCGATGTGGTGGTGCACGACGACGGGCGGGGACTGCCCGAGGGGTTCAGCCTGGAAAAATCCGACAGCCTGGGACTGCAGATCGTGCGCACCCTGGTGGCCGCCGAGCTTGACGGCACCCTGGGGATGCGCCAAGCACCCCGCGGCGGCACCGATGTGGTGCTGCGGGTGCCGATCGGCCGTCGGTCCAGGCTGCTGCTTTAGACACCCACGCAACAGCGCGGCCCCGACAAGTTGTCGGGGCCGCGCTGTCTGGAGACTGGGATCAGACTCCGCTGCGGGCCTTCGTCCGGGCGTTGCGGCGCTTGAGCGCACGCCGCTCGTCTTCGCTCATGCCGCCCCACACACCGGAGTCCTGACCGGTGTTCAGCGCCCATCCGAGGCACTCCGTGGTCACCGAACACCGATTGCAGACCAGTTTCGCGTCAGCGATCTGCGCGAGCGCCGGGCCGCTGTTCCCTACCGGGAAGAACAGCTCCGGGTCCTCGTCGCGACACACCGCCTTGTGGCGCCAATCCATAAGTAGTTACTCCTCACTATGTGCGCAGCATCGCGCACTGGCGTTATTCTTCGGCTCTTAACGCTTGCATGAGTAAGGGTCCGTTCGGTACCCCCACACAATCTCTGCATGCAACCTTTCGATCGTTTCACAGGCACAACAGAAGTCAATAGCGTGAGTTAGGCCGTGGGCTATCTCACTTTGATTAAGGCTTAGTCAAGCCCTCACTCCGTTGTACTACACTCGCCGATTACCCTGCCGAGAATATTTCGCCGCTTTCGCGGTTTGTGGCGGTGTTTCCGCAGCTCAGGACGGTTTGCTTTGAGGCGGCGCCGCGACCGGAAGTGCATCGGGCACCGACCGGAACGTCATGGATTCGCGCGGGCCGAGGTACTCCCCGTCGTACTGACTGGCCACCGGCCCGGCGCTGCAACTGATTCGCACGCAAGCGGTGTCGTCGTCTCGGACAAGTTGGGTGGCGTGTGGGTCCGGGTTCTTCGCGAGAATCTGGCGCAGTAATCGAAGGGTGGGAATCACCTTCAAACTGGTGACCGCGAACACGCCAAGGCCCGATTCGAAGCTGCAACCCGGGTTGGTCACCATCGGCCGGCTGTTGCTGTAGGTCCACGGCGTCGTGTTGGACACCCAGGCGAATTGCACGCCCGAGACGGGATCGCGGCCGGGCAACTCCAGCGTCATATCCGGCGCGCGGCGGCTATAGCGAATCGTTGCGGGCACCGCGACCCGCCAATACCGCAACGGCGTGACCTTGACGCCCTTGTTGCGCTGGGCCTCCACCGCGGCGACCACCTCGGCGTCGACGCCCATTCCGGCGTTGATCACTGCGTACTGCTCACCGCAGTCGATCAGGCTGATGCGCCGCCACGTTTGGTGGCGGCGGTAGTCGTCGATCAGCTGAATCAGCTGGTTGGTGGCGGCGACCGGGTCCCGGGAGATCCCCAGCGACCTGGCCAGCACGTTCGCCGACCCGCCGGGCACCACCGCGACCGCGGGGACGTGTGCCGGCCGCGGCGTGCCGGGACGGCCCAGGATGCCGTTGACGACTCCACTCACCGAGCCGTCTCCGCCGTGCACGACGACCAGGTCGACCCCGCTCTCGGCGGCCGCGTGGCCGAGTTCGGTCCCGTGACCGCGGTGGTTGGTGTGCTCGACGGTGAGCTCGAGGCGGCTCTTGAGCGCATGTGCCAGCAGATCTCGGCCGGCGGGCGTGGTGGAAGTGGCTGCGGGGTTCACGATCAGAACGGCTCGCATGACGCACGAGCTTATGCGGGTCGGCTAAGGCCTTGCTGTGGGGGAAGCGACGGCTCGACGGATGGGGGGTTCCGCGTGGCTACGCTGACGCTGTGAACCGCGGCCGCCGCAACCCGGAGATACCACCGCCCCCGTCGGCCGTTCGCGGCGCCGGATTCATCGTCGCGGTGCAGGGGCTGGTCGCACTGGCGATGGCCGCGGCCCTGGTGGTGCGTGCGATCGCGGGAGCCGACCAGCGGGTGGTCAACGGTCTGGGCACCGCGCTCTGGTTCCTGGTGATCGGCGGCGTGGTGCTGGCCGCCGGACGCGCGTTGGTCGTCGGCCGGCGCTGGGGGCGCGGGCTCGCGGTCTTCACCCAGTTGCTGTTGTTGCCGGTGGCCTGGTACCTCGCGGTCGGTTCGCATCGTGCGGCGTTCGGCATACCGCTGGCCGTGGTGGCGCTTACGGTGTTGCTGTTGCTCTTCAGCCCTGCCGCACTGCGCTGGGTTGCCGGTGGCGATCAGCGCGGTCCGGCCAGCCCGGACAAGGACGCCCCGGACAGCCGGTAGGTAGTCCACTCTCGCTGCGGTTGCCCGCCGATAGCGTCGTACAGCCTGATCGCGTCGGCGTTCCAGTTCAGCACCGCCCACGACAACCGGGTGTAGCCGTTGTCGACACACTCGGCCGCCAGGGTGGCCAGCAGTGTGCGGGCCAGGCCGCGGCGGCGGAATTCGGGTCGTACGAACAGGTCTTCGAGGTAGATGCCGCCGACGCCGTCCCAGGTGGAGAAGTTGAGGAACCACAGCGCCATCGCGGCGATCTCACCGTCGACTTCGGCGACATGTCCGTGCACGATCGGCGAATGGCCGAAAAGTGCTGCGGAAATCCGCTTTTCGGTGACGGTGCAATCTTGGGCGGCGTGTTCGAATTCGGCCAGCGCGTGGATCATGTCGGCTATGTCGGCGGCGTCTTCGGGTTTGGCGCGACGGATGTCTTCGCTCATTGGTCAACCCCTAGCGCGTTGAGAATCGTGGCGAATTTCGTTGTGGTCTCCTCAACTTCGGCGTCGGGATCCGATTCGGCGACAATGCCGCCGCCGGCGTGGGCCAGGGCGGTGCGGCGATCCGCCGACAGCTGCGCACAGCGGATGGACACCACCCAATAACCGTCCCCGTGGGAGTCGCACCAACCCACCGCGCCGGCATAAAAGCCGCGGTCGCCTTCGATTTCGGCAATCAGCTCGCAGGCGGCCTTGGCCGGCACCCCGCCGACTGCCGGGGTTGGGTGCAGTGCTAGCGCCAAATCGATTGCGGTAGTTGATTTCTCGCGCAGCCGGCCGCTGATCGGCGTGCACAGATGCCATAGCGCCGCGGTGCGGCTCAGCTGCGGCTCGGGCGCGATGGTCAGCTCGGCGCACAGCGGTTCCAGCGCGGCCCGCATCGTGTCGATGACCAGCTGATGCTCGTGGCGGTCCTTGGCGGATGCGGCCAGCGCGGCGGCGTTGGCAGCGTCGCGTTCGGGGTCCGCGGCGCGTGGGGCCGAACCGGCGAACGGCTGGCAGCTCACCCGGTCGCCGGAGCGCGCGACCAGAAGCTCCGGGCTCGCACCCACCAGGGCCGTGCCGGCGTAGTCTGCGCCCGCGGCGCTCAGGTCGGCCAGATAGCAGTAGGCCGCCGGATCGTTGGCGGCCAGGCGGCGCAGCACGACACGGGCGTCGAGCGGGCCGTCGGCGGCCAACCGCAACGCCCGGGCCAGCACCACCTTGCTCAGCGCGGTGTTCGGCGCCGTCAGTTCATCGCGGGCGCGGCTGATCCGGACGCGGTATTCGGCCGGCGGCGGGATGGCCGCGGCGATGCGCACGTTTGGCAGCGGGTCCGTCGGCCAGTCGGGTGGTCCGTCGCTGTGCCGCACCGTGTCCGGCGCCAGCAACGCAGCGGGCCGTTTCACATCAAAAGGCAATGCGCCCAACACAATTGGGACAGCGCCCGATATCAGCGCGGCTTGGGCGGCGGCCACGTCGTCGTAGCGCGCCTGCACCCCTTCGCCAATCAGGGTGCCGCGCGGGCCGCACAGTGCGAACGGCGGTTCCGTGGTGCTCAACCGGGTGCGATTGCCTGTGGGAGGCCGGTCAGCCCGAGCGCGGCGAGCTGGCGCAGCCCATGCTCGAACCCGCATACCGCGATCGAGCCGGCGAGCATCCAGAACCGGCTGCCTTCGACGAGCGGTAGTTCGACCCAGCGGGTGATGACCGAGCGGGAGAAATGGCTGTGACCCACGAACACCACGTCGCGCGAAGCCATATGCTCCAACGCCAGTGCGACGGCCCGATCAGCGCGGGCGCTCACTTGCGCGACACTTTCACCGCCGGGGCAACCGTGGGTCCACACCAGCCAATCGGGGTCCGATTCCCGGATCTGGGGAGTCGTCAACCCCTCGTAGGAACCGTAATCCCATTCGGCGAGCAGTTCAGATACCTCGTCGACAGCGAGGCCGGCCAGTTTGGCTGTGGTCAGCGCCCGTATCCGCGGACTGCTGATCACCAGCGGATCAGTCAGTTTCAATTCACGCAGGACATGCCCGGCAAGCTCGGCCTGCAGCCGGCCGGTGTCGGTGAGCTCTATATCGGTGCGGCCGGTGTGCTGGCCGGATTTTGACCATTCGGTCTCGCCATGGCGGAGCAATACAAGTCGATGGTTGTGCAAGCCCATGTGGACTGATTCTGCCCGAGACTCGTGGGCCCGTCGCCCTGGCACCCGGCCCCGAACGTGCCAGGATGGCAGGTGTGAGCGCGCCGACGACGATGCAGAGCGAAGCGATGAGGAGGAGCGGCGCTGATGAGTGAGACGCGGGTATTGGCCGTCGCCAACCAGAAGGGCGGGGTCGCCAAGACGACGACGGTTGCCTCGCTGGGTGCGGCGATGGTGGAGAAGGGGAAGCGAGTCCTGCTCGTCGATCTGGATCCGCAGGGTTGTCTGACGTTCTCGCTCGGTCAAGATCCCGACAAGTTGCCGGTGTCGGTGCACGAGGTGCTGCTGGGTGAGATCGAACCGAGCGCCGCGCTGGTCACCACGATGGAGGGAATGACGCTGCTGCCGGCCAACATTGACCTGGCCGGCGCCGAGGCGATGCTGCTCATGCGGGCCGGCCGCGAGTACGCGCTCAAGCGCGCACTGGCCAAAGTCGCCGACCAATTCGACGTCGTCGTCATCGACTGCCCCCCGTCGCTGGGGGTGCTGACCCTCAACGGGCTGACGGCCGCCGACGAGGTGATCGTGCCGCTGCAGTGCGAGACGCTGGCCCACCGCGGCGTCGGCCAATTCCTGCGCACCGTCGCCGATGTCCAGCAGATCACCAACCCGAATCTGCGGCTGCTGGGCGCATTGCCGACGTTGTACGACTCGCGCACCACCCACACCCGCGATGTGCTGCTCGATGTCGCGGACCGTTACGACCTACCGGTGCTCGCACCGCCGATCCCGCGCACCGTGCGTTTCGCCGAGGCCAGCGCGTCCGGCTCGTCGGTGCTGGCCGGACGCAAGAACAAGGGCGCGATGGCCTACTCGACGCTGGCGCAGGCGTTGCTCAAACACTGGAAGTCGGGCAAACCGCTGCCGACGTTCTCCGTCGAGGCTTAGGCGGCCTCGGCTGTGCTGTAGCGGCGTTGAGTGTGCGGTGATGGTGGCGTTGGTCGGCGTGTCGTCGCCCTGAGCGCACACCCAGCGCCTCGAGGCCTGAGCGTCAGCCCAGCGCGACCACGGTGTCGCCGCGCTGCTCGAACACCCGGGAGCCCGACACCGCCGGGACCACCGCGCGGGTGCTCGGTGCCCGCTGCACCGGGATGTTGCGCTCATTGGCCCCGGTCATGGGGTCATAGACGCCGATCCCGCCGGTGACCGGAATCAGCAGCTTGCCCGCCATCATGGTGCCGGGTCCCAACGGGACCGTCTTGTCGCCCGCGGCGATGGTGTAGCGCAGATTCAGGGTGCTTGCCTCGAACACCAACACGGAATCGCCGGTCCACCAGGTCACCAGGTTGCCCGCCTGCGACACCTCCGAGTTCGTCGGCGCCTTGGGTAGCAGCGTGCTCGCCACCGTGGTGCCCATCTCGTCGATCACATCGACCCTGGGCTGCGGCGCCGGCAGGTAAACGGCCGTGTTGGTCTGCCAGACGGTGAGCACGCGGGCGCCCGAGTTCGCCTTGATCCCGGGCTCGGACACGAGGTGTTGCTGGGGTTCATCATCTTCCTTGCCCGGGCGGAGCAGGGCCAAGCGCAGGTCGCTCTGGTTTCCGCAGCTCTCCAGCACCGAAACCTCCAACGAGCTGGCCGCCCCCGAGTAGAGCGTGCATCCGGAGTGCAGTCCCCGCGATGACGGTTTCACCCGGGCGTCGGTCTCGCCGTAGGCCAGCATCCGGACCATGTCGGAGCGCCACAGCTCCAGGCGCGTATCGCCGACCGACAACACCGTCGTGCCGTCCGAGGACAGCCGCACCCGCGGGTCGGCGTAACTGCTGCGGGCAGGTCCCCGGTGGCCGGTGGTCCCGTCGATGGTGCTGACCTGGCCGCACCCGCGGTCGTCGCGGTAGACGGCGACCGCGTAGTGGTAGACCCAGGACAGGCCGCACAGGTCGCTGTCACGCGAGTAAGACCAGCGCGTCTGGCCGGTGCCGGCGTCGCGGCCGTCCACTTCACGGCCGTCGCCGGTGCTCACCGTCCCGCCCACGATCACCGGAGCTGTGGTGGCGGAGCTGGGCGCGGTCCATAGCTGCTTCAGGCTGGCCGGCACCTGCTTAGCCGGAGTCGGGTTGGGCGCCGGCGTCGCCGCGGGCCGGCTGATCGTGGCCCGGGCGTCGCTGGTCCACCAGATCAGCGACGCAATTGCGGCGACGACGACCGCGATCGCCGCGGCGGCCAGCAGATCGCCTTTAGTGCGGCGTTCGGGTTTGACCATGCCTGCTGTCGGCTCAGCCGGCGTTGGTGGCGGCTTCCGCCGGCTTGCGGCGACGACGGCGACGACGGTTGTTGCCGCCACTGCCGGACGGCGCGTCCGCCGCTGTCTCCGTGGCGGTTTCGCCGTCGCTGCCAGCCGGGTGGCCGCTCACGGGCTGCCCGCCGCGGGTGCGGCGGCGCCGGTTCGCCGAACGGGCGCGCGCCGGCTTCTCCGACGTCGTGGTGCGTTCGGTGCGCTCGGTCTCGCGGCGCTTGACCGGTGACTTCTTCGGCGCGCCGATCGTGCCGGTGGCTTCGCCCGGAATGCCGAGCTCGGTGTACAGGTGCGGCGAGTTGGAGTAGGTCTCGGCCGGGTCCGGGGAGCCCAGGTTCAGCGCCTTGTCGATGGCCGTCCAGCGCGGCAACTCGTCCCAGTCCACCAGGGTCACGGCGATACCGGTCTTGCCGGCACGACCGGTACGGCCGATCCGGTGCACGTAGGCCTGCTCGTCCTCGGGGATCTGGTAGTTGATGACGTGGGTGATGTCGTCGATGTCGATGCCGCGCGCGGCCACGTCGGTGGCCACCAGCACGTCGACGTCGCCGGCCCGAAATGCCTTGAGCGCCTTCTCGCGGGCGATCTGCCCGAGATCGCCGTGCACCGCGCCGACCTTGAAGCCGCGCTCGGCCAGCTCGTCGGCGACCTTCTGTGCCGTGCGCTTGGTGCGGGTGAAGATCATCGTCGCGCCGCGGCCGTCGGCCTGCAGTATCCGGCTGACCATCTCCACCTTGTCCAGCGCGTGGGCGCGGTAGACGAACTGCTCGGTGGTGTCGTGGGTGGCAGCCGAGTGCGGGGCCTCGGCACGAATATGGGTGGGCTGCACCATGAAGGTGCGGGCCAGCGTGATGATCGGGTCGGGCATCGTCGCCGAGAACAGCATCGACTGCCGGTCGGCCGGGATCTGGCGCAGGATCCGCTCGATGTCCGGCAGGAAGCCCAGGTCCAGCATCTCGTCGGCCTCGTCGAGCACCAGCACCGACAACCCGCCCAGCTGCAGGTGACCCTGCTGGGCGAGGTCCAGCAACCGGCCCGGGGTGCCTACCACGACATCGGCGCCGGTGCGCAGCGCGTCGATCTGCGGTTCGTAGGCCCGGCCGCCGTAGATCGACACCACCGACAGGCGGCGGCCCTCGTCGGCGGTCAGGTGCTTGGCGGCGGCGGCCAGGTCCTCGGTGACCTGTAGGCACAGCTCGCGGGTGGGCACCACGACCAGGGCGCGGGGTGTGCCGTTGAGCGGCCGCGCGTCACCGCCGTTGGTGATGCGCTGCAGCAGCGGGACGCCGAAGGCGAGGGTCTTGCCCATACCGGTACGGGCCTGTCCGATCACGTCGTCTCCGGACAGGGCCATCGGCAGGGTGAGTTCCTGGATGGCAAAGGCGTGCTCGATGCCCTTTTCGGCGAGCGCCCGGACGATTTCGTCGCGTACGCCGAGTTCGGCAAAGGTTGGTTCAGTTTTGCTTGTCAATGCAGTCATGCGGGGGTGATGTACCTTTCGGTGACTTATTCGATTGGGTCGGTTTTTCTCGCGGGTCACGCGCGCACGAGTTCCGACTCCAAGTCGCTGAGTCACCGGGCCCTGCTGAGATTGGGCGGGCCAGCTGTGCACGCACATTTCGCCGATAGCGGCGGTGCAAAGAAATACAGCCACTATCAATCTGCATGATAGCTGGTCGACAGCTCATCCCCATCTTCTTCCAGGTCTGCCGACTACAGTGATGCCCATGACTTCGGCCTCCTCTGCCGACCAAGTAGACGAATCGCCTTCCGTAGGGCTGACCGCGGACCATCCGGGCGTCAACGAGCTGTTCGCAGTGCTCGCCTACGGCGAGGTGGCCGCGTTTTACCGGCTTACTGACGAGGCTCGGATGGCCCCTGACCTGCGGGGACGCATATCCATGGCGAGCATGGCCGCCGCCGAGATGCAGCACTATGAGCTGTTGCACGACGCGCTGGAAAGCCGCGGTGTCGACGTCGTTTCGGCCATGTCGAAGTACGTGTCGGCGCTGGAGAACTACCACCGACTGACAATGCCCAGCACCTGGCTGGAAGCGCTGGTCAAGACCTACGTCGGTGACGCGCTGGCCGCCGACCTCTACCTCGAGATCGCCGACAAACTGCCCGACGAGGTCGCCGACGTGGTGCGCGCGGCCCTGTCGGAAACCGGACACTCGCAGTTCGTCGTCGCGGAGGTACGCGCCGCGGTGACCGCGAGCGGCAAACAGCGCAGCCGGCTCGCGCTGTGGGCCCGCCGGCTGTACGGAGAAGCGTTCACCCAGGCCCAATACCTGTTGGCAGATCACGACGAACTGGTCGACCTGGTGGTGTCGGGCCCCGGCGGCCTGGGTCAGCTCAACGCGTTCTTCGAGCGCCTGCAGCAAACACACGAGCGGCGGATGCGCGAGCTCGGCCTGGGCTGAGGGGCCCTACTTGGTGCAGGTCGCCAGGTTCGAGTTGTTGGCCGAGGCCACCTCGACCTGACCCTGAGCATTGACGATCGCACAGTTCAGCTTGCCCACGATGCTGGTCGCGACGACCGATTGGGTGGTCACCCCCGGATTCAGCACCACAACCTTGGTCCAGGGCAGTGAAACGTTGAACTCGGTCTGGGGATAGCCGCGGGCGTCGGTGTAGACGACGTTCACCAGGTCCAGCAGCGTCTTCGTCCCGGTCACGCTGTAGTAGACGGTGCTGGGATTCACGGTGGCCCTGGGGGCTACGACCGCGGGCGGCGGCACCGCCAGCGGCGGAGTCGTCAGCGCCACGCTCGGCGGGGTCAGCGTGGTGACGGTCTCCGGCGGGAGCTGAGGTGCTTGCGAGGTGCTCGGCACCGGGCGCTGCGTGGCGCTCGGCGGGCTGGTGGTCCGCGGGGCGGACGTGGTGGGAGCGGGCGGCGCGATGGTGGCTTTCGTGGTCGCGCTGTCGCCGCTGTTGATGATCACCGCGGTCGCGATCGCTCCGATCGCCACCACCGCGCCGAGCAGCGCGACCGCCGGGCGCCAGGAGCCGATGGGCCAGAGCAGCTCCTTGAGCTCGTCGTACTCGTATTCGTCGGCGGCGTGCTCGTCGTCGGCGTACTCGTCATCGTCGTAGCCGTCGTAGTCGGCTCCGTCGTAGTCGTCGTCATCGGGGTAGTCGTGGGCGAAGCCACGAGCTAGGCCGGCGCGATCATCGAGTGTGTGTCTGATGATGCCGATGTTACTGACGTGAAAGGACGAAAACGGGCGCCGCCAGCCACCTTGATCAGGCTGGGAGCGAATCGTTATCTGCTGTTGCGCAGCGTTTCGCTGACCGCGAACTCCCCGCCGTCACCCTCTGCTCGGAGCGCCCCGGCCGCGTCCACTAACCTGCTGCTTGACACGCCTGCGACGGAATAGCAACGGAAGGGGCCATCGTGGAGGTCAAAGTCGGTATCACGGACAGTCCGCGCGAGCTGGTCTTCTCCAGCGCGCAGACGCCTGCCGAGGTCGAGGAGGCCGTGAGTGCCGCGCTGCGGGAAGGCTCGGGTCTGCTGGGTCTCACCGACGAGAAGGGCCGCCGCTACCTGATCCACTCCGCCAAGATCGCCTACGTCGAGATCGGCGCCGCCGACGGCCGTCGGGTCGGCTTCGGAATCGGTGCGGACACCGGCGCGCACTCCAGCGGTAGGCGCGCTAAGAGCGAGTAAGCGGCACGTGTGACAACCCGCCCCAGGCGAATGCGACGGTGCCGTCGACCGCATCCGATTTCGAGATCGGGCGGTCGGAGTCCAGCCAATACCTGGCGCAGTCGACGCTGATGCCGACCAGACCCACCGCGATCATCCGGGCGCGGTGCGGGTCGAGGCCGGAGTCGGCGCTGATCAGCGCGAATACCGCGTCGATGCACGATTCGGTGGCCGCCCGCACCTGCGCGGCGACCTCGGGCTCGGTGACGTAGTCGTTCTCGAAGATCAGCCGATAACCCTGGCTGTCGTGCTCGATGAAGTCGAAGAAGGCCTGAACGGCCGCATGCAACCGCCGCCGGTTGTCGGTGGTGGTGCTCAACGCGTTCTGCACACCCGAGACCAGGTTGTCGACGTGGCGATTGAGCACTGCCAGATACAGCTCTAGCTTGCTCGAAAAGTGTTGGTACAGAACGGGTTTGCTGACTCCCGCCCGATCGGCGATTTCATCCATGCCGGCCGCGTGGTAGCCATGGTCGACGAACACATCGCTGGCCACGATCAGCAGTTGGCCGCGACGCTCGTCGCGCGGCAACCGGTTCCCCCGCCGGTTCGAGGTCGCTATGCCGTCACTCGGCCGACCGCGGTCACCCGATCTGACGGCACGTCGTGCCGCCGACTTGGCGAGATCGCTCACTTGGTCCTCATTTGAATTGTGGCGACTAACCATCCGATATTGACAGGCCAGCCGCGCGCCGCTCGTCGCACAGACATTACTACCCATGGTGTACCTGTCACCGGCATCGGCACCGTCCGAGCAGGGGAGAACCGGTGTCGTAGGGCGCGCCAGGGACACCCGGCGTCGCCGCTGTGCCATCCTGGGGCAATGACGTCCGAGCCGCCCGTGCACGGCGGCGGTCGAGTGCCGATGCTGCGCGACGAATGGCGAGAGCCCCTTCGCGCCCTGCGGGATCCCGTCGCGGTTGGCACCGGACGCGCCCGCGCCGATCGCGAGCGTCCCCGCCAGTGGCGGAAACAATCGTGGTTGGGCCGATTCGTCTCCACCTACGGCTGGCGCGCCTATGCGCTGCCCGTTCTGGTGGCATTGACCGCTGTGGTCATCTATCAGACGGTGACCGGCGTCGGCGCGCCGCAACCGACGGCGACCAAGCCGACAATCCAAGGGCCGCCGGCCATCGGGGCGGTAGGCACCGCCATCCTGGACGCTCCGCCGCGCGGCCTGGCCACCTTCGACGCCAATCTGCCGGCCGGCACGCTGCCGGACGGCGGTCCGTTCACCGAAGCCGGCGACAAGACCTGGCACGTCGTGCCCGGCACCACACCGCAGATCGGTCAGGGCACCGCCAAGGTGTTCCGGTACACCGTCGAGGTCGAGAACGGGCTGGACCCGGCGATGTTCGGCGGTGACGACGCGTTCGCCACGATGGTCGATCAAACGCTGGCCAACCCCAAGGGCTGGACGCACAATCCGCAGTTCGCGTTCGTCAGGATCGATAACGGCAAACCCGACTTCCGGATTTCGCTGGTCTCGCCGGTGACGGTGCGCGAGGGGTGCGGCTATGAGTTCCGGCTGGAGACCTCCTGCTACAACCCGGCGTACGGTCCGGAGCGCCAAGCCCGGGTGTTCGTCAACGAGGCGCGCTGGGTGCGCGGCGCCGTGCCGTTCGAGGGCGACGTCGGCTCGTACCGGCAGTACGTCATCGACCACGAGGTCGGCCACGCCATCGGCTACGTGCGCCACGAGGCGTGCGACAAGCAGGGCGGATTGGCGCCGGTGATGATGCAGCAGACGTTCTCCACCTCCAACGACGACGCCGCGAAGTTCGACCCGGAGTACGTCAAGGCCGACGGCAAGACCTGCCGCTTCAATCCCTGGCCGTATCCGATCGCCTGAAACACCTCGGGTGAGCATCGCCGGCGATCGAAGCGTTGACTGGAGACGTTGAGTCGCGAAGCTGACCGAGGAGATGTTCGGTGTCCACATCGTTGCCGCCACTAGTCGATCCCGCCGGCGAGCTGAGTCGCGACGAAGTGGCGCGGTATAGCCGCCATCTGATCATCCCCGACCTGGGCGTCGACGGGCAGAAGCGGTTGAAGAACGCGCGGGTGCTGGTGATCGGCGCCGGTGGGCTCGGCGCACCAACGCTGTTGTACCTGGCCGCGGCCGGCGTCGGGACGATCGGGATCGTCGAGTTCGACGTTGTCGACGAGTCGAACCTGCAGCGCCAGATCATCCACGGCACCGCCGACGTCGGACGGCCCAAGGCGCAATCGGCACGCGACTCGATCCGCGCGGTCAATCCGCTGGTGCAGGTGCGGCTGCACGAGTTCCGGCTGGACGCGAGCAACGCCGTCGAGCTGTTCAGCCAGTACGACCTGATCATCGACGGCACCGACAACTTCGCCACCCGGTATCTGGTCAACGACGCCGCGGTGCTGGCCGGCAAGCCCTATATCTGGGGCTCGATCTACCGCTTCGAAGGTCAGGTCTCAGTGTTCTGGGAGGACGCCCCGGCCGATGAGGCCGGCAATGAGCGCGGCCTGAACTACCGCGACCTCTACCCGGAGCCGCCGCCCCCCGGCATGGTTCCGTCGTGCGCCGAAGGAGGCGTGCTCGGCATCATCTGCGCTTCGATCGCGTCGGTGATGGGCACCGAGGCGATCAAGCTGATCACCGGCATCGGCGAACCGCTGCTGGGCCGGCTGATGCTCTACGACGCGCTGGAGATGAGCTACCGCACCATCAAGATCCGCAAGGACCCCGCCGCGCCGCGGATCACCGAACTGATCGACTACGACGCGTTTTGCGGTGGGGCTTCCAGCGACGCCGCCGAGGCGGCCACCGGCTCGACGATCACACCGGCCGAACTGCGCGCGTTGCTGGACTCGGGCAAGAAGCTGGCGCTGATCGACGTGCGCGAACCGGTTGAGTGGGACATCAATCACATCGACGGCGCCCAGCTGATCCCGAAGTCGTTGATCAGCTCCGGTGAGGGTCTGACCAAGCTGCCGCACGACCGCAAGGCGGTGCTGTATTGCAAGACGGGCGTGCGCTCGGCCGAGGCGCTGGCCGCGGTGAAGAAGGCCGGTTTCGCCGACGCCGTCCACTTGCAGGGCGGAATTGTGGCGTGGGCGCAGCAGATGCAGCCCGACATGGTGATGTACTGACGCACGCCAGCGCGTCGCGCGGACCCGCATCGTCGCACTTGTAGGCTAACCCCCGTGAGCGTCGAACCACCGCCGGAGCATGTGCTTTCGGCGTTTGGTTTGGCCGGTGTCAAGCCCATCGCGCTGGGCGCCAGCTGGGAAGGCGGCTGGCGATGCGGCGAGGTCGTCCTGTCCGTCGTGGCGGACCACGCGCGCGCGGCCTGGTCTGCGCGAGTGCGGGAAACGCTGTTCGTCGACGGGGTGCGACTGGCCCGTCCGGTCCGGTCGACCGACGGGCGCTACGTGGTCTCCGGATGGCGGGCGGACACGTTCGTCGCCGGTACACCGGAGCCCCGTCACGACGAAGTCGTCTCGGCGGCGGTGCGGCTGCACGAGGCCACCGGCAAACTCGAACGCCCCCGATTCCTGACCCAGGGACCGACCACGCCGTGGTCGGACGTCGACGTGTTCATCGCCGCCGACCGGTCCGCCTGGGAAGAGCGGCCACTGCAGTCGATTCCACCCGGCGCGCGCACCGCTCCGCCGAGCGCCGACGCCGAGCGCTCGGTCGAGCTGATCGGCCAGCTTGCCACGCTGCGCAAGCCGACCAAGAGTCCCAACCAGCTGGTGCACGGGGACCTCTACGGGACGGTGCTCTTCGTCGGCACCGCCGCGCCGGGGATCACCGACATCACACCGTACTGGCGGCCCGCGTCGTGGGCCGCCGGTGTGGTCGTAGTCGACGCGCTGTCCTGGGGCGAGGCCGACGACGGGCTGATCGAACGCTGGAACGCCCTGCCGGAGTGGCCACAGATGTTGTTGCGCGCGTTGATGTTTCGTCTGGCGGTGCACGCGCTGCATCCCCGGTCTACCGCCGAGGCCTTCCCTGGTCTGGCCCGCACGGCGGCCTTGATTCGCCTGGTGCTCTAGTCCGGCGCAAACTCGTAGCGGACTTCGCTGAGCGCGACCCTGCCGTCTTTCGCCAGCACTCCTTCGGCGCGCAGCAGTTCCAGTTGCCGCGTCGTCAGATGCCGGGCCGGTCGTCCGGATGCGGTGATCACCCGGTGCCAGGGCAGGTCGGAGGAGTCGGTGCGCATGATCCAGCCGACGATCCGCGGGCTGGAAAGCCCTGCGACAGCGGCGATGTCGCCGTAGGTAGACACGCGGCCGGAGGGGATCGCGGCGACCAGCGCGCGCACCCGTTCGACTTGATCCTCGGTCACCGGCGCCACGGTTCAGCCGGCCTGCAGCTGCTTGCGGATCAGCGCGGCGACCTCGGCCGGTTTGGCGCCGGGCACCATGTGGTTGCACTCGTAGGTCAGCAATTCGAAATCGGCACCCAACCGTTGCTGCAGACCCGTGACGAGCTGCTCGGTGACGTAGGGCGGCGACGTCCACGCCGCGCGCACCAACGTCGTCGGCGTTCCCGCCGGCGGAAGGACGGCGGGACGGGCCAATTCGCTCCAGTAGGACATGATCGCCGGCACGCTGACCCGCCAGCCGTAGCGCCCGCCGGGCAGCTGGATCAGGTGCTCGTCGAGTTCGGCGTCGAGCACGTCCGGATCGACGTCCGACCAAGAGCCGGTTGCCTTTTCCAGACGAGCCTCGGCCGGGTCCGGATAGTCGGGCGAGGAGAACATCGCCTCGGCGATCTGGCGCATCCAGTCGCCATCCAAGCCCACCGCGGGGTCGAGCAGCAGTAGTCCCGACACCAGGTCCGGCCGGTTCGCGGCCAGGTTCATGGCCAGCCCGCCGCCGAACGAGTGCCCGACGACCAACACCGGGGCCTGCGCCGCCTCGTCGAGCAGCGCGGCCAGCGCCGCGACGTTGGCGTCAATGGTCCACGGCGCAGCCCACGACGACCTGCCGTGGCCGATCAGATCGGGAGCGGCAATGGTGATTTCGGGCAGGTGATCGCCCAACTGCTGCCACCGCTGGCCGTGTCCGGTCAGCCCGTGCAGTGCGAGCATCTGGACCGGGCCGGCCGGACCGATGCGGTGTACGTGAAGGTCGGTGGTCACGCGTCGATGATGCCAGGCGCGGGGGACACCGCCGGTCTGGCCGGACCGACTTGTCAGACCCTCGTGATGTCATGCCGGTATGTCGTTGACGTGGGGTGCCGAGGCGAGCGCCGTACTGGCTCCGGGCGCTCGCGGTGCGATCCGGATCCTGGGCGGTCCGGGCACCGGGAAGAGCAGCCTGCTGGTCGATGCTGCCATCGCCGCGGTCGACGCCGGTGCCGATCCGGAATCGGTTCTGCTGCTTACCGGTTCGGGGCGGATCGGGATGCGTCAGCGCGCTGCGTTGACGATGTCGTTGCTGCGTGTCACCGGCCCGGGTCGGTCCGCGATCCGTGAGCCGGTCGTGCGCAGCGTGCACAGTTACGCCTATGCCGTCTTGCGGCGGGCGGCGCAGCGCGCCGGGGATGCCCCGCCGCGGCTGGTCACCAGCGCCGAACAGGATGCCATCATCCGCGAGCTGCTGGCCGGCGACCTCGAGGGCGAGGGCACCTCTGGATGGCCGAAGCACCTGCGTCCCGCGCTGAGCACCGCGGGATTCGCCACCGAACTGCGAAACCTGTTGGCGCGCTGCGCGGAACGCGGCGTGGACCCACAAGAGTTACAGCGCATCGGCCGGCTGTGCCGGCGAGGGGACTGGACCGCGGCGGGCCGGTTCGCCCAACAGTACGAGCAGGTGATGCTGCTGCGCGCGGCGGTGGGCACCGCGGCGCCGCAAGCCACGACGCCGGCGCTGGGTGCCGCCGAACTCGTGGGCGCCGCGCTGGAGGCGTTCGCGGTCGACGCCGAGTTGCTAGCCGCCGAGCGCACCCGCATCCGGGTGCTGTTGGTCGACGACGCCCAGCAACTCGACCCGCAGGCAGCGCGGCTGGTCCGGGTGCTGGCGGCGGGAAGTGAACTGGCGCTGCTCGCCGGAGACCCCAATCAGGCGGTGTTCGGCTTCCGGGGCGGCGAGCCGGCCGGTCTACTCGACGGCGATACCCCCGCGGTGACGCTGACGCAGTCGCATCGGTGCGCACCGGCGGTCGCGCGCGCCGTCAGCGGCATCGCGCGCCGGCTGCCCGGCAGCAGCGAGGGACGGCGAATAGACGGCACCGGCGTCGAGGAGGGATCGGTCCAGGTGCGGCTGGCGGCGTCGGCGCACGCGGAGGCCGCGCTGATCGCCGACGCGTTGCGGCGTGCGCACCTGATCGACAACGTGCCGTGGTCGCAGATGGCGGTGATCGTGCGGTCGGTGCCACGAGCCGGAACCCGGTTGCCGCGCGCGCTGGCGGCCGCCGGGGTGCCGGTTGCCGCACCCGCCGTGAGCGGGTCGCTGGGCGAGGAGCCCGCGGTGCGGGCGATGCTCACGGTGCTGGCCGCGACCGCCGACGGGCTGGACGGCGACCAGGCGCTGGCATTGCTGACCGGGCCCATCGGTCGCGTCGACCCGGTTTCGTTGCGGCAGTTGCGCCGAACCCTGATGCGCAGCAAACCCGCCGATGCGGCAGGCGATTTCGGTGATCTGCTGGTGGCCGCGCTGGGCGCCGCCGCGCCGCCGACGTCTCGCCCGCTGCGGCGGGTGCGTGCGGTCCTGGACGCCGCCGCGCGCTGCCACCGCGACGGCCAAGACCCGCGCTACACGTTGTGGGCGGCCTGGCAACGGTCCGGTCTGCAGCGGCGCTGGTTGGCGGCCGCCGAGCGCGGCGGCACCGCCGGCGCCCAGGCCACCAGGGATTTGGACGCGGTGACCGCATTGTTCGACGTCACCGATCAATACGTGTCGCGCACCCCCGCGGCGTCGTTGCGCGGTCTCCTCGACCATGTCGCGGCGCTGCAGCTGCCGAGCGTCAAGACCGAGCCGGCATCGACGGCCGAGCAGGTTCAGCTGCTCAGCGCGCACGCCGCGCTCGGACACGAATGGGACGTGGTGGTCATCGCCGGCCTGCAGGATGGGTTGTGGCCCAACACCGTTCCGCGCGGCGGGGTGCTGGCGACACAGCGACTGCTCGACGTCGTCGACGGTGTCTGTCCGGACGCCTCGGTGCGGGCACCGCTGCTGGCCGAGGAACGCAGGCTGCTGGTGGCCGCGATGGGCCGGGCCCGGCGCCGGCTGCTGGTGACAGCGGTCGACAGCGACACCGGTGGGGCGGACGGTGGAGCCGCGCTACCCTCACCGTTCTTCTTCGAGCTCGCGCAGTGTGCCGATGAAGACGCCGACCATGTTGTAGCGCTGCCTGTTTCGGCACCGCGCGTATTGTCGACCACCGCGCTGGTCGGCCGGTTGCGGGGTGTCGTTTGCGCGCCGGACGGCGCCGTCGACGACGAAGCCCGCCATTGTGCGGCAACGCAATTGGCACGTCTGGCCGCCGCCGGTGTGCCGGGCGCCGACCCATCCGGCTGGCACGGTCTGACCATGGTCAGCACCAGCGACCCGCTGCGCGACGGCCGCGATACCGTCACGCTGACGCCATCGACGCTGCAGACACTGACCGACTGCCCGCTGCGCTGGCTGGTCGAGCGGCACGGCGGGACTAACCCGCGCGAGCTGCGGTCCACGATCGGCTCGGTGCTGCACGCCTTGCTCGCCGAATCGGGCAAGACCGAAACACAACTGCTGGCCGAGCTGGAAAGAGCCTGGGAGCACCTGCCTTTCGAGGCGCGGTGGCATTCGGCCAACGAGCTGACCCGGCATCGCGCCATGATCGAGGCGTTCGTCGAGTGGCGAGCCCGCACCCGCGGCGAGCTGACGGAGGTCGGCGTTGAGGTCGACGTCGACGGAGTCCTGGACACGCCGCGAGCCGACGGTGGTGAGACCCGGCTGCGCGGCCGGGTCGATCGCCTGGAACGCGACGCGGCCGGCCGACTGGTGATCGTCGACATCAAGACCGGCAAGACCCCGGTCAGCAAGGACGATGCCCAGCAGCACGCTCAGCTGGCCATGTATCAGCTGGCGGTGGCCGAAGGCCTGATCCCCGACGGCGACGAGCCCGGCGGCGCCCGGCTGATCTACGTCGGCAAGAGCGGGGCAGCAGGCGCCACCGTCCGGGAGCAGGATCCACTGACACCGGCCGGCCGCGACGAATGGCGCGACCTGGTCACCCGCGCGGCCGACGCGACCGCCGGGCCGCAGTTCGTCGCGCGGCGCAACGACGGTTGCTCGCATTGTCCGGTCCGGCCGTCGTGTCCGGCCCACGTCGACGGGGCGGCATCATGACCCCGCGCTACAGCCCGGACGAACTAGCCCGCGTCCTAGGGCTTTTCCCGCCGACCGCCGAGCAGGCCGCGGTCATCGCCGCACCGCCCGGGCCGCTGGTGGTGATCGCGGGGGCGGGCGCGGGCAAAACCGAGACGATGGCCGCGCGGGTGGTATGGCTGATCGCCAACGGGTATGCCGATCCCGGCCAGGTGCTGGGACTGACGTTCACCCGCAAGGCCGCCGGACAGCTGCTGCGCCGGGTCCGTTCCCGGCTGTCCCGGTTGGCCGGTATCGGGTTGGGCGCCCCCAGCCCGGGGATCCCGGAATCGGCGGGGACCCCGGTTGTCAGCACCTATCACGCGTTCGCGGGCTCGCTGCTGCGCGATTACGGGCTGCTACTGCCGATCGAACCCGACACCCGGTTGCTCAGCGAGACCGAACTGTGGCAGCTGGCCTTTGACGTGGTCAACGGCTACGGCGGGCAGCTGCATACCGACAAGGCACCGGCCGCGGTCACTGCGATGGTGCTGCGACTGTGGGGCCAGCTCACCGAGCACCTGGTCGACACCGACCAACTCCGTGACACCCACCTCGAGCTGGAACGACTGGTGCACGCCCTGCCTGCCGGCCCCTACCAACGCGACCGCGGACCGAGCCAATGGCTACTGCGGCTGCTGTCCGCGCAAACCGAACGCACCGAGCTGGTACCGCTGCTCGACGCGTTGCAGGAGCGGATGCGCACCGCGAAGGTGATGGACTTCGGTGTGCAGATGGCTTCGGCGGCAAGGCTTGCCGCGAATTTCCCGCAAGTCGGCGAGGACCTGCGTACCCGCTATCGGGTGGTGCTGCTCGACGAGTACCAGGACACCGGCCACGCCCAGCGCGTCGCGCTGTCGGCCCTGTTCGGCGGCGGCTCCAACGTTCAAGACGACGGGCTGGCGCTCACGGCGGTGGGAGACCCGGTTCAGTCGATCTACGGCTGGCGCGGCGCTTCGGCAACCAACCTGCCCCGGTTCACCACCGACTTCCCGCAATCCGACGGCACTCCCGCGCCGGTGCTGGAGCTGCGGACCAGCTGGCGTAACCCGCCCAGCACCCTGCACATCGCCAATGCCATTTCGGCGGAGGCACGACGCCGGTCGGTGGCGGTGCACGCCCTGCGATCCCGGCCCGACGCCCCGCCCGGCACCGTCCGCGCCGCGCTGCTTCCCGATGCGCAGGCCGAACGGGAGTGGATCGCCGACCACCTGCACGAGCACTACCAGCGGGCGCGTGCCGACGGCGTCAACCCGCCGACTGCCGCGGTGCTGGTGCGCCGCAACGCAGATGCCGCACCCATCGCCGATGCCCTTCGTGCGCGCGGGATCCCGGTCGAGGTCGTCGGGCTGGCCGGCCTGCTGTCCATCCCTGAGGTGGCCGAACTGGTGGCCATGCTGCGCCTGGTCGCCGACCCCACGGCCGGCGCGGCCGCAATGCGGGTACTGACCGGGCCGCGCTGGCGCCTGGGCGGCCGGGATGTCGCCGCACTCTGGCAGCGTGCCGCGTCGCTCGGTGCGGGGCGCCCCGCCGACGCGTCCTCGGCCGAGTCGATCGCGATGGCCGCGGGTTCCGACGCCGACACCGCATGCCTGGCCGACGCGATCGGTGATCCCGGTCCGGCCACCGCGTATTCGATTGCGGGGTATCAACGCATTACCGCGTTGGGCGCCGAGCTGAGTGCCCTGCGTGGCCACTTGGGTCACTCGCTGCCCGACCTGGTCGCCGAGGTGCGGCGCGTGCTGGGTGTCGATTGCGAGGTCCGTGCCGCCGCGGGTCATGGCGGCTGGGCTGGCGCCGAACACCTGGACGCCTTCGCCGACGTGGTCGCGGCTTACGCGGAACGAACTTGCGCGACCGACGTTTCGGCCGCGGCGTCGGTGCTGGGGCTGCTGGCCTATTTAGACGCCGCCGAAATCGTCGAAAACGGTTTGGCACCTGCGCCGTTGACGGTCGCGAGGGACCGGGTCCAGGTGCTCACCGTGCACTCCGCGAAGGGCTTGGAGTGGCAAGTGGTCGCGGTGGCCCACCTGTCCGGCGGAACGTTCCCGTCGACGGCGTCGCGCAGCAGCTGGCTGACCGACGCGTCGGAGCTGCCGCCGTTGTTGCGCGGCGATCGGGCCGCGGCGGGCTCGCTGGGCATCCCGGTGCTGGACCTCTCCGACGTCACCAATCGAAAGCAGCTGTCGGACAAGATTGCCGAACATCGGCGGCAGCTGGAGCAGCGACGCGTCGACGAAGAGCGCCGACTGCTGTACGTCGGGATCACCCGGGCCGAGGACACCCTGCTGGTCTCCGGTCATCACTGGGGACCCACCGGGGTCAAACCGCGCGGGCCGTCGGACTTCCTGTGCGAACTCAAGGACATCATCGACCGGTCGGCCGCGGCCGGCGAACCCTGCGGCGTGGTGGAGCAGTGGGCACCGGCACCCGCCGACGGTGATCGAAACCCGTTGCGCGACAACGTTATCGAAGCGATATGGCCCACCGATCCACTGGCCTCTCGTCGTGCCGACGTCGAACGTGGGGCAGCGTTGGTGGAAGCGGCGATGGCGGCCCCAGCGAAAGAGTGCGGGGACATCGATGGCTGGGCCGCCGACGTCGATGCGTTACTGGCCGAGCGCGCTCGCGGCGAACGACGAGTGCAACGCGCCCTGCCCAGCCAGCTGTCGGTCAGTGGCCTGGTGGACCTGGCCCGCGATCCCGAGGGTGCGATGCAGCGGTTGATGCACCGCCTGCCGGCTCGTCCGGATCCGCACGCCTTGCTGGGCAATGCCTTTCACTCCTGGGTGCAACAGTTCTACGGAACCGAATGGCTCTTCGACCTCGGCGACCTGCCGGGTGCGGCGGATTCCGACGTCGGCCACACCGAAGAATTGGCCGCGCTGCAGGAGGCATTCACCCGATCGCGGTGGGCCGCCCGAACCCCCATCGCCGTCGAGGTCCCATTCGAGATGCCGATCGGCGACACCGTCGTGCGCGGGCGCATCGACGCCGTCTTCGCCGAACCCGACGGCGGCGCCACGGTCGTCGACTGGAAGACCGGCGAACCGCCGCGGGGTGCCGAGGCGATGCGACAGGCCGCCATCCAGCTCGCCGTCTATCGCTTGGCGTGGGCCGCGTTGTCCGGATGCCCGGAGTCCTCGGTGCGCACCGCGTTCCATTACGTACGCACCGGTGCCACCGTGGTCCCCGACGAATTGCCCGATCTCAGCGAGCTGGCGCGGCTGGCCCCCCGCGGGGAGCGTGATGTCGCCGTCTGAGGCGCTCAAGTGTCTGTCGACCGGCGATCGTGGTTACATGTGAGTCGTGCGTGTGGCGTGCGGTGTTGTCCAGCCAATGACGGGCCGCTGTGGCCGAGGGTAGGTTGCGACGGCTGAGAGGTCTCGACGAGAGACTGACCACCCAGCCCGGTCACCTGCTGGTCGGCGTGCTGCGTATCCCCGAAGACCACGGCAGCCCCGCCCGCGTCATCACCCGCCGGTTGATCATCGCGCTGCTGGTCCTGTTCGGTGCCGCCCTTGTCGTCTTCCTCGATCGCAACGGCTACCGCGACGTGCGCGGCGGGCGGCTGACGTTCCTGGACTGCCTGTATTTCTCGGCGGTCTCGCTGTCAACGACCGGTTATGGCGACATCACACCGATTACCGAAACCGCGCGCCTGGTCAACACCGTTGTCTTCACCCCGCTGCGCATCGCGTTCCTGGTCGTGTTGGTCGGAACCACGCTCGAGGTGCTTTCCGAGCGCTCCCGGCAGGGGTGGAAAATCCAGCGTTGGAGGAACAGAGTGCGTAACCACACCATCGTGATCGGGTACGGCACCAAGGGCAAACGTGCCGTTGCCGCCCGGGTCAGCGACGAGACCGCTCAGGGCGAAATCGTCGTCGTCGACACCGATCGCAGCGCCCTCGAGCACGCCACCACTGCCGGGCTGGTCACGGTGCACGGCGACGGCACCAAGTCCGACGTCCTGCGGCTGGCCGGGGCGCAGCACGCGTCGTCGATCATCGTGGCCACCAACCGTGACGACACCGCCGTGCTGGTGACCCTGACCGCACGCGAAATCGCGCCCAAGGCCAAAATCGTGGCCGCCATCCGGGAAGCCGAGAATTCGCACCTGCTGCAACAATCGGGCGCGGACACGGTGGTGGTCTCCTCGGAGACCGCCGGCCGGCTGCTCGGTCTGGCCACCACCACGCCCAGCGTGGTGGAGATGATCGAGGACCTGCTGACGCCGGACGCGGGGCTGGCCATCGCCGAACGCGAAGTGGAGGCGAGCGAGGTCGGCGGATCGCCGCGTCACCTGCGCGACATCGTGCTCGGCGTGGTGCGCGACGGACATCTGCTTCGCATCGGCGCACCCGAAGTCGACGCCATCGAGGCCACCGACCGACTGCTCTACATCAAGAACGCGGGGCATTAGTGGCGGATCGGCACCAGGGTCATAGCGTGGATTTTCAGCTGAGCAGTGTTCCGTTGCTCTCGCGTGTCGGCGCCGACCGGGCCGATCAATTGCGGACCGATGTCGACGCGGCCACCGCCGGATGGGCGGATGCGGCGCTGCTGCGGGTGGATTCGCGCAATCAGGTGCTGGTCGCCAACGGCCGGGTGGTGCTCGGTGCGGCGGCCGACCTGGGCGAAAAGCCGCCGCACGACGCCGTTTTCCTCGGCCGCATCGAGAACGACCAGCATGTCTGGGCCATCAGGGGGGCGCTGCAGGCACCCGCGGACCCGAACGCCCAAACCGAGGTGGTGAACCTGCGCAGCCTCGGCCCGATCTTCGACGACACCAGCAGCCAGCTGGTGGCGTCGGCCGTTGCGCTGCTGAATTGGCATGACAGGGCACGGTTTAGCGCGGTGGACGGCTCTCCGACGAAGCCGGCCCGGGCGGGCTGGTCGCGAGTCAACCCGGTGACCGGGCATGAGGAGTTCCCGCGCATCGACCCTGCGGTCATCTGTCTGGTGCACGACGGCGGCGACCGCGCGGTACTGGCCCGCCAGGCGGTGTGGCCCGAGCGAATGTTCTCTCTGCTGGCCGGATTCGTCGAAGCCGGAGAGTCTTTCGAGGTCTGCGTGGTCCGCGAGATCCGCGAGGAAATCGGCCTGAACGTGACCGATGTTCGCTACCTGGGCAGCCAGCCGTGGCCCTTTCCTCGTTCGCTGATGGTCGGCTTCCACGCGTTGGGCGACCCCGACGAGGAGTTCTCGTTCAACGACGGAGAAATCGCCGAGGCGGCCTGGTTCACCCGCGACGAGGTGCGCGCAGCACTTGCCCTCGGCGACTGGAGCAGTTCGTCGGACTCGAAACTTCTTCTGCCAGGCTCGATTTCGATCGCACGGGTGATCATCGAATCCTGGGCGGAGATCGACTGACGAGCTACTTGATGCGTTCGGTGATGATCTGCAGGACGGAATTCGCGATCTGATCGGAGGCTTCAAGGCCTACCACGCCTACCGACACCAGCACCGCGGACTCGATGCGGTACAGATGGCTCCACTGGTGGGCGCTGAGCCGCAATGTCGACGGATCCGGCTTGTCGAGGGCGAAGCTGTAGTTCAGATCGTGCAGGTCCATACACGCGTGCAGCGACGATTCCAGCTGACGGAATGCGCCTTGCGCCGCATCGGGATTCGCATAGCGCCCCGCCGCCTGGGTGACTCCATTGATCATCGCCCGGCCCAGCGGCTGGATGTCGTCGGTGACTCCGTGATAACCGGCGCTGCGAAATTCCGTCCAGTTGTTGCCGAAGGTGAGCTCGTTGTGGCCGACTACCCGGCACGGTTCCGGAGCGTTGGCGTCCGATGGGGCCGGCTTCTTCAGGTCCGCCTCGGCGCGGTCGAGATCGTCGGCTTTGGCAATGCGACGGACGTCGGCGAGTCCGACGATCATGTCGTCGACGCGTGTCACGTGCGGCTGCGGGGACGTGGCCGGAGTGCTCGGATGCGAGCATCCCGTCATCAGCAGTACCGCGATCGCGGCCGGCCACACGTTGCGAATCGAGCCGATTGGTCGCGATCGCAACTTCGGCGCCATGGTTCTTATCGTAGGTCGGCAGCGGCGAACAGGTTCAGCCGGCGACCTCGGCCAGCTTCGCTTTCACCTCGGCAGCACTCGGGTTGGTCAGGGTCGATCCGTCGGCAAACTTGACCGTCGGCACGGTCTGGTTGCCGCCGTTGACCGAACCGACGAATTCGGCGGCCGCCGAGTCGTGTTCGATGTCGACCGCCTCGTAGGGGATTCCGTTGGACTTGAGCACGGTCATGAGCCGGTGGCAATAGCCACACCATGACGTCGTGTAAACGGTAATCGGAGCGTTGCTCATAACCCGATAACGTAGTCCGCCGACGATGCGTTCCGTGAAGCGGGCGCTGAGGAGCCGGGCAATCCGGCCGAGTCCGCCGACGTAGCGTTCCGCGACGGGGCACCCGGGCCCGCGGCGTGGCGAAACACCGGGTTTGTCGGCAACCGCTGCGAAGATGGACGGCATGCCCATGGTCGCCGATCCACTGATCGCCGGGCTGGACGACGAGCAGCGCGAGGCCGTGCTGGCGCCGCGCGGACCGGTCTGTGTGCTCGCGGGCGCCGGAACAGGCAAGACCCGCACCATCACGCATCGCATCGCCCAGCTCGTCGCGAGTGGCCATGTCGCCGCCGGGCAGGTGCTTGCGGTCACGTTCACCCAGCGCGCCGCGGGGGAGATGCGCTCGCGATTGCGGACGCTGGACGCCAACACGCAGACCGGGTCGGGCGTCGGCGCCGTGCAGGCCCTGACCTTCCACTCGGCGGCCCACCGCCAGCTGCGGTACTTCTGGCCGCGGGTGGTCGGCGACACGGGATGGCAGCTGCTGGACACCAAGTTCGCGGTCGTGGCCCGCGCGGCCAGCCGGCTACGGCTCAATGTCAGCACCGACGACGTGCGCGATCTGGCCGGCGAGATTGAATGGGCCAAGGCCTCGCTGATCAGCCCCGAGGCGTATCCCAGCGAGGTCGCCGCCGCCGGCCGCGACATCCCGCTGGACGCCAAGAAGGTCGCCGACGTCTACGCCGCCTACGAGGCCCTCAAGGTCCGCGACGAAGCGGTGACGCTGCTCGACTTCGACGACCTGCTGCTGCACACCGCGGCCGCGATCGAGAACGACGCCGCCGTCGCCGAGGAGTTCCGCGACCGTTACCGCTGCTTCGTGGTCGACGAGTACCAGGACGTCACCCCGCTGCAACAGCGGGTGCTGTCGGCATGGCTGGGCGATCGAGACGACCTCACGGTCGTCGGTGACGCCAACCAGACCATCTACTCGTTCACCGGCGCCTCGCCCCGCTTCCTGCTCGACTTCTCGCGGCAGTTCCCGGACGCCACGGTGGTGCGCCTGGAGCGCGATTACCGTTCCACCCCGCAGGTGGTCTCGCTGGCCAACCAGGTGATCGCGGCGGCCCGCGGCCGGGTGGCCGGCAGCAAGCTGCAGTTGTCCGGGCAACGGGCGCCGGGCCCCGCCCCGACGTTCAGCGAGCATCCCGACGAAACCGTCGAGGCGGCCGCGGTCGCCAAGGCGATCGGCGGGCTGATCGAATCGGGCACCGCACCATCGGAAATCGCGGTGCTTTACCGCGTCAATGCGCAGTCGGAGATCTACGAGGAAGCATTGACCGAGGCGGGCATCGCCTACCAGGTTCGCGGTGGCGAGGGCTTCTTCAACCGCCAGGAGATCAAGCAGGCGATGGTGGCCCTGCGGCGTGCCGCCGAGCGCGCCGAGGGGCCGCTGGACAAGCCGCTGCCCGACGTGGTCCGCGCGGTGCTGGAACCGCTGGGGCTGACCGGCGCCGAACCCGACGGCACCCGGGCCCGGGAGCGGTGGGAAGCGTTGTCCGCGTTGGCCGAGCTGGTGGACGACGAGGTGGCGCAGCGCCCGCAGCTGGAGCTGCCGGGCTTGGTGGCCGAGCTGCGGGTCCGGGCCGACGCGCGCCATCCGCCGGTGGTGCAGGGCGTCACGCTCGCGTCGTTGCACGCCGCCAAGGGGCTGGAATGGGATGCGGTGTTCCTGGTCGGGTTGGCCGACGGCACTCTGCCCATCTCGCACGCGTTGGCCCATGGCGCCGAGAGCGAACCGGTCGAGGAAGAGCGTCGCCTGCTGTATGTCGGAATCACTAGGGCCCGAGTGCATTTGGCGCTGTCCTGGGCGCTGTCGCGCAGCCCGGGCGGCCGCCAGACCCGCAAGCCGTCGCGGTTCCTCAACGGCATTGCACCGCAGGCGCGCGTCGACCCGGCGCCGGGCAAATCCAGGCGCAAGCAAGGCGCGTCGCGGTGCCGGATCTGCAACAACAACCTGACCACCCCGGCGGCCGTCATGCTGCGCCGCTGCGAGACATGCTCGGCCGATATCGACGAGGCGTTACTGCTGCGGCTCAGACAGTGGCGACTGGACGTCGCCAAGGAGCAGAAGGTGCCCGCCTATGTCGTCTTCACCGACAACACGCTGATCGCGATCGCCGAACTGCTGCCCGACGACGAAGCGGCGCTGATCGCGATCCCGGGTATCGGCGCACGCAAACTCGAGCAGTATGGAGCCGACGTGCTGGCGCTGGTGCGCGGCCGCACCTGATCGCCATCCGACGGCAAACGCGCAGGTCAGAAAATCGGTTGTCAGCGCCGTGGGCTAACATCTACTCTCGGAAACGCAATCTGCTGCCGGCGCGATGCCGGCATGCGCCCAGGCGAGAGGAGGTGGCCACGATGATCAACGACACGTTCGAGGTAGGCGTGGCCGGCGCGGTGCTGTCCGCGTGGACCCTCCATGCCGCCCACGCCGCCGTAAAGGCGGCCGGTGCCAAGCATCGCGCCGCCGCCGCGACTGACGCGTTCGTGGATCGGGGAAGTACGTAAGCACTACGTAACCCGCCCGGTTTCAAAAGGCCACGGACCCGAAGTCATAAGGATCCGTGGCCATAGTTTTTGGGGCTGAAAATCTTTCGAAGCCCGCAACCTGGTCCGGATCACCGAAGAAGGAAACCCGACCAGGAAGCAGGTGAGCAGGACATGTCGGCACAGACAGTCCCCAGACAGCCCGCGCCGGCGTTGCCATGTCACGCCGGCGATCCCGATCTATGGTTTGCCGACGCCCCGGCCGACCTGGAGCGCGCCAAGACGCTCTGCACGGACTGCCCGGTCCGGCGACAGTGCTTGGCCGCGGCGCTGGACCGTGCCGAACCGTGGGGGGTGTGGGGCGGCGAGATCTTCGATCGGGGATCGGTCGTGAGCTACAAACGTCCGAGAGGACGCCCGCGCAAGGACGCGGTGGCCGCCTAAACGGCCGCGACGTCGGGGTCGGCGAAGCCGGGGACCAGCTCCTCGGTCAACGCCTTGATCGGCACGTGCGCGTCCAGCTGGCACAGAATCGCGGCCACCGACATGATCACCCGCATCGGGATCACCAGTTTGGGCGGTAGATCCATCTGCCGGGCCGTCCGGATCTGGGACACCGATCGGTCGATCTCGACGGCCGACATCTTCTGCAGCCATTTACGGGTGTAGTGGAACACCTCCACCTCGACCGGTTCGACGTACTGGCGCAGCATGTCGTCGATGTCGCGCACCGACACCTGCTGGCCTTTCTGGATGAAGCCGGCCTTTTCCATCGTCGGCAACAGCAGGTCGTAGTTCTTGTCGCGGGCCAATCGGATGGTCATCCCGAGTTCGATCGGAAAGCCACCGGGCATGGGCGCGACGGCGCCGAAGTCGATGACGGCCATCCGGCCGTCGGGTAAGAGCATGAAGTTTCCCGGGTGCGCGTCGCCGTGCAGCATCTGCAACCGGCGCGGGGCGTCAAAGGTGAGCTCGAGGAGCCGGGTGCCGATCAGATCGCGCTGCTCGACGGTGCCGTGGCGGATGATCTCGGCCATCGGCACACCCTGGATCCATTCCTGGACCACGACCTTGGGCGCGCTGGCGACCACGCGCGGCACCGCGAAGTGCGGATGATCGTGATACGCCTTGGCGAACGCGCGCTGATTGTCGGCCTCCAGCCGGTAGTCGAGTTCCATCTCGGTGCGTTCGATCAGCTCGTCAACCACGCCTTGGACGTCGGCGCCGGGCGCGAGCTGTTTGGCGACCCCGACCATCCGCTGCATCGTCTTCAGATCGGCCCGCAGCGCCTCGTCGGCGCCCGGGTACTGGATCTTGACGGCCACCTCGCGGCCATCGGACCACAGCGCCTTGTGCACCTGGCCGATGCTGGCCGAGGCCACCGGGGTGTCGTCGAACGAACTGAACCGGTCCCGCCACTTGGTGCCCAACTGCGCGTCGAGTACCCGGTGCACCTTCTCGGCGGGCAACGGCGGAGCGTCTTTCTGCAACTTCGTCAACGCTTCGCGGTACGGCTCGCCGTACTCCTCCGGGATCGCGGCTTCCAGTACCGACAAGGCCTGCCCGACCTTCATCGCCCCGCCCTTGAGTTCGCCCAGCACCTGGAAAAGCTGATTGGCAGCCTTCTCCAGCAGTTCGGCCTGGACTTCGTCTTTCGACTTGCCGGTCAACCGCTTCCCTAAGCCCAGTGCGGACCGCGCAGCAAAGCCGACCGGAATACTGGCCAGCTTCGCGTTGCGCGCCGCCCGACCCCGTTTAATCTCAGACACGTATCCATCATCCATGACGATGCGGCCGCCCCGGGCTTGATCTAGGCAACAGTGAGGTGTCAGGTCGACCGGCGGTCACGTCGGGCCGTACTTGCCGGGCCGCTCGGACGACGGGCCCGATCAGCAGGAACACAGCGGATGTTTGGTCCATTGCCGCGCGACGATGGCTCCGGCGTGCAGATCGAATTCCAGGGTGGCGTTCAATGCCTGCGGTGGCCCGGGATCCGGCCCGGCATGGTGGCCGCGCACCGCCGCGATCACCCGGTGCACCTGGCTCAGCGCCAGCGCCGCGGTCGCCAGCAGGGTGGGCCGATCGGCGATGCCGACGGTCTCGCGCAGCTGGGCGGCGACCGCCGGCCAGGCGGCATCCCGCTCGCTGCGGTGCAGATCTGCGCAGCCCAGGCAGCTGGTCACGCCCGGGATGACCAGCGGTCCGACCAGCCCGGTGCCGTCTCGGACCCGAACCGCCAGGTGCGCGACGCGCTGACTGTGCAGATCGCGCACCATGCGCGGGTCGGCGACCAGGTAGTCGGCCAGCACCACCAGATCCACCGCTGCGCGCGACACCGCGGCGTGCGGCTGGCTGCTGTGCGCGATCCGCGCGCCCGAGCAGCGCAACGACTCCATCAGCAGGTCCGACAGGGGGCCGCGGCCGTGCACCCGGATCGACGCGGCCCGGCCGCCGGATTGCCGGCGGCCGCGGGTCACCACCCCGGCGTTCACCAGCTGCGTGACGAGATGCGTCAGGTCGGGGTCCGTCAGCCCGTGCTCGAGGGCGTGCCGCTGTAATTCGGCGATCGGCAGCGGCGATCGCATCGTGTGCAAGAGCGTCGCCACTGCCGCGGCGGCCAGGCCTCGCGGTGGCTGGACCAGCACCGCCCGCCGCGGATCCCAGCCCACCTGCACGGCACCGTCGGGGCGCAGCAACACCGGCATCGCCGGGTTCAGCGCATAGGTCGTGGTGCCCGGCATGAATCAGACTGTGCCACGCGGGGTGCGCACGCCCGATCAGCTCTCCACAGGGCCTTCAGGACCCCTGCGATGGTCGCCTCGTCTGCTTATTCGCCCGGCGGTGGGCATGGGTGTGAATAACGCCATGCCATGATCTCTCCGAATTGTGCGTGCGTATTCACCGGCCCGAACGTGTATCCACAGGGCCAGTTGCGCTGTTCGCCGGGGTCGTCGTTCGGGTCCGGATCAGCGTGCGCGATTCCCGCACCGAATGCCAGGGCCAATAGCGCTGAGCCCACAGCGATCATTGGTCGTTTGTGCATACCTTCACCTCGATCTGTCGTCCGTGGCCGGCGTCGCGTTCCTGGTCGTGTGCATCTGTCCGATGCGATCGACCTCTCCCGACATTTACCCGCACTGCCCGTGGACTTTGCAACGAAGCCGTGAATACCGCGCAAATTATGTACGGGTCCAGCGCAGAGCGAACGACGTTCAGCCGGCTGGCGCGGTCACGATGATCGTCTGCTGCCCGGTCTTCCATGCTGCCATGAATGTCGTGATGCTGACCTTCGTGTTGCCGTGGTCGGCGTACGGGTCGTTGAGGTGAACGGTCTCGTTATTGGTATCGACCCCGGTGACGACGAGCAGGTGGTCGGCCGTTTTGCGCTGGTCGTTGCTGTCCAGAATGGTTCCGCCGTTGACCCAGGCGATGACCTTGCGGTTGGCGCCGAGGTCCTGCTCGAGCGCGGACAGAGTGACCTCGTCGGGGAATTTGTCCCAGGTCATCCGTGACTTGATGCCGTAGTGGTCGAGCAGCACGACGGTATCGGCCGCATCGATGCCGCCCTTCTCGGTTTCGTGGCCCGGGTCGCCGGTGGGCAGGTAAATCGGTCCGTCGCGGACCGCCGAGGGCGTCTTCTGTGCCAGCGTGATGATCTGTTGCTCCGTCGCGGGAGTGCCGGTGACCTCGCCGACCACATCGGCCACCGAAGCCAGCCCGCAGGTGTCCTCCGTCGACTGCTGCACCCAATACTTGGCGGCCGCCTCCGGATCGCCGTACACGCCGCTGACCGTCGGCCTCGCCGGCGTCGGGGTGCTGCTGGTCGCGGCCGCGGGTGAGGTGGCCGCGCGGCCTGTCGATGATGGCGCCGCACCGCACGCCGATACCACCAAGACGTTGCACAGACCGATGCATGCGCAAACCAACGCGGTGCGCACCGCAGCTGCCGTTCGGGAGTTAAACACAGTGCCACCAAGGCCAGTCGGACAGTCGATCAACGACAAACTAGCACCTCCAGCAAACACCTGCCACCCAATTGGACGCAATTACAATAAGCCGGTTTGCCGGAGGTGACGGCACCCGCTCGGCTAGCTAGGGAAACCGTCCACTCATTTGCTCCTGCGGCCCAGGTTCGGAACTGCAATAGTGGTCGCGGGCTTTGCGGCGCCGCCGTGGCCCACAGCACCAAACCGGGGCAAAGGGTGAGGTCGGTCGATGAAAATTCGTCTCTGTGGGCCGTCCCTGGCGGCATCGGTGATGCTGGTCGCGGCGGCCTGCGGTTCGCACTCCACCAGCCCGGTCGCGCAGCTGGCGACGGCGCCGGCGACGTCGAACGTGACGTTGACCGAGACCGGTTCCAACAACCTCTACCCGCTGATGGACGCGTGGGCCGCGTCATACCACTCGAAATACCCCAACGTCACGATCACCGTCGCCGGCGACGTATCAGGCAACGGGATCGCGCAGGCCGCCGACGGCGCGGTCAACATTGGTGCGTCCGGTCTCTACCTAACCGAAGGTGACTTGTCCGCACACCCGGGCCTGCTGAACATCGCGCTGGCCATTTCTTCGCTGCGCGTCAACTACAACCTGCCCGGTCTTCTCGCGCACGTGCGGCTGAATGGCAAAGTACTCGCGGCCATGTACAAGGGCACCGTCAAGACTTGGAACGACCCGCAGATCGCCGACCTCAATCCGGGAGTGATCCTGCCGGCCATCCCAGTGATTCCGTTGCACCGCACGGACCCCGGGAGTAATGACACCTACTTGTTCACCCAATACCTGTCCAAGCAAGACCCCGACGGCTGGGGCAAGTCGCCCGGCTCCGCCACCTCGGTGGACTTCCCCGCGGTGCCAGGCGGGTCGGGTCTCAACGGAATGGCGGCCGTGGTGACCAGTTGCGCCCAGAGCCCGGGATGCATCGCCTACCTTGGCACCCGCTACCAGGCCGAGGCCGCACAGAAGGGGCTCGCCGAGGCCGAGTTGGCCAATGCCTCAGGTCATTACGTGTTGCCTGATGCCGAGAGCGTCGAGGCCGAGGCCGCCGGGTCCGCGTCGCAGACACCGGCCAATCAGGCGGTCTCGTTGGTCAACGGGCCAGCCGCGGACGGGTACCCGATCGTCAACTACGAATACGCCATCGTCTACAGCAAGCAGAAGGACCCCGCCGTCGCGCAGACGTTACAGGCCTTCCTGCACTGGGTGGTGACCGATGGCAGTGGCCCGAAATTTCTTGACCCCGTTCACATTTACCTTCGGCCGCTGCCGGATCCGGTCAGGACGTTGTCCGACGCTCAGATCGCCAAGATCACCAGCTAGGCCGGGGCGGCTCAGTCGTCGACAGGCCCGTCGTCGGCGCCGGAGTCATCTTGCTCCAGCCGGGCGATGGCCTCATCGATTCCGCTGGTGTCGCCACCGATGGCGCGATCAATGAAGCCGGCGGGCTCGTCGAGGTCCTCGGCGCCCGGCAAGAGGTCGGGATGTTGCCAGACGCCGTCCCGGACATCCATGCCGGCGGCTTCGGTGAGCCGCTTCCACAGGGCCGCGGCTTCCCGCAGCTTGCGCGGGCGCAACTCCAGGCCGACCAGCGTGGCAAACGTCTGCTCGGCCGGACCGCCGCTGGCCCGGCGTCGGCGCAGCGTCTCGCTCAACGCGGCCGCACCCGGAATCCGGTCGCCCAGGGCCGCGGTCACCACGACCTCCACCCAGCCCTCGATCAGCGCGAGCAGGGTCTCCAGCCGTTCCAGTGCCTGGGTCTGCGCCGGCGTGGCCTTCGGCTCGAAAACGCCTTGGCCGAGCAGGTTTTCGATAGCGGCCGGATCCGTAAGCGACGCGGGATTGAAGTCCCGTGCCAACTCCTCGATCCCGCTCATGTCGATCTTCATGCCCATCGCATAGGCCTCGATGGCGCCCAGCAGCTGGCTGGACAACCAGGGAACGTGGCTGAACAGCCGATGGTGGGCCGCTTCCCGGGCGGCGAGGAACGTCATGATCTCGCTGCGGGGCTGCTCGAGTCCGGCGGCGAAGGCTTCTACGGCGTCGGGCATGATCGCCGCCACGCCCTTCGGTCCGAGCGGCAGGCCGATGTCGGTCGACGTCAGCACCTCGCGGGACAACCGGCCCAGGGCCTGGCCCAGCTGCGACCCGAACGCCATCCCGCCCATTTGCGACATCATCGCCATCAGCGGGCCGGCCATGCTCTTGGCCTCCTCGGGCAGCGACGACGCCCACACCGTCGAGATCTGCTGGGCCATCGGGTCACACAGCCGCTTCCAGGTTTCCAGGGTGTTGTCCACCCAATCGTTCGGACT
The DNA here is from genome assembly GCF_041287235.1 of Mycobacterium sp. pR1184. Taxonomy (NCBI): domain Bacteria; kingdom Bacillati; phylum Actinomycetota; class Actinomycetes; order Mycobacteriales; family Mycobacteriaceae; genus Mycobacterium; species Mycobacterium sp. pR1184. The sequence continues at coordinate 363,264 of NZ_JBGGKR010000004.1, read as the reverse complement.
CCAGCCCACGGACTTGGTGGTGCCGGCGGGCAGCGCGGTGACGCCGTCGAGCCAGGTGTCGGCGAGGTGTACCGCATCGGCGATCGCCGAGTTCGTCGTGGCCGGAATCGGTGCGACGAATCCAATCGAGCTGGACGCGACTTGCCGGGCCAGGTCGTAGTTGACGGGGCCCGACGCGGCACCGCCGGCCGGCCCGGTGCCCGCGCTGCTGAACATCTGACCCAGCTGCGTGAAGATTTGCCCCAGGTCACCCATGTTGAAGTCCCCGCCCATGCCGAACGCACCGAGCGGGTCTGACGGGCCCGAGCCGGACTCGGGATTCTTCTTCCCGCGCTTGTCGCGCTCGGGGTCTTCTCCGTGGGAGAAGCCGAAAGGCAGGTCAGCCATGACCTCAACGGTACTCACCACTGGAATAGAAGTTGCCATCCGGCGTCACGCTTGTAGCTGAACGAGTCGCCCCGGTGTCCGGTTAGGGTAAGCGGCGTGAACAGGCGGATCCTGACCTTGATGGTCGCGCTGGTGCCGATCTTGGTCTTCGGCGTGTTGCTCGCGGTCGTGACGGTGCCGTTCGTCTCGCTGGGCCCCGGCCCGACTTTCGACACGCTCGGTGAAGTCGACGGCAAGCAGGTGGTCGCGATCGAAGGCACGCAGACCCATCCGACCACCGGCCACCTCAATATGACGACGGTGTCCCAGCGCGACGAGCTGACCCTCGGCGAAGCGCTCACGCTGTGGTTCTCCGGACAGGAGCAGCTGGTACCGCGCGACCTGATCTATCCCCCCGGCAAGTCCCGCGAAGATGTCGACAAGGCCAACACCGCCGACTTCAAAGATTCCGAGGACAGCGCCGCCTATGCCGCCCTGGGCTATCTGAAATTCGCTCCCGCCGTCACCGTCGCGACGGTCACCGATCCCGGTCCGTCGGTGGGCAAGCTGAAGGCCGGTGACGCTATCGACGCGGTCAACGGCACCCCGGTGGCCAACGTCGAGCAGTTCACCGGGCTGCTGAAGACCACCAAGCCGGGCCAGACGGTGACGATCGACTACCGCCGCAAGAATGAACCGGCCGGCGTCGCGCAAATCACCCTCGGCACCAACAAAGACCGCGACTACGGCTTCATGGGTGTCGCGGTGCTCGATGCACCGTGGGCGCCGTTCTCGGTGGATTTCAACCTGGCCAATGTGGGCGGGCCGTCCGCCGGCCTGATGTTCAGTCTGGCCGTCGTCGACAAGCTCACCACCGGTGACTTGGCCGGTTCGACGTTCATCGCGGGGACCGGCACGATCACCTCCGACGGCAAGGTCGGCCAGATCGGCGGCATCACGCACAAGATGGTGGCCGCCCAGGAGGCGGGCGCCACGGTGTTCCTGGTGCCGGCGAAGAATTGCTACGAGGCGACCTCGGACAATCCGCACGGTTTGCGGCTGATCAAGGTCGAGACGCTCGGGCAAGCCGTGGATGCGCTGCACGCGATCCAACAAGGAGGTCAGGCGCCGAGTTGCTAGCCCGCAATTCTGCGTACAGTTGTGACGTCCAGCTCACATTGATCAGGGAGCGTAGCTAGTGGGGATGCGGCCCACCGCAAGGATGCCGAAGCTGACTCGGCGCAGCCGGATTCTGATTTTGAGCGCGCTCGGTGTGATTGCGCTGCTGCTCGCCGGCCCGCGCCTCATCGACGCCTACGTCGACTGGTTGTGGTTCGGTGAGCTCGGCTACCGCTCGGTGTTCACCACCGTGCTGATGACCCGCATCGTGGTGTTCCTGATCACCGGCCTGCTGGTCGGCGGGATCGTGTTCGCCGGGCTCGCGCTGGCCTACCGCACCCGTCCGGTCTTCGTCCCGAGTAGCGACAACGACCCGGTGGCGCGCTATCGCACCGTCGTCATGTCCCGGTTGCGGCTGGTGGCCATCGGCGTTCCCGCGGCAATCGGCCTGCTGGCCGGCATCATCGCGCAAAGCTACTGGGTGCGGATCCAGCTGTTCTTGCACGGCCAAAGCTTCGGGATCAGGGATCCGCAGTTCGGCAAGGATCTCGGCTTCTACGCGTTCGAGTTGCCGTTCTACCGGCTGGTGCTGAGCTACCTGTTCGTGTCGGTATTCCTGGCCTTCGTGGCGAACCTGCTGGCGCACTACATCTTCGGCGGCATTCGGCTGTCCGGCCGTACCGGTGCACTCAGTCGTTCGGCACGGGTGCAGCTGGTCAGTCTGATCGGCACGCTGGTCGTGCTGAAAGCCATTGCCTATTGGCTGGATCGCTACGAGCTGTTGTCGCACACGCGCGGCGGCAAGCCGTTCACCGGCGCCGGCTACACCGACATCAACGCGGTGTTGCCGGCCAAGCTGATCCTGATGGCGATCGCGCTGATCTGTGCGGCCGCGGTCTTTTCCGCGATCGTGCTGAAGGACTTGCGGATTCCGGCGATCGGCCTGGTCCTGCTGCTGCTGTCGTCGTTGATCGTGGGCGCGGGCTGGCCGTTGATCGTCGAGCAGATCAGCGTGAGACCCAATGCCGCGCAAAAGGAAAGCGAATACATCGGCCGCAGTATCACCGCGACGCGCCAAGCCTATGGCCTGACGTCCGACCAGGTGACCTATCGCAACTACAGCGGCGACAGCCAGGCCACCGCCCAGCAGGTGGCGGCCGACCGGGCGACGACCTCGAATATCCGGTTGCTCGACCCGACGATCATCAGCCCTGCGTTCACCCAGTTCCAGCAGGGCAAGAACTTCTACTACTTCCCCGACCAGCTGTCGATCGACCGCTATCTGGACCGCAACGGCGCGTTGCGCGACTACGTGGTCGCGGCCCGAGAACTCAACCCGGACAGGCTGATCGACAACCAGCGCGACTGGATCAACCGGCACACCGTCTACACCCACGGCAACGGGTTCATCGCGTCGCCGGCCAACACGGTGCGCGGCATCGCCAACGATCCCACCCAAAACGGTGGCTACCCAGAGTTTCTCGCCAACGTCGTCGGCGCCAACGGAAGCGTGGTGTCGGACGGGCCGGCCCCGCTGGACCAGCCGCGCATCTACTTCGGACCGGTGATCTCCAACACCTCGGCCGACTACGCGATCGTCGGACGCAACGGCGCCGACCGCGAATACGACTACGAGACCAACACCGAAACCAAGAACTACACCTACACCGGACTCGGGGGCGTCCCGATCGGTGACTGGCTGTCCCGCAGCGTGTTCGCCGCGAAATTCGCCGAGCGAAACTTCTTGTTTTCCAGCGTGATCGGCTCCAACAGCAAGATCCTGTTCAACCGTGATCCGGCTGCTCGGGTGGAGGCGGTGGCGCCGTGGCTGACCACCGACAGCGCGGTCTACCCGGCGATCGTCAACAAGCGCCTGGTGTGGATCATCGACGGCTACACCACGTTGGACAACTACCCGTACTCCGAACTGACGTCGCTGGAGTCTGCGACCGCCGACTCGACCGAGGTGGCGTTCAACAAGCTCGGGCCCGACAAGCAGGTCTCCTACATCCGTAACTCGGTGAAGGCCACGGTCGACGCCTACGACGGGACCGTGACGCTCTATCAGCAGGACGAGCAGGATCCGGTGCTCAAGGCCTGGATGCAGGTTTTCCCGGGCACGGTCAAACCCAAGAGCGACATCAGCCCCGAACTGGCCGAGCATCTGCGTTATCCCGAAGACCTGTTCAAGGTGCAGCGGATGTTGCTGGCGAAGTATCACGTCAACGACCCGGTGACGTTCTTCTCCACCTCCGATTTCTGGGACGTGCCGCTGGACCCGAATCCTACGGCCAGCAGCTATCAGCCGCCGTATTACATCGTCGCGAAAAACATTGCGAAGAACGATAATTCGTCGTCATATCAGTTGACGAGCGCGATGAACAGATTCAAGCGCGACTACCTGGCCGCCTACATCAGCGCCAGCTCCGACCCGGCGACGTACGGCAAGATCACGGTGCTGACCATCCCTGGTCAGGTCAACGGTCCGAAGCTGGCCAATAACGCGATCACCACCGACCCGGCGGTGTCTCAAGACCTGGGTGTGATCGGGCGAGACAACCAGAACCGAATCCGGTGGGGCAACTTGCTGACGCTGCCGGTCGCTCAGGGTGGGCTGCTGTACGTCGAACCCGTCTACGCCTCTCCGGGAGCCAGCGACGCTGCCTCGTCGTACCCGCGGTTGATCCGGGTGGCGATGATGTACAACGACAAGATCGGCTACGGCCCCACCGTCGGTGACGCGCTCACCGGGTTGTTCGGACCGGGCGCGGGCGCGGCCGCGACGGGGATCGTTCCCACCGATTCGGGTGCGCCGGCGACCCCGCCCGCGACTCCGCCGACACCGGCCCAGGCGCCCGGCCCGAACAACCCGCCCACGGCGGTGCCGCCGGCGCCGGATGGGACGACGACGCTGTCACCCGCGAAAGCCGCTGTCCTGCAGGAGATTCAGACCGCAATCAACGCCGCGCGTGACGCGCAGAAGAAGGGCGATTTCGCCGGATACGGAGCTGCCCTGCAGCGCCTCGACGACGCGATCACCAAGTACAACAACACGAAGTAGCGCGTCGGTCTTCACGCGCAGGCCGTGCGGAATCTGTCGCGGTAGGCCTTCGGGCTGATGCCCAGGTGGTTGACGAAGACCCGGCGCAGCGTTTCGCTGCTGCCGAAACCGGCGAGATGCGCTGTCTCCGTGACGGTCCGGCCCGCTTCGAGTCCGGCACGGGCGAGGTCGATTCGGACCAGCTCGACGTAGCGCGCCGGGGTCATCCCGAGCTCGGACTGAAACAGCCGGGTCAGCTGACGGGTGCTCAACGACGCTTTGGCCGCGAGCTTGGAGACGCTGTGGTCGTGGGCGGGATCGGCCGCGATCGCATCCGTGACCGTGCGCAGCGGCGAGCCGGCGGGCGGATCCGCCTCGACCAACACCGAGAATTGTGATTGGCCGCCCGCGCGTTTGAGGTAGACGACCAACCACCGGGCGACGTCACGGACGAGGTCGGTGCCGTAATCCATTTCGACCAACGCCAGTGCCAGGTCGATGCCCGACGAAATCCCGGCGGAGGTGTAGACGTCGCCGTCGCGCACGAAGATCGCGTCAGGCTCGACGGTGACGTCCCCGAAGGCCCGTGCCAGTCGCCGTGTCTCGTGCCAGTGCGTGGTGGCGCGTCGCCCGCTGAGCAAGCCGGCCTGCCCCAGGACGAACGACCCCGTGCAGATCGACGCCAGCCGCCGGGTCCGGGCCCCGACCGACCGGACGGCGGCCACCAGAGCGGGGTCGATCGCCCGTACCGGCAGGTCGTCGCTGCCCGCGACCATGACGGTATCGGCGGATTCGATGGCCGAAAGGCGGTCGGTGACGCCTAGTCGTGTCCCGATCGAGCTGGTCACGTCGTTGCCATCCACCGACGCGATCTTGAGCTGGTAGTCGGCGCCGAACCGGTTGGCCTCGACGAAGACTTCACCCGCCCCCGCGACGTCCAACAGCGTCACCCCGTCGAACACGACGATGACCACCACTCGCGAATGTGCTCCGGCTTCACCCACCCGACCATTGTGTCGCTTTCTGTGGGGAAGACGGCGGGAACGGCGAGGGTCACTGGGGTGCCCGCCCCGCAAACTTTCAACCACGACCTACGAGGAGGCATCAGCATGACCGCTCAGTCCATCGAGACCATTGCCGACATCGTGATACCGGACACTCCGCTGGTACGCGAGATCACCGAATACATTTGCGATGCCGAAGACGACTTGCTCTTCGACCACTCCCGCCGGGTGTTCCTGTTCGGCGCCCTGCAGGGCCGGCGCCGCGGGGTGCAAGCAAACCTGGAGCTGCTCTACGCCGGGGCAATGTTCCACGACCTAGGGCTGACCGCGCGCTACCGCGCGTCTCAGTTGCGCTTCGAGGTCGACAGCGCCAACGCGGCGCGGCAGTTCTTGTTAGAGCGGGGCGTCGATCCGGCCGACGCCGACAAGGTGTGGCTGAGCATCGCGTTGCACACGACTCCCGGCATCCCCGAGTTCCTGGCGCCCGAGGTCGCCCTGGTCACCGCGGGTGTCGAAACCGACGTGCTGGGCATCGACCGCGACGAGCTGTCGCCGCAGGCGCTGGCCGCGGTCACCGCGGCGCATCCGCGCCCGGATTTCAAGCAGCGCATCCTGGCCGCTTTCAACGACGGAATGAAGCACCGCCCGCACAGCACCTTCGGCACGGTCAATGACGACGTGCTCGCGCACTTCGATCCGGAGTTCGTCCGCGAGAACTTCGTCGAGACCATCCTCAACAACACCTGGCCCGAGTGAAGAAAGGAAACAGTGAAATGGACATTCATGAAGGGCTTTACACCACCCGGATGATGCGGCGGCTGCGGCCGGACCCGATTCCGCTGGAAACCCAGGCCCGCATTCTCGACGCCGCCGTCCGCGCGCCTAACGGGGGCAACACCCAACGCTGGCACTTCGTGGCCGTCGACGATCCGGAGCTGATCCGAGAGTTCGCCCGACTCTTCCGGCAAGCGCGCGCAATCGAATACGACAAATTCACGTCGGGAACGGGGCCGATGGTCGCGCCGGCCCCCGGCGCGGATCCGGCCGCGCATGCCGAATCGATGCGCCGTATGAAAGGGTCGGGGGATTATCTGGCCGACCATTTCGAAGAGATTCCGTTGCTGCTCTTCGTGTTCGCCATCGACGACCTCGGGGGCGCCAACATCTATCCGGCGATCTGGAGTGCGTTGCTGGCGGCGCGCGCCGAAGGCGTCGGCGGCGTCATGACCATGGTGCTGCGCAATTTCGAGGACGAGGTGAACGATCTCCTCGGCGTGCCGGTCGAAGAAGGCTGGAAAATGTCGGCGATGCTGACGCTCGGCTATCCGCTGGGCAAGTGGGGCGTGGCGGCCAATCGTCGCCCCGTACACGAGGTTTCCTCGCGCAACGCCTGGGGCAAGCCGTTCGGAATCGAAGTGCCGCAACCACTCTGGCCGCCTCAGAACACGGTGGGATGAGGCATTGCAGTGCAAGGGCTTTCGGAGGAAGGTAGGCACATGAACCAAATCGGGGTCAGCGTGGTGCGGCCGGGAGAGGGCGAGGTCGTAGCGCTGCCGGGTTTCGGGGCGGTGTTCAAACTGTCCGGTAAGACCAACGGGGGCGAGGTGTCCATCGTCGAGCACCCGTTCGCCGTCGGCTTGCTCACCGCGGCGCACCGGCACACCCGTGAGGACGAGCACTCGATCGTGCTGGCGGGTGAGATCGGCTTCCGCTCCGACGACAGCGAGGTGGTGCTCGGCCCCGGTGGCTACATCACCAAGCCGCGCGGGCAGATGCACGCGATGTGGAACGCCGGCAGCGAGCCGGGCCGCATCATCGAGATCATCACTCCGGGCGGGTTCGAGAACTACTTCCGCGAACTTGGCGAATTGCTCGTCGCCCACGCCGACGATCCGGCCGGCAAGCCGCTGCACGAACTGCCCGAATTCGGCGAACTCGCCGACAAGTACGGGCTGACCTACGGGTCGCCGGCCTGGATGGACGACATCGCGCACCGATACGGGCTGAACCCGCCGTCCCATTGAGCTCAGCACCGATACCCCCGCTGAGCCCGCGATTTGGTCGGCTCGACACCAGTTCGGTAACCTTGCATTTACCGACGCGGGGTGGAGCAGCTCGGTAGCTCGCTGGGCTCATAACCCAGAGGTCGCAGGTTCGAATCCTGTCCCCGCTACCACCGAGACGGCCCCCGGAGATCCTTCCGGGGGCCGTTTTCATGCCCATTGGGAACACTTTTGGGAACATTCGCAAAGCTAACGATTTCTTGGGAACGGATTGGGAACGCTTCGGTGCAGCGCCAGCTGTCGCCGTGTGACTTCGACGATCTCGCCTCTCATGCTCCATTGGGGTCCATTGGGAGCTGCCGCCAGGAGCTCGCCGGCAACACAGCGGTGGTCGGCGGGATCCCATTTCACACCCTCGCGGTAGGGCGATACGAGTCGTGGTGCAATGCCGAGCGCCGCCCAGCGGCGCTCGAGCAGATGCCGTTCGATCTCGGCAGGCTCTGCTTCAACGACTCTCGCCAAACGCTCAGTGACCATCGGCAAGACCGTTGCGTCGGAATGAGCCTGGAACGCACTGATCACGCCGTCGAAGACTGGCTTCATCAGGTCTCCCCAACCGGGTTGGCGCCCCTGCGGTGGCCGAACCTGGATCCGTACGGCGAACGGGGCGTCCACCGCGGATGCCGGCTCGACAGCCTCGCTCCGGCCTTGGCCTCGGCACCGTGCTAGAGCCAGCCAGACATGCGCCAGCTTCGAATTCGATGCCGAATCAAAGTCGATCCAGTCAAACACCGCCAGCGTTCGGCCGAACTCCCAATGCGCGAAGGGCGCCGAACTGGACGTGAGTTCGTATCGGTAGCCGAATGCGTACTCAGCGCCGTTCGGGCTGGCTGGAACTGCGGCACCGTGCTCGAAGCGGATCCCGTTGCGCCCCGGAAGCCGAAACGACGGACCGATGTTGTACAGCACCAGATTCTCAACATCGGCGTTGGTGCGCTTGGGGCCGAAGAATGTGGCATGCAGGATCTGCTGAGGTGTTGGTTCGAGGCTGTTGCAGCCTTCGCGGATCGCGGTGCGCAGCTGCTCCTGCCAGGCCGGGCGGCGCTCGAACCGGATGTAATCGTCGGCCCACGCCTGGACCGCGGGAAAGTCAGCGGATGGCGCACGGATCGCGCAGTGTCCCTCTGTCAGTGCTACGTCCTTCACAGCTTTCCCGGACGTGTTCGAAGACTCAGTGGCAGTGACGGTTTCACTCTGATGCTGAGAACCACGTGCAGGGGTGCCGCGGTCCGTCTCGCGCTGCCGATGTGGGCCGGGATGGGTGTTCGCGTCTCCGGGGCGACACGTGCCGCACGGCGAAATGGGCTGTCCTACAGTCTCGATTGCCCACCACTGCACATCATCTAGACCGTTGCCGCACAACTTCACGTACGGACCGGTCCACACGCCACCGCGAGGATTCCGGCCGTTGATTGTGTGGCAATGCGCGTGATGCACCCTTGCCTCTGCCACGCTGTGGCTGCTCGCGATATTGACTACGTATCCATCGCTGTGCGTAGCGAGCCAGGCCAGGTATCCATCGTCGTCGTTGCGGAACTCAATGCATCCGGACATGGCCACACATTGTGCCTGGAGCCACCGACATGCGGGCCCCGACATAAGTGGCCGTTATCGGCTCTTTGCGCGTGTGGCCGAGACGTAATTAATCCCCAAAGGCCGGCCCAGAAGTGGAAATCGCGATGCCTGCTCATCATCGCGACGCCACAGCCTATGGATGCGCTGCCCTGGAACGGCAGACCACACTGTTCACCTCGGCAAAAGTAGTGGCGGCGGAGACAGAGTGCTGCAATCCTCAGTGCGTGTTCTTACACATTGATGGCCACGCGATTCCGCTCTTCACCGAGGCGGACGTCCCAGGCGATGCTGAAAGCCGCGAGGAATTCAACAAGATCGTCACCAAGCCGTGCGGGGATGGCGCGATCAGCGAGGTCCTTCCCGGGAGCTTAAATAAGGCAATTCCGTATACCTTTTGGCAGGGGTCCGATACAAACGTCGTGACGGACTGCACCGTTGTCCACCCTCCTGGCAGTGACGATATGAACATCGCATCGATGCGCCCCGTCCGCCTCAAGAGAAAGCCCAATCGTCAAGCAGACGCGCTCCACCAGGTGCAGCTCTTCCACGCCGTCGGATCAGTCACGGTGGCAGGCGGCCATGTCGAGATGGCGATGAAGCGCGTACTGGTGACCCTCCGCGGCGGCAAGAACTCTGACTTGGCGGCCGCCGACGTACCTGCGGAATGGAGCGTCCTCGAGGACAAACTCAAGAAGGCTGCCAAGCCGCAAGAGACGGACCTGCAATCGCAGGTCTTCGAGCTTCTCTCAAGGCCCGAGGTCGCCGATCTTCGTAATGGCCGCAATGATGTGGTTCACGGGTGCTGGTGGTTAATCCCAATGGGCACAGCCGGATTCGTATCATCACGATACTACCGGCCGAAAGGGAATCAGCCCCAGGACCCTGCGCAGATCCATACCACACTTCAGACGTTGCAGCATTTGGCCGACGACCTATTCGAACTTGCTCACGGCCTGGATGCCCTCGTCGCGCCGTGCTGGCCGTTGGCAATCGTGCCCGGAGAGCAAGGATTCGGTCGAGGCGACATCGACGTCGAAAGCAGAGCCGACAAACACCGTACGAACTCTGCTCACCTGCGGTTGCCGGAGCCGGATAAGCCGAAGCCAGGCCAGCGGCCCGCGGGCGCAGATCGACGCAGCAAGAAAGAGCGCGAACGCGGCAGGCGATAGCACGCGCGTGACCGCCGCCTGGCTCGCTCCCCAGGCGGGTAATAGGCGGGCCTACGCGGGCGGTTGGTCCCCGCAGCGGGGCTGAGGTTGAGCGGCGCCCATTCCCGACATATCACTCACGCACGCATCTTCCACGCGCATGGTGACCGAACGTGGTCGTCGGGGTGCTCTATGGGGAAGAGATCGCCTATCTTGCCTCACGGCTATTGCTTGCAACGATTAATGGCTCCGATGATCGCTATCGCGTTCGTCGCCTTGCTTGCTGTGACCGGCCAGCCCGGCGCGATGAATCGCATCCGCGATGTGGTCGACTGCCGCTCCGGAGGTCCTGATGCGGCCGTCGAAGAGGATCATCTCGGCGCGCTCTCTCACGTATCGCGCATGTGCGGCGCCGAACTGTTCCTTGGTCAATCCGCTGGCGGAGTGCATCTCCGAGGAACCTCCCTGGTGAGGCGTTGAGTGCCTGGCGGCGATGTAACGCACATACAGGTCGTCATCTATCTCGGCAGGCATCAGACGATTCGGGTCGGTGTCATCAAGTGCGTGGGAAGCTTGTTCGACGAGTAGTCGCCGGCTTTTCTGCCCGAGCGCCCTCAGATACATTTCAGTGTAAAGGGCGAGCATGGCCTCGTCGACCAATTGTCGTTCAGCACCAGTGTGATTCGCCGTCTGGCGGGCCATGTCGCCGCGCCGTTCAACGTCAAGTCGGTGGTTTGCGGTAGTGGTGTTTGGCGAGGCCGTGTCCGTCTGCTGGCTTTGGCGCTTTGTTTGTTGGCGTTCGATGCCAAGCCTTGCGCCTTGCGAATCAGCAATGGTCGTGGCGCGCAATCCGAGTCCTTCTGAGTCCGCCTCCACGTGATGGCCCATTTCCCGCAGACGCCCGAAAGCCACCGCGAGTGGATCAGCACTTGCTCCGTCGTCGAGCACGTAGATGCTGCCTTGGCGGCGGATGTCTGTAGTGTCGCGTGTTTCGTTGATGAACCATCGGGCGTCAGATAACGACTGTCCGTTCACTTCCTCTGAGCCGGTGCGCCAGCGTGCAACACGCCTCAGCACCAACTCAGTTGCCTCGTCGAGCAATGCAAGTACGGCATTCTTTAGTGGTCCTTTCTGCGAGCGAACAAGGTCTCGGGTGTCCATAACGATGTATGCGAGCCTGTAGATCTCTAGCTCTTCCTGGTCGGCGCCCTCGACTGCTTTCCATTGGGAAAGCGGACGGCCCGACCGATCTCGGATCGCTCCCGAAACGAAGGCTGCGCCTCCGGATAACACGGAGTCGATGCTCCCGGGGTCCCATCTAAGAGCGCGCTCGATCTGCGCTTTGGCGCCAGGCGAAAAGTTATCCCTGCGGCTGTTTTCTACGTCCCCTAGCATCCGCGGAGAGAGCTTTGCGCGGTCAGCCAAAGCTTTGGTGGTGAGCATGCCGAGCTCGGTCCGCCGGGCAATCACCGCTTGTGCGAGCTGTTTCCGGTGCTTGCTCTCCATAAGGGCAATCGTGCAGGAAACAACGAGAAACATCCAATGCCCACGCTCCGTTTTGGTCGGATTCTCGAACCCTAGGCCGGCGGCCGCCAGGTCAGGTTGAAGTCTGACCAGTAAAGATAGGTCGATATCGATGCTTGACATGATTCCTGTTCATTCCTATTGTAAGCGATCGTAAAGGAATCTGAATCCGGTTCGAGCCGGTGTGGGCTGCGTCGGTGAACAGAGTGGACCTCAGTGGCCGATCGTGCCGTGTCGCGCGCGACGATCGCACCCCGCTGCCAGATTGACCCAATGAGAAAGGAGGTGCGACGTGGCTGGAGGTAATCAATCCGCATTCGGCTATCGATACCAATACCTCGCGACGATAGAACGATTTCTCCGTTTCATGCGAGGCCACCTCGGTGAATTGAGCAGTGTCGCTCTGCACGTCGAACCGACGGCCTTGATGACTGAAGGGATTGCACGGGACGACGACATCATCGATTTCGCGATCGAGCTAGACAACGAGATCGCGGAGCGAGTGCAGGTAAAGGGCTCGAGCAACCCGGCCGACAACAAGCTGTACCACGGCGAAGCGGACGGCGTTTTTCATCGCTTAGATGGCGAGGTTGCAACGCGCTCGGTGCTGCTGACAAACCGCCCTCTAGGCCCGGGCCTTCAAGACCGTTGCTCGCAGACGCTCGACGTCGGCGACACCGAGCAATGGGATTACGTTGGCCCAGACGGGGAGGCTGTTGCGGGTACCACGGGCGCGTTGATCGTGGTCGATAAGCGCTCGATCGAGCAAGTAACAGAGGCAATCGAAGGCAGTGTGCGGCAGTTTCGGTCTGACCAAGCGCTCGGGCAGGGGAGCGTTTCCTGCCGCATCATCGCCAAATTGCTCCTAGACAAGATCTTTCAATCGGCCGCGGGCAGCGATGCCACAAAATTCGATGCACTGGAGATCATCGGCTTCATGTCGATCCCTGATCCCGAGATCGCCCACGTCGTTGGGGGATTCGATTGGGGCGTTCCCGTCAACGGCATCCCCCTGCTGCCGGCGACCGTTACACGGCTACATCTCCTCGAACAGATGCATGAAGCGATAGGAACTCAAGCTAGCGCACATCAAGTCAAACCCCTTGTCGCGCAAGGGCAAACCGGTTACGGAAAGTCATCGCTGGCGGCCCACTTTTGCCACTTGTATCGCAACTCTTACGAGTTCATCTGCTGGATCGACTGCAGTGACGCGGGGTTGATCGAAGCGAATATACGCCGCTTTGTGCAGGAGCTGACTCGGACTCAGCTTCCGCTTAGCGTCGACCCTTCGGAGCGTTTCCGCGAAGCGCTGGCCAGCCATCGAGGGCCGTGGCTCGTCGTCTTTGACGGTGTTCCTGCCCGCGTCAACATCGACAGATTCATGCCCACTCAAGGCAATGGATCCGTTCTTGTTACTACTACCAACGAAACCGGCTGGTGGCCGTCGGCGACCAGCTTGCAGGTCGGGCCTTTCGCCGAGGGTGAGGCTGTGGCTTGTTTCGCTAGTTACTCTGGCCTAGATACCGCTGGCGCGCACGCTGACGCAATCAAGCAGATCGTCGCACGTCTCGGATTCATCCCGTTGGCAATTTGTATGGCTGCCTTGTATTTTCGAAATGCCGCCGGGACCGTCGACGAGCTGTCAGCGGAGTATTTCGCAGAGTTGGACGCGCTCGAAGACATCGGGTCAATCCCACCAGGATTTGATCGCACGGCCTTTGCCGCCATTGAACACGCTGTCCGGAACCTTGGCGTCGGCATGGTGGGCGACGATCGCCACGACGTGAGAATGGTGCAGGCGATGCTATACCGTGCGTCCCTGCTCGCTCCTGACATGATCCCGCTCAACTACCTCATCGCATCGATGCCCGAAAGCCTCGCGATGCGCCTCGAGCAACTTCCAGAGCCGGCGTTCGCAGACGCGGCGGTCCGTCGGCGCTATATCAGCATCATGCGAACCCAGTCGATCGCACACCGCGTACTGATCCTCGGCGCAGACGGCGAGCAGAACGAGGCGAGCGACACATTCAATGTTCACCCCGTCGTTCATGAGATCCTTCGGCGTCTGTTTGTCCGGGAGATACCACCAATTCGATTGGTCGAGCAGTTGACCATGATGTTGTACTTCCTCAACGGGTGGCTCATCCACGCACGAAAGCAAAACCAGTATTTTGTCGTCGATCAACTTGCCGCACATGCTCTCTCGTTAATAAATTTTATGGACGGACTCGGGGAACTGCCGACTCCGGGCGAAGCGTCGACCAAGATGTTCCGTTTCCTCAAGCTTGGGTTGAAGCTCGAAGTGTCGACTTGCCGGATGAGTCGAGGGGATGTGAATGCATCTGTCAATCTTGCCCGAGAAGCGTTGCTCGAGGCGTGGTCGTATCCGCCTGACCCGGTTCGGGAGGCGCTGGCTCTCCAAGCAGCTTCTTCGATTGTGGTCGATCTCAGTGACTCGGATATGGACGCAGCGGGCATGCGGTTCTGGGCGTTGTGTACTTTGCGAGCTGTGATCGCGTGCGAGTCTTTGGGTACAAACGGGGTGGCTATCGCCTTTGAAAAGGCGTACCTTGTGCGATCCGCTCTCAACATTCGTGCGTCGTATCGCGACGATGCCGTGATTGCCAGGGTGATTCACGAATTCGACGAGATGATCGCGCGAGATCCCAGTGACGAAGTTCGGCCGAACGTGGTCATGGATGAACTTGTCGCACGGATCGATGCGGGTGACGTCGGCGATGCGTTGGACGGGATGCTGGAAACGCTGCGAGCCTCTGCCAATGATTACGACAGGCACACCTTCGATTGCGTCGAGGTCGACCTAGCGCTGAAGAGGCGTCGATTCGATGAAGCGTTTGCGGGTGTGGAGGAATTGCTCGTTCGGCCCCTTCATGAGACGCATGGCGCGAGACCGCTGAGCAGAGGCTTGGTCAACATCCACCGAACGCTAGACAAGATGATCGCGGCTGGTATCGGTCCGGTTGAGGAAATGCGACTGAAATCCACCCGCGTACGTGCACGCGCCGAAGAACTGCACGAACAGATCATCAGCCAAGACGGGCCTAGTCCTTAGGGGTGACGCCAGCGCACGGAGTCGTTGCCAGCATGGCATCGAGGTACGCGTTCTATCGGCCATCGGTCAGCCCAGAAAATGACAAAACTCTGGCACGGATTCCCCATGGCAAAGCTTGGGGCACTGCTCATGGAGACAGATCACGCCTTCGTTGAATTACAGGCGAATCGGGAACTGCACCGCGGCCGCCGCCGGTCGCGGGGTCGTGCGCGCTTGGGTCCCAAAGTCGAATAGCAGAGCCACCGCGAGGCAAAGTGGCGCTCGTCAAGTGGTCAACTCCACAGTCTTCCCGCCAAACTCGGCAACGACCCGGAGACTTCCGCCGAGCGCAGCCACGTACGACTGCAAAGTGCCCAACTCGGTGTGCGACAAGTCGCCGCTCTCCAGCTTCGACACCCACGCTTGCGAGACGCCCATGAGAGCAGCGACATCCGCCTGACTGGCGTGATGAGACTTGCGGATGTCTGCGAGGCGCTGCGCCTGGACGGCGTCGTGCATCTCCTTGCGCGCGGCATCCGCGCGTACGGGATCAACACGCCCCGGCGCGACTGCCTCAGCGCGGATGTCGCGCCAGTGTCGTGACATCGTCGCCACCTCCCGCCAACCAGTTCTCGTATCGCCGGTCAGCGACCGGAATGTTCTTGCCGTACCGGCGCTTCCAGCGCCCGGCTTTGTTTCCGCCGGGTAGCAGAATCGCCTGCCTTCGCGGATCGAAGATGAACAGTATCCGCGGGACCACCTCGACCGGGTCCGCCAATACGCAACCAGCAAAACGGGGTCGAAGAACGCCTCGGCCGCTGCAGACAAGGCACTTCTGGCGCCTGATCGCAATCGAAATCTCAGTCGGTCCGGTCGTTAGGTGGTCGAAAGGCCCTTCATCATCGTGTCGATCAGTCCGTCGTAGCGGGCAATCGTTTCCGCCGCGGTGGTGGTCACGCTGAGCATGCGATACAGCGGAGCCCCGATCAGTGCGTCGGCGGCAGCTTCAATGTCGGCGTCCGCCCGAACTTGACCCTGGGCGATTCCGCTCTGTAATCGCTGCTTCAACGCGTCGTGGAAGCGGCCGGTGAGTTGGCGGTACAAGGTGTCGCGGTCTTGCAGGTCTTCGGCAGCGGCAGCGGCGAGTGCGCGGACGAGTGCGACGTTTTCAGGCGTGGCACTCAGCGTCGCATAATCGTGCATCCAGGTCCTCAAGTCTTCGACCGTGTCACCAGTATCGGGAAGGGTGAAGTCGGCCACGGCGTAGGCCTGCATCACGGCCTCGGCCACCATGGGGGCCTTCGACGGCCAGCGGCGGTACACGGTCTGCGTGCCGACGCCAGCGTTGGCGGCGACTTTGTCCATCGACACCCCCGCGTATCCGCCTTCGATGAGCAGGGCGCGGGTCGCGTCGAGGATGGCCTCGTGCACCGCGGCGCTTCGCGGTCGTCCCAGGCGGGGAGGGCTCACTAGACGACCCTAAGCCAAGATCCCGGTGCCGTCGCCGGGGCGGCGTCTAGGGCGTAAACCGTTGCCTCTGTACATCGGCGCGACGGTATGCCACCATTTACGAGAAAAATATTCTCGTAATTACCGTGGTCGATGCCCATGCCTTCGGGCGGGCCGCACGGCCAGGCGCGTGTGCGGTGGAAAGGGCGACCGATGCGTCAGATCTGTGTGATCACCGGCGGCGCAGGCGGGATCGGACTTGCCGCAGCCAAGATCGCCGGACGAGACCGAACGGTCGTCATTGGCGATTTCAGTCAGAACCGGCTGGACGCGGCGGCACAGCAACTGGCGGCCCTCGACGTTCACTGCGAGACCGTCAGCTGCGATGTCACTGACCGATCCTCGGTCGCCCAATTAGTCGACACTGCAACGGCGTTGGGTACGGTCACGTCGGTCATTCATACCGCCGGCGTGAGTCCCAGCATGGGTGCCGCCGAGCACATCCTGCGGGTCAACGCGCTTGGCACCGTCGTCGTCAACGAGGCCTTCTACCCACTTGCCGCCGAAGGCTTTGCGATCGTCAACGTCGCGTCCATGGCTGCTCACGTCTTTCCCAGGTTCCTGATCCCTAAACGACGGTTCAAAGACGCACTGCGCGACGATGCCCTCTTCATGAAGAAGATGATGTCGGCCTGCAACGTCGCGCCCGCGAGGATCCGGCCGGGGTTCGCCTATTCGATCAGCAAGAACTTCGTGATGTGGTACTGCTCCTCGCAGGCCGCCAGATTCGGAAGTCGTGGCGCGCGAATCGTTTCGGTATCGCCGGGCAGCATCGACACCGAGATGGGCAGGCTGGAGGAGCAGACGGGGGCGGGCGCGATGTTGAACTACGCAGCCTTGAATCGGTTCGGCAGGCCAGAAGAAGTCGCTGAGCTGCTGGTGTTTTGCGCCACCGAGAAGGCCAGTTACCTCACTGGTGTCGATATCGCGTGCGACGGAGGAGTTCTGGCGGCGTTCACGCTTCGAGACATGATGGCGGTTGCCCGTGGCGGCTAACCCCGACACGGTGGGCCGCGACCTTCGTGACCGCGCCTACCGGAGCCTCGCGATCGTGGCAATCGGACTCGCGCACTTCGTGTTTCCCAGCATCTTCGATCGCATCAACCGCGTCGGCTTCCCCGAGCGCACGCGCAGATTCACCTTCCTCAACGGCGCCATCGAAACGACGATCGGCGTCTTGACCGCAATCCCGGGGGACCGTCGACCGCTCGCCGCGGTATCGGCTGGTTATCTGATCTACCTGTCGTACAACGTCATTCGCACTCAGACAGGGATGCGCAAGCGGTGAACCTCAGCTAAGCCGTGCGGCTGGATAGGGGATCGGAAATGGGAATCAGCCAGACTGCTCGGGGGGCTGTCAGAGCCACGCAGCCGTTTCGTGACGCGGTTCGGCTGAACGTGACCGCCGCCGTTCGGACCCGCCGGCGCGGGTACGGCGGCTGGACCGGCGCGGAGAACACCGACTATGACCCGCAAAACCCAACGACCGCTGCGCAGCCGTTTGACGCCTACCGAGACCTGCATCGGGGTGGCCGGGTGCATTACAACCCGCGGCGGGCTACCTGGGTGCTGAGTCGGCTCGAGGATGTCCGCGCCGCGTTGCGCGACACCGACCAGGTCACCAGCACCCAAGGCGTCACCCGGCTGAGAATGTCCGCGCCGCTGGCGGTGCTCACCGACGGCGACGAACACACCCGGCTGCGCAAGCAAGTCCAGCCCGGGTTCAGTAAAGGAGCCATGGACAGCTGGCAAGCGATGACGAAACAGCTTGCCGCGGAGCTGGTATCCGACCTGCTGGCCAACCCCGGCGGCGATGTGGTGCGGGCATTGGCCATCCCGATGCCGATACGGTTGATCGCCCAAATCCTTGGCGTTCCCGACCGCGACGTCAGCGATTTCCGGCGCTGGTCGGAAAAGGGAGTGGGCATCATGGAGTTCACCCCGACACCAGCCGGCCTGGTCGAAGCAGTCAAGTCCGTGGCCGCCATGGCGGCCTTGCACCGTTACTTCGTGCGGCAGTTCGCCGTGGGTGGGCTCAAGGGCTCGGGCACCGTGCTGGGCCGACTACTGGAACACAACAGCGACGGCAGCCTCGCCGACCGCCAACTCGTCCTCATCGCAATCCACTTGCTCATCGCGGGGAATGAAACCACGACCAACCTTCTCGGCGGCATGTTCGACACCCTCGCGCGTAATCCCGAACAGTACGATCTGATACGCGCCAATCCCGGCCTCATCCCCGCGGCCGTCGAAGAGCAGCTTCGCATCACCACCCCGATACAAAACCTCTATCGCTACACCCGCGCCGACTACCGCATCGGCGACGTCACCATCCCCACGGGATCCCGCATCCTGCTGTCCTTCGGCGCGGCCAACCGTGACCCGTCAGTCTTCGAGAATCCCGACGACTACCGCGCCGACCGCAACCCCCGCACGCACGTGGCATTCGGCTACGGCCCACACATGTGCCTCGGGGCGCCGCTGGCTCGCATGGAAGCCCAAGCCGTACTGCGGGAACTCGTCGCAAACGTGGCCCGGATCAACCCCGCCGGCCCGACAACATGGAGTACCCACAGCTCCCTTCGCGGCCCGACCCACCTGCAGGTCCGTCTGACACCAGCCTGAGCGCCGGTCCTTGTGACACAGTAAAATTCGGCTCATATCCGACTGGACTACTCCGCCCTCTCGGGTTTTAGTTGTCACTGACGTTGCCAACAGACGTCGGATCGGTATCAGCTCAGCTGACAGCTATCTCCAGCCGTTTCAAGCGGCGCACCAGGATGCTCGGGAGCCATTCCCCCACGTCGACCGGGGCGATCCACTCGGTTCGGTCGAGCAGCATGCGCAAAACAATGTCGGCTTCTAATCTGGCCAATGCTGCGCCCACACAGAAGTGAGCGCCTTTACCGAAGGTGACGTGATTCTTGACACTTGTTCGGTCGAGCCGAAACTCCTGTGGTGAATCAAATTGGGCCGCATCCCGATTAGCGGCGCCCCACAGCAGCAGCAGATGTGAGTTCGCCGGCAGGTCGACGCCGTCGAGTGTGGTGTCGTGCAGGACATGGCGGTAGTGGGCGCGAAACGGCGGCTCGAAGCGCAGAGTTTCTTCGATGAATGGACCTAGCAGATCAGGATTCTGACGAACCTGCTTCTGGATATCAGGCTGGCTGGCCAAAATCCATGCGGCGCTTCCCAATAACGATGCTGTGGACTCGCCGGCCGCACTGAAGAGGGTGAGCATAATCGCCAGTGCCACAGTCTGTTCGAGTTCGCCGGAGGCGCATCTGGCAGCCAGGTCGGCCATCAATCCGGATTGCGGACGGGTGGGCGCTTTCTCGAAGTGTTCTAAAACGTAGGCACCAAGTTCCATGGCAGCGATGCCCGCGGCTTCCAATTGGGTCTGCGTGACGATGCCGTCGAGCAGTGTGGTGGTGGCGTAACCCAGTCGGATGAGTTTGTCGACGTCGTCATGCGGCAAACCCAATAATTGAGCCACGACCATCATCGGCAGTCGATTCGCGATGGCGCCCATCCATTCGATTCGCCCGTCCACCAATGATTCTGACCACAGGCGCTGGGCCGTTTGCTCGGCGAATTCCTCGATCACTCGGACGCGCTTGGCCGACAGGTGAGGCAGCAGTATCTTTCGATGCACCGCATGTGCGGGGTCGTCAGCGGTGGCTAGCGAGTGCATCGGATCCCCGAGTGGCATCATCGGAAACGCTCCTACGGAGCCTGTTTCGTCGTTGAACACCACCGTGGCGGTGAGATTGGATGAGAAGTCGTCCACCCTCGCGACGGCCTCGATGACCGCATCCCATCCGCAGACCGCATAGAAGTCAGAGTCTGCGACGCGGTGCACCGAAGGCGATGTCCGCATCCGCTCATACACGGGGTAGGGATCTTGTATGGCTTCGTCGCCGAAGAACTGAGTTGGGTCGTCGAGAAGGTCCATTCTTGCAGCGTCGACAGCGTAGAAACGCGCGTCAACGTTGCCGACCGAAGTTGCAAAGTCTGTCTCGGCGGGCTCACCGGCAGGTGTTGCGCCAGTTCCCGCTGACCTGCGCAGTTCCGTGAGAGAATTAGCCGACATTCTCTCACGGTGAGAGAATGAATTCTTCTGATTTCGGCACAGCGGAGGGGGCGCCGCATGGCACGCGCGGACTGGTTGGTGGGTCAAGACCGAGGGGCCGAAGCCGCCGCACGCATACATGCCGCCGCGGCCGATCTGATCTCCCGGCACGGATGGGAGGGCTTCACCATCGAGGCGTTGGCAGCCGAAGTGCACTGTTCTCCAGCCACCATCTACCGCCACGCCGGCGGTAAGTCCGCCATCCGCGATGCCGTCGTCGGTCTCCACGCCGCCCGCGTCGTCAAAACGGTGCGCGATGCCATCAAAGGAACCACCGGGTCCCAGCGAGTGGTAACGGCGACGGCAAAAGCGTTGCACAGCATACGAACTGATCCCCTGGCTCAATTGGCGCGATCGACGCACCCGCCCACGGAAAGCGAATGGCTACCGACCAGCGAGATGGTCGCGCAATTCGCCGCGGAGATGCTCGGACAAGAGGAGTCCGATCCGCTTGCGCAGCAGTGGCTGATCCGGGTCTTTCTCGCGTTGTGGATGTGGCCGATGAAGGATCCGCACGCCGAGTTCGAGATGCTGCGACGATTCCTCGGCCCGCCTTACGACGCGAAGAGCTCGTGATGTCAGCAGCGCGACCGCTTAGCGACGGTGGCTGGCGAGCTCCGAGTCCAGCACGGGGGCGACCCAGCGGCGAAGATAACTGCGCAGCGCCTTGCCCTTGCGCGGCGGCTGGCCCGGGTTCAGCATGAACGACTGCAGCATCCGCAGCATGTATTCGACCAGGTCGTCGATCGCGTTGTCGTCGAACCCTATTGCTGCCCAGTCGATTTCGAACTTCTCCAGCACGGCATGCCCGAACTGCTTGGCCTGATCCGACATCATTGAAGCCGACGTCTTGCCGGGGTCGTGTGCCAGCATCAGTTGAAACGGCTTGTCATCCGGGAGCCATTCCAGGGTGTAGGCCAGACTCTCGACGAGCGCGTCGACCGGATCGGTGGTGCCCGCCAGATGGTCCGTCAACTTCTGTAGGAACCGGATCCCCGATCGTTCGGCCACAGCCAGCTCGAGCGTGTTCGACCCGGGGTAGTAGTTGTAGACGGTCTGGCGGGAGACGCCGAGCTTGCGCGCCACGTCCGCGACGCGCATGCTCGTCCCGCGTTCGTCAATCGCCTGGGCGGCCGCGTCGAGTATGCGTTCGACCGCCTCCTCGTCACTGGCCGGCGTCGACCCGCTCCATCCGTGGGTGCGCATGCTTTGGAATGTAGTCGCCGCCGCGCCGGGGCGGCGATCACCTGTGGTCAGTGCGCCTGTACTGTGAGGCCGCGCGCGCCGGAAACTCGGCACTGAGTACGTGGACCGGACGTGTCGACATTCCGACCGGTTACGCGGTGTACCCGGGAGAGCTCCTGCAAACGCCGCGTGCCTGGGCCGAAAAGCGCTACAACCTAGTGCATTACACCGTGGCCGATCGCGGCGGACATTTCGCGGCGCTGGAGAACCCGCAGTGGTTCGCCGCGGATGTCATCGCGTTCGGTGAGCGGCTGCATGACCTCGGCGTGGCCCCGTGAATTATCGGGGCAGCACGGCCTCGATGGCGGTGATGACCTCGGGGGCGTCGGGCTCGGTGCGGGGCCGGAACCGGTTGGCCACCGCACCGTCGGGGGAGAGCAGGAACTTCTCGAAGTTCCACTGGATGTCTCCAGCCTGGCCGTCGGCATCGGCGGCCTTGGTCAGCTCGGTGTACAGCGGGTGGCGGTCGTCGCCGTTGACGTCGGTCTTCGCCAGCAGCGGGAACGTCACCCCGTAGGTCGTCGAGCAGAACTCCTGAATCTCATCGGCCGTGCCCGGCTCCTGGCCCATGAACTGATTGCACGGGACGCCGACGACCGTCAGGCCGCGGTCGCCGTAATCCTTGGCCAGCTTCTCCAGCGCCGTGTACTGCGGCGTCAGCCCGCATTTGGAGGCCACGTTCACGACCAGCGTTGCGCCGTCGGACAATTCGGCCAGCGTGGTCGGTCGGCCGTCAAGGGTGGTCAGGGCGATGTCTTTGAGAGTCACGTCGATGACGCTAACGCACCGAAGGGATTCAGGGCTACGCCTGTTCGCCAGCATCAGAAGTGGGTAACCGACGCGGTAACGCGCGGGGCGTTTCGACAACAGGGTGCTAGCTGGGAAGGCGGGTTCGAATGGCCGATCAAGAGGGAAGCCGGTGGGACGTCAGTATCAAGAGCAACGCGGTTTGCCTTGAGCGCATCTCCGACAAGGAAGACCAAGTCTTCGAAGATTCGTTGTCGGCGCAGGAGGCCAAGCAGCTGGCCGCGCTCCTGACGAAATTCGCCGACAAGCTCGACGAGTCCGAGGACTCGGACGACTCCGACGACGCCAAGGACTCGAAGGACTCCGAGGACTCCGAGGACTCCGAAGAGTCTGACAAGTCGCAGGACTAGACGTCGGCGAGTCTGAGGGCTCTAGCCCGTCGATAACGGTGTTTTAGCTGGCCGCAACGTCGTACGCTCATTGCGATGCTGGCGAAGTCCGAGATCCGGTTCCTGCGCGTCGGCGACCGCCGCGTGGCGTTCGACGTACGCGGGGACGGACCGCCGCTCGTGGCTCCGGCATGGTGGGTAAGCCATCTCGAACTCGACTGGGAGGGCGCCGGCTTCCGGCACTTCTGGGAGGCCGTCGCCGACGGGTACACCCTGATCCGCTACGACCGGCTCGGCGTCGGCATGTCGGACCGAGCGGTCGCAGATTCGGACCTGACCCTGGAAAGGGAAGTGGCCGTGCTGCGCGCGCTTCTCGACGAGCTGGGCTACGAACGCGTATCGCTACTGGGCGGATCGTGCGGAAGCTGCACTGCAATCGCTTATGCCGCAACGTATCCCGAACAGGTCGAGCGGCTGGTGTTGTACGGTTCCTATGCCGACGGCTCGGCTATTACCGCACCGGAAGTGGGCGACGCGATCGTCGCGGCGGTTCGCGCGCATTGGGGACTCGGCTCCCGTCTGCTCAGCAACATGTTCCTCGGCGCTGCCGAATCGGCGGAGCACGAACGCTTTGCGCGGTTGCAGCGCGAGGCCGCCACCGCCGAGGCCGCTGCTTCGTTGTTGCGCCTCGTCTATCGCCTCGACGTGCGGGCGCACCTGCCGAAGGTCAGCGCTGAAACGCTGGTGGTGCATCGACGCGACGATCGGGCCGTGCCGCACCGGCTCGGTCGCGAGGTCGCGGCCGCGATTCCGGGCGCCGTCTTGACCTCGCTGTCCGGCAGCGCGCACTTCCCCTGGCACGGTGACGTGGACTCCGTCGCGCGCGCATGCCGCGAGGCGCTAGGCCCGTCGATACCCCCGCCACAGCACCGACGCGAGCCGGAGCCGGACCTGCTCTCCGCCCGTGAACGCGAGGTCCTCGGCTGTCTCGCACACGGTCTGAACGATCGCGAGATCGCCGAGCAACTCGTGTTGAGCCCGCACACCGTGCACCGCCACGTCGCGAATATCCGCCGCAAGCTCGGGCGCACCTCACGCGCGGCCGCCGTTGCCGAGGCGGCTCGTCTGGGACTTCTCTGAGCTAGCCGAAACGGGCCATCGCGCACAGATGGCCGTCTTGGGCGATGCGCGCACCCCGTGGCGGCTTCTACGTTATGCGCCATGACACAGACCGCTACCGAACTGGAAGTGCGCCCGCCGTCCGCGGCCTGGCTGCGAATCATGGCGTTGGTGTACGACCCGTTCGTGTGGCTCGGCGAGCTGGCGGGGATGCGCCGCCGGCGGCGCACGCTGGTGAGTGCCGCGCGTGGTCGCGTCGTCGAGATCGGTGCGGGAACGGGACTGAACGTCGCGCACTATCCCGACGACATCGAGGATCTCGTGCTCATGGAGCCCGAGCCGGCCATGCGCGCAAAGCTCGCGCGCCGCTTGCATCGGCATGCCCGTCCGGCGCGGATCGTCAACGCACCAGCTGAGTGCCTACCGCTGACCGACGAGTCGGTGGATACCGTTGTCTCGACCCTTGTCCTGTGCACCGTCGCGAATCCTGAACTTGCCTTGCGCGAGATCGCCCGCGTGTTGCGCCCGGGTGGGCAGTTGCTGTTCGTCGAACATGTGCGGGCGAATTCACGGTTGCTTGCGGCGTGGCAGGACTACCTGTTCCGCCCATGGCGTGCCTTCGCCGGCGGGTGCTGTTGCAATCGCCCGACGGGGGAGCTGATGCGTGCGTGTGGATTTGCTGTCACGGCAGAAAGTTCCGTCTGGCGCGGAATGCCGCGGATTGTCCATCCGCTCTTGATGGGGCGGGCAACTCGCTAGCCTTCGTTGACTACCCCCGTTTTCATCACAGTTCCACGACGTCCAACTGTGACCTCGGTCGCTAGCATCGGGTGGACTTGCCGAAATTGATCGGTAGGACCTCCGCGACGCTTCATCAAGATGCTGCCGGATGTTTCTGTCTTGCTTAGCAATCGGCAACCGACAGGAAATCGCCGGACGTTGCGATGCGCGTGGTCCCCGCTGTGAAAAGAGGACGATGGAGTCTGCTGGAGTGCTGTCGCGCGATCGGATCGTGGCCAGCCCAGGATGGAGTAGGTGGCTCGTCCCGCCCGCCGCGCTCTCGATACATCTAGCGATCGGCAGCGTTTACTCCTGGAGCGTGTTCAAGCTTCCACTGCACGACACGCTGAGGGCGTCTGGCCTTTTGAGTGCCATGCCATTCACGCTGGGCATCGTCATGCTAGGCGTGTCGGCAGCCGTCTTCGGCACGGCGGTGGAACGGCGCGGCCCCCGCTGGGCGATGTTCGTGGCGACCGTCTGCTTTTGCGGCGGTTTACTCGTTTCGGCGGTGGCGGCCGACATCGGCCAGATGTGGCTGATCATCCTCGGCTACGGAGTCATCGGCGGGATCGGGCTCGGGATCGGTTACATCGCACCGGTTTCCACGTTGATGAAGTGGTTTCCCGACCGGCCGGGCATGGCGACCGGATTCGCCATCATGGGGTTTGGCGGCGGTGCGCTGATCGCCTCGCCATGGTCGTCGCAATTGATGAAGTGGTTCGGGACCGACCGCCACGGGCTGGCGGCGACGTTCTTGGTCATGGGCCTGGTTTATGCGGTCTTCATGGCGGTCGGAGTCCTGCTGGTCCGCGTGCCGCCGCACCAATGGGAACCGCCGATCGTCAGGGTGGCCGCGTCGAAGATCCCGCATGCCGCGGGGCCCGACCGCACCGCCAATGAGGCGATCAAGACGCCACAGTTCTGGCTACTGTGGATTGTGTTGTGCTTCAACGTCACTGCCGGCATCGGCATCCTGGAACGGGCAGCACCGATTTACCGGGACTACTTTCCGCATGCGGCCTCACCCGCGGCGTTGACCGCGGCCGCGGCGGGTTTCGTCGCGATGTTGTCGCTGGCCAACTCGGCCGGGCGCATACTCTGGTCCACGGCTTCGGATACGGTGGGCCGCAAGAACATGTATCGGCTCTATCTCGGAGTCGGGGCGATCCTCTACGCAGTCTTGATCGTCGCGCAAAATGCGAGCAAGCCGCTGTTCCTGGTGATCTGCATCCTGCTGCTGTCCTTCTACGGCGCGGGGTTCGCGACGGCGCCGGCCTATCTCCGCGACCTGTTCGGTTATCTCGAAGTCGGGGCGATCCACGGCCGGCTGCTGACCGCGTGGTCGACCGCGGGCGTGCTCGGACCGGTGATTGTCAACGCGATTGCCGACAATCGCATCGCCGCCCATGTGGTGGGCCCCGAGCGATACCGATGGTCGTTCACGATCATGGTGATCCTGTTGCTGATCGGCGTGGTGTGCAACGAGCTGATTCGTACGCCGCGCCCCCCGAGTTTCATCGTGTCGGCGGTCGATACGCGACAGCCGGAGAGCGCGATTTCCGGAGAGGCCACACAATGACCACCAGCCGATCGGTCGCCGCGACGTCACCGCGCGGCAAGCTGCTGGGTCTTGCCAGCTGGTTGTGGGTCGGAGTGCCATTCGCCTACGGCGTCTACGAGCTGGTGGCGAAGATCCCGGCTTTGTTCGCGAACTGACCCGACGTCGCGGGGAATAGCCTCGCTCGGGTTGCGCGTTCACCCGGCCATGGGCTCATTCAGCGAAAGCGAACGTCAGGAATTTCTCGAAGCCAAGCATGTTGGCGTGTTGTCCGTCGCCGCCGACGACGGCCGCCCACCGTCCAGCGTTCCCATTTGGTACGACTACACCCCGGGCGGAAACATCCGGATCAACACCGGAGCGTCGTCTCGTAAGGCCAAGCTCATCGAGCGGGCCGGAGTGGTGACACTTGTCGTCCAACGCGAGGAATTGCCCTATCAATACGTGGTTGTCGAGGGCACCGTGGTTGACACCACCAAGCCGGCCCCCTTGCCCGCCCGCGAGGAGATCGCGATCCGCTACCTCGGCGAGGAGGGCGGGCGCGCGTTCGTCAGCAGCATGGAGAACGAGGAAAGCGTGTTGTTCACCGTACGCCCGGATCGCTGGATCACCGCTGATTTCTCCGATGCGTTCTAAGCGCATGCCGTCCGTGGCAAACGGTTAAACGATCGCCGTTTCTGCGATCACCAGGATAGTCCGGCGCGTAATTGCTGTTTAGGCGATCCTTGTGAGGGTATTCCCAAATGACTTCTCACGAGGAAAGGACCTCGACATGTTGCACTCGGTAATTCTGGCTAGTTCGGATCCGCTTGCGGCAGGGCTCATTCTGCGCGGGATCAAGGGGATATTCGTCGCGATCGGCAGCGTGATCGCCGCAATAGTTTGCGGCCTTATCGCCGCCATGAAGGGCCGTAATCCGCTGGGATGGGGACTTCTCGGGCTTTTCTTCTCGATCCTTACCCTGATCGTTATCATCGTCATTCCGAGCAAGAAGTCATAGCGCGGCCAGCAAATCGCTGGGTGTCCTTTGCGGCCCCTATCGAATTGCCGGGTCGACGCGCTGGTGCGCGGTCAGCAGTAAGTGGTCGAAGTCAGACTGCGAGCTGACGTCGGGACCGAGGGTGCGGAAGTCTTCGCAGATCTGTTCGGCGAGCAGCCGCAGCTTGATGTTGGCCTCCTGGGAAAGCCACTTGAGCAAGTCGAAGGCCGGACCCTCGGCGATGCCGTAGACCAGCATCAACATTCCTTTGGCCTGCTCGATGCCGGCGCGTTGTTCGGCGATCTCGGCCAGCTTCGCGGTGACGAGGTCCTCACGTTCCTGGTCCGGCGGTGCAGAGACGTCGACGTAGAACCCGTGGGTTCCGATGACATCGCCCTGGGCATCGCGCAGCTGGTCACCGACGACCACGACCTGGTGGACCTGTCCGCTGGTGTCGATGATCCGGTGGCGGGTGCTGAACGCCTGGTGGGTGTTGAGGATCTGATCGATGGTGGCCGCGACCTGGCCGCGATCGCCCGGGTGTTTGTGGGACAGCACCAACTCGGTGGTCGGGGTCACGCTGCCGGGTTCATACCCGTGCAACCGCTGTACCTGTTCGGACCACTCCCAGCGCTGGTCGGAGAAGTAGAACCGAAACCAGCCTGCTCGATGCGGCGCACCGCCGGCCAGGGCTTGTTCGACGTCGGCCGATTGGCCGTTGAGGTCCCAATTCATGGCGGACTTCGTCTCCTCGGGTTCAGATCACCGACACGACCGACCGCCGCCACGCGCGTGCACGGCCCACTCCCGGAGGGGGCAGGGAAGATGCAAGAATTCGCGAGGCCACGGCGTCGATATGTATGGCGCTGGTTGTTCAACGCCGAGGGCGAGTCAAATCATGACATAGGGGTCGGCGCCGGTGGCGGGTGCGGCGCCGGTCGCGGAAGTCGGCCGCCGCCCCGCCACACCAGCCGATTAGGCGTTGATGACCTCCCGTTGGTCGATGGCCTGGCGTCCCTCGCCGCGGCCGATGCTGATCTTGCGTGGCTTGGCTCTCTCGGCCACCGGGATGCGCAAGCGCAGCACGCCCTCGGTATAGGACGCCTCGATCTTGTCGGTGTCGAGGTTGTCGCCGAGCACCAGCTGTCTGCTGAACACGCCGCGTGGCCGCTCGGTGGCGAGCATCTCCCGGTTGGGATCGAGGGCCGGACGTTCGGCCCGCACGGTCACCACGTTCCGCTCGATGTCGATGTCCAGCGAATCGGCGTCGATTCCCGGCAAGTCGAACTCGACGACGAATTCCTCGCCCTCGCGCCAAGCGTCCATTGGCATCACCGCGGGGCGGGCGGCCGTGCCCAGCACTTGCTGGGCGAAACGGTCCAGGTCCCGGAAGGGGTCGGTACGCATCAGCATTGCAGCCATCTCACACTCCAATCTGTTGCCATGGTGTTGGACTTATCTGTGCCATTTGGCATAGGTTTTGTATATCACTGTCGAAAGTTCAGTGCAAGTGTGATAAACAGGTTTTCTGTGCGAGTAAACGAGGAGGTGCCCGATGACCGAGGTCCCGGACGAGACCAGCACACCGTCGCCCGACCATGGCGTATATGGCATCTCGGTCGCGGCTGAACTGTCCGGCGTTGCCGTGCAGTCGCTACGCCTCTACGAGCGCCACGGCCTTCTGATGCCTTCTCGCAGCGATGGCGGGACTCGGCGCTACAGCGCCGACGACTTGGCACGGCTGCGGCGCATCAGCGCGCTGGTCGACGCCGGAGTCAACCTGGCCGGCATCGCGCGCATCCTCAGCCTCGAAGACGACAACGCGGAACTCTCCGCGGCGAATACAGATCTGCGCTTGAGCAACCGCACCTTGCGCTCGGCGGCGAAAGCCGCGAAATCCAAAGGGAAGTGATGACCTAGGCGACCACGCGGAATCGTTGCGCGGTGGGGTCAGTGGGGTCGGGCAACGTCATGCCCGCCTCCACGCCCGAACGCAGGTATTCGATCACGGCCTCGTCGAGACGCTCCCCAGGTACGACCGCGGGGATGCCGGGCGGATACGGGGTGATCTGCTCGGCCGCGATGCGGCCGGCGGCCTCGGCGGCAGGCACCATCTCGGTCGGCCCGAAGAAGGCGTCGCGAGGCAGGCATGCGGTCTCGAGCTGCAATTCCGCCGGCGCTGGCAGATTTATCGGTGGCGGCCGCTCGAAACCCGTTGCCGCTTGCCGCCATTCGTCCATCGCGGCAATGAGCCGGTCCGCGGTCCGCTTGTCGTCGGCGAACGACATGGTGGCCAGGACGCGACGGTGATCGCTCATGCCCAGGTCGATTTGACGGTTTTCGCGGAGCCAGTCCGCGGCCTGGTATCCCGATGTGCCGGTCGCGGCGATGTCCATCAACACCTGTGTGGTGTCGAGATCGCAGGACGCTTCGGCGCCGAGTAGCTCGTCGCCGAGCACATGTAAGTCCGGGATCTGCGCCAGGCGGTCCCGCAGATAGCCGGCGAGTTCGAGTTCGGCTGAAAGCAGGTCGTGTCCCCGCTCGACCATCTGACGTCGCCAACCGTCCAGGGCCGCATACACCATCACGTTGGGGCTGGTCGTCATCAGCAGGTCGGCGCACGCCGACAATAGGGCCGGATCGACCAGGTCGCCTTGCAGGTGAAAGACGGAACCCTGCTCAAACCCGGCTCCCATCTTGTGGACGCTGACCACGCAGACGTCCGCGCCGGCGTCCATCGCCCACGTCGGCAGTTCCTCGTGGAACGGAAGGTGCGCGCCCCACGCTTCGTCGACGATCAGGGGCTTGTGCCGTTGATGGCAGATGGCGGCGATGGCGGCGATGTCAGCACAGGTGCCATACGGGCTGGGGCTGACGATCAGGGCCCCGGCGGCGTCGGGGTGTTTCTCCCATGCCGACTGCACCTGCTCCGGTGAGGGCGGATGAGAGAAGTGCAACTCGCTATCCCAGCGCGGGGTGATCCATCTGGGCCGCACGCCCGAGAAGATCAGTCCCGCGACGATGGACTTGTGGCTGTCGCGCGGGACCAGCAGCCCGCCATCCACCCCGCCGGCGATCGCCATCATCGCGGCCTTCACCGACAGCGAGCTGCCGCAGGTGGAGAAGAATGCGGTGTCAGCGCCGACGGCGTCGGCCATCAGCTCTTCCGCGCGTGCCAGAAACTTCCCGCTGGCTTTTCGGTCGTCGAGCCCGCCGGTGGCGAGGATGTCGTCGCGGAACGGCTCCTTGCCCAGTACGGCCAGCACGCGTTCGTCGGTCCCGGCTCCCTGGCGGTGTCCCGGCGGGGTGAAGCCGTACCGGTCTTTGCGGTGATAGTCGGCCAAGGCATCCAGCAAGGGGGCTTGCGACTGATCCATGTTTAACCGGGTACCCGACGCTGCTGGCTCCAATCCCGGGTACTGCGGGGGTACTCGTTGCTCGCCGGCGGCGAGAACGTGGCGTGATTGTCGGGCCGGCAGGCCCGGGTAGCCTGGGTGAAACGGATTCCGGCCGAGGGTGCAGCAGGCAGCGGAAAGCTAGGCAGTGCAACAGGATTAGCGGTCATCTCTCGACGTTGAAGAATGAGTCGCCATCCTCCGGCGTGCCGTCGATCTGGCCGCGTTCGCGACCGTGAGCCTCCGGGTCGATGCGGTCTAGCTCGTCGTCGCTGACCAACTCGACCTCGTCGGATTCGGGCGCGTCCCGGGATGGCTGGCCGTCCCCCGAATCGTCCGGAGTTTCCGCCGCGAGCTTCTCGTCGAGTGACCCGTGATCGTCGGCATCGATCCACCGGTTCGGTGGGTCTACGACTTCGTCACCGTCATCGTTGCGCACCTCGTCGGAATCGAGGCTTTCGGACTGGTCCAGCATGTCGTCGTTGTTGCTATCCACGTTGGCCGATTGCCCGACGGCACAGGGGATTAAACGCCGGTGCCGTTGGATCCGGGTCACCAGGACCTTTCGCTAACAGGCCCCACTTTCGTTATCTGGCTTCATGACCGATGATTCCGATTCGCCAGCGTAGAAGGTTTGGAGCCGCGGCCCGCGGGTGATACAGAACCAGGCGCTATGCTTGCGCCAAACACCACGGTCACGCTCAACAGTTTGATCGCCCCCCCCGCGCGATGCAGGGGAGGCCCGGCTCCCTTGAGGGGGGTGGCATGCCGGACGACACCACCACGATCGTCACGGAATTGGCAGAGCTGGTTGCCAGCCTCGAGCGCCAGAGCACCGCTACCGAGAACGGGCTCCAAGAGCTCATCGAACGCGGCACGGCGCATCTCGCCGGTTGCCAATACGCGGGAATTACCCTTGTCGACGCGGGCAAAGCGATTACCAATGTGGTTGCCACCCATCACTATGCGGCCGATCTCGACGCCGCGCAGCAGCGCTACCGGGAAGGGCCGTGTGTCGCGGCCGCTTGGGAGCACCACATCATGCACGTCGCGGACCTCGGCGCCGACGAACGCTGGCCGCGTTATCAACAATTCGCTCTGCAGAACACTCCGATCCGCTCCGTATTGTCCTACGAGCTGTTCGTCGACGGCGGCACGACCGCGGCGCTGAACTTCTATGCCGAGCAACCACATGCATTTCCCGACGACTCGATCGAGCTCGGCGGCGTCTTCGCCACCCACGTCGCGCTGGCCTGGTCGATGATGCGGCGCAAAGACCAGTTTCGCAGCGCTCTGGCATCGCGGGACCTGATCGGCCAGGCCAAAGGCGTAATCATGGAGCGGTTCAACATCGATGCCATCGAGGCATTCGACCTCCTGACCCGGCTATCGCAGCAATCCAACCGGAAGCTGATCGATCTGGCCGAGTCGCTGATCGAAAGCGAACATCCACTCAAGTGCCGCCATCGGCATTAGCGCTCGATGGGGAAGGGTACGGGACGGCGCTCGGCGATGAGCCGTTCGCCGAGGTCGTAGTCGTCGTCGGCATTATGGGTCAGCACCCCGACCACCGCATCGCCTGACTCGTACCACACGGTGAACCCGTCGCGGTGCTCGCGCAACCGGCTTCGTTCATAGCCGTCACCCCAGGCATGATACTTCAGGGTCGCATCGCCCACTGTAGTCCAAAACCCTGGTACACCAACCCATTTGGTAGCCCATCCTGCTGCGCAGGCTCCCGCGATCGCGCCTTGGTCGCTCGCGTCTTGCCAGTGTTCGACGGCCAGGTGACGTCCCGCGACCTCGTGGTGCGCCAAAGCGACGTCCCCCGCGGCATAGACATCGGGTGCCGTGGTGCCCATGTCGGAGCCGACGACGATCCGGGAGTCACGAATCTGCAGTCCCGCCTCGGCGGCGATACGGTTCTGCGGCGCGACGCCGGTCGCCGCGAGCACGAGATCGCAGTCGATTGTGACGCCATCGTCCAGCCGGACACCTGCATCGGTGATTTCTTCGACAGCGACCCCGCCGACATGGCGGGCCCCGGCATCTGTCACCAGATCGCGCAGGCGTTCGGCGGCCTGGCCGCCCAACCGCTTCTCCTGCGGAAGTGGTTCTGGGGCAACCAGAGTCACTGAGACACCGCGCAATGCCAGGGAAGCTGCCGCTTCGCAGCCGATGAAGCCGGAGCCGATCACCACGGCGGAGTCGGCGGTGTCCGCGGCGTGGCGCAGCGCGGTCGCGTCGGCCAGTGAGCGCAACAGCAGGGCGCGCTGGCCGCCGGGCAGCGACGGGGCCTGCGGCGCCGCGCCGCATGCCAAGACCAAGATCTCGTACGTGTGCCGCTGGTCGCCGACGTAGAGCGTGCGCGCAGCAAGGTCCAGGCGGTCGACTCGGGCGCCCGTGGTGAGTTCGATCTTGCGCTCGGCGAACCATTGCGCA
Organism: Mycobacterium sp. pR1184; assembly: GCF_041287235.1. Lineage (NCBI taxonomy): Bacteria > Bacillati > Actinomycetota > Actinomycetes > Mycobacteriales > Mycobacteriaceae > Mycobacterium > Mycobacterium sp. pR1184. Next base: position 330,078 of record NZ_JBGGKR010000004.1, on the reverse strand, counting down.
TCGTGCAGTGCCACGTCCTCGGTCTGACCGCGCAGGTACTCCTTGCTCAGCGGTGGGCGCGCGTAGGGCAGGTCGACGTCTGCGGTGAGGATGTGCACCGGTAGGTCCGCGTTGTGTTTGCGAAACGATCCCGCCGCCGATACCCCTGCCGGCCCGCTGCCCACGATGATCAATCCGGCGTCGGCCACTACGGCGTGATACCCGCCCAGCGGCGGCTAAACCGGTGTGTTGTTTTGACGACCCCGACGCGGGTAGCCCGCCGGGTATGAAAGCCGTGACCTGGCAGGGCAAGCGCGACGTGCGCGTCGAGTCGGTGCCCGACCCGAAAATCGAACAGTCCACTGACGCCATCATCGAGGTGACGTCGACCAACATCTGCGGGTCGGATCTGCACCTGTACGAAATTCTCGGGGCGTTCATGAACCCGGGTGACATCCTCGGCCACGAGCCGATGGGAATCGTCCGCGAGATTGGTCCGGAGACCGGCGACCTCCGGGTAGGTGATCGGGTGGTGATCCCGTTCCAGATCTCCTGCGGCAGCTGCCACATGTGCCACCACGAACTCTTCACCCAGTGTGAAACCACCCAGGTGCGCGAACAGGGCATGGGCGCAGCGCTTTTCGGCTACTCCGAGCTCTACGGCTCAGTGCCGGGTGGGCAGGCCGAGCTGCTGCGCGTTCCGCAGGCGCAATTCACCCACATCAAAGTGCCTGTCGGACCGCCGGATTCGCGGTTCGTGTATCTCTCGGATGTGTTACCGACCGCATGGCAAGCGGTGGACTACGCCAACATCCCGGACGGTGGCACGGTGGCGGTGCTCGGGTTGGGGCCGATCGGTGACATGGCCGCCCGCATCGCCGATCATCTCGGGTACCGCGTCATCGCGGTGGACCTGGTGGCCGAACGCCTCGCCCGCGCCGCAAAGCGCGGCATTCACACCATCGACATCGGGCACCTCGACGCTTCGTTGGGTGATGCGGTCCGCGACCTGACCGACGGGCGTGGGGCCGATTCGGTGATCGACGCAGTGGGCATGGAGGCGCACGGCTCACCGACGGCTAAGTTCGCCCAACAGGCGACCACGGTGCTACCGGATGCGATCGCCAAGCGGTTGTTGCAGACCGCCGGTGTGGACCGGCTCAATGCGCTGTATTCGGCCATCGACATCGTTCGCCGCGGTGGGACGATCTCGCTGATCGGCGTCTACGGCGGAATGGCCGACCCGCTCCCGATGCTCACGCTCTTCGACAAACAGGTGACTCTGCGCATGGGGCAGGCCAACGTGAAGAGATGGGTCGACGACATCATGCCGCTGCTGACCGACGACGACCCGCTCGGCGTCGACGACTTCGCCACTCACGTCTTGCCGCTCGACCAGGCCGCGCACGGCTACGAGATCTTTCAGAAAAAGCGAGACGGAGCCGTAAAGGTCATGCTCAAGCCGTGAGGCGTACTGCCCGAGTCGCGAAATAGCAAGTCCACTATGGCGTTTCGCACAATTGTTTGATCGCCGTATGTCTCGGGTATCAAGTGCGCCATGACTACAGCCGATGCGCCTGCTCCGACCCCTACCGGTGAATTGTGGCCGGGCAAGGCGTACCCGCTGGGCGCCACGTACGACGGTGCCGGTACCAATTTCGCGCTGTTCAGTGAAGTGGCTGAGCGCGTGGAGTTGTGCTTGTTCGACGCCGACGGCGCCGAGACGCGAGTAACCCTGCCCGAGGTCGACTACTACGTCTGGCACGGCTACATCCCGGCCATCGAGCCGGGCCAGCGCTACGGCTACCGCGTCTATGGCCCCTATGAGCCCGCCGAGGGGTTGCGCTGCAACCCCAACAAGCTGCTGCTGGACCCGTACGCGAAGGCCATCGACGGGACGTTCGACTGGAACCAGTCGCTGTTCAGCTATAACTTCGGCGATCCGGACAGCCGCAATGACGACGACTCCGCGGCGAGCATGCCCAAGTCCGTGGTGATCAACCCGTACTTCGACTGGGGCAACGACCGTCCGCCGTCTCACGAATACGCCGACACCGTCATCTACGAGGCACACGTCAAGGGCCTGACGCAGACCCATCCGGACATCCCCGAGCAGATCCGCGGAACGTACGGCGCCATCGCGCACCCGGTGATCATCGACCATCTCAAGAGCCTGGGGGTCACCGCTATCGAGCTGATGCCGGTGCACCACTTCGCCAACGACTCCACACTGGTCGAACGCGGACTGTCGAATTACTGGGGCTACAACACGATTGGTTTCTTTGCACCCGATTTCAAATACACCAGCTCGGTGTCGCCGGGTGGTCAGGTGCAGGAGTTCAAGGCGATGGTGCGCGCCCTGCATGAGGCCGGTATCGAGGTGATCCTCGACGTCGTCTACAACCACACCGCCGAGGGCAACCACCTGGGGCCGACGTTGTCGATGCGCGGTATCGACAACCAGGCGTACTACCGGCTGGTCGACGACGACAAGCAGTACTACATGGACTACACGGGCACGGGGAACAGTCTCAACGTCGGGCATCCGCACTCGCTGCAACTGATCATGGACTCGCTGCGTTACTGGGTGACCGAGATGCACGTCGACGGCTTCCGGTTCGACCTGGCGTCGACCTTGGCCCGCGAGTTCTACGACGTGGACAAACTTGCGACGTTTTTCGAACTCGTGCAACAGGATCCGACCGTCAGCCAGGTCAAACTGATCGCCGAACCATGGGACGTCGGACCCGGTGGCTACCAGGTGGGTGGCTTCCCGCCGCAGTGGACGGAATGGAACGGAAAATACCGCGACACCGTCCGCGACTTCTGGCGCGGCGAGCCCGCCACGCTCGACGAGTTCGCCTACCGGCTGTCCGGATCGGCGGACCTTTACGAGCACACCGGGCGCCGGCCGGTGGCGTCGATCAACTTCGTCATCGCCCACGACGGGTTCACCCTGCGCGATCTGGTCTCCTACAACGAGAAGCACAACGAGGCCAACGGCGAAGACAACAACGACGGCGAGAGCCACAACCGTTCGTGGAACTGCGGCGCCGAAGGCCAGACCGACGACGCCGCCGTCAACGAACTGCGCGCCCGTCAGCAGCGCAACTTCCTCACCACGCTGCTGCTGTCGCAGGGCGTCCCGATGCTCTGCCATGGCGACGAACTGGGACGCACGCAGAACGGCAACAACAACGGCTACTGCCAGGACAGCGAGCTCACCTGGGTCGACTGGGACAATGCCGACACCGGTCTGCTGGAGTTCACTCGCACCGTTTCGGCGCTGCGAGCGCAACATCCGGTGTTTCGCCGGCGGCGATTCTTCTCCGGCAAGCCGGTCGGCCGCCGCGGCCAGGACGGGCTGCCCGACATTGCCTGGTTCGCCCCCGACGGCGACGAGATGACCGACGAGGACTGGGGTGCGAGCTTCGCGAAATCCGTCGCGGTATTTCTCAATGGACACGGCATTCCCGACCGCGATGCGCGCGGGCAGCGGGTGGTCGACGATTCGTTCCTGCTGTGTTTCAACGCCCACTACGAGCCGCTCGAGTTCACCCTCCCGCCAAAGGAATTCGGCGCATCTTGGCAGGTGGTGGTGTTCACCGGACCGGAGGAGACCACACCCGCCGACGAGGTTCCCGGGGGCGGCACGCTGACCGTGGACGCCCACAGCTCGGTAGTGCTGCAGGTGTTGCCCGACGGCGGCTGAACGTACCCGCGACCCCGCGAAAGGGCGCGTCATCGGGGACTTTCGGCCGATGATATGTGACCTTAAGCCCCAGACACGCGCATGGCTTTCCCGTGCACAATGGCGATTGCGGCGCCGCATGGGAAGGGGCACTCGTGCAGAGATCGGATCCCGACGCATGCCTGAACGACGTGACTTGGTGCCGCCGGGTCGCGTTATCGGTGGTGTTCGTCATCGCGGCGCTGTCATGGACCGGATGGGCGGCCGGTGTCGACCGGTTGACCCGCATCCATCCGAACTGGCCGCAGATGATGCCGTGGACCGGGTTGTGGCTGGTGGCGCTGGGGGTGGCGATCTGGGCGCAGTCGGGTGATCCATCGTGGGGCCGGGTGTTTGCCGGGCGAGCCTTGGCCCTGCTGGTGGGAGTGTTAGCCCTCATCACGCTGGTGGAGTACGGGACTCATGGGTTGGCCGGCCTGGACGAGCTGTGGTTCGGCGACGCGGTGCGCGCGTCAGGATGGACCTGGCCGGGCCGGCCGAGCCCACAGACCGCGACGTCGTCCCTGCTCCTGGCGACCGCCGCCGGGCTGATGCGGGTAGGTGGCACACCGCCGGTGGTCTGGCCCGCGTTGCTCGCCGCCGGTGGGGTGATCCCGTTCGTCACCGTCGGGGCTTACCTGTTCGACGCCCTGGCGCTGGTAGGCACCTCGCCCACGACCGGCCAGGCGCTGATGACCGCCCTCGCTTTGCTGCTGCTCGACGCCGCGATCGTGCTGGCGCGCCCCGACCGGTTCCCGGTCGCCTGGCTGCTCGCCCGGCCCGACAAGGCGTCACTGCTGCGGCTGGCGGCGATCCTCGCCGGCTTTCCGGTCGTGGTCGCGGTGGCGCGGCCGCTCTTTCGGTGGCTCAGGTTCGGTGAGCAGACGGTATGGACCTTCTCGATTCTGCTGGGCACCGCGATCGTCGGGGCCATCACCTTCTACTTCATCCAGCGCGAGCAGAAACTGCTGATAGAGAAGGAGTTGGCGAGTAAGGAACGCGCCGAGGCCGAGATGCGCTATCGCATCCTCGCCGACAATGCGGTGGACATCGTCGTACACCTGCGCGGCAGCGAGGTTGCGTGGGTCTCACCGTCCGTCGAGGCCGCGTTGGGCCTGCCGCCGCAAGCCTGGACCGGCCCAGGTCTGGACCGCTATATCCATCCACACGACATCGAGGCCGTCCGTGCCGCGCTCAGCAGGGTCGCGGCCGGCGAATCCGTCCTGCAACGGTTCCGCCTGCACGCCACCGACGGCGTTTTCCACTGGGTCGAGGGCCACGGAAAACCGTACGTCGACGCGGAGGGCAACACCGACGGTCTGATCGCCGCGATGCGCATCATCGACGAGCAGGTCGAGGCCGAGCAGAGGCTGGAACGCCTGGCCCGATTCGACCCGCTAACCGGTCTGGCGAACCGGGCCGAAGCCATGGGCCGACTCGCCGCCGCACTGGAGGAATCACAACACGCCGGAATCAGCGTGGGGGTCCTCTACTGCGACGTCGACCATTTCAAAGAAATCAACGACACCTGGGGGCATGGCGTCGGCGACGTCGTGCTCGCCACTCTGGCAACACGAATCCAGAAGAGCGTTCGCCGGGGCGACACCGTCGGCCGGACAGGAGGTGACGAGATCCTCGTCCTGCTGCCCGGTGTTCGCAACATCGACGAGCTCACCCGGATCGCCGAGAAAATTCGTTCTCGCGCAGCCGAACCCATCCACGCGTCCGGCAAGGCGTTCTCCGCGACCCTCAGTATCGGCGCCACAATTGCTTTTCCCGGCGAGTCCGTCGATGCGGTCACCTCCCGCGCAGACGCGGCCATGTACAAGGCCAAGCTGGGCGCCAGAAACACGGTTCAGCAGAGTTAAGCAGCGAGCTATCGCCGCGCAGCCGATGGCATCCGGTGGGTTTTTCGCGACAGCGTCTTGCGTTACAGGAGAGGGCAAATATGTCACGGACAGTGGTGGTTGGCGCGTCGAGCGGTCTGGGGCGCTGTATCGGAATCGGGCTTGCCCAACGGGGCGATCAGGTCGCGTTGCTGGCCCGTAGGCGTGAGCGCCTCGAGACCGCCGCGAAGGAGGCCGGGTCGGGGGCGATCGCCGTCGAGTGCGACATCACCGACCAGGCCTCGTGCCGGTCGGCCATCGGTGAGGTCGCCGACGCTTTCGGCGGCATTGACAACATCGTGTACACCCCGGCTATCAGCCCACTGGTCCGCATGGTCGACACCGACGCGCAGACGTGGCGCCGGATTTTCGACACCAACGTGGTCGGTGCGTCGCTGGTGACCGCGGCGGCGATGACCCACCTGACCGAGTCGGCGGGCAAGGTGGTGTATCTGTCCTCCGACGCAGGCCCGTATGGTCCGCCGTGGCCTGGGCTCGGCGCCTACGGCGTCAGCAAGGCGGCGCTGGAACGACTCGTCGAGGCGTGGCGATCCGAACACCCCGACGTCGGCTTCACCAACCTGATCGTGGGGGAGTGCGCCGGCGGCGAGGGTGAGGCGGCGACCGGGATGAACGCCGGCTGGGATATGGACCTGACCATGCAGGCCTACCCGCTCTGGGTCTCGCGCGGTTGCATGCCGGGCAAGTTGATGCCGGTCGAGGACCTGATCGAGGTGGTCCACACCATCCTTCGCACCAATTCGTCGACGTCGATGCCGCTGGTCGTCGCCCGTGGCGCGCCGTCGAGCCCCGCCGCTTTCGCCGAGGCCAACCAGTCTTAGCTCAACGACCGAGCTTCTCCCGCACCAGGTCGGTGACGAAGCGAACCGGCGACACCGGCCGGAATGCCAGGGCCGCCTCGGTCAGCGCGTCGCGAGACGCCACGGGCAGCTCGATGTCGCCCGCGGCCACGTTGAACTCGAGCTGCTCGACGCTGGATGCGCCCGGAATGGCCACCACGCCCGGGTAGCTGATCAGCCAGGCCAGCGCGACCTGAGCCGGCTTGGCGTCGACCTCCTTCGCGACGTCGCGCAACAACTGCAGCAATGGCTCGAGGCGCCGCAGATTTTCGGTACCGAACAGTGAGTTGATCGCACGGACGCCGCCGGGACGGTTGTCGACGCTGTACTTGCCGCCCAGCAGCCCCTGTTCGAGTGGGCTGTAGGCGATCACGACGCGGTTCTCTCGTTCGGCGAACGGCACCAGCTTCTTGAGTGCTTTCGGGAAAGCGAGCGAGAAGTGGACTTGATTGCTGATGACCGGACGGCCCAGCGCGGCATCGGCCTTTTGCCAGCGCTCCAGCGAGTAGTTCGAGACGCCGGCCGCGCCGATGTCACCGCTGTCGATGAGGTCGCGCATGCCGGGCATGATCACCGAGTCGGGGACGACGGGGTTGGACTGGTGAATCTGGTAAAGCGGGATGCGGTCCAGTTGCAGGCGCCGCGCACTGGCACGCTCGCGCTGCTTGATCACCGCCGGGAACGGTGCGACCGGCATGATCTTGCTGGCCACCGCGACCTCCGCCCGTTTGTCGCCGAGCGCCTCGCCGAGAATCCGCTCGCTCTTGCCCAGCCCGTAGACCTCGGCGGTATCGAACAGCGTCACCCCCATCGCCAGCGAGCGCTGCACGATGTCGCGGGCGGCGCCGGTGGCGTACTCGTCGCCGTAACCCCACTCGCGCGAGCCGAATTGCCAGGTGCCCAGCCCGATCCGGCTGACCCGCCCCACTCCGTCGACGTCGAGATATTTCATGTGCTCACCGTACTGGGCCGGGCGAGCACATGTGCCGGTCAGTCGGGGATCTTGTTGAGGATGTAGTTGACGATGCTCACGGCCGTTTGGCGAGGGGCGCTGGCATCGGTGGTGCCGAGGCTGACGACATACAGGTCGACCACAACGTTGGCTTTGGCCGCCGCCGCCCGAACGAATCGCACCTTCAGACCCTTGGGGGCCAGATCCATCGTGGTGATGCCGTTGCCGGCATCGGCGGGCGGGCTCAGCGACAACGTGTAGGTCGGCCCGCCGCGGGCGGTCAGCGTCACCGGTGCCCCGCCGCAGTCGCGCCAGCCGTCGATCAGCTTCGTGCCCTGTGTTTGCGCGGTCGGCGAATCGCGAAACGCCATGACCGCCTGGATCACCTGGATCGACTTCAACAGTGTTTGCGTATCGGCGAACGCCTCCGCGCGGTACCGCTGCATGGTCTTGAGGTCGTAGGCCTCCGGGGCGCCGGGCATCACGGCGCCCCAGCACTGCGGACGATCGATCGTCGCGTCGGTATCGCTTTTACTTGGCCGATCCCAGGTTTGGCCGGCCTCCAGGTTCTGGTCGTTGGTAAGGCTTTTCAGGGCATCCAGCTTCGGCAGCAACCTGATGACGTCATCCGGTGCCACCTTGGGTGCCGGCGGTGGCTCGGAGGTGGTGCCCGGGGTGGCCGTGATAGCCGGTGCCGCGGTCTGTTGGGGGTGCGAGACCGACAGCGCGGACAACCCAGCCCACCCGATCAGCGCGACGACGGTCAGCGTGATGAACGCATACGACAGGGACAAGCCAACGAGCGCACGTTCACGTCCGAGCTCACCGGTGCGGCGGATCTGCGCGAGACCGAGATGCCCGAGAAGCGCTCCGACGGGGGCGAACACGAACGCGAACACCAGCGATAACGTCGCGAAGGTGTTGACAGGCCGCGGTGGCGGGGGCGCCGGTGAGAAGACCGGCGGTCCGACCGGCGGCGGGCCGTACGGGACGCGGCCCAGCGGATCGTAGGTCAGGGATTCCGGGCTAAAGGGATTGTGTCCGAACGGATCCTGCGGGTTCGTCGCGGCCTCCTTGGTCTGGGATCCTGCCCAGACTGTAGTACCGGGACCCAGCTCATCGGTAGTTCTGGCGTCAGCTGCGGCGCCACACCAACTTGGCCCTACGGGGTACGCCGTTGAGTACGAGCGGCTCGGGCGGGCCGAGTTCCAGGTAGGAGTCCTGTAAGTGGGCCTTGCGGTATTGGATTCCGCCGATCCAGTTGGGCAACAAGCTGACTTCGACATGATGAGCGATCAAGCCGTCGTCGACAACGGAGAACGGGCCGGCATAGCTCATATATCCACCGGCCGCCGCGGCGAGTTCGTCGTCGTGCGCGTTGTGCGGATCGTCGCGGTCGAAGGGCGTGCGGTCAGCGCGCATCAGCTGGGCTGACATGTAGCCGTCCGGGGTGTACATGATGACGCCGCGGGCGTCGACGCCCAGCGGGTACGTCACGTCGGACCCGTCCAGCGCGCTGCTTTGGTACGACACCAGGGTCCAGGCGCCAACCAGGTTGGCGCGCAACTCATCCGCTGTTGTTGTCGTCATCGGACCGGTGCCCCTTCTGCGGCCTCGGCACTGGTGGTGAGTTCGGCGATCGCGGCGTCGAACGGCTCGGGGCTGCGCAGCGCCCTGCCGACGATGAGCGCACCTTCCATTGCGGTGACGGCATTGAGGGCCAGCTGCCCGGCACGGCTTGCGGGAATGCCCTTTTCGGTCAGCCGCGCGGCCAGGGTGGCGATCAGGTCGCCGAAGCCACGCCGGGCCGTGTCGCCGAGTTGCGCCGAGGCCGGGATGGATTCGATGACGATGGGGGCGACGGCGCAGCCCTCGCGGTAGTCACTGGCCACGAGTTCGTCGCGGGGGCGGCCGATGAACGCCGCGATCAGTTCGGCGGCGGTGCTGGTGGTGCCTGCGGCTCGGTTGACATGGGCGATGGCGTCGGCGGAATGCACCAGCGTTACCTCGGTGGCGAGTTCTTCCTTGCCGCCGGGAAAGTGGAAGTACAGCGAGCCCCGCGGTGCCGAGCTCTCGGCGACAACGTCGGACAGCGCGGTGCCGAAGTACCCGTGCTCGCGGAACAGCCTGCGGGCCGCCGCGATCATCCGGTCCTTGCTGTCGCTTCTCTTTGGCATGTCGCCCATCATACATAGTTCTTGACGATCTACCACAAGCAGTTTTAGCCTAGGTATCATACTACGTATGACGACCGATATAGTAAGAAGGGCGACTTCCGTGACCGAACAGACCCTGGATCAACCGGCCGGCGCGATATCGCCGGTGCACGCCCCGGACCGGGACTCATCGCCGGTGGCTCGTGAGATGGATGGCCACGTTGCCGTGCTGACCATGCAGCACGCCCCGCACAACTTCTTGGGTACCGCGTTGTTCGACGCGTTGCTCGACGGAATCCGCTGGGCGGCCGAGCAGGGGGCCCGTGCCGTGCTGTTACGTAGCAGCTTGCGCAATTTCTGCGCCGGTGCCGACGTCACGTTGTTCGACAGCGCCGGCAGCGGGCAGACTCCCGACCTGCCCGTCATCGACCTGCTGCGGGCGTTCGACGCGTTACCGGTTCCGATCGTCGCCGCCGTGCACGGCGTATGCCTCGGTGGCGGGCTGGAACTGGCACTAGCTTGCGATCTGATCGTCGCCAGTGAGTCGGCCAAGATCGGCAACATCGAGGCGTCGATCGGGCTGAACCCGTTGATGGGCGGCATCCAACGCGTCACCGAGCGCGCCGGCGCCGCGCGTGCCAAGGAGATGGCCCTGCTCGGTCGCCGCTACGACGCTCGCACGCTGGAACGATGGAACATTATCAACCGCGTTGTGCCCGACGAACAACTTGCGTCGGTTAGCAGCGTACTTGCTCATGAGCTTGCCAACGGGCCGACTGTCGCGCACGCGTCCACCAAAGCGATTGTCTCGCATGCTGTTTCGCATGGGGTATCAGCGACCGACGAGGCGATGCAGGAATTGCAGAAGGGGATCTGGAAATCGGAGGACTTGAAGGTCGGCCTGGCTTCCCTGGCCGCTGAAGGCCCTGGCGCCGCACGGTTCGAGGGACGGTAACCATGTCGCTCCCACTCGAAGGCGTGCGGGTCATCGATTTCACCCGGGTGCTGGCCGGTCCGCACTGCACCAAGCATCTGCTCGACCTCGGCGCCGAAGTGATCAAAATCGAACCGCCCCGCGGTGATATCAGTCGCTTCGCGTTTCCGCGCCAGGACGAGATCAGCGGCTACTACGCCCAACAGAATGCGGGCAAACGTAACCTGAGCATCGATCTGAACGTGCCCGAGGCCCGCGCCGCGGTGCTGCAGCTGTGCGATACCGCCGACGTCATCGTCGAGAATTTCCGTCCCGGTGCGCTCGCCTCGTTCGGCCTGGACTATGAGTCGGTGGCGGTGCGCAATCCCGCGGTTGTCTATGCCTCGATCAGCGGATACGGCCAGACGGGGCCATGGCGAACGCGTATGGCGTATGCACCCACCGTGCAAGCCGAGGTCGGCTTCACTCAGAACACGTTGCGGCAGTTCGGAGTTGACGAATCGGATCGCCGGTCGGACTCGCTGTCCCATGGCGACATCTACGCCGGTTTGCATGCCGCGATCGCGGTGTTGGCGGCCTTGCAGCAGCGGCGAGTGACCGGTGTGGGGCGATACGTCGACGTGGCCATGGCGGCGGTGCTGACATCGCTCAACGAGCGGGTGCACTACGACCTTTCGGATGATGACCTGGGCGAGGAGACGCCGATCCTCGGCGCCACCGACTGCGCATTCTTCACCAGTCCCGAAGGCCACCAGTTCGTTTCGCCGATGAGCCTGGTCGGAAGCATGAGCTTCCCGTTCTATCTGCACGCGATGCGGCGTGCCGATCTTGCCGAGGACCCGAGGTTCCGCACGCCCGAGCTACGCCGCCAGAACCTCGAGGCGCTGCACGCAATCGTGCAGACCTGGATCTACACCTTTGATTCGATGGACTCCCTGGACGCACAGTTCGACGAGGCCAAAATCGCGACGGGTCAACTGCGTGACATCGCCGAATTCAGCCGAACCGAGTGGGCCAAGGGTTGGGGCGTCACGCGCGAAGTCCCCGACCGCCACGGCGGCAGCATCACCATCCCCGCGCCGCCCTGGCACTTCAACGGCCATGACGGCACCGCAACCACTCAGGTACCCGCACGGCAGGGCGAGCACAACGAAGAGATCCTCAAAGAAATCGGGCTGACCGCCGACGAAATCGAGGTTCTGGCGAAAACCGGTGCGCTGGTTGAACCCGCGCGTGAAAGTGTCGGCAACCTGGGCTGACCGGGCAGCAGGTTTGGTGGTTGTGTCGGTGGGTAGCCGACTGGGAGCGCGCGAAACAGCCCGCGCGTGGCAACCGGACAAATTCGGGAGGACATCTCTATGGCACAGAGCGCCATCATGTCGCCCACCGACGTGGTCGACTTCCTTGTCAGTCAGCACGAGCAGATCAAGTCCCTCTTCGCCAAAACGCTTGCGGCGAAGGGTGAGACACGTGAGCAGAATTTCATCGATCTGCGACGCCTGCTCGCAGTGCATGAAACCGTCGAGGAAGAAATCGTTCATCCGCGCGCCAAGCGCAAGATCGCCAATGGCGAAGCGGTGGTGGGGCAGCGGCTGGAGGAAGAGCACGAAGCCAAGACCGTCCTGCAGCGGCTGGAAAAGCTCGACGTCGACAGCGAGGAATTCACCCAGCTGCTGACGGAGCTGCGCGACGCCGTACTCGAACACGCCGAACACGAAGAGAAGGACGAGTTCGCCAGGCTGGGGCAGGAATTGAGCAACCACGAGCTCGAAACCATGGGCCGCGCCGCCAAGCTTGCCGAAGCGATCGCGCCTACTCGGCCGCATGCGGGGGTCGAGTCGCAAGTGGCCAATCTGGTGGCCGGCCCGTTCGCGGCCATGCTGGATCGGGCTCGCGACGCCATCATCGGTAAGGGCTGACCCGTTTCGGGTCCGTGAGCAGGGGTACGCCCAGGGGCATGACGTCCCTGGGCTACTTCCTGTCGTGCGAAGAATCGACTCCCGACGAGCTGGTCCACCAGGCCGTGCGTGCCGAATCCGCAGGCTTCGAACGTTTGTGGATTTCCGACCACTTTCACCCGTGGAACGACAAGCAGGGACAAAGCCCCTTTGTCTGGTCGGTCATCGGCGCGCTGTCCCAGGCGTGCTCGCTGCCAATCACTACCGCGGTCACCTGCCCGATCATGCGGATCCACCCCGCCGTGGTCGCACAGGCGGCCGCAACGTGCGCGGTGCAACTTCAGGGGCGATTTGTCTTTTGGGAATCCGAGATCGCGCCGCGGTTCGCCGCCTGAGAGCAGACCATGACCACCGCAACGGGCGCTGAGCGGTACCTGCCCGAGAATCGTTCGCTTCGTTCGCTGGCGGCAGCAGCCGAAACATGCCAGGGTTGTGCACTTTTCGAAAACGCCACCCAGACCGTCTTCGGCCACGGTAAGGCCAAGGCGCCGATCATGCTGGTCGGTGAGCAGCCCGGGGACCAGGAGGACCGCGCGGGCCTGCCGTTCGTCGGCCCGGCGGGCAGACTACTCGCCCGGGCCCTCGGCGACGCCGGCATCGATCCGGCGACGACGTACCAGACGAATGCGGTCAAGCATTTCAAGTTCACCCGCAAGGGTGGCGCACGCCGGATCCACCAGAAGCCCAGTCGCACCGAGGTTGTCGCATGCCGGCCCTGGCTGCTCGCCGAGATCGAGGCGCTGCGGCCGCAGGTGATCGTGTGCCTCGGCGCGACGGCCGCGCAAGCCCTCCTGGGAGCATCGTTTCGGGTAACCGCCCAGCGCGGAGAGCCCCTGCGGTTGCCGGCGGCGGTGGACGTGCGAGTGGCGTCCGAGCCCGTTGTCGTGGCGACCGTGCACCCTTCGGCTGTTCTGCGGGACCGTAGCGACCGTCATGACGAGGCCTATCGAGCGTTCGTCGATGACCTGCGCAGCGCCCGGGAAGCCGGTATGCCGTCAGCAAGCTAACGCGGCACTGGCCGTCGGATGGATCGGAAGTAACCCGTGGAAACCGCATGCTTCGACGAAGCGCTTCACCCGTGGTGCCCCGCTGACAAGGCGCAAAGCGACGCGGCGCTGGTCGCATCGCCGCGCCTCGTCAGCCAGCACACCAAATGCGCAGCAGCCCATGAAGCCCAACCCGTTGATGTCAACGACGAACGATCCGGGCGAGGGCGCCGAGGTGGCGGTCTCGCCGATGAGTCGCCGCCACGTTTCCTCGTTGAACGCGTCGACCTCGCCGCCCGCGTGGATGATCACCGCGAAACGACTGCGCTGGGCCACCGCCCGCAACCTGCTGCGGGCGTCGTCGAGGTCGGACATCAGCTGGGTGCTCAGTACCAACTGGGTGGTGAACGGTTCGGCGATGTCCCCATTCATGGCTGGCGGATTAACTGTTCTTGTGCGGCAAGAATTCCTGAGCCTTGGTTATCAGACCCTCCTTGACGAATCCCCGGCGGTTCTCGTCGCCGGCCAGCACCGCGGCGGCGGTCGCCTTGAACTGTTCCCACGTCGCATGCGGCGGTATCGGTGGCATGTCCGGGTCGGTGTAGACGTCGAGCACAGTGGGACGGTCCGCGGCCAACGCGTCACGCCAAGCGTCCGAGAGCTCCTCGGGATCTTTGACGGCCACCGCGCCCAGACCCAAGCCGGCGGCGAACGCGGCATAGTCGACATCGGGAAGCGCCTGGGATTCCACGAATTTCGGCGCTCCACCCATGGCCCGCATTTCCCACGTCACCTGGTTGAGATCGTTATTGTGCAGGACTGCCACGATCAGGCGGGGATCATCCCACTCCTGCCAGTAACGCTTGACCGTGATCAGCTCGGCCATGCCGTTCATCTGCATCGCACCGTCTCCGGCGAACGCGATCACAGGTCGCTGCGGGTGAGCGAATTTCGCGCCGATCGCGTACGGAACGGCCGGGCCCATGGTGGCAAGGGTGCCCGACAGCGACCCACGAATATTGCCGCGGAACTTGAGATTTCGCGCGTACCAGTTGGCGGCCGATCCGGAGTCCGCGGTCACGATGGCGTCGTCGGGCAGCTGCGGGGAGAGTTCGGCGAAGAGTCGCAAAGGGTTGATCGGATCGGCGTCGACCATTGCCTCTTTGTGCATGGTTTCCCACCATCGCGCCACGTTTTTTTCGATGTTCTCCCGCCACGACCTATCCTCTTTACGGACCAAGCGTGGGATCAGCGCCTGCAGGGCGGCCTTTGCGTCGGCGACCACATTGACCTCATAGGGGTAACGCATTCCGATCAACTTGCCATCGACGTCGATCTGCACGGCGCGGCACTGCCCGAATTCCGGCAGGAACTGGCTGTAAGGGAAGCTGGACCCCACGGTCAGCAGGGTGTCGCAGTCGCGCATCAGTTCGTAGCTCGGCCGCGTTCCCAGCAGACCGATAGACCCAGTTACCCAAGGTAATTCGTCAGAAAGCACGTCCTTGCCCAACAAAGCCTTGGCCGCGCCGGCTCCCAGCAGGTCGGCGACTTCGGTCAGCTCGTCACGCGCCCCTCGCGCGCCGGTGCCAACCAGCATGGCAACTCTCTTGCCCTCGTTGAGGATTGCGGCCGCACGTGCGATCGCGGCATCGTCGGGGGAAGTAGCCGGCCACTCGATGCCCAAGCTCGACGGCACCATTTTGAAGGCGTGGGTGGGTGCCGAGTACGGCAGCTCCTGTACGTCGGCTGGGATGATCAACGCGGTGGGGGCGCGTTCGGCCATAGCAATCCGGATGGCGCGATCGAGCACGTTGGGCAATTGTTCTGGCACAGTGACCATTTGGACGTAGTCGCTTGCGACATCTTTGAACAGGTTGAGTAGGTCGACCTCTTGCTGGTAGGAGCCGCCCATGGCGCTGCGGTTGGTCTGGCCGACGATGGCCACTACCGGTACGTGGTCGAGCTTCGCGTCATAGAGGCCATTGAGAAGATGGATCGCGCCGGGCCCCGATGTCCCGATACACACTCCGACCCGTCCGGTGAACTTCGCGTAGCCGACCGCTTCGAAGGCGCTCATCTCCTCATGTCGCGCCTGAATGAATTTGGGCTGGTTTTCCGCGCGCCCCCAGGCCGCGAGGATCCCGTTAATCCCGTCACCCGGATATCCGAAGACATGCTCGACATCCCACGCGCGCAGCCGCTCGAGCAGGTAGTCACCGACTTGCATCTTGGACATTCGCTTCCTTCCTAGAGGCAACAGCTAGTCACCATGACTTCACCTGCCGCACGCCAGTTCCGGCCGTCACCGTAAGCGCGGCGGCTGCGGTGGCACCGCCAGAACGCCGAGGTGGTGAGTAAGCCCGCAGCCGACGGCTGCGGCCTCTTGACCGGTCGTCGAAGATGCCGTGGGCGACAAAGACGTGACCGTCGTGGTACCCGCAAATACTTCTGGTTATGCGCAGTTCAACCCTGTGACTGTCCGCAAAAATGGTCAGACGAGGACGATGGCTTGCCGACCGGGTCTCGTGTCTGAACCGAGAGCGGTGCAGCGTGGACCGTTGACCAGGCGGGATTGCGTGGGATCGCGCGTATCGGTTTAGGCGGCCGCATCGAGGGAAGCCCTTAACAAGCGAACGAATTGATCGATGGCAGATGGCTTGTGTGGCCTCGCCGCTCGCGCAAGTGCAGATGTGAGCTGGTCAATCCGATTCGCAATCAAGCGAGCGCAAGCTCACCAACACCGAGAGGGAGGATCGAGCTATGGGCGATCAGAACAGTGGTCCAGAAGAAGGCATCAAGGGAGCCGTCGAGGGCGTCAAGGGTAAGGCCAAAGAGGTCGGCGGATCGCTGATCGGCCGTGACGACGTCGTCGAAGAGGGTAAGGCGCAGCAGGATAAAGCCGACGCTCAGCGCGACGCCGCGAAGAAGGAAGCCGAAGCCGACGCAGCGCGTGGTGGTGCGAAAGCTGCTGAAGAGCGCCAGAAATCGCACCAGTAATTTCTGGGTGTGGATGGGGCCGGCCCGCTGTCGTGCCGGCCCCTTCTGCTGTCCAAAGGTTTCAAACCCCAACGGCGGGCTATTCCTGCAGGGACCGCGGACGTCCCGCCCGTGGTGGGACAGTGAGGTAGCAGGTCATGGACCCCGTCGGCCGCGTGTCGCGCATTGTCGCGTTTTTGCGAGTCGGCTACCCCAGCCGTGCGGGAGCATTTGGCTATCTGCCGCTGCTGGCGCTGTTGCCGCGTCGGGTATCCGACGACGAAGTCGCCGAGATCGCAATCGAGCTGGCGGGGCGCGGATGTCCGGTCGACAACGCTGACATCGGCGTGCAGATCACGCGAAGCCTCCACGAGATGCCTTCGCTGAACGACATCGTGCGCGTCCGGCGACGCCTTACGACGATTGGCGGGCCGGGCGCAGCGGCTGGCGATATGTAACCGGCACCAAGCCGGTCACCCGCGAGGCCAGTCACCCGCGAGCGAGGTCGACTAGCAGCGGCCGATGATCGGAGATCGGCATGGGCTCGGTCTGCGTCGTGCCACCGCACAGGTTGGGGTCATCGGTCAGGATGTGGTCGAGCTGGCGGTCGGGGTCCTGTGCGGGAAACGTGTCGGCCGTCGCGAGCGCCCGCATGCCCGACCAGCGATGCGCCGCCGGTGGCGTCATGTTGAGGTCACCGGTCAGTAGTCGCGGACCGGGAAATCCGCGCAAATCGTGGATCAGGCGGCGTAATTGGCGCCGATTCCAGCCGGGCACAAACGACAGATGCGTGTTGGCTACGGTCAGCGGACCCAACGGTGTGTCCAGCCGGGCAATGACCGCCGCTCTGGGTTCTTCGTCGACGACCATCACCCGGTTGGGGCCGGGCAGGTACATCGGAAACCGCATCGGAATCCGCGGCAGTCGCACGACTTGCCAA
The DNA here is from genome assembly GCF_041287235.1 of Mycobacterium sp. pR1184. Classification (NCBI taxonomy): domain Bacteria; kingdom Bacillati; phylum Actinomycetota; class Actinomycetes; order Mycobacteriales; family Mycobacteriaceae; genus Mycobacterium; species Mycobacterium sp. pR1184. The sequence continues at coordinate 312,721 of NZ_JBGGKR010000004.1, read as the reverse complement.
CTGGCTGCGGGAAATCGGGACAGCAGGGCGATTCCGTACGCAGCGGTCCCGGGTTGTTCATCGCCGGTGGCGGCCATCCATGTCGCGCCTGGAGTGCCGGAGATCGCGGCCACAAATCGGTGTTCCACGGCTCCCATCGCTTCGGCTGCCAACGCGGTGAGGTCGGCGCGCGAAGACCGCTCTTGGTCACAGTCGACTTCCTGCAACGCCAGTACGTCGGGATCAAGGCGGCGTACGCAGTCCAGTAGCCGCTGCGGGTCGACTCCGTCGCCCACCGTGCGGCCGTGCAGGATGTTGAAGGTCGCTACGCGCATAGACTTTCGGCTTCCGCGTTCCCGCTACTGGGCGCCGGGGACTTTTTCGCGTGCAGCCACGGAGCGGCCGTCGCCGGTATCGAAGACCTCGATGACGACGTCACGGTCCTGGTAGCGCCCCAGCGATGTCAGGCCCGGTGTTCGCGCGATGATGGCGTGGGCCGCGTCACCGGCCAGCGGATAGTCGGCCACCGGGTGGCGCCAGTGTGCGGCAACAACATTCGCGCCGTCCGGCAGCCGAACGCGTTCCCGGGCCAACACCGCGGCGAGCGTCTCCGCCTCGAGGTAGTAGGCGATTTCGCTGAGCACGATTAGATCGAAGGGGCCGGACGGCCACGAAGCGTCGAGAGAAGACCGGGCCAGCGTCACTCGGTTGCGGCAACCGTCTTGCCGCAGCCGCGCATCGGCGCTACGCACCGCCACGTCAGCCACATCCACCGCGGTCACGTGATCACAGCGCTGGGCCAGCCGCGCGGTCAGCACACCGATCGAACAGCCGGGCTCGAAGGCATGCCGATAGCGTCGATTGGGCAGCATGGCCAGCGTGATCGCGTACTTGCGCTGTTCGTACCATCGCGTCGATAACTGCCACGGATCGTCGCCGTCGGCATACATCTGGTCGAAATAGGCGTCAGGTAGGCGGGCGCTCAGCGGAACGTCACCTCTCCCACGGCCATCAGTCGCGGCAAGACGTAGGTCGGCAGCACGGGCGGCGAGCCGGCGCTCGATTCGAATTGGCTGCGAAAGCATTGCGCGGCGCGGCGTTTGCGGACCACCGCCCAGTCGGGCATCGGCAATGAACGCGCACGATCCCACGGCACCGCGGGATCGTGGGGAATGGCCCAGTGCCACATCCAGATCGGATACTCCAGCAGCACGGCGTCGGTGCGCGCGCAGGCCGCGGCGGCGGCGCGTCCTACCGCTTCGTGATCGGGGTGTCCGTCACCTCGCCAGGTGGCGGCGCACCAGGGTCGCACGTCGGCACGGTCGATGATCTCGACGAGCAAATCGGTGAGCTTGTCCTCGTGGTCGGCCAGCCGGCCATCCGGCAAGCCGAGCGACACCGGTGGAGGGGCTCCTAAAATGCTTGTTGCTCTGCGCAATTCATGCTGCCGCGTGGCCGCCATACGCTTCTGGTCCAGTGGCGTCGCCCCGGGGTGCGCCGCGCCGCCGTCACTGACCGACACGACCTGGACGTCGACGCCAGATGCGATCAATTGGGCGATTGTGGCGCCCAGGCCGAGTGTCTCGTCGTCGGGGTGGGGTGCGACGACGATCAGTCCCGCGCACTCGGTGAGATCCAGTGGCGCCAAGGGTTCGTCGTTGAGTGCGGCCAGCCATACCGGCGCGGGTGTACCGCTGTGGGTCAGCGGCTTGGCCGCAAACCTGACGCAGTTACTAGTCGATAGTGTTTTCACGTCACCCTCAGCGCCGCTGGCCGGCAAGCTCCCCGAGCGCGGCCAGATCCCGCTCGGCGTGGCTCTGCCGGATGTAGATGCTCAAGTCGGCCACCCGCTGGGCATGTCGGCCGTCCTGGCACAGCGGGCCGGGTCCCAACGCGCGTCCGGTGCGGGTGATCGCCTCGTCGGCGGCGTGTTCGACGATCGCCCGAACCCGGCGCGCCAGCAACTCGGCGCTGTCGGAGCGGTCGAACGGGTCGGCGTCGACCTGGGCTGCCGCGGTGCTCAGCATCGCCTCGCCGGCCGCCAGCGCGGCGTCGACGGCACCAAGATGTGCCAACGAGTATGCGTCCGCAGATTCGCTTGCAGCGCAGCGATATAACGGCTCGGCAACCCGGCGCGCACCGCCGAGCCAGCATGCCGCCACGCCGATGGCGCCATGCCAGAATCCGGGCCGGCTCAGATAGTCACCGGGATCGCCGATCGCGACGGCCTGGGCATTGGTGAACTGCACCGGCCGGGTGTCACTTCCGGCCATCCCGGCGTTCCACCACGTGGAAGGCAACGCCTTGACCGCGGGGTCGACGACGGCGACCGCGAAGAGGCCCCGCTCGCCGTTCTCGAGCCGGGCGGTCACCAGGGCGTGAGTGCAGAACCCAGCGCCCGAGCACCACACCTTGGTGCCGTTGAGGACGAACGCGCCCTTGACGTTGGTGGCCGTCACCACCGCATCGGGTGACTCGGCCGCCCACACCCCCCACAACTGGCCGAGATCGGGTGGTTTGCCGCCTAATTCGTCGAGGATCGCAACGGCGTCGACATGGGCCTCGACTATGCGGGCCGCAACGACGTCTTCTTCGGCCAGCAGGGCCAGCCGTTGCCAGCGTTCCAGCGTGCGTCCCGACGCGGGCAGTGGCAGTTCCAGTCGTCCGGAATCCAGCCAGTGCTTGATCAATCCCGCCGTCACGCGTGATCTCCCGCCGCCGTTCTCCCCAATTGCCGTAATTCGTGGGCGAATCCGCGCGGGGCTCGGGCCTGGGTTCGTGCCGAGGTGATGACCGACAAATCGGTATCGCGGTGAATGCGATAGCCGACCGCCTTGAATCGCTCGGCCAGGTCGACGTCCTCCCCGCTGGACAGTGCGCGAAAGCCGCCGAGCCGCCAGTAAGCGCGGGCACTGAAACCCATGTTTGCACCGTGAATGTGATCGTGCTGGTCGCCGCCCCGGCCAGCCTCGTAGGCCCGCGCATAGCGCTGCGCGGTGGCGGGCGAATGCTGGCGCCAGTCGGTGATACGGACCACGCCCAGAACCATGTCCGCACCGACACCGAGCTGATGGATCAGCCAGCCCGGGTCGACTCGGCTGTCCGCGTCCGTTGTGGCATACCAGCACTCGTCGTCATCGCGACACAATGAGCGGCCATAGCAGAAACCGGCCGCGCGCGCGGCACCCACGTTGTGGGCGTCGACGCTGATGAAGTGCACATCGGGCCCATACTCGCCGGCCAGCAACGCGCTGTCGTCGTCGCTCGCGTCCAGAACCACGACGATCGAGACCGGAATCGGTACGCACAGCGCACTCGTCACCACCGCTCGCAGACACGCCGGAAGGTGCGCCTTCTCGTTGTGAGCGGGTACCACCACGACGGCACGGTCGTAGTTGCGAGGCGACGGCACAGACATACCTGGCGATTGCCCAATTCGCCACTGTTTAAACAGATGACAATTGGGTTGCCCGCGTGATCGGCCGGGTATGACCTAGTCACATGGCATCCACGCAAGCACCAGCCCAATCGAACGGCGGATCGGCGCAACTGCGCGAGGCGTTGCGTGGTGCGGCATCTGCACTCAAGGAGAACGGTCCGCGCTTCGCGTTGGCGGGCAGTTACGCCCTATGGGCGTACGGCGCACCTGAGCCCAGCCATGACGTTGATCTGGTAGTCGCCGAATGCGATGTGGCCGCCGCGGCCGCCACGCTGCGCGACGCCGGGTTCACGATCGAAAACCCGCCGGAGGGTTGGCTGTTCAAGGCGTGCGTCGGCGAGACGTTCGTGGACGTGCTGCACCGCTTGAACGGTGAGCCGGTGCAGCCGGCTACCCTGGATTTTGCCGAGCAGCGTGATGTGCTGGCAATCGGGATGCCGGTGTTGCCGCCCACCATGGTGTTGATCCAGAAGTTGCGTGCCCTCAACGAGCATCACTGCGATTTCGCACAGCTGCTTCCCCACGTGCGCGCGATCCGGGAAAGGCTCGACTGGGGCAGCATCAAATCACAGACCGACGACAACGATTACGCGGTGGCCTTCTTGGTACTCGCCGACCGGCTCGGGCTCACCGACTGAAACCAAAGTGGTCAGTGGTTGCGCAGTTTGGCGACCAATTTGTCCTTCGTCAGTCCCGAATATCCGGACATACCAAGTTCTTTGGCGCGCTTCTTGAGCTCGGGCACAGTCCAGTCGGTGTACGAGCCGGACTTGCCACCCTTGCGCCCGACCGAAGACTTGCCCCGCGCGGCGGCGGCGTTGGAAATCCGTGCCGCTTTCTCCTCGGAGCTGCCCTGCTTGCGCAGCTCGCGATACATCTTCTCGTTTTTGATCGACGGGTTCGGCACGATGGTCACCCTCCTGTCATCGATGGGATATCTTCGCCAGAATTCCCGGCTTGACCGCGATGAAACCGCGACCGCCAAACACCTATCCCTCACCCGCGCGGTTACCTGCCCTGAAGTGGGGTAGTCGAAAATGGTGAGTCAAGCGGCCGGCAATGGCCTTTGCGGTGCGGTGGCGATCGGCGCCTCTGCCGGTGGCGTCGAAGCCCTGTCGAGGCTGGCTGCCGGGTTGTCGACCGACTCGCCATACGCGTACCTGATGGCTTTGCACATTCCCGCCGGCGCGCCGAGCGTCCTGGCGCGCATCGTCGACCGCAGTGGGCCACTGACCGCCGTTAATGCCGAGAATGGCGCGGCGTTAGTACCGGGCCACATTTACGTGGCACAACCAGACCGTCATCTGCTCGTCGACGATCGTCGCGTCGTGCTGTCGCAAGGGCCAACCGAGAATGGCCATCGACCGGCGATCAATGCGCTGTTTCGCTCGGTCGCGTTGGCATTCGGGCCGCGTGCGGTCGGGGTGCTCCTGTCGGGGGTGCTCGACGATGGCGTCCTCGGGCTGGACGCGATCCGCTCGCGCGGCGGGATCAACATCGGTCAGTCCCTCGATGACGCGCTTTTCCCATCGCTGCCCGGAAAAGCGCAGGACGCGGGTGTATTGGATCAACAGGCTGCGGCGGCCGACATCGGCGAAATACTCGAAGTGCTGTCGCACCGTGAATTCAAGGAGCCGAATATGGAGCCTGATAATCGGATGGAGCTGGAGAATCGCATCGCGATGACGCCCCGATTCTCGACGAATTTCGATACCCAAGATCTGGGTCCGGCGTCGGGATACACCTGCCCGGATTGCAATGGATCACTAGTTGCGCTCGGGGAGAAGCACTTTCGCTGCCGAGTAGGCCACGCCTGGACGCCGGACGCGTTGCTGGCCGCTCGCGACGATGAAGTCGAGGGTGCGTTGTGCGCAGTCTGCAGGAAAAAGCGATGCTGGCCCGGCAACTGGCCGACAGCGTCGGGCACGGTCCGTGTTCAGCCGGTACAGCGCGCAGGCCGAGGAAACCGAACGCGCGCTGAGCGTGCTCAGTGAACGCCTGATGGCTACCAATTCCGGGACAGACGGGCCTGGTGATGTCGGTGGCTGAATCATCGGTCCACGTGGACGTCGAACGTCGTCAGGACGTCGCGGTCATGACGAGCGGCGGAGTGCTCGACGGCACCACCTACCGGACCCTGCGTGACGCGGTGATCAAAGCCGCCCTGGACGAGCCGCGGGCAGTGATCGTCGATGTCAACCAGCTGTCGGTCCCCGCCGTATCCGCGTGGTCGGTGTTCACCAGCGCTCGCTGGCATGTCAGCACTTGGCCAGACGTGCCGATCCTGCTGGTGTGTGGAAGCCTGCGGTCACGGCGGGCGATCACTGCGAACGGTGTTTCCCGGTACGTGCCGGTGTACGGCGACCAGCAGGCCGCGGTCGACGCCGCACTGGATCGGTCGTGTGATGGTCGCCGTCGGGCGCGAACACAGCTTCCCGCCAGGGCGGTGAGTGTCGGTCTGGCCCGCGCATTGATCGCCGAGTGGCTGACCGGGTGGGCGCAGAGTCATCTGATTCCGGTGGCGGGCACGGTGGGGACGGTCTTCGTCGAGAATGTCCTCGACCACACGGACAGCGCGCCGGTGCTGATCGTCGAGAGCTATCGGGACACCGTCACGGTCGCAGTGGAAGATGACAGCCCGGAGCCGGCGGGCCGGCTCGAAACCGAAGCCGGCACCCGGACCCTTTCGGGCCTATCCATCGTCTCGGCGCTGTGCCGTGCATGGGGCAGCACTCCCACCTCGTCGGGTAAGACGGTCTGGGCACTGGTCGGTCGCGAAAACGAGCTCTAGCACCCGAGTAGTGTTCGAGTCCTCAAGCAGCCGATCTTTGAGGGACTTTCATGGACGACACCACCGATGAGTCGTTTGAAGCCTTGCTGCGCTATCTGCGGGATTCTCGTGGATTCGACTTCACCGGCTACAAGCGAACGTCGTTGATGCGTCGCGTGCGCCATCGGATGGAGCATGCCGGCTACAGCTCCTACGATGAGTACCTCGATGTCTTGCAAGCCAGTTCGGACGAATTCGCATCGCTGTTCAACACCATCTTGATCAACGTCACCGCGTTCTTCCGTGACCCGGAAGCCTGGGAGTTCGTCAGAGACGAGGTCATTCCGCGGCTGCTTGCCGAGCGTGGCCCCACCGACCCGATCCGGGTATGGAGCGCGGGATGTGCGTCCGGACAAGAGGCGTACACGCTGGCCATGCTCTTGGCCGACGCGCTTGGGGCCGACGAATTCCGGCAGCGGGTCAAGATCTACGCGACCGATATCGACGAAGAGGCGCTCGCCGAGGCCCGCGTCGCGTCCTACGATGCCAAAGCGGTCGAGTCGGTTCCGCCGGAGATGTTGGCGCGCTACTTCGATCAGGTCAACGGCCGCTACGTATTTCACAAAGATCTGCGTCGTGCAGTCATTTTGGGCCGTAACGACCTCGTCAAGGATGCGCCGATCTCTCGCGTCGACTTGCTTGTGTGCCGAAACACCCTGATGTATCTCAATGCCGAGACTCAGCGAAATGTGCTGGGCCGCTTACACTTCGCACTTGGTCCGCAAGGCACGTTGTTCCTGGGACACGCCGAGATGTTACTGAGCCACGGCGATCGGTTCACTCCCTTGAACCTGAAGAACCGGATCTTTCGGAAGGCGGCCGGAACCCATGGCGGCGTCGATCGCTACGACCCGGCGGCGGCGTTCTACGAGCGCCACGGCGTGTTGCCGGGCCTGACCACGATGCGCGAGTTGGCGTTTCGTGCCAGCCCGGTGGCGCAGATCGTAGTCACCGGTGAGGACACCGTGGCGATGATCAACCAGCAGGCGGAGAGCGTCTTCGGCTTGTCGGCCCGCGACATCGGCCGCCTGCTGCGTGATCTCGAAGTCTCCTACCGCCCCGTCGAGTTGCGCGCCTACCTCGAGCAGGCGAAAGTCGAGCGGCGGTCGGCGCGGATTCCGGACGTCAAATGGCAGCGGCCGGGTGCCGAGACGGTGTGGTTCGAGATTCACGTCAATCCACTGGTCGACGCCGAAAACGGCCTGCTCGGGGTGTCGATCGTGTTCTTCGACGTCACCGCGACGCGTGCCCTGCTGGACAAGGTGGTGCAGACCAACCGTCAGCTGGAGGCGGCCTACGAGGAGTTGCAGTCCACCAACGAGGAACTCGAGACGACCAACGAGGAACTGCAGTCCACGGTGGAGGAACTCGAGACCACCAATGAGGAATTGCAGTCCACCAACGAAGAACTCGAGACCATGAACGAGGAGCTGCAGTCCACCAACGACGAACTGCACACGATCAACGACACACTGCGGGAACGCAGTCTGGAACTCGACGACGCCAAGAACTTCCTGGATTCTCTGACCAACTCGATGCAGCTGGGCATGGTTGTGGTGGACCGCGAGATGAAGGTGGTGGTGTGGAACCGCGGCTGCGAGGACCTCTGGGGGCTGCGGGCCGATGAGACGACCGGCGCAAGGCTGACTTCGCTGGATATCGGGCTCCCGTTGGAGACCGTCCGGCCATTGATCGGCAACGCGTTCGTCGACCAGGACAGCTTCGGTGAAACCGTGGTGGACGCGGTCAACCGGCGTGGCCGGGCGGCGCGAGTTCGGGTGACGTGCACCTCATTTCGCTCGGGGGATGGGGCCGTCGGAGGGGCATTGCTTCTGATGGAGGTTTTGCGCGAGCAACGACCTTAGTCACCGGTTGCCCGGGCGGCTGCGGCGTGTTTGGCGGCCTGCTGTGCTTGCACGGTGCGACGCAGCGACTCTTCGGCGCGGCGTCGGGCGATAGCCACCGATTGTGCCGTGGCGCCCAGTCCTGCCGCCAGATCCTGACGCCGACGCTGGAGTTCGGCCGCGCGTCGGCGGGCGGCCTCGGCGCGACCGGCCGGGGTATTGGCGGTGCGGTTCGAAGGCAGCTGGGGCAGTCCGCCGCGCGGCAGGCCGGTCACGTCCTCGGTTTCCGTCGCCTCTCTTTGCGCGGCAGTGGCGTCGTCGATACTCGGCAGTGAGTGTGCGCCCTCGGCTTCGTCCGATGGCGAGGGGGGCGGGGCGCCCTCGACGATGCTGGCCAGAACACCGCCGATGGCGTGAATCGGCAAAACCAGATCGGCGCCGGCCTTGGCCGCCGCGATGGGCATCGAGGGATATTCGGCGGTATCCGGGCTCTGTGCGATGGCGAAGGCGCCGGCCCGCTTCATCGCCGCGACTCCTTCGGCTCCATCCCTGCCGGAGCCCGACAACACCACGGCCAGTCCCCGCGGCCCGTACGAGGCGGCCACCGACGCCAGCAAAACGTCGAAGCGGCGCTCGGTGAGCGAATGCATTCTGCGCAGTCGGCAGCAACGCTGCGGTGTCAGTTCCATGTGCATATCCGGCGGGCACACGATCACCTGGCCCGGTTCGACCATTTGTCCATCGCGCGCCCAGCTAACCCGATGAGTGGTGGACCTGTGCAGGATCGTCGGCAGCACGCTGGACTGTCCACCGAGGTGTTGTTGCACGATGACGGCTGCGCCGAAATCCGCCGGCAGGTCATGTAAAACCGTCGACAACGCGTCCAATCCACCTGCCGACGCCAACAACACCACCACTGCGACCCCAGGACGGCGCTCGCCGGTCGTCATGCGGTCCAGTGTCCTCCTCCTCGCACTATCGCCGCAGTCCCCGGCGGCCGCGGTATCCGCGATGCGAAGCGGTTCGGCGGCGGGGCGAAAACGTCGGGACTTACGGGTTTGGTCCGCCATCTACCTGGGTAAGGCCCCCTGTCGCGGGCGCCGCGCCGCTGCGGTGCAGCCTGCGGAGTACTTCGACGCGAGTTCGAACCGGCTACGGAAGGACTTTGTCGTGAAGATCGCGATCGTTATCGGCGACGACTTCGTGGGTGACGATCCAGCGCGCCTCGGCACCGCGCTGACCGTCCTGGGTCACGACGTCACGGTCTACGTGCGACAACGAGATCGGCGTACCGAGCAAAAGCGGCCCGACCGGGGCTATCGCATCGTCTCGGTGCGCGTTGGTCCCGGTGCGGTGCCCTCCGCCGCCGACGTCTTGCCGTTCGTCGGGGATTGGGCGGCCACACTCGAACAGCAGTGGTCCTGCGATCGGCCCGATATCGTGCACGCATTTGGCTGGTTGGGCGGGTTGGCGGCGCAGCTGGCCGCACGACGGAGCGGCCGGCTGACTGTGCAGACTTTCCAGGGCTTCGCTGCGTCGTCGACAACACCTGAGGCCAGCAGCGGTGAAAACGCGGCGCGTGAGCGCCTGGAGCCGCTGTTGGCGCGCAACGCGGGCTGGGCAACCGTCGAGAGCACTTCAGAACTCGAGACGCTGGCCCGATTGCGGCATGGACGGGAGCGGGTGTCGGTTCTCACTGGGGGCATCGACGTCCAGCGCTACACTCCGGTGGGCCCCGCGTTCGACCGTACCGACGTCTATCGCATTCTGTGCTTGGCGTCAAATCCATTGGCGAGCAACGGCTTTGACGTCACAATTCGGGCCTTGCCCCGGGTTCCGGCTGCCGAGATCGTCGTCGCGGAAACCGAGGCGACCAACCGGAGAAACGACGAGGCGCGCGCGAAGCTGAAACGGCTCACCACCGAGTTGGGAGTGGCCGACCGCGTGCGGTTCCTAGGCGCTGTTCCCGGTAGCGAATTGCCGATGTTGTTGCGATCCATCGACGTCCTCGCCTGCACACCGCGCCAGCCGCCTCGGGCGACGGCGGCGTTACAGGCCATGGCGAGCGGAGTCGCCGTAGTCGGCGTGCCCGTCGGTGTGCTCAACGATGTCGTCGTCACCGATGTGACTGGCCATCTGTTGTCGGACGGCAACCCCAAAGAACTGGCGACTGCTTTGAGAACGCTTGCCGCGGAACGGTTTCGCTGTGAGGGCATGGGCGCGGCAGGCAGAAACCGGGCGATGTCCCGGTATACGTGGGATCGGATTGCGCTGGACTCCCTGGGCATTTATGGGAGACTCAGTGCGGGACGCTTGCCGTCGGGACGGCAGGCGAAGGCGATGGAAGAGGTCACCCGGTGACCGATATGCAGTCTTTCGGTGAGTTCACAACACCGACGGCGAAGTCATGACCAGCGTCGCCGAAAAGTCCGTCGACGTATCCGATGGATCGCCCGAACCGCGCAACGCCGACCACGGGGCGGCCCGTGACCCTGGAAAATTGGCACGGCCGACCGCACTTCGGCACGAGCAGTTTCGCACGTTCGACCCGGGCCAGGCGTGTCGCTTCTTTGCCGCCGCCTACACACCGGGTTGGCAAATCATGGGTCTCGACAGAGGATCGGCCGTCACCCACCGGCGTTGCGATACCGGCTCGCTGCATCTCGACGAGGTTCTGATTCAGGGCCGGGTCCGGTGTGAAATTCCCGGGGCGACATCCGTTCTCGTGATCCAACCCCGTGCCGGTTCGTTGTCCACCGCCATAACCTCGCCCGCAGAGCCCGAGTATCCGGTGCTCGTCGCTGACGGTATGCCCTGTGTGCTGCACATCAACTCCGCGCAATTCGATGTCGTAAGCATCGGGGAAGACGTGCTGCGCAAGGTGGCCGCCGGCCATCATGCGCCGTTGCCGCAGCAGATCCGATTCCTGGACTCGCGTCCGCGCTCGCTTGCCGCCGCGCGTGCCTGGCACCGGGCAATGGAGTACGTCACCGCCACCCTGTCGTCGGCGGATACGGCGCAACAACCGTTGATCGCCACGTCGGCGGCCGGCGTAATGGCGACCGCACTGCTCGAGTGCTACCCGTCCACCCTGACCGCGGACAACGACGTGCTGAGCGACCCGCAGGTACCGGAAGCGCTAAAGGACGCTGTTTCATTCATCCACCGAAACGCGGCGAGCGACGTAGGGATCCACGATGTCGCGGCGGCATTGCGTTTGACCCCCAGGGCGGTGCAATACCTCTTCAAACACCAGCTCGACACCACCCCGACGCGATACATGCGGCGCGTCCGGTTACACCGCGCGCATTTGGACCTGTTATCCAGCGACCGTTCCACGACGACGGTCGGCGAGATCGCACAGCGGTGGGGCTTCGTACACACCGGCCGGTTCGCGGTGCAGTACCGGCAGACCTATGGGCAGAGCCCGCATAGCACGTTGAGGCAGTCCGGCTAGCGCCGCGTGATGCGCATCGAATCAACTTCGCTTGAGGGATAACCACCTCGCGCGGCGAACCCGCTGGTATTGGGCAGCTCGAATTGCCGACGGGAAACCCACTGCATAACTTGCCATTCTGATATTGCACATGAGCGTGTGCCGTCATCCGAGCATGCGGGACCCAGGTATTGCCGCTAGGCTTTGGGTCAGGTTGAGTCCACAGCTGCCGACATCTTCGGGGCCACCTGGACATCGTTGTCACCCGCCCTGTCGCCAATCCAATCAAGATGGGCGCAATTACATGACTGCTTTACCTTTTCGACATGCACCAGACTTTCGAGGGCAACCACGCTGCCGCCATCTGATCGATTGTGTTGGCGCGCAATTACATGTGCACGCGCGCAGCTTGGCGACCGTCTTGCGCGTGGACGGTGAAATAGATGCATCCAATGCCGACCTGCTGGGCGAGGCGATTCGCTACTATTCGCAGCTGAAAGCTCCTCTCATCCTGGATCTCAGCCAGCTGGATTTCCTTGGCATGGCTGGATTTCGGACGCTCCTTGTCCTCAACTGCGAACACCGGCGAGCCCGCCTCCACTGGAGCGTGGTCAGCGGCGCACGACTGGACCGTCTCACCCGCGTGGTCCCCAACCACGGTCTACCGCTTGTCGATTCGGTTCCGGAGGGACTTCAGCTCGTCGACGACCGGATACAGTCGCGGCGTCAGTGCCATAGGCGCGCTGCCCGCCAACACGAACCGCAACGGAAAACCGCCTGACGGACTACGCCGTCTTAGGCCGTCTTAGCCAGCGTTGAATGAGACACGTTGTCGCCCTTAGCTACTCGACGAATCAGCATACGAGTTGCCTTCTCGAGTATCTCCTGCGCCGCGTCGGGCCGACGCGCACGTTCGGCTCGCTGCGCCGCCGCCGCGATGGTGAGTCCCTGCTCGTAACCGGCGACGACGCGCGGATCGACGTATGAGCCGCGTGCTACTGCCGCAGTGTTGCCCAAGCCCTCGGCGACCTCTTTCATCACCGCGGCCTCAACGCGTTTGGTCACGCGTTGGGATACGGGCGGGTCGGCATCGACGAACGCGGCGGCAGCCAACACTGTTCCGTGCCACGTGCGCAGGTCCTTGACGGTGAATTCGCCGCCGACGAGCTCTTTGAATCGGGTATTGAGGTCCTCGGCGCGAACATCTGTCCATCCGGATGCGTTGCGGTACATCAGTAATCGATCACCGCTGCCGCGGTGTCGCATCAGCGAGCGCACCGCACGGACCACGTCGGCATCCTCGACCGCAACGGTGCGCTGCACCCCGCTCTTAGCGGGATAGTCGAATTCGATCGCGTCGCGATGCACCGACACGTGCTGACATAACAGCGTGGCAATACCGTAGGACTCGTGTTCGTCGGCGTATTGCTCACCACCGGAGCGGAAATAGCCACGGTCCAGCAGCCGCAGCCCCAGCGCCAGCACGCGATCTCGCGAGGCGCCACGGCCACCGAGATCGGCGACGATGCGTGCGCGGAATTCCGGCAACCGGGTGGACAGGTCCAGGACGCGGTCGAACTTCTCTTCGGCTCGCTCCTGCTGCCACGCGGAATGGTAGAGATACTGGCGGCGTCCCGCCGCGTCGGTGCCGACGGCCTGGATATGTCCGTTGGGATGCGGCGAGATCCACACGTTCTTCCACGCCGGTGGGATCACCAGGTCCTTGATTCGCTGTAGGGCGGCTTCGTCCGTCAGCGAGTCGCCGTCGGGCCCGAGGTAGGTAAAGCCCGTGCCCCGGCGTTTGCGCGCGATTCCCGGGCTGCTGAGTGTGCTTCGGCGCAGCCGCATCATCACCTCCAGTCCCGTGGCTGACTGGAAATTACCCACCCGCGGTGCGGTTGACACCGGTTGAACCGCATATGCAAACGACCCGCCACGGCATTGTGGCGGGTCGTGATGCGCGGAATCAGCCGGCCATGAACTCGTGGTAGGCCGATTCCAGGTTGCCCGGCAGGGCCGACACGTTGCACTGGCGTTCGGTGTCGCCGATCGGCGCCAGGATGCCGCGCAGGTCGTAATACTCCTGCGGGTGCGCGGTGAAGTAGCCGCGCAGGCTGGAGGCGGCCTCTCCCCGTGGCTGTCCGTAGGCAGCGCTGACAACCTGGTTGGCACCGGGGTGCGCGGCGAGATACTGCTCGGCCGCGCCCTGCACCGAGGACACCGTGGCGTTGACACCCGCGGGGCTGCAGTCGGGTGCGGCGGTGGCTGACGGCGCGGCGACGAGGCCCAGGGCCATTCCTCCGAACAGACAGCCGGCGCTCATGCCGGCGACTCGCCGGCTCCCGACGATACTGCTGAAATTCATGATCAGTGTTGTCCTTCGAATCGATCCGAATTGATTCGCGGGGACTCCCGACTCCCCGAAGTCCAAGGTAGCTAAGGATGATGTGGGCAACCTGGCGATCGCGCGTGCAGCTAACGCTTGGATCGACGACAGTTCTCGGCTTGGTCACGCCCAGACAGTCAGTACCCGCACGTCGTGACCAAATCGTGACCAACTGAAGCGGGTACCAGCAAAATCACCTTATGGTTTCTCTAAGGCGCCCAGTGCGGTGTCGTGCGTCACCGCAAAGATGCCTGCCGTTGCCAGCCCGGTACGCGATGCCGCGCGGTACCACCCGCGGCTAGCATGACGTGCGGTCAATGCCGTAACTGCCGGGCGGGAGTTCTGATGGTCGAGATTCACGTGGAACGAACGATCGCCGCGCCAATCGAGCAGGTCTTCGACTGGCTGGCCGACCCCGTCAATCTGGCCGCGGCACCGTTGGTTCTCAAGGGGTATTGGGCCAACGGCGCGCCTGGCCCGGGGCCCGGAGCGCTGCGCGAGGTGATCGGCGTCGGGACCTATTTCCGCGAGGAGTTCACGGCCTATGACCGGCCGCACAGCTACACCTACCTGATCGTGAAGTCGATCCCACCGTTCAAACACGACGGTGGCACCCTGACGTTCACGGCCGCGGGCGACGGGACCCACGTCGACTGGCTGACCAACTACACGCATCCGGCCGCGGCCGGAGGAAAAGTGCTGGAAGCGGTCAGCCGCCGCCTGCTGCGCGGGAGTTTCCTGGCAATCCTGAATGCATGCGCGAAGGCACTCGAGAAGTAGCGTCCGAGTTGCTTGGTAGCGCAAGGCTATCGGGCGCCCATCAATGATGTGGGGCGACCGAGTTGGCCAGCTGTGAGCCGATGACGACCGCGACGATGATCAGGATGAGTGCAGTGGTTGGCCATACCCACATAACCCGCTTGCGCGCCGCCGCGGTGATGACACCACCGATGGCGATGACGGCCGCGACGCCGACGCCGCCCCACGTCACCACGTAGGCCCAATCGAGCGCCGACGTGTCGCACCGGTTGCCGGCGCACGCGTCGGTCGCCATCGCGAAGAAGAAGGAAAACATGATGGTCAGCGCTCCCGCGATGCCGGCGAGCACGAGCATGGTGATCGTGGCGATGGTGTCGGCAGTCGAACGCTGTTTCTGCTGCGGGGGATGATTAGCCGTCATGTATCACCTATGCCCAATCCACGCCTCAGTAATCGCGCGGCAAAGCCGCCACCATCGTCTCTACCTGCGCGCGGTCGAGCGCGACGATGCTGCCGTCCGGTAGCCCGAGCACCCGGTCGGCGGCCACCGCGTGCAATTTGAACCGGGTGGTCAAGACATCGATGGCACGCTGCCTGCTGGGCTCATCGGTCGCGTCGGCGATCTGGATAACGTTGGAGTGCAGGCGCGCGGCCAGGCCTTGAATCATGTCGGCGACGCCCTCGGGGTCGAAGGTGTGAAACGTGCCCTCGGCCACTCCGTCGGAGATCAACCGCGTCAGTAGCGGTTGCGTCAACCGCTCGCTCACCGTGACGATGCGCCCGTAAAGATGCGCGTTCTCGGGCCGTAGCAGCGAGACCATCGCCGCCAGCTGCTCGGGTGTGCCGGTCTGCATCTTGGCGTCAAAGCCGGCCCGCAGCACCGTGTTGAGCCGATCCAGCGCATTGCCGTCGCAGCGCGCGGTCGCCGCTTCGATGGCAGCGAGCTGCGTGTGGGCGCTGCGCTCGGCCAGCGTTGTGATGAGCGCGTCCTTCGATGGAAACCAGTGGTAGAAGGCGCCTTTGGAGACACCGGCGTCGGCGATCAGATCGTTGAGGCTGACGTTCTCGTAACCGCGCGCAACGAACAGTGCCGCAGCGCGATCCAGGATCTCGGCACGGCGTACGTCGGGGTGCTTAACTACCCGCGGCATCCGAATGGTTCCCCACGGTGGGCTTCGCGAGCCAGCCCACGTAGGTCAGGTACAGGCCGACCAATGCGATGGCGCCGAAGATGGCGCGCACTGCCGGAACAGCATTTTCCTGCAGCGACTTGCCGGCCGAGTCGTACACGTCGGGAATCGCCAGGATGAGTATCCCGCGAATGGCCAGAAACCACCCCAGCAGTGAGACCAAAACCGCTGCGACACTTCGCCAATACTGATGAAAGGCGATGATGACGCTGCCCCACATCAGCAGAATCGCCCCAAGGGCCCACTGCCACATAGGATCTCGGCTGAACTCATCCAGCAGAACGGGCATTTGTGAGGTCGCGCGAAACGCGACGATCGACGGCACGATCAGAAAGAACGGTCCGAACGCCCGCGCGAACATCCGGGTACGAAACTGCGATGGATCCGGCTGGCTCATTGCTACCTCCACGGACAGATGTGGAGAACGATAACCGACCATTGGTCGGTATACAAGACCGATGGTCGGTAATGTCGTATGGATGTTTGCCCGCCGGCGGGGTATCCGGCGAAGATGGACGTTGCCAAGGACATCAAGGACTTCCTGATGTCCCGACGGGCGAGGATCACCCCCGAGGCGGTTGGCCTGCCGCCGGGGCGGCGGCGCCGCGTGCCCGGGTTACGGCGTGAGGAAGTGGCTCGGCTGGCCGGCGTGAGCATCGACTACTACACGCAGGTAGAGCGGGGGAATGTGGCCGGTGTCTCCGAAGACGTGCTGCATGCGGTCGCCGGCGCGCTGCAACTCGGTGAGGCAGAGGAAACTCACCTGTTCGACCTGGTTCGCGCCGTCACCAGCAAGGGCGTCCGGACCCGATCGGCACCTTCCGCGGGCCGGACCATCCCGGACGGTGTGCAAACATTGCTGGACAGCATGGTCACTGCGCCGGCGATCGTGATCAACGGCCACCTCGATGTCGTCGCCGCCAACACGCTCGGGCGCGCGCTGTACGCGCCCGTCTTCGCCCGAGCCAGGGCGACACCGAACCTGGCTCGGTTCATGTTTCTCGACTCCGCGGCCGATCAGTTCTTTCCCGAGTGGGGCCGCGAAGCCGACGACGTCGTTTCACTGCTGCGGGCCGAAGCGGCGCGTGCCCCCGATTCACCGGCCATCACCGACCTGGTCGGTGAGCTCGGGTTGCGCAGCGAGCCATTCCGCACGAGTTGGGCGGCGCACAACGTCAAGGCACATCGCCAGGGTCTCAAGCGATTCCGGCATTCCGAGGTCGGTGAACTGGCGCTGACCTACAACGTCTTCGACATCGCCGGTGTCGGTGGGCTGTCGTTGATCGGCTATACAGCCGAACCCGGTTCGCCTTCTGATGAGGCCCTGCGACTGCTCGCCGGCTCGACGGCGACCGGGCGCGATTCCAATGCGGCGTCCACTTAGCTGCGATCGCAAGGGGAAGCGAGGTGACCGATTGCATGCTGGAAACTGTTGAACGCCTTGATGTTTCGCGCTAGCTCTTAAGCCGGCTCATCAGCTGGTCGGCGGCGTAGCGTCCGCTGGCTACGGCGCCGATAACGGTGGACGGATTTTTGGTGTCGGCAGCCTCACCCGCCAGGTAAAGCCGGTCAGTGATCGGCTCCCGCAGGCGGCGGCGGTCGTCGAGCCCGGAACCGGGCGCGTGGAATGAGTAGCTGCCCCGCGCATACGGGTCGGTGCTCCAATTCGAGGTCCGGACTTCCATTGGCGCGACGTCGTCGCCGAACAGCTGGCGAGCGATCGGCAGCGCCCGGGCCGTCACGTCGGCGGCCGAGGACGCCTCCACCGCGCGCCCGCGTTCGCCGGCATTGAAGGCCACCACGATCGGTCCGGCGCTGTTAGACAGGGTGAACCACTGCGCCCACGCGCCCGGGTCGGTACCCATGAAGAGGTAGAACGCGTTGTCCGTCTTCCACGTTCGCCGGTTGAACCGGAAGAAGGTCTTCGACAGCACGCCGAATCCCAGGGCGTTCACGGCGCGAGCATGTCCGTCGGGGAGCGGGGGGTCGAAGGCGATCGCACCGGCTTTAAGCACTCCGAGGGGGACGGTGACGATTGCGGCGGGGCCTTCGAAGGATTGGTTTCCGGCGTGCACGGTGACGGTGCTGTCGCGACGGGTGATCGCGGTGACCGGCGTGCGCAGGACGATCGGAAGTCCGTCGGCCAGCAGCTTCGGCAGGGCGTCGTAGCCGTTCGTGATGACGGCCTGGTCGCCGTCGGCGTAGTCGCCGGTGTCAAATGTGGTGGCGGAGAGCTGGTCTGCGCCGGCCGCGTATTCGTCCTCGATCTCGGTGGCGACAAAGAATGCCAGCTGGGTGCGATCCGTTTCCGAAAGCTCCGCGCGTTTGGCCGCGGCGTCGACGGCGGCGCCGAGGCTTCCGCCGGTGACGCGGTCGCAGGCCCGTTCGACGAACTGGCGCCAGGAGTCGGCGTCGTAGTCCGTTGCGGGCAACCGGCGATCCACCGCGAGCTTCGCCCAGCCGTAGTAGTCGGTCGGGATGACCTCGGCGTGCGCGCTGTGAGCCAGTTCCATCATCGGGTCGCTGGCCGTGCCGTGGATCCAGGACGCGCCCATCTCGATCGGCACACCCCAGTCGCGGTTGGTATAGACACGACCGCCGATGCGGTCGCGGGCTTCGATCAGGCGCACCGGCCAGCCCGCGTCGACCAGGCGGCGCGCGGCGGCCAAGCCCGCCATGCCGGCACCCACGATCAGGATCGACCCGGTGTCCGGCTTGATCTCCGGCGGCGGGGGTGGTGGTGACACCGAATGTTCACCCGATGCACAGGCAGCCAGCAGCCCGCCAGTGACCGCGCTCATCGTTGCTGTGAGCACCGCCCGACGGGACATCGGGGACATGACAGTTAGCCTCTCACACCGTAACCGGCGTTGTACCGGGGTTTGCCAGTTAGCGACGAATTGTGTGCTGTGATCCGGGCGCGCGGGTTTCGCCGAAATTGCATAGTTGGACGTCCGTGCCGTTATAGGATCGCAGCATCCAGAGTGCGGCGACGAGGCCGTGTTCGACGGGGGGAGCTGGCGATGGGTGCTCGGCGAACGACACGTGTGATTGACCCGCTGCCCGACCCATTGCCGTCGAGCCGCACGCTGACCGTCCGCGCAATCGACGGCACCCCGCTGCACGCGGAGGTCTTCGGGCCGCCGGACGGCTACCCGATCGTGCTGACTCACGGCATCACCTGTGCGATCCGGGCGTGGGCCTACCAGATCGCGGAGTTGGCCACCGAATACCGGGTGATCGCGTTCGACCACCGCGGCCACGGCCGAAGCGGAGTTCCGCGCCGCGGCGGATACAGCCTGAAACACCTTGCGTCCGATCTGGATTGCGTGTTGGAGGCAACGTTGGCGCCACACGAGCGCGCCGTCATCGCCGGGCACTCCATGGGCGGGATCACGATCGCCGCGTGGTCGGCCCGCTACCGCCACAAGGTCCACCGGCGCGCCGATGCCGTGGCGTTGATCAACACGACCACTGGCGACCTGGTGCGCCAGGTCAAGCTGTTCTCGGTGCCGGGGCAGCTGTCGGCGGCGCGTTCGCTCGCCGCGCGCGGCTTGATCAATGTGTTCGGTGGGGTCCCGATTCCGAGTCCGGCGCTGCTGGCCACTCGCAGCCTGATCGCGATGCTCGCGGTCGGTCGGGACGCCGACCCGAGCGCCGCCGCACTCATCCACGACCTGTTCGCGCGGACACCAGCCGCCGGGCGGGGCGGTTGCACGAGGATGCTCGTCGGATCCCTGGGGTCGCGGTACCTCGACCTGACCGGGTTGACGGTGCCGACCCTGGTCATCGGCAGCGAAGACGACCGCCTGACGCCGATCGCCGCTTCCCGCGAGATCGCCCGCACCGCGCCCAACGTGGTTGGCCTGGTCGAGCTGCCCGGCGGTCACTGCTCGATGCTGGAGCACCACCGCGAGGTCACCGGCCAGCTGCGGTCACTGGCCGAATCCATCACCCTGCCGGTCGCCCGGATCAGCTCATAGCCGGGCGGTGATCTCCGCGGCCGCTCGCAGACCGGACCGGACCGCGCCGTCGAAGAACCCGGTCCACTCGTCGGCGGTCTCGGTGCCTGCCCAGTGAATCGGTCCGACCGGTTCGCGTAGCCAGCGACCGAACCGCGTCCACGACCCCGGCGGTACCGCCGCGGTCGGCCCACCAGGAGCGAATTCCTCGGTACCCCAACGATAATCCGCATAGTCGAGCGGCTTGAGCGCCTCCTCGCCGAACAGCGACGCGAAGCAGCGCAAGGCGTCGCGGCGGCGTTGGTCGGTGGGCAGTGAATCGAACGCCCGGGAGTCGACAAAGCCCAGCAGGATTCCCGGCCCGTCGGCCTGCGGGCTGACGTCGAAGGTGATGAACACCGGTCCCTTATCGGAGAGCGCCTGTCCCGAGAGTCCGTTGGCGCGCCAGAACGGCGTCGAATATGCCGCGAAAGCCTTGCTGAGCCGGCCCTGCGGCCACTGCTCGACCAGCTGCTGGTACTCGACGGGTAGCGGGGGAGTGAACTCGATGGCCCCGCGATGAGCCGGCGGGATCGCGACTATGACGAACCCGGCGTCGGCCGTACCAGCATCGGAGGTGACCGTCACACCCGAACCGTGCCGTTCGATGCGGTGCACCGGGGCATTGAGCACGACCCGTGCGCCCAGTTCGTCGGCCGCCGACTGGGCGATTTGCTGGGTGCCGCCCGGGAAATGGTCCTGCTGGGCGCCGTCCTCGGTGTCGAGCATCCGGTCCAGACCGCCCGCGGCCCGGATGTAGCGCGCGGCGTGCAGCATCGACACGTCTTCGAGTTCGCATCCCCAACTCACCCGGGCCATGATGGCCATCAGGTCGCGCGACGAGGCGCTGGCGCGCACCGAACGCAACCACTGCCCGAACGACACCTCATCGAGTTGGCGGGCGCGCTGTGCCCGCCACGGGGCGTCGACCGGAATGCTGCGCGCAATTCTTTCGAATTGCCAACGCAGACGGGCGATGTCGAGCAACCCCGTCAGCGAAAGCTTGGGGATGGTGCCGTGGTAGGAACGTGTCCAGCCGCGCCAGTGGATGACGTTCTTGCCGTCGTGATAGGTAGGCGTGGTCGGGATCTGAAGCTCGGCCGCCAACGCCAGCACGGCGTCTTGGGTGGGGCCGACGAACGCGCCGCCCATATCCGCCGGCAATCCCGCGACGCTACCGGTGAACGCGCGCCCGCCGACCCGGTCGCGACCCTCGAACACCACCACGTCGTGACCCTGTCGCGTCAGCTCCCGCGCTGCGGTGAGGCCGGCGAAGCCCGCGCCGACCACCACAACATCGACAGTCCACGACGGCATCGTCACACCTCCTAGTCAACCGCATGGTGACAAGCGCGCGGTAGAGGACGTTCGCATCACGGCGATGGCAACCGTATGCCCGCGGCCGCGAACTGCCTAATCTGCGATCACGTGATCGCCACTGAGCCGGCCGCTACGGCCAATACCAGACCACAGCTGCGAACCGTAGCTCTGGGCAGCATGATCGGCACCACGATCGAGTGGTACGACTTCTACCTCTACGCGACAGCGTCCGCGCTCGTGTTCAAACCGCTTTTCTTTCCTCATGTTTCGTCGACAGCCGGGACCTTGGCCTCCTTCGCCACCTACGCGGCCGGGTTCGGCGCCAGACCGATCGGTGCCGTGATTTCGGGTCACTTCGGGGACCGGTTGGGGCGCAAGGCCGTTCTGGTAGCCGCCTTGCTGACGATGGGGCTTGTCACCACCGCGATCGGGCTGCTGCCGACCTACGCCGCGGTGGGGTTGATCGCACCGGCATTGCTGGCCGCGTTACGGGTGCTGCAAGGACTCGCGGTGGGTGCCGAATGGGGAGGTGCGGCCGTGCTCTCGGTTGAGCACGCACCGCCGGGGCGCCGCGGACTGTTCGGCAGCTTCACCCAGCTCGGTTCCCCGGCCGGCATGTTGCTGGCGACGTCAATCTTCTTTTTAACGCGCAAGGTGTGCGGCGCGGACACGTTCCTGGCTTTCGGATGGCGGATACCCTTTCTATTCAGCGCCGTTCTGGTGGGGATCGGGCTGTTCATCCGGTTGCGGCTCAGTGACGCCGCCATTTTCGAGCGTCTTAAAGAGCGCGACGAGCTCTCGACGTTGCCGGTGTTGGAGGTGCTGCGCAGCCAACCCCGTAATGTGTTGATCACCACCGGGTTACGGATGTCTCAAATTGCACTCTTTGTGTTGCTGACCACGTATTCACTTACCTACCTGCAGGATTCGTTCGGCAAGGGCAGCGGCGTCGGATTGATCGCGGTGCTGATATCGTCGGCACTCGGATTGCTCAGCACACCGGGCTGGGCACTGCTGTCCGATCGAATCGGTCGCCGGCCCCCGTATCTGTTCGGCGCGCTCGCCGGGGTGGTGGCGCTGGCGTTGTTCTTCGTCGCCGCCGCAAGCGGGTCGGCCATCGCGGTGGTGCTCGCAATCGTGTTCGGCATCAACGTTGTTCACGACGCGATGTACGGCCCGCAGGCCGCCTGGTTCGCCGAACTCTTCGACACCCGGCTGCGTTACAGTGGGTCGTCGCTGGGTTATCAGATTGGAGCCGTGCTGTCGGGAGGCTTCGCGCCGCTGATCGCGGCGGCTCTGCTGGTGGCCGGTGGCGGTAGACCCTGGCTGATCGTGGGGTATTTCGCGGTGCTGGCGGCTATCACGGTTGTCGCGGCCTACGCGGCACGGGAAACGTACGGGGACCAAATCGAGTGAGCACGATGAACAGGATCTACCTCAATGCCTTCGACATGGCCTGTGTCGGGCACCAGTCGGCGGGGCTGTGGCGTCACCCCGAGGACCGGGGTTATCGGTATCGCGAACTCGGCTACTGGACCGAACTGGCCACCATCCTGGAGGCCGGCGGATTCGACGCGTTGTTTCTCGCCGACGTGCTCGGCGTCTACGACGTGTACGGCGGGTCTCGCGATGCCGCGGTGCGAGACGCCGCACAGTTTCCGGTCAACGACCCGACCGCCGCCGTTTCGGTGATGGCGGCGGTGACCGAGACGCTTGGTTTCGGGATCACGTTGTCGCTGACCTACGAGCAGCCCTACGCGCTGGCACGCAGGTTGTCGACACTGGATCACCTCACCGGCGGACGGGTGGCGTGGAACATCGTGACGTCGTACCTGGACAGTGCGGCACGCAATCTCGGCCTCGACGCCCAGATCCCGCATGACCAGCGCTATGAGATCGCCGATGAGTACCTCGAAGTCTGCTACAAACTCTGGGAAGCGTCGTGGGAGGCCGACGCGGTGGTGCGCGATCCGGTGCGCGGCGTGTTCACCGATCCGGCCAAGGTGCACGACATCGAGCACAAGGGCCGCTATTTCACGGTTCCGGGACCGTTTCTGTGCGAACCGTCTCCGCAGCGCACTCCGGTGCTGTTCCAGGCCGGCGCCTCGCCGCGCGGTGTCCAATTCGCCGCCGCCAACGCCGAGGCCGCGTTCATCTCCGGCCCGACACCCCAAATCGTGCGCGGCCCGGTGCGGGCGCTACGCGAGACCGCGGCCGGGCTGGGCCGGGATCCGCGTTCGATCAAGGTCTTCACCATGGTGACCCCGATCGTCGCCGAGACGCGCGAGCGAGCCCTGGCGAAGTTAAGTGGATATCGTCAATACGTCAGCACGACAGGCGCTTTGGCGCTCTTTGGCGGCTGGACCGGGGTGGACCTGGCCGAGCTGGGTGACGACGACCCGCTGCGTTACAGCGAGACCGACGCCAACCGGTCCGCCCTGGCCTCCTTCACCACCGACGAGCGCACCTGGACGGCAAGGGAACTCGCCGAGGAGATCGGCATCGGCGGGCGCGGGCCGCTGCTGGTGGGCTCACCCGGCGAGGTCGCCGACGAACTCGAGCGCTGGGTCGAGGAGGCCGACGTCGACGGGTTCAACCTCGCCTACGTGACGACGCCGGGCACCTTCGTGGACTTCGCCAAACTGGTTGTGCCCGAACTGCGTCGCCGCGGGCGGGTGCCGGAGCAGGTGACGCGTTGCACGCTGCGGGAGCGGTTGGGCGGCAAGGGACCGCTGCTGGCTGCCGACCACCCGGGCGCGGCGTACCGCCGCTGAACCTTTCCCGCCCGACGTCGAGTTGTCGGGCGGATATGCCCAAGTATGTCCCGACAAGTCCACGTCCGGGTCGGAGAGGTTACGGCGCAACCGTTAACCAGTCGGCGAACCCCGACGGGTCGTGGCGCCCCAGGGCGCCGTGCTCGTAGAGGCCCCAACCCTCGACCGGCGGCTTGTCGCCCTCGATGCAGACCGCGCGACCGACGTGATCGATCACCCCGAAACCGGCACGTCCGATGATTGCCGGGTCGGTCATGTTGTAGGTCAGACGTTCGGCGTACTTCTCGCCCTTCCAGGTGCCGTGGATCCAGTCCGAATCGCCGCCGTAGCCACCGCCGACGTGAATGGGCACCGGCAACTTGGACTCGACGTCGAAGTGGACCGGTGAGCCGTCCGGAGTGGTCGCGTCGATGGTGGCGCTGGTCGGAATGCGGGTGCCGGATGTGTAGTGGATCTTGACCCGCGGCCAGCCCAGCTGCTCGACGCGGCCGTCGCGCCAGATCCGGGTGCAGTCGTTGAGCGAGCGGAACCCGTTGGGCTCCTCCTGGATGATCAACACGATCGCGAAGTCGTCGAAAGCCATTGGTACGTATAGCCACCACATGCCCTCGAACGGTGGGTCGGCCGGCCGGCCGGCCGGCTCAGCCTCGCCGATCGGGCGGATGCCCCACGACCGGTCGCGGCTCCCCAGCCAGGTGTTGGGGTCGACGACGATTTCCTCGCCGTCGATCACGACGTGTCCGCTCCAGCTGCCCAGCTGCGCGAAGCGCTGCGCGTCCAGCGTGACCCGGTTGCCGGACCGCAGGATGTGCGGCTGTTCCTGGACGACGTCGAACAGGCCCTTCCAGGTGAGATCGGCTGCGATGCCTTCGGTTTCGTCGAGGACGATCCGCAGCTTGTGCAGCGGTTCGATCACCTCGACCCGGTAGCCGTTGACGTGTTGGTTGAGGCGGTCTTGGTCGATCGCGTCCGACACGTGCACCGCGGTCTGGGTGTCACCGCGGCGGATCAGCACGAACGCGTCTTTGACACCGAGGTTGGGGTAGTAGCCAATGCCGCTGATCAAGAAGATGTCGCCGGTGCGGTCATGGGCGTTGAAGTAGGACCGGTCGTAGAAGTTGCGGTCCGAGGAGCCGGGCCACGCGATCGGCTGGGGAATCTGGTGTACCGGGTACTCGTCGAGCGGTCCGAGCATTACTGGTCCTCTCCGATAAGACGTTTCATCAATCCGGCGTGGTAGAACAACGACTCGACGTCGTCCGGCTTTTCGGTTTCGCCGAAGTGCACTCGCCGCGCACCGGTGCGCATGAACACACACGCCCACATCACACCGGAGTACACGTAGAACCAGCGCAGCTCGCCCACTTCGACACCGGCCAGGCGTGCATACGTGGCGCGGACGTCCTCCTCGCGCATCACATCGGGCAGTCCCGGCAATCCGGCAAGCCCGGTGAGTTCCTGGAACACCATGTGCGCGTAGATCATCCACGCGACATCGAGCTCGCGCGGGCCCAGCGTCACCATCTCCCAGTCCAGCACCGCCACCGGTTGGAAGTCGCGGTACAACACATTGCCCACCCGGGCGTCACCCCACAGCAGGACGGGTTCGCGCGCGTCCACTTCCGCCGGCCAGTTGTCTTCCAGCCAGGTGAAAGTGCGCTCCAGCAGCGGCGATCGGCCGATGTCGGGCACGGCGAAGTCGTACCAGTCCCGTACCCAGTTGTAGTGCCGGCGCAGCGCGGTATCGCCCCTGCCCTCCGACAGGAATCCAAATGTACTCTGCGCGTTAGGGATTGAGTGCAGCTTCGCCAGTACGCCGACGGTGGCATCCTGGAGTTCGCGCTGCCGCTCGACGGGTGCGTCGGCGAACCAGTTGTTGCCGAAGGTGTAGGGCATCACGTCGGGCGGCACTTCACCGGCGACGTAGTCCATCACGAAGAACGGTGTGCCCAGAACCTCGCCGGTGGGCTCGAGCCAGCGCACCGGCGGGACCGGGACCTCGGTGAGTTCGCCGACCTTGCGGATCACGTCGAATTGGTGATCAAGCCGGTAGGTGGGAAAGACCTGCACGTCCTCGGCGCTCGGCGCCACCCGCGTCACCAGCTTCTGCTCGGTCGGCTGCCCGCCTTCGTGCCAGCGGGCGGTCAGGATGATGGTCTCCGACGACATGCCCGTCGAATCGACCCCGCTTTCGACCGTGACCTCGGGGTTCGCGCCGTCGGGCAGCACCGTGGACAGCCATTTCGACATCACTGCGGGTAGCGTCGTGACGTCGCGGCTGGAGCGCTGAAGTCGGTCGACGTTGTCGAGCACAGGTTCATTGGCCACGGGGTGCCTCCATTCTTTGAGACCTTTCGCGGCAATTACGATACGGTAGGTAGCGTTATGAAAGCAGACCCGTCCGACCTTGACAAGGCCCCAGGTGCCGGGCGCCCCAGGGACCCGCGTATTGACTCTGCCATCCTTGCGGCGACGGCGGAACTGCTTGTGGAAATCGGCTATTCGAACTTGACGCTGGCCGCCGTCGCCGAGCGGGCGGGCACCACCAAGTCGGCGTTGTATCGCCGGTGGTCGAGCAAGGCGGAGCTGGTGCACGAAGCGGCGTTTCCCACCGCGCCCAGCGCACTGGAAACGCCGGCCGGTGACTTCACCGCCGACCTGCGGATGATGATCGCGGCGGCGCGCGACGTGTTCACCAGCCCGGTGGTGCGCGCCGCGCTGCCCGGGTTGGTCGCGGACATGTCGGCCGATCCCGAACTCAACGCGCGGGTGATGTCACGCTTCGGCGACCTGTTCACCGCGGTGCAGGTGCGGCTGCGCGAGGCCGTCGATCGAGGTGAAGCGCATCCCGATGTCGATCCGGACCGGTTGATCGAGCTGATCGGGGGAGCGACGATGCTGCGGATGCTGTTGCGCCCGGACGAGAAGCTGGACGAGGCGTGGGTGGATCAGACCACCGCGATCGTCGTGCACGGGGTGACGCGATGACCCAGCGACTTGCCGGACGCACGGCGATCGTCACGGGTGCCAGCCGTGGTTTGGGCCGGGCGATCGCGCTGGCCCTTGCCGCCAAGGGGGCGGCCGTCGCGGTGGCCGGGCGCACCGAGCAGGTGTGGGATGACCGGCTGCCGGGGACCATCGGCGAGACCGTCGCCGCCATCGCGGCGGCGGGCGGGCGCGCGGTGCCGGTCCGCGCCGATCTGACCGACCGAGACGATATCGCCCGGTTGGTGGGCGAGGCGCGAGATGCGTTGGGCCCCATCACTGTTCTGATCAACAACGCGGCCTTTACCGCTCCGGGACGACCGCCGGTGCCCGGTGGACAGCCGCGGGTGCGGGCCGCGAAACCGGCCGGCGCCGCCAAACCCGGCTGGCCTGGTTTCGTCAGCACACCGTTGTCCGCATTTCGCCGCCACTTCGACATCGCGGTGTTTGCGGCCTACGAGTTGATGCAGCTGGTGTCCCCGGACATGATCGAGGCCGGGGGCGGCTCGATCGTCAACATCACCTCGGTGGCCTCGCGGCTGCCCGGCAACGGACCTTATCCGGACCGCAGCGGCGGCGTCCTGCCTGGTTACGGTGGTTCCAAGGCGGCGCTCGAGCATCTCACCCAGTGCGCGGCGTTTGACCTGGCCGACCACAACATCGCCGTCAACGCCCTGGCGCCGTCGAAGCCGATCATGACGCCCGGCCTGTCCTACTACGCCACCAACTTCGACGACACGGCAACCGAAGACGAATTCGCCAGGGCGGCAGCGCAATTGACGCTCGTGGACCCCGCCGCCGTCACCGGTCGCACCATCGGTCATCACGAGGTGCTCGACGGCAGCTTCCGGCCGTTCGATGTGCAGGGCTCGCGAGCCTAACACCACTGCGAAAAAGCGGGCCTGATTTGGCAGTGCGGTCAGGCTCGCGCGTTGGGGCGGTGCCCGGGCTGCCAGTTGTCCCTGGCCACAACGCTGCCCGACGTGCGAGTATGAATCAAGCCTGTGCCGCAACGGCATAGGAAAACCGGCGAGTGGTGTGCCAATGCCCGATAAGCCGACAGGGCGCGTCGTTGCGCTCATCGTGCTGTTGATCGTGGTTGCCGCTGCCCTGCGCGGATACCTTCCGGCCCGCGATCATGCGGCGCGCGCGGAAGGCGGCGGCCGAGCGGCGCTGGTATTCGTCGTTGTCCTGCTCAGTGCGGCACTTGCGCTGCTCGCGGTGGCCGTCATCGCGCGACTTCGGGATCCACGCGCGGTCGCACCGAAGGCGGGTGACCTGTCCGGAATGCTCGGTACCGGCGCAGGGCGACCAAGCTGGCGCGTGGTGCTGATCGGACTCGCGGTGATCGTCGCGTGGTTGCTGATCGCGATGCTGCTGTCCCGGTTATCGCTGCCGCACGGCGCGCCTCCCGCGCAGCACGCACCAGACACCGGCGCGGCGCCGAACACCCCCGCACCCCCGCCGCGGCACCGGCCCCCGCAGAACGGCAACATGCTGGGAATCCTGCTGGCCGCCACGGTTGTGATGACGCTGCTCCTCGTCGGCGCAACGTTCATCATGTCGCGACGACGATTGCGCCCCGCGACACTGCCCACCGCCGCCGATGACGACGCCGAATATGTGGCGCCGGCACGGCCTTCGGAATCGCTGGTGCGAGCCGCCGAACTGGGATTGGCCGAGATGGCCGACCGGGGGCGCGAACCGCGGGAGGCGATCATCGCCTGCTATGCCGCGATGGAACGTGAGCTCGCGAATGTTCCCGGAGCCGCCCCCCAGGACTTCGACACACCGACCGAGGTGTTGGCCCGCGCGGTCGAACTCCATGCGCTGCATATCGATAACGCCGTTCAGTTGGTGAATCTGTTCGAGGAAGCACGGTTCAGCCCGCATGTGATGAACGAGGAGCATCGCGACGTCGCGGTCGAGGTGCTGCGCCTGGTTCTCGCGGAACTTCGGAGCGCGGTATGAAAAGGCTGATAGCTCTGGGGGTTTGCCTCATCATCGGGGCGGAGCTGCTGGTGTTGATCGTGCCCGATCGCTCCTTGGTACTGGTCGGGTCGGGTGTCGCCCTGGCCCTGGTGTTGCTCAACATTCGTCGGCTGCTGGGCCGGGGCGCCGAACCCGCGGCCGATCTGGACGACGACGACCTCGGGGATTCGTTGCGCCGCTGGCTGGCCACCACCGAGACGACGATTCGCTGGTCCGAGTCCACCCGAACCGACTGGGACCGGCATCTGCGTCCGATGCTGGCCCGCAGGTACGAAATCGCGACCGGGCAACGACTGGCCAAGGACCCGGCGGCTTTTCAGTCGACCGGCCGGATGCTGTTCGGTGCCGAGCTATGGGAATGGGTCAACCCCAACAACATCGAGCGCTGCGCTGACCACCAGCCCGGTCCTGGCCGGGGGGCCTTCGAAGAAATCCTCCGCAGGTTGGAGCAGGTATGACAGGAGGTGCGGCGATGCCGACCGCTTTGCCGGCCAGTACAACCACCGCACACTGCGAGGCGGTGCTCGACGAAATCGAACGCGTGGTGGTGGGCAAGCGTTCCGCGCTGACCCTCATCCTCACTGCCGTGCTGGCGCGCGGCCACGTCCTCATCGAAGACCTGCCGGGCCTCGGCAAGACACTGATCGCGAGATCCTTTGCCGCCGCGTTGGGTCTGCGATTCACCCGGGTGCAATTCACGCCGGACCTGCTGCCCGCGGACTTGCTCGGGTCGACGATCTACGACATGCAGTCGGGCCACTTCGCGTTCCGGACCGGACCCATCTTCACCAATCTGCTGCTCGCCGACGAGATCAACCGCACACCGCCGAAGACTCAGGCGGCGCTGCTCGAGGCGATGGCTGAAGGCCAGGTCAGCATCGACGGCGAAACCCACAAGTTGCCAATGCCTTTCATCGTCCTGGCGACCGACAACCCGATCGAATACGAGGGGACCTACCCGCTGCCGGAGGCACAGCTGGATCGATTCGCGATGCGGTTGGAACTGCGTTACCTCTCCGAGCGCGACGAGACCTCGATGCTGCGCCGCCGCCTGGAACGCGGCTCGGCCGAACCGACGGTCAATCAGGTGGTCGACGCCCAGGACCTATTGGCGATGCGCGAATCGGTCGAGCAGGTGACGGTGCACGAGGACGTCCTTCGTTACGTGGTGTCACTGGCCACCGCCACGCGCCGCCATCCGCAGGTCGCCGTCGGCGCGAGCCCGCGTGCCGAACTCGACCTGGTCCAGCTCGCCCGGGCCCGGGCACTGTTGCTCGGCCGTGACTACGTGATCCCCGAGGACGTCAAGGCGCTCGCGATAGCCGCGGTCGCGCACCGGATCACGCTGCGCCCGGAGATGTGGGTCCGCAAGATTCAGGGTGCCGACGTCGTCGCAGAACTGTTGCGACGCTTGCCGGTGCCACGTACCAACGAGGGCACCACATGAGCTGGTCGTGAACGAAGCCGAGTTCCGCTGGCGCGCATCACCATTGACGCGGGCGATCGCGACCTGTGGTGGTGTTGCCCTCGTTGCCGCCGTGATCGGCGCGCATTGGCAGCTCGTTGCGTTCGCGGCGCCTCTGCTCGGCGTGCTGTGCTCGGTCAGCTGGCAACACCCCGTCCCGAAGATTTATGTGCGGGCGGAACCGGAGTCGCAGCGATGCTTCGAAGGGGAGCAGGCGCGGGTGAGGCTATCGGCAACCGAGGAAGCCGGGGCGCCCAATGCCTGGGCGGTCGAGCTCACGGTTCCCGCCGTCGAGGGCCTACAGCTCGAGGTTGTCGATTCGGTTTCTTCGCACGCGAAAACGGTTGCCGCCGTGGCGCAGCGCTGGGGTCGATACGCGATCTGCGCCCGGGTCGATGCGGTGGCGCGCGGTGGGTTGCTCACCGGGACGGCGATCGTCGATGCCGCCGATGTCATCGTGTTTCCGCTGACGCCGCCGCAGTCGACGCCCATCCCGCGCACCGAGTTGCTCGACCGCCTCGGCGCTCACTTGACCGGGCATATAGGTCCGGGCGTCGAGTACGCCGATATCCGTCCCTACGTTCCGGGTGATCAACTGCGGGCAGTGAATTGGCCGGTGAGCGCGCGGCGCGGTCAGCTGCACGTGACGGAACGGTTGACCGACCGCGCCGCCGACGTCGTGGTGCTGATCGATGGGTATCGGCAGCCGGCGGGCCCGGCAACCGATGCCACCGAACGAGTGGTACGCGGTGCGGCTCAGGTGGTGCAGACCGCGCTGCGCTACAGCGA
Source organism: Mycobacterium sp. pR1184 (assembly GCF_041287235.1). Classification (NCBI taxonomy): domain Bacteria; kingdom Bacillati; phylum Actinomycetota; class Actinomycetes; order Mycobacteriales; family Mycobacteriaceae; genus Mycobacterium; species Mycobacterium sp. pR1184. The sequence goes on along the minus strand of NZ_JBGGKR010000004.1, from coordinate 281,532 downwards.
TCGCGCCGGAATCGTCGCGCTCGGCGGCAATCGCCCGCGGTGGCTCGGCGCCGACATCGGTCAGCGCCAGTTCTACCGGATCCTCGATACCGTCCTGGCTGCGGGCGATCGGTTCGAAAACACCACCGGCACACTGGCACCGCGTGCGGCGGTCCCGGCCGGTGCCATCGTCATCGCGTTCTCCACCCTGCTCGACACGGAATTCGCACTGGCGCTGATCGATCTACGCAAGCGCGGCCATGTCGTGATCGCCGTCGACACGCTGGATGCTTCACCGTTCGAAGACAAACAGGACCCGCTGATAGATCGGCTGTGGGCGTTGCAGCGCGCCGCCATGTATCGCGACATGGCGACCATCGGTGTCGACATCGTCGCCTGGAAGCAAGATCACACCCTGGAGCAGTCGATGGGCGTGATGCCGGATCGCCGCCACCGCGTGCGTGGACGGCTGCGAGGGTAGCCATGTCGTATATCGCGCGCTTGGGAGTCCATGCTCTGGCGATGGCCTTCGGCCTGCTGATGGTCGGCCTGGCCGTGGTTGGCGCCGACGGGCCGGCGCTGGGCGCCGGGATGGCGGCACTGGCCGCGGTGGCACTCGGGATCGTCTTTCGGCCCGCCGCGACGGTTGCCGTGCTGCTCTGCGTGACCGCGATCGCGATCTCCGATCCCTCCTATATGTTCGTGGGACTTTCGGGGTTGTGCGCGGCCGCCTACCTGGTAGCTCGATACGCGGCCGGAATGCCGGAGGCGTTCGCGATGGTGAGTTGGCCGACATTGGTTGGCGCCGTGGGATTTACCCTTGTGGGCGTGGTGGCGATGGCCTTCCCGTTGCACCTGCCATGGGTACCGCTGGCAGCACCGCTGGCGGTGCTGGCGATCTACGTACTGGCGACGCGCCCGTTCTTGAGCTGATCACTCGGATGGTCGTCGACGACGACGCGGTCGTGAGTGCGCGGGGTTGAGGGACTGCGGGTCGCCGACGCGCCGGTCATGGCGCCCCACCAACGCGCCCGCAATCATGGTCGGGGAGAAGGCACCCGATCTGTTGGCGGGCGCGCCCGCGGGTCAGACTGTTACTGCAGTAACTGTGCGGCGTGATCCGCGAGATCGAGCAGCGGTTGCGAGAAGATCCCCAGAATCACGGTGATCGCGGTGCACAGCGCGATCGCGAACCCGACCGTCGGTGACCGACGGCAACGGCTCGGCCTTGATTGGCGGCCCGTGGACGCTGTCGGCTTGCGACGAATCCGAAGGCGCTGAACCTCGAAACCATCACGCCCACAACGGGAGACGCCGTCCGGGCCAGGCCCGATGCGACAACGTCGCGTCCTCTTCGGCTCCACGGCTGGTAGCGGACGTTTATTTCAGTATATGTTGCGCCACCGTAGCGCATGCCGTTATATTTAGCCGGAACAAAGATTCCGACAAGGCGCAGTAACGGATCGACCGAGGTCATTCCGTACCGCTAGGTCGGCTATGAGCCGCTGCGGCACTTTCGTCATATGGGTATGTCGTCATGGCTGGAAGGGAAACGGGGCCATGGATTTTGGGTTGTTGCCGCCCGAGATCAACTCGGAGCTCATGTATTCCGGCCCCGGGTCGGGCCCGATGCTGTCGAGCGCGGCGGGCTGGGACGAATTGGCCGCCGAGCTGGAATCCGCTGCGGCCGGTTACTCCTCGGAGATTGCGGGGCTGACGGGGCAGGCATGGTCGGGCCCGGCGTCGCTAGTGATGACCACCGCGGCGACGCCGTATGTGGAATGGCTGCAAGCGAGCGCCGCTGCCGCCGCGCAGACTGCCACGCAGGCCTATGGGGCGGCGGCGGCTTACGAAACGGCGTTCGCGATGACGGTGCCGCCGCCGGTGATTGCGTCCAACCGGGCGCAGCTGATGACGCTGATTTCGACCAATTTCCTCGGGCAGAACACGCCGGCAATCGCGGCCACCGAAGCCGAATACATGGAGATGTGGATCCAAGACGCCGCCGCAATGTATGGCTATGCCACTGCTTCTGAGTCCGCGAGCACCCTGACCGCGTTTGACGACCCGCCGCAGACCACCAACCAGTCGGGGCAAACCGACCAGGCCCGCGCGGTCGCCCAAGCCACTGCCAACACCACCGGTACCCAAACCCAAACCCTCACAGAGCAACTCAGCTCAACCGCCAACTCCGGCACCACCACCATCGGCTCCGGCCAGACCGTCACCGTCGGCTCTGGCGGCACCTACACGATCGGCTCCGGCGACACCGTCATCGTCGAATCCGGCGGCCAGATCTTCGTCGCATCCGGCGGCACCCTCTCTGTGCAATCCGGTGGCACCCTGATCATCGAATCCGGTGGCAACCTGACCATCTCATCCGGTGGCACCCTCACCAACGCCGGTATCGTCACCAACGCTGGCACGATCTTCAACGCTGGCACGTTGACCATCAGCAGCGGCGGCACCCTCACCGACAGCGGTCTCCTGGACATCACGTCCGGCGGCACGCTGACCATCAGCAACGGCGGCACCCTCGACGAGTTCGGCACTCTTGCTGTCGACACCGGCGGCGCCCTCAACGACTTCGGCAGTCTCACCGTCCACAGCGGCGGCACCCTCAGCGTGAACTACAGCGTCCTCACCATCAACAACGGCGCCACCCTCACCGTCGACAACGGCGGCACCCTCACCGACGCCGGCACCGTCACCATCAACAACGGCGGCGCCCTTACCAACAGCGGCACCCTGACCATCAACGCCAACGGGGCCCTTCACGACTACGGCACCCTCACCGTCAACACGGACGGCACCCTCACCATCAACACTTATAACGGCGTCTTCAACGGCGCCCTCACCGTCAACACCGACGGCACCTTGAACGACTACGGCGTCCTCACTAACAGCGGCACGCTCACGATCAACTCGGGCGGCACCCTCAACGATTACGGCACGCTGACCATCAACTCGGGAGCCACTCTCAGCGACTCCGGCACGCTGACCGTCAACCCCGGCGGAATCCTCACCGACGGCGGCGCCCTCACGATTAACGGTGGCGGCACCCTGACCGACAGCGGCACCCTTACGATCGCCGACGGCGGCACCATAACCGACAGCGGTACTCTCACCATCAACAGCGGCGGGACCGTCACCGTCGACAGCGGCGCCACGCTCACGGCCGCCGACGGCGGCACCATAACCGACAGCGGTACTCTCACCATCAACAGCGGCGGCACCGTCACCGTCGACAGCGGCGCCACCCTCACCGACTCCGGCATGCTCGCCAGCGGCGGCACCCTCAACGACTCCGGCACTCTGAACGTCAACTCCGGCGGCTATCTGATCGACGCCGGCAACCTCACCGTCAACCCCGGCGGTACCCTTACCGACTCCGGCACCCTCACCGTCAACGCAGGCGGTACCCTCACCGACTCCGGCACCGTCACGGTCAGCGACGGCAGCACCTTCACCGTCGACGGCACCCTCATCATCGATGGCGGCACCCTCAACAACGGCGGCATCCTCACCGACTACGGCACCGTCACGCTCAGCGACGGCGGTACCCTCACCAACGCCGGCTCTCTCACGGTCACCGACGACGGCACCCTCACCATCGACAGCGGCACCCTCACGGACAGCGGTTCCCTCACCATCGACAGCGGTAACCTCACCATCGACAGCGGCGGCACCGTCACCGTCGATCCCACCGGCACCCTCACCATCAGCGGCACCATCGACGACATCAACGGCATCCTCACCGATGGCGGCACGCTCACCGACTCCGGCACTGTCAGTATCAACTCCGGCGGCGGTCTCACGGTCAGCTCCGGCGGTACGCTCACGGTCGCCGACGGCGGCACCCTCACCGACTCCGGCACCCTTGCCTCGTCCGGCACGGTCACCGTCGACTCCGGCTCCACCCTGGCCATCAACTCTGGTGGCACTCTTGCCGATTCCGGCACCCTGACCATCAATAGCGGCGGCACCCTCACGGATGGCGGCACCTTGGCGATCAATTCTGGTGGCACTCTTTCCGATTCCGGCACCTTGGCGATCAATTCTGGTGGCACTCTTTCCGATTCCGGGACCTTGGCGATCAATTCTGGTGGCACTCTTTCCGATTCCGGCACCCTGGCGATCAACTCCGGTGGCACCCTTACGGATTCCGGCACCCTGACCGTCAACTTCGGCGGCACTCTCACGGATTCCGGCACCCTGACCATCAATAGCGGCGGTACCCTCACGGACAACGGCACTCTGGCGATCACCAGCGGCGGCACTCTCACCGACTACGGCACAGTCGCGGTCAGTGACGGCAACACCCTAACCGACAGCGGCACCCTGACCATCAACTCCGGTGGCACTCTTACCGATTCCGGCACCGTGACCGTCAACTCCGGTGGCACCCTCACCAACGGTGGCAGCCTCACGGTCGGCGGCAACATCAACACAGGCGGCATCCTCACCGTCGACGCCGACGGCACCCTCACCAACAACGGCATCCTCACCCTTGACGCTGATGGCATCCTCACCGTCAACAGTGGTGGCACCGTCACCCTTGACGCCGACAGCGGCCTCACCGTCGGCCCAGGCGGCACCCTGACCATCAACGGTGGTGGCACCCTCACCGACAGCGGCACCCTGACCGTCAACTCTGGCGGTGTCCTCACCGACGACGGCATCCTGACCGTGCAACCGGGCGGCACTCTCACGGACAGCGGCACCCTGACCATCGATTCCGGCGGCTCTGTGACCGTGAACACCGGCGGTACCGTCACGGTGAGCACCGGCGCTGAGTTCACCAATGGCGGCACCGTGACCGGCGGCACTGTTACGGTCAACACCGGCGGAACCCTGGTCAACGACGGAACTCTCACCAACACCGGCGTCTTCAGCGATTACGGCACCGTCACCGTCCAATCCGGCGGCACCTTCACCAACTACGCAACCCTCACCGTCGGCGACGGCGGCGCCCTCAACCTCAACGACTACGGCACCGTGAGCACCGGCGGCACGGGTAGTACCGTCACCGTGAATCCGGGCGGTACCGTCACCGTGAGCAGCGGCGGTGAGTTCCTCGACCTCGGCGACTTCGTCAACGGCGGCACCGTCACCGTCAACACCGACGGTCTGGTCATCGTCAACGGCCCCGGTCAACTCACCGTGAACACCGGCGGCAGCATCACCGTCAACACCGGCGGTCACGTCACCATGAGCACTGGTAGCACCGTCACCGTCAACACCGGCGGTAGCGTCACGGTCAACACCGGCGGCACCGTGTCCGACAACGCCATCCTCACCAACAGTGGCACTCTCAACGATTACGGAACCATCAGCGTCGGCAACTCCGGCACTTTCACCGTCAACGACGGCGGCACCCTCACCGTCAACACCGGCGCCACCCTCACCGATAGCGGCACCTTCACCGTCAACTCCGGTGGCACCGTCACGGTGGACACCGGCGGTACCGTCGGTGTGAATCCCAGCGGAGCCTTCAGCGACTACGGCACGGTCACCGTCCAATCCGGTGGCACGTTAGGCGATTACGGTACCGTGACCGTCGACCCCGGTGGCACGCTCAGCGATTACGGAACCGTCAGCGTCCAATCCGGCGGCACCCTCAACAACGCGGGCACTGTGACGGTCAATACCGGCGGCAGTCTCACCGACAGCGGCACGCTCGCGAATGCCGGCACCCTCGACAACTCCGGCACGGTCACCGTTAACACTGGTGCCAGCCTCACCAACGGCGGCGCCCTCACCAACAACGACGCTCTGACCGTCAACCCCGGCTCCACCTTGATCAACAACGGCAACCTCACCAACAGCGGCGCCCTCGACAACGCCGGCACCCTCACCGTCAACAACGGTGGCACCCTGATCAACAGCGGCACGTTTACCGACAGCGGCAGCCTCGATGACTACGGCACCCTTACCATCACCGACGGCGGCAGCCTAAACGTCAGCCCCAACGGTTACCTCACCGTCAACTCCGGCGGCACCCTCACCGTCGACGACGGCACCCTCACCAACACCGGCGGTCTCCTCAGCGACCAGGGGACTCTCGCCGTTAACGGCAACGGCTACCTCAGCGTCACCGGCCACGGCTCCCTCAACGTCACCCACGGCGGCGTCCTCAACGACTACGGCACCGTTGCCGTCCAGCCCGCGGGCGTCCTCAACGACGCCGGAACCATCACCGTCCAACCCGGCGGCACCCTCACCGACAGCGGCACCCTCACTATCAGCTCCGGCGGCACCCTCACCGACAGCGGCACCCTCACCATTAATTCCGGCGGTATCCTCACCGATTCCGGCACCCTCACCGTGAACAGTGGTGGCACCCTTACCGATTCCGGCACCCTCAGCGCCAACAGCGGCGGCACCATCTCTGTTGAATATGGCGGCACTCTTACCGACTCTGGCACCCTCATCGTCAACGGCGGCGGCAGCCTCACCGACAGCGGTACCGTCACTGTGCAATCCGGCCACACGCTCAGCGATTTCGGCACCCTCACCGTCAATACCGGCGGCACCCTCAATGACGCCGGTACCTTCACCGTCAACGGCGGCGGCACGGTCTCCGTTGAATCCGGCGGCGTTCTCAACGACTACGGCACGCTCACTGTCCAAGCCGGCGCGACTGTCCACGACGCCGGCACGGTCACCGTCGATATGGGCGGCGTCCTCAACGACGCCGGCACGGTCACCGTCAACACCGGTGGCGTCCTCAACGACGCTGGCACCGTCACCGTCCAAGGTGGCGTCCTCAACGACGCCGGTACCGTCACTGTCGAGCCCGGTGGGGTCCTCAACGACGCCGGCACGGTCACCGTCAACACTGGTGGCGCCCTCAACGACTACGGCACCGTCACCGTCAATACCGGTGCGGCCCTTAATGATTACGGCACGGTCACGGTCGAGTCTGGTGGCACTGTGAGCGACTACGGCACTGTGGCTGTTGAATCCGGCGGTATCGTGAGCGATTACGGCACCGTCACTGTCGACCCGGGCGGTACCGTTACTGTCCAAACCAGCGGCACCCTCTCGGTCGAATCCGGCGGCAGCCTCGGTGACTACGGCACCGTCACTGTCAATACCGGTGGGACCCTTAGCGATTACGGCAGCGTCACTGTCAACACTGGTGGCACCCTCAACGATTACGGCACTGTCACCGTGCAATCTGGTGGCACCCTCAACGATTACGGCATTGTCACTGTCAATACCGGTGGCACGTTGAGCGACTACGGCACCGTCAACACCGGTGGCGTCCTTAACGATTACGGCAGCGTCACTGTCAATAACGGTGGCACCCTTAGCGATTACGGCAGCGTCACTGTCAACACCGGTGGCACCCTCAACGATTACGGCACCGTCACCGTGAACACCGGCGGCACCGTGACTGCCGAGTCCGGTGGGGCCATCACGCTCAGCGACGGCAGTACCCTCACGATCGAGTCCGGTGGGGCGACCACGCTCGACTCCGGCAGCATCATGACCGTCGGTGATGGTGGCACCCTCGCGATCGACGGTGGTGGCTACCTTACCGTCGACGCCGGTAGCACCGTCCCGGTCGAAGGCGGCGGCACCCTTACCGTCGGTGCCGGCGACATCGTCACCGTCGGTCCCGGCGGCTACGCCGGCCATAGCGGCCTTATCGGCCCGGTGACCGTGGCTCCCGGGACGCTACCGGCGCCTCCGGCTCCCGCAGTCGAACCGGAGCTGCTCAGCGTGCTGGCTGCCCCGGGTCTGTCGGGGACCTCCGGGATCCAACCCCAGCTCAATGTTGACGAGCTCTTGGACGCGCTCTCGTACACCGCGGAGTGACCGGGGCGGGGTAAGGACGCGGGCCGACTCTATTTCCGCCGGGTCAGAATAGTTTGTCCACCGATGTTCCACCCCCTGTCTTAACATGGGTGTACGAGCGGGGTGCCAGTGTGAACGGAGGTATGGTGGGCCGGCGTCGAACCAGCACGGAGGGCCAAGTGTCGACGACGGATCTGGCGGACAAGCTCAACAAGCTGTTCGAGGTCATGCATAGTCCGTCGGAGCCGGTGCTGTCGAATGCCGCTGCAGCCGAGGCCATTACGGAAAAGACTGGTGTTTCGATCAGTCCGGCGTACTTGTGGCAGCTTCGCAGCGGGCTGAAAACCAACCCGACCGTGGCGCATTTGCGTGCGATCGCGGAGTTTTTCGGTGTTTCCGCGTCCTATTTGATCGACGCTGAGGTTGATGAACACCTCGAAGCGCAGCTGGGCTTGTTGCAGGCACTGCGCGATGCGGGGGTGCGGGATTTGGCCATGCGTGCTTCCGGGCTGACGGGTGCTGCCCTCACCAATCTGGTCGCGATGGTCGACCATGTTCGCGAGCTGGAAAAGCTGCCTCCCCTCGAGCCGGCACCTGGGGGCGGAGATGACCACTCCTGACACCGAGTTGGAGGCGCTGGCCCGCCGGATGCCGATCCCCGTCCCGTGGGACCGCCACGAGTTCGTGGACAACGTGGCCCGGATGCGGGGGCGACCGATTCGGCTAATACCAACGCCCACACCGGCGCTGGCCGGCAACCCGTGCGGGTTGTGGTTAAAGCGCGACACCGACGACATCATCGTCCACGACGTCGGCACCTCCGAGTACCACATGGACCAGATCGTCTGCCATGAAATTGGGCACATGGTGCTCGGCCACGATCAAGCCCACGTCGGTGGGCCCCTGGGCTCTGATCCAAGCCACATGTGCGCCACACTGCTGCCAGACCTCGACCCGGCCGCGGTGCGCGCGGTGTTAGGCCGTACCGACTACGCCAGCGCACAGGAACGCGACGCCGAGACGTTCGCCTCGATCCTGATCATTGCCGCCGCCGACGCGGGTGCGCAGCGTTCGGTCATGCGTAGCGTGTTCTTCCGCTCCCGATGACCAGCACCGTGCCCCCTGTGGTCGCGTGGCCACTTATCCTGTTCATGGTCCTCGTGGTGGTCACGCGCTACGTGGGGTTCAACACGAATCTTTTTGACACCTATCTCAATAACACGCTGGCGATGCTGCTGACGGCGCAGCTACTGCGCGAACACGCTGTCCAACAACAGCTGTCGGACGCTGCGCTGATTACGGTCACCACCGCACAGCAACTGGCAGCAGTGGCCCTGATCTTTGGCAGCGCGGAATTCATCGGTTTCACCATGATGTGGTCAGGGCTATCGGGACTTGACATCGGCCGTCGCCACCGTTACTACCGTTGTGCAGCAACACTATTGGTCATCGGTTATCTCGTCGCAGCAACGCGAGCCCGGGTTGCGGCAAAGCCCGTCGAAGTTTCCGGCGGGTGGGACGGAGTGCTCGCCTACGTTTTCTACTCGACGATGTTCCTCGTGTTGGTCGTTCAGCTGATGCGACTGAGCGTCCGAGAGCTGGCCCGTCCAGGAGCGCCGTACCGCGAACGCGTCGTCGCGGCCCTTGGGGTCATATTGGCACTGGCAATCGGATGGGTCACCCTGGAATCGGTGCTACTGCTGGTGTTCGAACAACTCGGGTGGTCGCACACCGGAACGTACCGGGCCAGGGTCCACGGCGTGTATTTCTTCTGGGAAGCTGTCGGTTGCACCGCGCTCGCCGCAGTCCCGTGCCTGCTGGCGATTTTCGCCCGTGGCGGGCTGGATCTCGTCAGTCGACAATGGCGCAAACTGCAGCCGCTGCGCAACAGCCTGCGACAGGCCGTACCCGAAATCACTTTTGACCTCCAGCAAGATGATGCCCGTCGCGCCAAAACCACCCTGCAACTTCATCAGACCGTCGTTGAAATACGGGATCTCATTTTGCAGCTACGACCCTACTTCCGCGATATCCCCCCGGACCGAGTCGACGAATTCATCGCTGCACATTCCATCCCCTCCGCCGATCGCGACACCGCGATCCTGGCCCTGCAACTGGTACACGCAGCCGACACCAAAGCATCAGGACTCGCCCCGCAACGACTCGATGCAGCCCACATCGTCACATCCCGGGCAAAAACTCTCGAGCAGGAAACTCGCGAACTGGTGCAGCTGGCCAAGTGGTGGCCTCGCGCCGCGGCTGTAGCCCGATCGGCCGCACCTGCGCCGTCCCGACCCGTTCCCGGTGGTGCCGATGGCGTCAGCCCCACGGGGGTTGTCTCGGGTGGCGAGCAGCGTTCTTGAAGTGAGTTACTGCAACAACTGTGCGGCGTGATCCGCGAGATCGAGCAGCGGTTGCGGGAAGATCCCCAGAATCACGGTGATTGCGGCGCACAGCGCGATCGCGATCTTGCTCAGGATCCCCGGCGCGACGACCGCAGGCGTGTCGTCGGTCGGTTCGGTGAAGAACATCAGCACGATCACCCGCACATAGAAATAGGCGGCGACGCCGCTGGCGATCACACCGATGATGACCAACGGCACGGCGCCGCCCTGCGCGGCGGCCTGGAACACCGTCAGCTTGCTGATGAAGCCGCTGGTCAACGGGATACCGGCGAAGGCCAGCAGGAACATCGAAAGCATCACGCCCACAATGGGAGAACGCTGCCCGAGTCCCGCCCAGTGCGACAGCGTGGCGTCCTCGACACCGTCGGAGTTGCGAATCAGGCCGACGATCGCGAACGCGCCGACCGTGCTGAAGCTGTAGGCCACCAGGTAGAACAGAGTGCCCGCCAGACCGGCGTGGTTGTCGGCGATCACACCGGTGAGGATGAAACCGACGTGGGCGACCGACGAATAGGCCAGCATGCGTTTGACGTCGGCCTGGTTGACCGCGGTCACGGTGCCGACGGCCATGGTCAGGATCGCGATCGCCCACAGCACCGGACGCCATTGCTCGTGCAGCGGCGGCAGTGCGACGTAGACGACTCGCAGCAGCGCACCGAATGCCGCGACCTTGGTGGCCGCCGCCATGAACCCGGTGATCGGCGTGGGTGCACCCTGGTACACGTCGGGAATCCACGAGTGGAACGGCACCGCACCCACTTTGAACAGCAGGCCGACCGACAACAGCGCGACACCGACCAACGCCATCGAGCTATCACCGTGGGCCGCAAGCGCATCCCGGATGCCCGGCAGCAACAGCGTTCCGGTCGCGCCGTAGACCAGCGCCACCCCGTAGAGGAAGAACGCCGACGAGAAGGCGCCCAGCAGGAAATACTTCATCGCCGCTTCCTGCGACAGCAGCCGACGGTGACGCGCCAGCCCGCACATCAGATACAGCGGCAGCGACAGCACTTCCAGCGCGACGAACATCGTCAGCAGATCATTGGCCGCCGGGAACACCATCATGCCGCCGACCGACAGCATCAGCAGCGGGAAGAGTTCGGTCTGCGTGGCCCCGGCCCGTTCGGCCTCACGCTCGGCGTCGCTTCCGGGGACCGCCGATGCCTGCGGGGTAAAGGCATCCAATCCCGAAACGGTGGAAACCCCCGCGGCTACCTTCACCTTGTTGGCGGTGGCGGCGACGTTGGTGCGTTCGGCGATGAAGATGACGGCCAGCAGGGCCACCAGCACCACGGTGCCTTGCAGATACAGCGTCGGGCGGTCGATGGCCACCGCCCCCAACACCCCGCTGCGACCGGACGCCGGAAGCGAGCGACTGACCACGATGTCCGCAGCGAACGCCGCGATCAAACCACCGAGGGCCAGCGTCACCTGCGAGACATAGCGAATGTTCCTGGGCAGGAACGCTTCAGCCAGTACTCCGACCACCGCGATACCGAAGACGATGAGCATCGGGCACAGCAGGAAGTACTCGACGCTCGGAGTGGGAAGGGTCATTGGTGCGGTCCTTCGGCTGTACCGGGGGTTGCCCGCAAAACCGGACGGGTCACGGTCGGCGCGGGATCATGCTGGTTGATCGTGACCATGGTGTGGTCCACAGCGGGATTGATGATGTCGAGCACCGGCTTGGGATAGACGCCGAGGACGAACAGCAGCGCCATCAACGGTGCGACGACGACCAGTTCGCGCAGCCGCAGATCGGTGATTCGTTCGTTGCCTTCGGCCACCGGACCGGTCATCACCCGCTGGTAGAGCCACAGCATGTAGATCGCCGCCAGCACCAGTGCGGTCACCCCAAACGTGCCCGCCAGCCAGTACCGGTTGAAAGTGCCTAACAGGACCAGGAATTCGCTGATGAACGGTGCCAGGCCGGGCAGCGAGAGAGTGGCCATGGCCGAGACCAGAAAGGTGCCGGCCAGAATCGGCGCCACTTTCTGCACACCGCCGTAGTCCGCGATCAACCTACTGCCGCGCCGGGTGACCAGGAATCCGGCGATCAGGAACACCGCCGCCGTGGACAGGCCGTGGTTGAGCATGTACAACGTCGAACCGCTTTGTCCCTGCGTCGTCATCACGAAGATGCCGGCGATGATGAAGCCGAAGTGCGAGATCGAGGTGTAGGCGATCAGGCGCATCATGTCTTTCTGGCCGATCGCGACGACCGCGCCATAGATCACCCCGACGATGGCCAGCGTCACTATCAGCGGACGGAAATACGTTGACGCATCAGGGAATAGCTGCAGGCAGTAGCGCAGCATTCCGAAGGTGCCGACCTTGTCCATTACGGCGGTGATCAGGACCGCGGTCGCCGGAGTGGCCTCGACGCACGCGTCGGGCAGCCAGCGGTGGAACGGCCACAGCGGGGCCTTGACGGCGAACGCGAACATGAAGCCCAGGAACAGTGCCTTGAACACCGCGGGGTCCACGCCGGCGAAGCGGCCCGAGGAGATGCCGGTCACGATTTCACGGAAGTCGAATGTGCCCGAACCGTGCTGGGCGGTGACCACGTACAGACCGATCACCGCGGCGAGCATGATCAGACCGCCGAACAGGTTGTACAGCAAGAACTTCACCGCGGCCCGCGATCGCCCGGCTCCCTTGCCGAACCCGCCGATTAGGAAGTACATCGGGATCAGCATGGCCTCGAAGAACACGTAGAACAGCAGCACGTCCAGCGCGACCACCGAGATCAGCACCATCGACTCGATGGCCAGCGTCAAGGCGACGTAGGCGTGTACGCCCCGGGTGCCCTCGCCGCCGTCGTTCCAGCCCGCGACCAGCAGCAGCGGAATCAGGATCGCGGTCAGCAGCACGAGGATCACCGCGATGCCGTCCACGCCGAGGTTGTAGCCGGCGCCGAAGGACGGAATCCAGGGATGCTTTTCCAGGAATTGGTAAGGGGCGCCGCCGGTTTTGAAACCGATCGCGACCACGAGTGCGACCGCCAGCGTCAGGATGCTGACGACCACGCCGGTCCACTTGGCCAGCTGCCGCAGGCCGGGAGGCATCAGGATGATCAGGATGGAACCGGCCAGCGGGACCAGCCACAACACGCTCAGCCACGGAACGTTAGTCACCACAGTTGCACCGCCAGGATCGCGGCGACCAACAGGGTGGCGCCCGCCAGCATCGACAGCGCATAGGAGCGCGCGAAACCGGTTTGCAGGCCCCGCAACCGATTCGAGGTCCGGCCGACCAGCGCGGCCAGCGCGTTGACCGAGCCGTCCACCCCCGCGTCGTCGACTTCGACCAGCGCGTCGGTCAACTGCGCGCCAGGGCGCATGAATACCTCCTCGTTGAAGGCGTCGCCGTAGAGGTCTCTTCGCGCGGCGGTGGTAAGTACGGACACCTGAACGGGAGCCACTCTGGGGATCTCCGCCCTGCCGTACTTCCGGTAAGCCACCGCGATGCCGACCGCGACAACACCGAGTGCGAGCGTGGTGCTGATCCAGGCCGGAAGGGCGTGTGTGCTTTCCTCGTGCGCGCCGACGACCGGTTCCAGCCAGTGCGGCAGGGTGCCTCCGATGGCGAACAGGCCGCCGGCGAATACCGAGCCGAACGCGAGCAGGATCATCGGCCCAGTCATCAGGGCGGGCGCTTCGTGTGGGTGACTGCCTGGCGCCCAACGCTTTTCGCCGAAGAAGGTCATCAGCATCACCCGGGTCATGTAGAACGCGGTGATACCCGCGCCCAGCAGCGCCGCCGCGCCCAGCGTGTAGCCGCGCAGGTCGCCGGCGCCCAGCGCTGCCTCGATGATGGCGTCCTTGGAGTAGAAGCCCGCGAAGGGCGGTACGCCGATGATTGCCAGGTAGCCCAGACCGAAGGTGACGAAGGTGATGGGCAGGGCGGCGCGCAGCCCACCGTAGCGGCGCATGTCCTGTTCTTCGTGCATCGCGTGAATGATCGAGCCCGATCCGAGGAACAAGCCGGCCTTGAAGAAGCCGTGTGTGAGCAGGTGCATGATCGCGAACGCGTATCCGGCGGGACCGAGTCCCGCGGCCAGCACCATGTAACCGATCTGGCTCATCGTCGACGCGGCGAGCGCCCGCTTGATGTCGTCTTTGGCACAGCCGATGAACGCCCCGAACAGCAAGGTGACGGCGCCGACAATCACCACGCCCAGTTGTGCTCCGGGAGCGAGGTTGTAGAGCGGGTTGGACCGCACGATCAGGTACACACCGGCGGTCACCATGGTCGCGGCGTGGATCAGCGCGGACACTGGCGTCGGGCCCTCCATCGCGTCGCCCAACCAGGCTTGCAGCGGGACCTGCGCGGACTTCGCGCATGCGCCCAGCAGCAGCAGCAACCCCATCCCGGTCAACACGCCCTTGCTGGCGGCGGGCGCACCGGCGAAAACCCCGGCGTAGGACAGGGTGCCGAAGGTGCTGAACATCATGAACATCCCGACGGCCAGGCCGGCGTCACCGACCCGGTTCATCACGAACGCCTTCTTGGCGGCCGTGGCCGCCGACGGCTTGTGGTACCAGAAACCGATCAGCAGATAGGACGCCAGACCGACGCCTTCCCAGCCGACGTAGAGCACCAGGTAGTTATCGGCGACGACCAGCAGCAGCATCGAGGCCAGGAAGAGATTGAGATAGCCGAAAAACCTTCGGCGGTCCGGGTCTTCGGCCATGTAGGCGACCGAATAGATGTGGATCAGCGATCCCACCCCGGAGATCAGCAGCACGAAACAGATTGACAGCTGGTCGATCTGCAGTCCGAAGTCGACCTGGAATTGGTCGACCGGAATCCAGGTGAACACCGTCTGGTGGATGGCGCGGTGCTCACTGTCGCGGCTCAGCAATTCCGATAGCAGCGTGGCACCGACTCCGAATGCCCCCAGCGCGGCCAGCACGCCCAGCCAATGTCCCCACGCGTCGGTGCGCCGCCCGCCGAACAACAGGATGGCGGCGCCCGCCAGCGGCAGTACCACCAACAGCCACGTCATGTGTGTCATCTTGGCGTTCTTAGCCTTTGAGTAGGTTCGCGTCGTCGACGGACGCCGATTTGCGGGCACGGAAAATCGTCATGATGATGGCCAGGCCGATGACGACCTCGCACGCGGCCACCACCATCGTGAAGAACGCGATCATCTGACCGTCCAGGTGGCCGTGCATGCGCGCGAAGGTGACGAAGGCCAGGTTGACGGCGTTGAGCATCAACTCGACGCACATGAACATCACTATGGCGTTGCGGCGCAACAGCACACCCGCGGCTCCGATCGTGAACAGCAGCGCCGAAAGGTAAAGGTAGTTAGCGGGATTCATGACGTACCGCCTTTGATGGCTTGCTGCTGCCGGGGGGTGTGTTTGCCGTCTGCGCCTCGGGTTTGCAGCATGGTCGACACCGAGTCGTCCGCGTACGAGCCGTCGGGCAGCAAGGCGGCGACGTCGACCGCGTTGTGGCGTGCATACACGCCGGGGTTGGGCAGCGGGGTCGGCCGGCCGCCGGTGCGGAACCGCTCCTCGGAGAGTTCGCGCTGGGTCTTGCGGCGTTCGAAACGCTCGCGGTGCGCCAGCACCATCGCCCCGACCGCGGCGGTGATCAGCAACGCGCTGGTCAGCTCGAACGCCCACAGGTAGCGCGAAAAGATCAGGAACGCCAGGCCTTCGACGTTGCCGTTGGCATTGGCGGTGGTCAGTCCGACGAAGCCGCCGGTCGCGATCTTGCCGATCGCCGCGACCAGCAAGATGCCGAATCCGAGTCCGGTGATCACCGCGGCGACGCGCTGTCCGCGCAGCGTTTCCTTCAGTGACTCCGCGGAGTCCACGCCGATCAGCATCAGCACGAACAGGAACAGCATCATCACCGCGCCGGTGTAGACGACGACTTGCACCACACCCAAGAACACCGCGTCCTGGATCATGTAGAAGATCGCCAGGATGATCATCGTCATCGCCAGGAACATCGCCGAGTACACGGCGTTGACGGCGGTGACCACTCCGATCGCACCGATCACGGCCAGGGCGCCCAGCAGCCAGAAGGCCACCGCTTCGCCGGTGGAGGTCCGAACGATGGCATCGGTTGCCAGGTTGGTGGCAAGCACGGTGGTCGTCACCGCGCGTCTCCCGCGTTCTGGTTCTGCCGCAGGCCATCCGGGGTGACGTTGCCCTGGTAGTAGTCCTTATCGGTGGCACCCTCGGTGCGCGGGTGCGGCGGTGCCAGCATGTTTTGCAGCAGCGGCGCCAGCAGCCGGTCCTTCTCGTAGATCAGGTCGGCGCGGTTGTCGTCGGCCATCTCGTAGTCGTTGGTCATCGTCAGCGCCCGGGTCGGGCAGGCCTCGATGCACAGACCGCAGCCGATGCAACGCAGATAGTTGATCTGGTAGACCCGGCCGTACCGCTCACCCGGGGAAAACCTTGCCTCGTCGGTGTTGTCGGCACCCTCGACGTAGATCGCGTCGGCCGGGCAGGCCCAGGCGCACAGCTCGCAGCCGATGCACTTCTCCAGGCCGTCGGGGTAACGGTTGAGTTGATGACGGCCGTGATAGCGCGGGGCGACCGGGCCGGGCTTCTCCGGATACTCCTCGGTGACAGTCTTTTTGAACATCGCGGCGAATGTCACGCCGAATCCGGCGACGGCGTCGAGGAATTTAGCCATGTGCCTTCTCCTTGCTCGCACCGACTGACGACGTCAGAACTTTGGGGGGCATCGGTGGTGTCGGGAATGACGGTGGCGGTGGTAGCGCGTCGCCACGCTTGCGTAACTCCCGGGCCAGCGCGCGGTTGGCGGGTGTAGTGCTGAATGGCTTGCGCAGCAACATGATCAGCACGACCGCGAAGACGAGGCTGCTGACTACCAGCAGGGGAGTCCAGTGCACGTAGCCCTCGTCGCGCAGCGTGCGGATGATCGCCGCGATCAGCACCCACACCAGCGACGCGGGGATGAGCAACTTCCAGCCCAGCGCCATGAACTGGTCATAACGCAGCCGCGGCAGGCTGGCTCGCAGCCACATGTAGATGAACAGGAAGACCCACATCTTGAGGGTGAACCAGAGCACCGGCCACCAGCCGGTGTTGGCGCCGTCCCACATGTTGAGCGGCCAGGGCGCGTGCCAGCCGCCGAAGAACATCAGCGTGGCAAGCGACGAAACCGTCATCATGTTCACGTATTCGGCCAGCATGAACATCGCGAACTTCAGCGACGAGTACTCGGTGTGGAAGCCCGCGACGAGCTCACCCTCGGCCTCCGGCAGGTCGAAGGGGGCACGGTTGGTCTCACCGACCATCGAGATCAGATAGATGATGAACGACGGCAGCAGCAGGAAGATGTACCAAACGCCGTCCTGCGCCTTGATGATTCCCGACGTCGACATGGTGCCGGCGAACAAAAAGACGGCCGCGAACGACAGGCCCATCGACACCTCGTAGGAGATGACCTGCGCGGTGGACCGCACCCCGCCCAGCAGCGGGTAGGTGGAACCGGATGCCCAGCCGCCCAACACGATGCCGTAGACGCCGATCGCCGACAGCCCGAGGATGAACAGCACCGCGACCGGCGTGTCGGTCAGCTGCAGCGGCGTGCGGTGACCGAACACCGAGACCTCGGGCCCGAACGGGATGAACGAGAACGCGGTGAACGCCGGGATCGTCGAGATGACCGGCGCCGCCATGTAGACGAACCAGTCGACGCCGCGGGGCGTGATGCTTTCCTTGAGCGCCAGCTTGATTCCGTCGGCCAGGCTCTGCAGGGCGCCCCAGGGGCCCGCCCGGTTGGGGCCGGGCCGCAGCTGCATCCAGCCAAGTATCTTGCGCTCGAGCAGGATTGCCAGCAGCACATTCAGCATCAAGAAGACGAAAATGGCCAGCGCCTTGCCGAGCACCAGCCACCACGTGTCGTGTCCGAAGGCGCTCAACGTGTCCGTCATGAAGCCACTCCGATTCGCACGATGTTGCCGACGGTCACACCCAGGTCCCGCTGCACCGCCGAGCCCGGTGAGTTCAGCGGTAGCCACACCACCCGGTCGGGCATGTCAGTGATGTTCAGCGGCAGGCTGATTGATCCGCGCGATGTGCTGACCGTGACCGTGTCGCCCTCGGCCGCGCCGATCTCAGTCGCGGTCCCGGCCGACAGCCGGACCACGGGTTTGCGTGCCGTCCCCGCGAGATACGGTTCGCCGTCCTGGGCCCGGCCGTTGTCGAGCATCATGCGCCAGCCGGTGAGCACGGCTTCGCCTTGCCCGGGCTGCGGTGGCTGCGGAGCTTCAACCGTTGCGCCACTTGCGCGATCGCCCTCCCAGTTGCCCAGCGCCGCGACCTGCTCGCGGGCCGCTTGGACGCCGGTCATGCCAAGGTAAACACCCATTTCGTCGGCCAGCGTGTCCAGGATCTGGTGGTCGGACTGAGTGGCTCGTTGGGTGCTGCCGTGCAGCGCGGGTTCGAAGGGCCGGAATCGGCCTTCCCAGTTGACGAATGCGCCCGCCTTCTGTGTGGTGGGCGCGACGGGGAACACCACGTCGGCTCGTTCGGTGACCTCACTGTGCCGCAGTTCCAGGCTGACGACGAAGTCGGCGGCATCCAGCGCGGCCAATACGGCATCCGGATCGGCGAAGTCGGCGGGCTCGATACCGCCGACCAGCAGCGCGCCCAGGCTTCCGTCCGTCGCTGCGGCCAGAATGCCGTCAACGTCACGCCCTGGGGCAGAAGGCAATTCGTCGACGTTCCACGCCGCGGCCACCTCTGCGCGGGCGGCGTCGTCGGCGACCAGGCGACCGCCGGGCAGCAGCCCGGGCAGTGCCCCGGCTTCCAGCGCGCCACGTTCGCCGGCGCGCCGCGGCACCCAGGCCAGCCGGGCCCCGGTGGCATCCGCGAGGCGGGCCGCCGCGGACAATCCGCCCGGTACCGTGGCCAGCCGTTCGCCGACCATGATGACCGCTCCGGGCTTGGACAGCAGCTCGCCGACCTCGCCGCCGGCCAGGCCGTCCAGCGTGACTGGTTCGGCACCCGGCACGGTTTGCAGCAGCCGGCCCGACATCTTCGTCAGGGCACGGGTGGCGAACGGAGCGACCGCGTAGATCGGCACGCCGCGCTTGCGGGCGGCCTTGCGCAGCCGAAGGAATACGATTGGCGCCTCGTCCTCGGGCTCGAAGCCGACCAGCACAACCACCGGCGCCGATTCCAGATCGGAGAAGGTGACCGTGAGCTGGCGGCCCGCGATGCGTGCCGAGAGGAACTCCGCCTCTTCGGCCGACGATGGGCGAGCACGGAAGTCGATGTCGTTGGTGTCCAACACAATTCGTGCGAACTTCGAATAGGCGTAGGAGTCTTCCCAGGTACCGCGGCCGCCGACCAGCACACCGGTGCGCCCGCGCGCTGCTTCGAATCCCTGCGTTGCGGCCACGATCGCGTGCGCCCACGACGCGGGTTGCAGCGTGCCGTCGGCGTCCCGGACCAGGGGAGTGGTGAGCACGTCGGGCTGGGTGTCGTAGCGGAATGCCCACCGGCCCTTGTCGCAGTTCCACTCCTCGTTGACCTCGGGGTCGTCGCCGGCGAGCCGGCGCAGCACTTTGCCGCGCCGGTGGTCGGTGCGCTCGGCGCAGCCGCCCGCGCAGTGCTCGCACACGCTGGGGCTGGAGACCAGATCGAATGGGCGGGCCCGGAATCGGTACGCGGTGCCGGTCAGCGCGCCCACCGGGCAGATCTGCACGGTGTTGCCCGAGAAGTAGGAGTCGAACGGCTCGTTCGCGTAGATGCCGACCTGCTGCAGGGCACCACGCTCCTGCATGTCGATGAACGGATCGCCGGCGATCTGCTCGGAGAACCGCGTGCAGCGCGCACATAGGATGCACCGCTCGCGGTCAAGTAGCACCTGCGAGGAGATGTTGATCGGCTTGGCGAAGGTGCGCTTGACGTCTTCGAAACGAGAATCGCTGCGGCCGTTGGACATTGCCTGGTTCTGCAGTGGGCATTCGCCACCCTTGTCGCACATCGGGCAGTCCAGCGGGTGGTTGATCAGCAGCAGTTCCATCACACCGTGCTGGGCCTTGTCCGCGGCCTCGGAGGTGAGCTGGGTGCGCACCACCATGTCGTCGGTGCACACGATGGTGCACGACGCCATGGGCTTGCGCTGCCCCTCCACCTCGACCATGCACTGTCGGCACGCGCCGACCGGGTCGAGCAGCGGGTGGTCGCAGAACCTCGGAATCTGGATGCCCATCAACTCGGCCGCCCGGATCACCAGAGTCCCCTTGGGAACTGTGATCTCAGTGCCGTCGATGGTCAGCTTGACCATGTCGGGCGGCGTTGTTTCGCCACCGGTCTCGGTTTTGGCCGCGCTAGTCATCAGGGCTGTGTCTCTTTCCGGCCATTCGGCCCTGCCGTCAGCATGGAATCTCGTGGGTCGAACGGGCAGCCGCCCCCTTCGACGTGGGCGATGTACTCGTCGCGGAAATACTTGATCGACGACATCACCGGGCTGGCCGCACCATCGCCCAACGCGCAGAACGACTTTCCGAGGATCGCATCGGAGATGTCCAGCAATTTGTCGAGATCCTCGTGGGTGCCCTTGCCCGTCTCGAGCCGTGTGTAGATCTGGTCCAGCCAGAACGTGCCCTCGCGGCACGGCGTGCACTTGCCGCACGACTCGTGCTTGTAGAAGTACGTCCAGCGCTGCACCGCGCGCACCACGCAGGTGGTCTCGTCGAAGATCTCCAGCGCCTTGGTACCCAGCATCGAGCCGGCCGCGCCCACGCCCTCGTAATCCAGTGGCACGTCGAGGTGTTCGTCGGTCAGCAGCGGCGTCGAGGAGCCGCCCGGTGTCCAGAACTTCAGACGGTGCCCGGCGCGGACGCCGCCGGCGTAGTCGAGCAATTCGCGCAGTGTGATGCCCAGCGGCGCCTCGTACTGACCGGGGCGAGTGACGTGTCCGGACAGCGAGTACAGCGTGAAGCCGGGCGATTTCTCGCTGCCCATCGACCGGAACCATTCGACGCCGTTGAGAATGATCGGCGGCACGCTGGCGATGGTCTCGACATTGTTGATCACCGTGGGGCAGCCGTAAAGCCCGGCCACGGCAGGGAACGGCGGGCGTAGCCGGGGCTGCCCGCGCCGGCCCTCCAGACCCTCCAGCAGTGCGGTTTCCTCGCCGCAGATGTAGGCGCCCGCACCGGCGTGCACCACCAGCTCCAGGTCGTAGCCCGAGCCCGCGATGTCGCGGCCCAAATAGCCTGCAGCGTAAGCCTCGGCGACCGCGTTCTGCAGCCGGCGCAGCACCGGCACCACTTCGCCGCGCACGTAGATGAAGGCGTGGCTGGCCCGGATGGCGTAGGAGGCGATGATGGCGCCTTCCACCAGTAGGTGGGGCGTCGCCAGCATCAGCGGAATGTCTTTGCACGTACCGGGTTCGGACTCGTCGGCGTTGACGACCAGGTAGTGCGGCTTGGCGGCCGGGCCGGAGTCGCCCTGCGGGATGAACGACCACTTCGTGCCGGTCGAGAAGCCGGCGCCGCCGCGACCGCGCAGGCCCGAGTCCTTCACGGCCCCAATCACCGCGTCGGGCTCCATCTTCAGGGCCTTCTTCAGCGCCTGGTAGCCGTCGTGACGCTGATAGGTCTCGAGCGTGAACGACTTGGGGTCGTCCCAGTAGCGGCTGATGACCGGGGTCAGCGGGGTGGTCATGAGTTGCCTCCGGGAGCCGGCGGGGCTTCCATGCCCTTCTCCTTGGCGACCTGCAGCCCGGCCAAAGTGGCCGCGCCGGCACCGCCCTGGCCTTCGTCGGGGCGCTCGTCGGGCAGGCCGGCCAAAATCCGTGAGGTCTCGCGGAACTTGCACAGCGCGCCGCGGGTGGGCGCCTTGGGTTTGCCGGTCCGCAACGAGTCGACAAGCTCGCGCGCCGACTCCGGTGTCTGGTTGTCGTAGAACTCCCAGTTGACCATCACCACGGGCGCGAAGTCGCATGCCGCGTTGCATTCGATGTGCTGCAACGTGACCGAGCCATCGTCGGTGGTCTCGTCGTTGCCGATGCCGAGATGCTCTTTGAGGGAGTCGAACACGGCGTCGCCACCCATCACGGCACACAGCGTGTTGGTGCAGACGCCGACCAGGTAATCGCCGGTCGGGCCGCGTCGGTACATCGTGTAGAAGCTACCCACCGCCGACACCTCGGCGCCGGTCAATCCGACTTGCTCGCCGCAGAATTCGAGGCCGGCCGGTGTCAGGTAGGAATCCTCTGCCTGGACCAGGTGCAGCAACGGCAACAACGCGGAGCGCTTGTCGGGATAGCGGCTGATGATCTCCTTGGCTTCGACCTCCAGCCGCGCCCGGACCTCCGGCGGATACGACTGCGGCGCACCCTCGGTCACGAATTGGTTGGGTTCTTCGGGCGGCGGTCCCAGCCGGATGAACACCCGCTCGCCCGAGCCCGGGGAGCCTCCCACCGGTGCGCTCATCGGTCGACTCCACCCATGACCGGGTCGATGCTGGCGACCGCGGTGATCAGGTCGGCGACCATACCGCCCTCGCACATCGCGGCGACCGACTGCAGATTGGTGAAGGACGGATCCCGGTAATGCACTCGGTAAGGCCGGGTTCCGCCGTCACTGACCATGTGCACGCCGAGCTCTCCGCGGGGTGATTCCACCGCGCTGTAGACCTGGCCGGCCGGCACCCGGATGCCCTCGGTGACCAACTTGAAGTGGTGGATCAAGGCTTCCATCGAGCCGCCCATGATCTTGGCGATGTGCTCGGGCGAATTACCCATGCCGTCGGGTCCTACCTTCAGGTCGGCGGGCCAGGCGATCTTGCGATCCTCCACCATGTGCGGTCCCGGCTTCAGCTTGTCCAGGCATTGCTCGACAACCTTGATCGACTCCCACATTTCCTTGACGCGAATCATGTAGCGCCCGTAGGCGTCACACGTGTCGGCGGTGATCACGTCGAACTCGTAGTCCTGGTACCCGCAGTAGGGTTCACTCTTGCGCAGGTCGTGCGGCAAGCCGGTGGCACGCAGGATCGGTCCGGTGATGCCCAGCGCCATGCAGCCGGTCAGGTCGAGATAGCCGACGCCCTCGGTGCGCGCTTTCCAGATGGCGTTTTCGTTGAGCAGATCACCCATTTCGCGCAGCACCTGCTTGAGCCCCTTGAGGCCCTCGACGATGTCAGCTTCGGCGCCCGGCGGCAAGTCCTGCGCCACCCCGCCGGGGCGGATGTAGGCGCTGTTCATCCGCAGCCCACTGATCTTTTCGAACAGGGTCAAGACGATCTCGCGTCCCCGGAAGCCAACGAACATCGGCGTCATCGCGCCCAGCTCCATGCCGCCGGTGGCCAACGCGACCAGATGCGAGGAGATCCGGTTGAGCTCCATCATCATCACGCGGATGACGTTGACCCGCTCCGGGATCTCATCGGTGATGCCGAGCAGCTTCTCGACACCAAGACAGTAGGCGGTCTCGTTGAAAAACGGTGACAGGTAGTCCATCCGGGTCACGAACGTGACACCCTGCGTCCAGTACCGGTATTCGAGGTTCTTCTCGATTCCGGTGTGCAGGTAGCCGATTCCGCAGCGGACCTCGGTGACGGTCTCACCTTCGATCTCGAGAATCAACCGCAACACCCCATGGGTGGACGGGTGCTGAGGGCCCATGTTGACGACGATGCGTTCACCGGGATCCGCGGCACGGGCGGCCTCGACGACCTGCCCCCAGTCCTGTCCGCCGGCGACGACGACAGTTTCGGCGCCACCATCGTGCGTCGAGTCAGTGATTGTGCTCATTAGTTGTACGCTCTCCGCTCGTCGGGCGGGGGTATCTGTGCTCCCTTGTACTCGACGGGAATACCGCCGAGCGGGTAGTCCTTGCGCTGCGGATGGCCGTGCCAGTCGTCGGGCATCTCGATGCGGGTCAGCGACGGGTGCCCGTCGAAGATGATGCCGAAGAAGTCGTACGTCTCGCGCTCGTGCCAGTCGTTGGTCGGGTAGATGCCGTACAGCGACGGGATGTGCGGATCACCATCGGGCGCAGACACTTCCAGCCGGACCCGGCGATTGTGCGTGATCGACTGCAACGGGTACACGGCGTGCAATTCGCGGCCGGTCTCGTGCGGGTAGTGCACCCCGCTGACGCCCAGGCACATCTCGAAGCGCAATTCGGGTTCGTCGCGCAGGCGTTGGGCGACATGGGGCAGCGCCTCCCGGCGCACGTGCAACGTCAGTTCGTTGCGGTCGACGACGACTTTCTCGATCGCGTCTTCGAATTTGATGTCACCGGCCTTCAATGCATCGGCCAGCCGGTCGACCACATCGTCGAAATAACCGCCGTACGGCCGGGGACTACTGCCCGGGAGCGTGATCTGCCGCACCAGGCGTCCGTAACCGGAGGTGTCGCCCGAACCCGAAATGCCGAACATGCCGCGGCGCACGTTGATCACTTCTTCGTCGGACGAGGGCACCGCGCCGCCTACTTCGCTGGCGGCTACCTTAGGGTCCTGTTCCGGCGAGCTCATCGCAGCAGCCCACGCATCTCGATGGTGGGCCGGGCGCCCAGTGCCGCCTGCTCGGCTTCAGCGATGGCCTGCTCGCGGTTCACGCCGAGCGGCATTTCCTGAATCTTCTCGTGCAGCTTGAGAATTGCGTACAACAGCATCTCCGGGCGGGGCGGGCAGCCGGGGAGGTAGATGTCCACCGGAACCACGTGATCCACGCCCTGCACGATCGCGTAGTTGTTGAACATCCCGCCGGACGAGGCGCAGACGCCCATGGCCAGTACCCATTTCGGTTCCGCCATCTGGTCGTAGATCTGGCGCAGCACCGGGGCCATCTTCTGGCTCACCCGCCCGGCCACGATCATCAGGTCGGCCTGGCGCGGTGTTGCCGAAAACCGCTCCATCCCAAACCGTGCGATGTCGAACCGCGGTCCGGCCGTTGCCATCATCTCGATCGCGCAGCACGCCAGTCCGAACGTTGCCGGCCACAGCGAGTTCTTGCGGACGTAGCCGGCGATCTTCTCGACCGTCCCGAGCAGGATGCCGGCGGGTAGCTGTTCTTCCAGGCCCATGAGTTGTTACCTCAATCCCATGTCAGGCCGCCGCGGCGCCACACGTAGGCGTAGGCCACGAAGACGGTGAGCATGAACACCACCATCTCGACCAGAGCAAACATCCCCAGTGCGTCGTAGCTGACCGCCCACGGATACAGGAACACGATTTCGATGTCGAAGACGATGAACAGCATCGCGGTCAGGTAGTACTTCACCGGGAACCGCTGCCCAGGCGTCGCATGCGGACCACTCACCGACGTTTCGGTGGGCTCGATTCCACATTCGTAGGCCGCCATCTTCGACTTGTTGTAGCGCGACGGGCCGGCCAGGCTCGCGATCACCACCGAGCCCACAGCAAAGGCGGCGGCGATTGCGCCTAGCACCAGGATGGGTATGTAGACGTTCAACTCGCTCCAAGATCCGTCGTGGGGCCGCCTATATAGCGACCAGGCGGCGACCGGGCTGCTGTGACGGACTGGGTCTGTAGCCCGGCACAGTGATCTTCAACATAGCGTCGAGGCGGCTGAGGCACGTGCTCGGGGTGGTGCTAATGCGTGGTTTGTGGTGTGAGATCCAGCACGTTTTCGGGGCACGGCAAAAACGGCGCCGCAACGGCACCAGAAAAGGAGCAGGTCGTCAGCTTCAGATGGCGGGGGCGCGTAGCAACCCGAGCACGGTGCGACCCAGCACGATCGGGTCGATCGGGTGCGGCACCGCGGCCTCGGCCCGCGACCACGTCGCCAGCCACGCATCGTCCGGGCGCCCGGTGAGCACCAGGATCGGCGGGCAGGTTTCGAGCTCGTCCTTGAGCTGTTTGGCGATTCCCATGCCGCCGGTCGGTGTCGCTTCGCCGTCGAGGATGGCCAGGTCGATACCGCCCTCGTCCATAGTGCGGATCACCATCGGGCCGGTAGCCACCTCGACATAGTTCAACTCCGGCAGATCAGGATGCAGTCGCTTGCCCAGTGCCCGCTTCACCTTGTCGCGGGTGTTGGGGTTGTCGCTGTAGACGAGTATCCGCAGAGCGATCGTGGCGTCGGGCACGGTGCAGATGCTACTGGTGCTCGACCGCCTTTATCGGCCAGACCGCACGAAAACGGCCTGTGCCGCCGCCTTGGCCGTGGGCGCGATCATGCCGAACTTGTTCCACCCGATGTCGAATTGGGATCGATCGATCCTGGTTTCGCCCGAGATTTGGATCGAACCGTCGCCGGCTTCAGTGACGGTGACGGGCAGCGGTACCGGCGCGCTGATCCCCTTGATCGTGAAGCTGGCCCGCAGGTCCGCGGCCTTGCCCTGGGTCGGGTGAATTGCGGTGACGACGACGCTGATCTCGGGAAACCGTTTGACATCGAAGAAATCGGCCGAGCGCAGATGCTCGTCGCGACGGCCGATGCCGGTCTGCACCGACGCGGTATGGATGTCGAGGCGGCCGAACACCGAGCCCTTGCCGGTGAGCTGTCCGTCACCGGTGAACTCGGTGAACCGGCCCTTGACGTTCAGCAGCCCCCACATATTCCTGATCTTGAAGGTGACGGCCGACCGCTCGGGAACGATCTTCCACCCCCCGGCCAGGTCGGGATCATTCAGCAGTGTCTCCAGCGTCGTCATCGTCACCTCATCAGCGGCGCAATCTCGGCGGGGTCGAAATACTCGTCGATCCGGTCGATCAGACCATTTGTGCCCACCCTGATCACGATGCAAACGCGCATGGAGATCGATTGGCCGGCACGGCCGGTGGCGTGCAGGACGTGCTGCTGAACGAAGCCACTGATCGATCCGTCGTCGAAGAGCCGGCGATCGAGAATCTCGTAGCGGCGCCGCGTGGTCACACCGATGAACCAGTCGATGACTTTGAGCGCGCGGGTCTTGTCGTCGTCGCGGCTGGCGCCCACCCGCCACACCGCGATGTCGTCGTTCCACAGCCGATCGACCGCGGCCTTGTCGCCGTTGACGATCGATGCGAACAACCGGTCGGCGGTGTCGAGGACGACCTCGGCGGATACCGCGGGCATGGCAGCTCCTATTCGCTGTCGTATCCGGGGTGGGCAACCGCTAACCGATTACGCACCAGGGTTCTCAGGGCGGCGAGGACCTCGCCGGCACGCTCGTCGAGCTCGCCGGCCCGGATGGCCGCGGCAAGCTGTTCCTCGTCTCCGAAACCCAAGCCGGCCAGCGCGGCTTGCGATTCCGCGGCACTCTCGTCGAGCAGTTCGCGTTCGACGATGCGCAACGCGTTGGCGGCCACCCGGGAGTGGAAGTTGACCTGTCCGGTGGTCGCCTCACGGACGTCGGTTTCCAGGAACTCGGCCACCGCGGCCACGAGTTCGGCAGCCAGCGGGCGTCCGTATGCGCCGATCACGACCGAACCTCCTCGAGCAGGTTGAGGATGTCCCACTCAGTTTCGCTGACCCGGCGACCGATCGTCGCCAGCTCCACCGAGCGCGATTGACCGCTCAAATGCCGCTCCGCCTGGAAGCGGCAGATCACGCCCCAGCGCAACGTGGCCAGCACCAGCCACCAGTGCAGCGCGGCCCGGTCGACGGTCGTGCCGCTGGCCTGCTCGTAGTCGCGCACGAAGCTCTCGATGCTGCCGAGGCCACCGGCGCCGAGGCTGGCCGGAGCGCCGAACCGCCACGCGCGGATGCAGAACCAGGCCAGGTCTTCGTAGGCCTCGCCGCGGTGCACCAGCTCCCAGTCGAGCACGGCGGCCAGGTTGGATCCGTCGACGATCAGGTTGCCCATCCGGTAATCGCCGTGCACCAGCACCGTTGCCGATTGTTGCGGCCGGTGCGCGGCCAACCAGCGGAACGCCCATTCGAAGGTAGCGGTGGTGTCGTTCATCGCGTCGAGCCGCTCGCGGTATTCCACGAGCTGGTCCTCATAGGCCAGGCCCGGAATCTGCGGGTCGGCCCGGTGAATGGCGGCCAGCGCCTGCGCGCATTGCCGCAGCAGCTCGGTTCGGCGAGCGTGCCCGTCGGCGGTGTCGAGCTGACGCTGGATGCGCCGGACGATGGTCTCGCCCTTGATCTCGTCGCAGACGAGAAACGGATTGCCCAGTGCCGCAACCGAATCATCGGCGACCAGGATGTGGGGGACCGGCGCGCCGGCGGCCGCGGCCGCGGCCTGCGCGCGGGCTTCGAGCTCCATGCCGGCATGAACGTCGTCGGGTGGGCCGGTGCGCAGGATCAGCGCGCGGCGTTGGCTGCCGGTGACCGCGTCGAACGCCCAGGTGGTGCGGCTGGCACCGCCGGTCAACGCGCGCAGATTCTCGACCGTGGTGCCGGCGCCCAGTACCGGCACCAGCACCGCTTCCAGTTTGGCGCCCAGCTCCCCGCTCACTGCTTGCCAAACTTGAACAGCCGCTGCGCCACTCGGCGAATCTGGATTTCCTCGGCGCCCTCGGTGATCCGATAGCGTCGATGGTGCCGGTAGATGTGCTCGAACTGCTCGTGACGGCTGTAGCCCAGGCCGCCGTAGACCTGCATGGCGCGGTCGGCGGCCTCGCAGACCAGCCGGTTGGCGCGATAGTTGGCCATCGACACCTTGTCCGACACTTCCATGTGGTGGTCACGGTCTAGGTGCCAGGCGGCGTATTGCACCAGTAGCCGCACCATTTGTGCTTCGGTCTGCAGCTCGGCGAGCGGCCATTGCACGGCTTGATTGACCGACAGCGGCTTGCCGAACACCGTGCGCTTGGCCGCGTATTCAGCGGCTCGGTCGATGCAATACTGCGCCGCGCCCAGGCTGCTCGCGGCTTGGCGAATCCGGTTCTCGTGCAAGAACGTCTGGGCGACCTCCAGGCCGCGGTCGACCTCGCCGAGGACCGCATCGGCGGGGATGCGGACATCGGTCAGCTCGACTTCACCGTGGTCGGTGGGCATGTTGAAGGTCCACCAGTAGTAGGGGACTTTGAATCCTGGGGTGTCGGTCGGAACCAGGAACGCGGTGATGCCCCGCGCTTGTCCCGGCTCACCGGAGGTGCGGGCGAAGACCAGGTCGTGGGTGGCGCGGTGCACACCGGTGTTGAACCGCTTGGAGCCGTTGATCACCCAGCTGTCACCGTCGAGCTGGGCATGGGTTTCCAGCCAGGTCGCATCGGATCCGTGCTGTGGTTCGGTCAGTCCGAACGCCATGGACCGCTCGCCGGTGATCAGCGCCTCGGACCACACCCGGCGCTGCCCCTCGGTGCCGAAGCGTTCCATCATGATCACCTGAGGAAAGTTCCCGACGATCGACGACTCGTTCTGCAGGTCGTTGTGCAGTCCGAGGCCCTTGTGCGCCAAGTGTTC
Organism: Mycobacterium sp. pR1184; assembly: GCF_041287235.1. Classification (NCBI taxonomy): domain Bacteria; kingdom Bacillati; phylum Actinomycetota; class Actinomycetes; order Mycobacteriales; family Mycobacteriaceae; genus Mycobacterium; species Mycobacterium sp. pR1184. The sequence continues at coordinate 252,019 of NZ_JBGGKR010000004.1, read as the reverse complement.
CCGGATCACTGCCATGTCGACGTTGGTGCCGTCGCGGCCGCCCAGCGAGGCTGGCAGTCCGTAGCGCAGCCAGCCCGCTTTGTCGGCGCGCCGGCGCATCTCGGCGAGCAACTCCTCCCACTCTTCGGTCGGGATTCCGTCGTTGTCCCAATCGGTGCGGGCATGCTCGCGGCGCTGATCGAAGTACTGGATGTTTTCGCGTTCCAGCGGCTTGATCTCCGCCTCGATGAACGCATCCATCTCGGCGAGTACGCCCGGAAGGTGTTCCGGCAGGGTGAAATCCACGTTGATCTCCTTATACGCCGTACAGAGTTTTCTTCCACACCGTCGACAGGGTCGCAATGGCGTCCTCGTCGCTGATCTGCATCCCGAGACCAGACTGCCCGGCGAAGACGGTGGTGAAGTTTTCGAACAGCAACGCGATGGCCGCCGCCGTGTGCTGCGGGTTGAGTTCGCTGCCGTAGCCCTGTTCCTGGGCGCGTCGCACCGATGCGGCCACGATGTCCATGCCGAACTTTCGAAATTCGTTCTGCACAGCCGCGAACCGCTGCTGCGTGGTGGCCAGTTGGGCCACGGCGATCATGATGCCGATGTGCTGCTTGAAGATGTTCCAGTATCCGGTGACCACCGCGGTGAAAAAGTTGTTGTCGTCTGTGGGGGCCCCTCCTGCTTGCGGGGGAGAGTCGGGCAGGTGCACGCTCAACCCGGACGGTGCCACGACATCGTGCAGGAAAGATTCCGCCAGCGCGGCCAGCAGGTCTTCCTTGTCGGCGAAGTACCGGTAGAAAACCGCCGGCGATTTTCCGGCGGCCGACGTGATGTCGGCCAGTGTGGTGCCGTGAAAGCCGCGCTCGGCGAACAGCTTTCGCGCGGCCTGTTCGATGGCCTCCCTGGTCTGGCGGCCTTTGGAGGTCAGCGCCCGCGACGCGTCGGGGGTGGTCACACCCATCAGTTCCGGATCCGGTCGCCCGCGCGCAGCAGCGCGCTCGGCAGGTCATGGCCCACAACCGATTTCGCGACATCGGCGGCGGCGATCGCGGCTTGCAGGTCGACGTCCACATCGATGTCACTGTCGGTGAGCAGGTAGACCAGGTCTTCGGTGGCGATGTTGCCGGTGGCGCCCGGAGCGAACGGGCAACCGCCCAGCCCGCCGGCCGAGGCGTCCAGCCGGGTGACGCCGGCGCTGACCGCCGCGTAGGCGCTGGCCAGCCCGGCGCCGCGGGTGTTGTGGAAGTGCGCACCCAGCGGCAGGTCGCCGATCACCGGACGCAGCTGGGCGATCAGCGAACTCACCCGGCCCGGGGTGGTGGTGCCGATCGTGTCGGCGATCGACAGGCGGTCGGCGCCGCGGTCGCGGGCGGCCGCGGCAATCTCGAGAACCCGCTGCGCCGGGGTAGGGCCCTCGAACGGCGAGTCCCATGCGGTGGCGATGACGACCTCGGCGGTGAGGCCGCCGCCATGTGCGATGGCGACGATTTCGTCGATCTGGTCGGTGGCCTCGACGCTGGTGCGCCCGACGTTGGCCATGCTGAACGAGTCGTCGGCGGCCACCACGTATTCGATCGACCGCAGCCCGGCGGCAACCGCGCGCTTGGCGCCATTTGGGCTGGCGACCAGGGCGGAGAATTCGATGTCGGGGTAGTTGTGCAGTTGCGCGGCAAGCTCGGCGGCATCAGCCATCGACGGCACCTTCGTCGGGGAGACGAATGCTGTCGCCTCCACTTCGCGCACACCCGTGGCGGCCACCGCCGCGAGCAGTTCCAGCTTGGCCGACAACGGGATTGGCTTTTCGATCTGCAGTCCGTCGCGCAGTGCCACCTCACGGATATCGACGTGAGTGTTCATAGCACCCCCTCGTCGCGCAGTGCCTCGAGCTCGTCGGCGCCCTTGTCGAGCAACCCCGCGTAGACGTCGTCGTTGTGTTGTCCGGGGCAGGCGGGCCCCGCATGGCGGACACTGCCCGGCGATTCCGACAGCACCGGAACAACCCCGGGTCCCAACACATTACGCGCGATGCGTTCGTCGTAGTGCTCGACCAGCATGCCGCGTGCCCGCAGCTGCGGGTCTTCGACCACTTCGGCGACGGTGTTGATGGGGCCCGCGATCACGCCTGCGGCACTGAGGGTTTCGACGATGGCCCCGGGCGGCCGTTCGGCGGCCCACGCGCCGATGATCTTGTCGAGCTCGTCCTGGTTGCGGCCGCGGGCGGTGTGTGTGGCGAACCGTTCGTCGCCGGCCAGTTCCGGGCGCCCCATCGCGGTGCACAGCCGGGCGAACACGGTGTCCTGGTTGGCGGCGATCACCACCCACGAATCGTCGGCGCTGCGATAGATGTTCGACGGCGCGATACCTTCCAGCCTCGTGCCCGACGGTCCGCGCACCACGCCGCCGACGTCGTAGTCGGGAATCGTGGATTCCTGTATGGCTAAGCATGATTCGGTCAGCGCGACGTCGACGACTTGTCCTCGCCCCGTCACGCTGCGGCGGTACAGTGCGGCCATCGCGCCCTGGGCGCCGAACATGCCGGCCAGACTGTCGCCGAGCGAGAGCGCGAGGCGAGGGGGCGGCCCGCCGGGAAATCCGTTGAGGTGGCGCAGTCCGCTGGCGGCCTCGGCCACCGAGGCGTAGCCCGCCTTGTGCGCGTCCGGCCCGGTCTGTCCATAGCCGGACACCCGGACCAGGATGATGCCCGCATTGCGTTCGCTGAGCACGTCGTACCCCAGGTTCCACTTCTCGAGAGTGCCCGGACGGAAGTTCTCCACCACGATGTCGGACTTCTCGACGAGCTCGAGGAACAGCTCGCGCCCATGCGGTTTGCGCAGGTCGAGCGTGATCGCCTTCTTGTTGCGCGCGGCCACGGTCCAGAACACGTGGTGCCCTTCGTATTCGGCTTGACCCCAGTTACGCAGCGGGTCCGGGGCGCCCGGCGGCTCCACCTTGATGACCTCGGCGCCCATGTCCCCGAGCAAGCGGCCGGCGAACGGACCCGCGATCAAGGTGCCCAGTTCGAGCACCCGGATGCCGTCCAGCGGTCCGCTTGTGGTCATTGTGCGCTCGCGAATTCGTGGCGGACCAGCCAGTCGGTGACGATATCGATGGCGTTGCGCAACTTGTCGCGCTGGTCTGGACCGGCGTAATAGTGTGTGGCGCCCGGGATTTCGTACATTTCCTTGTCGGGATGCCCGATTGCCTCGAACAACCGCCGGGTGTGGCTGGGTGTGCAGGCGTCGTCGGCGAGGTTGCCGATCACCAGCGCGGGGATGGCGATGTCGCGCCCGCAGTCCACCCCGTCGCCGCGGGCTTCGTCGTAGCTCCATTGCGACAGCCAGCCGCGCAGCGTCGAGAAGCGGGCCAGTCCGACCGGGCTCATGTTCACCACCTGAGGGTCACCCAGGTAGCAGGTGCCCGGCGTGCGCTCATTGGGATCCACGGTGGGATCCAGCCAGCGCGGATCGGCCATCGTGCCATGCACGACAAATCCGAACTCGTCGTCGGGGCGGCCCTGAGCGGTCAATTCAGCCAGCTTCTCTTTGGCCCATGCGGTGATGCGGCGGTTGCGGTCGATCTGCGCTTGACGGTACCGGTCCAGGAACTCCTGGGTGTAGGGCGGTTGGTTGGGATTGTCGGGGTTGTACAGATCGAGCTCGGGATCGCGCTTGGTGGGATCGGATTCGTCGAGGATGGACGCGTCCAGCCATTCGGTCAGCGTGCCGTGCCGGCTGATGTGCGCGGCCAGCAGCATGATGCCGTCGGCGGCCGGCAGCTCCAGCTTGGTCAGGTCCGGCCCGTCGCCGGTCGGGCTCGACGTGATCGTCGCGTGCTGGGCCTGCTGCTGGTAGAACACCGACAGCGAGCCGCCGCCGCTCCAGCCCGCCAGCACCACCTTGGTGTAGCCCAGCCGGTTCTTGGCGTCCTTGATGCATTCGCCGAGATCCTCGACGACCTTCTCCATCAGCAATGCCGAATCCGTGCCGCGGAACCGGCTGTTGCAGTAGATGACGTGGTGGCCGGCCCGGGCCAGCGCATTGATCATCGGCAGGTAGGCGCCGCCGCCGATCGGGTGCATGAACACCAGCACGGTGTCCGACGACTTGTCTTTCGGCTTGAGCAGGTAGCTCTCCAGGACGGTGATCTCGGCCAGTCCGCCATAGACATCTCGGACGCCGGAATTATTTTGGAAGGCAACAAGATACGGGATCCGGTCGTAGTCGTGCTTGACGGCTTGGCTCATCAGTGTTGTCCTAAATCGTTGGCCAGTACTTCGGGTGAGGGTGTCAGGCGCTTGCGGGTGTCGACGGCGATGACCTGCCAATCGACGCGCGAGTGCTCGTCGAACTTGCGGCGGGCTCGTTCGCGGGCCTTCTCCGGCGCGCCGTGGTGAACCCCTTGCGGCGCATGGGTAATCAGGCCCGGCGGCATCGGGATGCCGTACAGCGAGCCGCCATGGAAGAACGCGATTTCGTCGTAGTCGACGTTGCGGTGATACCAGGGAGTACGTTCGGTGCCGGCGACGCCCTCGGCGGGCTTGGGCAGGAAGTTCATCACGTAGACACCGGTGGCCTGCATGAACAGGTGCACCGTCGGCGGCAGGTGAACGCTGTCGGAGGTGATCACGTTGTAGTCGTCGATGTTGAAGGTGAACGCGAAGTTGTCGCCGCGCCATCCTTCGACGTCAAGTGGATTATGTTGGTAGACAAGCGTTGTCGGACCGCCGTCTTGAACATCGCGGTGGACGAGCCGGACCTCGTACTCGTCGCGGCCGTCGTCGTCGATCGGATCCGGCTCGGGAATGGTGGCCTGCGACGGGTCGAAGGGGAAGTGCCGGCCCAACGGACCGGGCGGTGGCACCCGGAATTCGTGGGTGGCCTCGATCATCTGCAGGGTGGTTTCGCGATCCGGCACCTGCCGCCAGGTGCAGGCCTTCGGAATGTAGACCCAGTCGCCCTCGCGGTAACGCAGCGGACCGAACTCGGTCTCCAGCAGTCCGGTGCCTTGGTGGACGAACGACAGCAGATCGCCGTCGACGTGGCGGGCGAAGTAGGGCATCGGCTCGCGGCGGCGGCTCAGCAGAACGCGACAGTCCTCGTTGCTGAACATCAGCATCGGCCCACCGTTGGCGTCGGTCGCATCGCTGGGCTTGAGCTCGCTGGACAGCACGTCGACCGGGCGCAGCGGTCCGGACGCCCGGTAGGCGGTGGGGTCGTGGCGACGGTAGATGTTGGCCGTGCGCCCGGTGAATCCGCCCCGGCCCAGCTCGTCGTCCTTGAGGCCGTCAAGGTCGGCGTGCAGGCGACGCGGCGTCTTGCCTTTGCGCAGGTGAACGAAGGATTCCATAGTGACTCCCGGGCACGTCGGCGACCAAAACTGAAAGTGACATTACTTTCTCTTTTAGCCTCACACAAGGGCCGCCGTTATTGCCGGCTCGGCCTCGCACAAAGCCAGGCGACCCGCTCCGGCGTGCGCGGCGGCTCTCCGTTTGCCCGCCTCATAGCGACAAATGCCAAGGCGTCCCGGTTCGAGCCGCTGCCAAGGCGTCCCGGTGCGAGCCGCCCTTGTCGCTCGGAGGCGGGCAAATCAACGACCACTCGCGCGCTGCTGGAACCCGCTGCTGGAACCCGCTGCCGCTAGTCGCGGACGCGCAGGACGACTTTTCCTTTGGCGGTGCGATTCTCCATCGAGGCGACGGCTGCGGCGGCCTGGTCCAGTGGGTAGACCTCCGGCTCCGGCGCCGCCAGCTTGCCCGAGGTGAGCAGGTGCTCCAGTCCGGCCCACTGTTCGTCCAGCGCGCCGGGATGCGTGGCCGTCCACGCGCCCCAGCCGACGCCGACGACGTCAATGTTGTTGAGCAGCAGCCGGTTTACCTTCACCGTGGGGATCTCGCCGCCGGTAAAGCCGACGACCAGCAGCCGTCCGCCCGCAACAAGCGAGCGCAGGGAATCGGTAAACCGGTCACCGCCGACCGGGTCGACGACCATGTCGACGCCGCGGCCGCCGGTCAATTCCTGCACCGCATCCTTGAAGCCATCGGCCAGCACCACGTCGGTCGCGCCGGCCGCGGTGGCGATCCGGCCCTTCTCCTCGGTGCTGACCACCGCGATCGTGCGCGAGGCCCCGAGCGCCGGCGCCAAGCGCAGCGTCGAGGTTCCGATCCCGCCCGCCGCGCCGTGCACCAGCACGGTTTCACCCTGCTGCAGGCGGCCACGCACCGTCAGCGCGAAGTACACCGTCAGGTCGTTGAACAGCAGTCCGGCGCCCGCCTCGAAGCTCACGTTGTCCGGCAGCTTGAACGCCCGGTCGGGGGAGAGCACCGCGACCTCGGCCATACCACCGGTCAGCATCGTCAGGCCGACGACCCGGTCACCGGGACCCACGTGAGCGCCCGCCGGTGCCGACCGAACGACGCCGGCGATCTCGGCTCCCAGCACGAACGGCGGGTCCGGCCGGTACTGGTAGAGGCCGCGGGTCAGCAGTGCATCCGGAAACGCGGCGCCGGCGGCATGCACCTCGACGACGATCCCGTCGCCGGTGGGCTCGTCGACCTCGCCCACCTCGATCGCGTCTGGGCCGTCGAGCCGCGTCACCCGTGCTGCACGCATGCTGCCTCCATTGTCGATAGGGCCGGACACCTCCGGCCAGCGCTCGAATAGCCTACTGCCAGCTCAGAATCCGCCGGCGACACGTACCACCGCGCGGCCCGAGTAGCTGCCCGCGCGCAGTTGATCCAAAATCTCGACCACGTCTTTGACGTCGAGGTCGTTGGCGACCGTGTTCAGGTGCCGCGGCTTGAGCGAGTCGCCCAGCAATGCCCACAACTTGCGTCGCCGCGCAATGGGCATCAGCACCGAGTCCATGCCGAGCAGGGAGACAGCGCGCAGGATGAATGGCATCACCGTGGTGTGCAGCGCAGGCCCGCCGGTGAGACCGCTGGCCGCCACCGCCCCGCCGTAGTCGACCGTGCTGAGCACATCGGCGAGCGTCGCGCCCCCGACACAATCCACCGCGCCCGCCCAGCGCGCCTTGGCCAGTGGTCGCGGCTTGGCATCGGGATCGGCAGGCAGCCGGCCGATAACCTCAGCAGCGCCAAGCTCTTTCAGCATTGCGGTGGCCGATTCCTTACCGCTGGAGGCGACCACCTGATAGCCCGCCGCCGCGAGTAGATCCACGCTGACCGACCCGACACCACCGGAGGCGCCGGTGACGACGATGGGCCCGGCGTCGGGCGCGATGCCCCAGTCGATCAGGGCCTGCACGCTCATCGCGGCGGTGAAGCCGGCGGTCCCGATGGCCGCGCCCTCACGCGGGCTCAGCGCTCCCAGTGCCACCACCTGGTCGGCGGGCAGACGCGCGTACTCGGCGTAACCGCCGTGGTGGCCGGTGCCGATCGCATACCCGTGCGCCAGCACCTTCTCCCCGACACTGAAGTCCGGCGACTGCGATTCGACGACTTCGCCGGTGAGGTCGATGCCCGGAACGATCGGATAGTCGCGCACCACGCCGCCCTTGGGCGTCAGCGCCAGCGCGTCCTTGTAGTTGACGCTGGAATACAGCACCCGGATCGTCACCTCCCCGGGCGGCAGGTCGGCCGGGCGCAGCGTTTCGACCGACGCCGTGATCCGATCACCATCTTGACGAGCTACCAGGGCCTGAAACGTATCCACACGACGACGGTAGCCCTGGGCGGTGGCGCGCTTTCCCTTGGTTGCTTTTCTGTCGCCCGTATAGGCTTTGGCGAGTCACGACACGAGTCGGACCGCCGCGGAGATCTCGAGGATGGCAGTGAAGCTATCAGGCGCGGGGACTGTTTACGAACCCCCCGGCAACGGGATCACCGAGATCGCGGATACCGATCCTCGAGCAAGTCGGATTGGGGCCGATCGTCAGTTAGCGCTCGTCGAACGTGCACTCACTGCCAAAAAACGGCGACAAATTCGCAGTGACTTCACGCTCGGTGGGAAGCGCCTCGGTGGGCTGCCTGATCGCTACTTGAGTTCGGCGGAGGACAGGCCGAGCAGCCGGCGTGCGACCACGAGTTGCTGGATCTGCTGGGTGCCTTCGAAGATGTCCATGATCTTCGAGTCACGTGCCCACTTCTCCAGCAGCGTCTGCTCCGAATAGCCTGCGGTGCCGGCCAATTCGACGGCTTTGAGGGTGATGTCGCTGCCGACGCGCCCGGCTTTGGCCTTGGCCATCGATGCTTCTTTGGAGTTGGGGATCTTGTTGTCGGCCTGCCACGCCGCGCGTAGCGTCAGCTGGTAGGCCGACTCCCAGTCCGCCTCCATCCGCAAGAATTCGGCCGCGGCGGCGCTTTGGGCGTGCGCGGGCCTGTCGTAGGAGATCTCGACCCCGGCCTCGGTCAGGATCTTGCGCAGCTCCTCCAGGGCGGCGCGGGCGATGCCGATGGCCATGCCGGCGACCACGGGTCGGGTGTTGTCGAAGGTCTCCATGACACCGGAGAATCCTTGGCCCGATTGGATTTCCGGGTTGCCGAGCAGGTTGTCCTTCGGGATTCGCGCGTTGTCGAAACGGATCGCGGCGGTGTCGGATCCCTTGATGCCGAGCTTCTTCTCCAGCCGTTCGACGGTGACACCGGGGTGGTCGCGGGGCACGATGAACGACTTGATCGCCGGGCGACCCTGCGACTTGTCCAGTGTCGCCCAGACCACGATATGGGTGGCTCGCGAACCCGCTGTGACGTAAATCTTTTCGCCGTTGATCACGTATTCGTCGCCGTCGAGCTTGGCGGTGGTGGAGACCGCCGCCGAGTCGGAGCCAAAGCCCGGTTCGGTGATGGCCATCGCCGCCCAGACCCGACCCAGCCGCTGCAGTTGCTCGTCGGTGGCCACCCCGCTGATCGCGGCGTTGCCCAGGCCCTGATAGGGCATCGACAGCATCATCGCCGCGTCACCCCAACTGGCCTCCATCGTCTGCAGCACCGCCGCCATGTTGGAGCCGTTGCGGTTTTCTTCCTTGCTCTCACTGCTGCGGAACGCCTCGGCGCCGGCGAGTCCTACGGCATTGGATTCGGCGGCTCCGGAGAACAGGTTGGACAAGGTGTCCAGCTCCACCGGATAGGCGTGCTCGTGGACGTCGTACTTGCGGGCGATCGGGCGCATCATCTCCGCGGCGCCCTGGTGTGCCTTGTCGATCACCGCTTGCATCTTGCGGGGCAGTTCCAGATTGATTGCCATGATTGATCTTTCGCTAGGTGACGACTCAGATAACGACGACGCCCTCGGCGACGCCGATGGCCCGCAGGTCGCGGTACCAGCGTTCGACGGGGTGCTCTTTGGTGTAGCCGTGGCCGCCGAGCAGTTGTACGCCGTCCAGGCCGATTTGCATGCCCTTGTCGGCGCCGATCCGCTTGGCCAGCGCGGCCTCGCGGATGAACGGAAGGCCCTGTTCGGCACGCGCGGCACCGCGCCAGGTGATCAGCCGCAGCCCGTCCAGCTCGATGGCGATGTTGGCGCACATGAACGCCACCGCCTGACGGCGAGCCACCGGCTCACCGAATGCCTCGCGCTCCTTCACGTACGGGACGACGTAGTCGAGAACCGCGTGCGAGGTGCCGACCGCCAGCGCCGCCCAGCCCAGCCGGGACAGCGCTATCGCCTCGGAGTAGTCCTCATCGGTGGCTTCGTCCTCGCCAAGGCGGGCATTCAGCGGCACCGTCACCCCGGACAGCTCGAGCTGACCCAGTGCGGCGGCCCGGATACCCATGCTTGGATCCGCCTTGACGGTAAGGCCTTTCGCGCCTGATTCGACGATGAACAGCGCGGGCTTGCCATTCAGTTGTGCACCGACGATGAACAGCTCGGCATCGGCCGCGGCCGGGACCAACGACTTCACCCCGTCGAGCCGATACCCGCTCGGTGTGCGCACGGCGGTGGTCTTCAACCGGGTGGGGTCGAACAGCGGTTGGGGTTCGGCGATGGCCACACAGGCCTGCGGGACATTCTCGCCGGCGAACTCGGGCAGATAGGTGGCTTGCTGGTTCGCGCTACCCCAGTGGGTTAGCGCGGCTGCCACGCCGCCTGGCGCCAGGATGGGCAGTGCCAAACCCATGTCGCCGTAGGCCAATGCCTCGGCCACCAGCACGTTGGTGACACTGGAGCGGTGTGCGGCGATGCCCTCGAAGTCCTCGGGGATGTTGATCGCGGTGATGCCGAGTTCGGCTGCCTTGGCGATCAAGTCGGGCGGGTAGCTAGCCGCGTCGTCGGCCTCGGATGCCGCGGGCCGCAGCACCTCTTCGGCGAATTCTTCGAGGGTCTCGACGATCATCTTCTGTTCGTCGTCGGGCCGCAGGTCGTAGTAGTCCTTGCCGCTGGACTTCAGCCGGGTGGGTCCACTGCGCAGGCCTTGGACTCGTTTGAACTGGCGGGAAGCGGCACCGGCGGTGGAAAAGATTGTCTTGGTGCCGTAGCGCAGGCCCCGGTTCATCGGGTCACGCAGGTGGTATTTGTCCAGAAATCCTTGGCCGACGAGCGGGGTGAGTAGCGCCAGGGTGATGTCGATCCCGGTGCGTCTGTGCGGTTGCAACCCGACGCCGGTGTTGCGGCCGCGCCGCTTTCCTCGCGGACGAGAAGTGTCTGAGCCGGAGATAGTGTCCGTCATTTCAGCAGCCTCTGTAGTTGGGGCGATGCAGTCAAGAGCGTATCTTACTCCGGAGTAAGATAAAGAGCGCTTGTTAACTACTTCACACCGAGATGGCGCAGCACGTACTCGTGCAACAGTCCGTTCGTCGCCACGGCATCGCCGCGATGAGGGCCCGCGATGCCATCCAGGCCGGTGAAGGTCCCGCCGGCCTCGCGCACCAGAATGTCGAGTGCGGCCAGGTCCCACACCGAGACTTCTGGTTCGGCCGCGATATCCACCGCACCCTCCGCGAGGAGGCAGTACGAGAAGAAATCGCCGTACGCCCGCACCCGCCATACGGCGTCGGTCAGTTCGATGAGATGGTCCCGCAGGCCGCGCTGCGCCCAGCCCGACAGGCTGGAAAACGACAGACTTGCCGAATCCAGCTGTGCCACTGAGGAAACCGACAAACGCCGTGGCGGTGCGCCGTCGACCGAGACGAAGGCGCCTTGGCCGCGCGATGCCCACCACCGTCGTTGCAGCGCCGGCGCGCTTACGACACCCACCACGGGCACACCGTCGTCGAGCAGTGCGATCAGGCTGGCCCACACCGGAACTCCGCGCACGAAATTCTTGGTGCCGTCGATCGGGTCGACGATCCATTGCCGGCCGGTGAAGCTGGTCGTGCCGCCGAACTCCTCGCCGACGACGCTGTCGTCGGGTCGCTCGCGCGCCAGCACCTCGCGAACCTCGGACTCGACTGCCCGGTCGGCGTCGGTCACCGGGGTCAGGTCCGGCTTGGTGTCGACGTGCAGGTCCAGCGCGCCAAACCGGTCGCGAGTGAGGATGTCCGCACGGTCGGCAAGCATCATCGCCAATGCGAGATCGTCCTGACTCATGCCAGCAGTCCTACCACGGGACCAACCGGCGTAAGGCATCCCCGGGTTGCGCAGAAATGACCTTCGGCCCTAATGGCCCGCCGTCTCGCGAAGAGATGATGTTACTACGGGTTGCAGATAAGCCCCCCCATGGCTGAAAGGTCGCTGATCATGAACCGCCTGACGACATTAGAAGCCGGTTTCCTCAAAGCCGAAGACGCCGATGCGCGGGTCAGCTTGGCCATCGGGGGCTTGGCTGTCATCGAAGGCCCGGCGCCAGACCAGGACACGCTGATGTCGGCGTTTGCCGAGCGCATACGCGCCTGCCCCCGCATGGGACAACGGTTGCGGTTGCGGCCGTTCGACCTCGGCGCTCCGCAATGGGTGGATGACTTCGGCTTCGACATCGGCCGGCATGTGCGGCGTGTTGCGCTGCCGCAGCCTGGAGGCAACCAGGAGTTGTTCCGGGTGGTCGCCGATTTGATGGCCAGGCGTCTGGACCGTGATCGACCATTGTGGGAGATCTGGGTCGTCGAAGGTCTCAGCGACGGCCGATGGGCGATGCTGACCAAGATCCACCACTGCATGGCCGATGGGATCGCGGCCACACATATGCTGGCCGGACTGTGCGATGACGGCGTCAGCGACAGGTTTGCCCGGCATATCGGTCCGGGGAAGGGCACGAAAACGCATGCGGCAGAAGTCAACCCGCTGGCCATTGTGGGCGGGCTGTGGAACGCGTCGACCTCGGTGGCTGCTGGCGCCGCGCGAGCGGTCCAGGGTGCCGCGGAAATCGCCATCGGTCTGCTGCGCTCGGATCGGTCACCGCTGAACGGACGGATCGGAGATCTACGTCGATACAGCGGTGCGCGAGTGCCGCTGGCCGACATCGAGCAAGTGTGCGCGGCGTTTGACGTGACCATCAACGACGTTGCGCTGGCGGCAATTACGGAAAGCTACCGCAATGTGCTGGTCAAGCGCGGTGAGCGATTGCAGCCCGGATCGTTGCGCACCTTGGTGCCGGTGTCGGTGCGGTCCGCCGATGCGTTCGACAAGACGGACAACCGGGTTTCGGTGATGCTTGCGGAGTTGCCGATCGACGAAGAGAACCCGGTGCAGCGATTGCGGCTCGTGCATTCGCGATTAGGCCGGACGAAGGCGGGTGGACAACGTCAGGCCGGAAATGCGTTCGTGGCCATGGCCAATCGCGTTCCGTTCGCGTTCGCCGGCTGGGCGCTCGGATTGTTGACGCGACTGCCGCAACGCGGCGTCGCCACGCTGGCCACCAACGTCCCGGGTCCGCGGCGCCCCCTGCGAGTGATGGGCAACAAAGTGCTGGGCGTGTTCCCGGTCCCACCTATCGCGATGCAACTGCGAACCGGCGTCGCGATGCTCAGCTACGCAGACGACCTGTTTATCGGAATCCTTGCCGACTATGACGAGGTGGCCGATGTCGACGAGCTGACCTGCGGGATCGAAGCCGCGGTGGCTCGCCTGGTGGCCATTAGCAAGCGGCGCAAGGCTCATTACGCCCGCGGACCGTTGTCCCTGGTGGTGTGAGCGCGTCAGGCAAACGATGCGTTCGGATCCGGTTCCGGCCCAAATGTGAAGTGGCGCCCCGTGATATCTGTCGGGGTCACTCGGACGTAATGCTTCTTGACGGTCGCCGTCCACGGCATCAGCTCGGCTCGGTCGGCGTGCTCGATGTCCGCCGCGGTCTTCAGCACTCGTGCGCGGCCCCGGACGATCACGCTCCAGCCTTCGGCGACGTCGTGGTCGTCGGCCTCGAACACCACCACGCTGTTCCCTACGGCGGAGAACAACTTGGTGCCCTCGGCGGTGCGGAACAGCACGGTTCGGTCTTGCACCGCATAGTTCACCGGGAAGATCTCGGGTTCGCCGGCGAAACTGGTCACCAGTCGGCCTAAGGCGACGCCGCTCAACCTGCGCCAACTCTCGTCTTCCGACAAAACGACCGCGGGCTCATCAGTCATCGCCTCACCTTTCCTTGGACGCGCGTCAGCACCCATGACGCTACGGCGAATCCGCGTGGGACAGTAGGGTCCTAGGTCAATTCGACCGTACATCGCGCCAGTCGTCCTACCATGGCGGCGTGTGGGAATTCGCGCTGTTACTTCTGCTCGTCGTGGTGCTGGCGGGTTTTCTCGCTCAGCGGTTCATCCCGCGCGGCCCGCGTGGGGAGATGCTGCGCGGCACGTTGTTGGTGACCGGGGTGAGCCCGCGGCCCGATGTCACCGGCGAGCAGTACGTCACCATCACCGGTGTGATCAACGGGCCTACCGTCAACGAGTATCCCGTCTACTGGCGGATGGTGGTCGACGTCGAGCGATGGCCGAGCATGGGCGAACTGCATGACGTGGTGTATTCCTCGAAGAATCCGGACAACTGGAAGTTCGCTCCGCCCGAATCGCCTGCGGGCTAAATCGCCCATACCCGCCCGTGCGCGGGCGCGCCAGTGGCCCGGTAGCAGCGCCGATTCGCGACGAAGGCGAAATTCGTTGTGTCACATGCCCTGTGGATGTTGAAGGGATGAGACGCTCGGCGTCGGCGGCCCAGTCGCTGTCGCGTCGGCGGTTCGATAGTGCGTGCACGATCGACGAACCGGCTTGCTTTGTGGGTGGCAGGTGGCATTCTGATGTCATGGCGGACAAGGACATCGAGCGCATCCGGGCAACAAGCGCTCTGCAAGTGATCAGGCAGCACCCCGTCCTGGTGCTGTTCGCGGTGTCGCCGGCGCTTGCGGTGCTGGGCATCATCTGGTGGCTCGCCGGCGCGGGCTGGGCAATCGCCGCGGCGATCGTCCTGCTGCTCGCCGGAGCGGGCATCATCGTCTTTCGGGGCTAAGTCGAGTTCGCCCCCAATCGCGAATGCGCCGACTCGGCGCCGCGATCAGCCGTGGCCGATGCGCAGCAGGTCGGTGAGATTCGGCAGTTTGACGCGGGGCCGCCCGTGCGGTTCGCCGGCCGCACGCTCATGGGCGTCGATGATGTCCCAGTGCGCCGAGGTGACCAGCTTCGGTTGGCGTGAGGCCAGCCAGTCGGCCAATTGATCGGCATGGTCGTCCGGGAATGTGGTCAGCTCGTCGGCAGCGGTCAAATCGTTGATCAGGGTGTCGACGGTGTCCTGGGAGTCCTTCTTATTGGTGCCGATGACGCCGGTCGGCCCCCGCTTGATCCACCCGACCACGTATTCGTTGCGGCTGCCTTCGACCCGGCCGTCGTTGTTGGGGATGGTCGCGGTCTTCTCGTCAAAGGGCAGCCCCGGGGTCGGCATGCCGCGATAGCCGACCGAGCGCACCACCAGCTGAGCCGGCAGCTCCTCGCGCTCCCCGGTGTCCTTGGCCGATACCCGACCGCTTTGGTCCGCGACCAACTCGTTGCGCCCGAGGACGATTGCCTCCACCCTTTCGTCGCCCTTGATCTCGATCGGAGAGGTCAGGAACCGGAACACCATGCGCCGGTGTCCCGGCCGGGGTTCGCGGCTGGCGTAGTCGCGCAGCACCTTGATGTTCTGTTTCGTGGTCTTGCCGGCGGCCTCCGCGTCCGCATCACTGATGCCCTCCAGCTGCGCGGGATCGACGATGACGTCGACGCCTTCGAGGTCGGCCAGCTCGCGCAACTCCAGCGTGGTGAACGCGGCCTCCAAGGGTCCGCGTCGTCCGACGATCACCACTTCTTCCACGCCGCATGGGCGCAGGGATTCCAGGGCGTGATCAGCGATGTCGGTCTCGGCCAGCGCGCTGGGGTCGGTGACCAGGATGCGGGCGACGTCGAGGGCCACATTGCCGTTGCCAATGACGATCGCGCGGGCGCCCGACAGATCCGGGGTCGCGCTCTCGAAGTGCGGATGGGCGTTGTACCAGCCCACGAATTCGACGGCGGCCATGCTGCCCACCAGGTCTTCGCCCGGAATCTGCAACGAGCGATCCGATTGCGCCCCGATCGCATAGATCACGGCGTGGTAGCGCTCGCCGAGTTCGGCGGGAGCCACGTGCTCACCCACCGCCACGTTGCCGAAGAACCGGAAGCGGGGATCGCCGGCGATCTTTTCGAACTGCTTGCTGATCGACTTGATCTTGGGGTGGTCGGGCGCCACGCCGGAGCGCACCAGCCCCCACGGTGTCGGCAGCATCTCGAGCATGTCGACCGCGACGTCGATCTCATCGGAGTTATCGGCAGCCTTCAGCAAAGATGCTGCGGCGAAGAACCCCGATGGTCCGGAGCCGACGATGGCGACATGAAATCGACGCATACCCAAGCCTTCTGTTCATGCCCGGCCGCGACGCTAGGGGCTGTGATTGGGCTGGGCGTCGCAGTCGCGGGCGCACATGATGGTGATTCGATGCTAGACGGTGGACCCCGGCCAGTGGTCAAAGTGCCGCGCGTCGCCACCTGAGCATTCGCCGCCGACCAGCGCGCCGGTAACGTGGTCGGCTGTGGAACCCGACCGTCAAGCCGATATCGCCGCCCTCGACTCCGCCCTGACCACGGTGGAAAGGGTGCTCGATGTGGACGGTCTGCGCAGCCGCATCGAGAAGCTCGAACACGAGGCGTCCGATCCCAAACTGTGGGACGACCAGGCCAACGCGCAGCGGGTGACCAGCGAGTTGTCGCACACCCAGGGCGAGCTGCGCCGCATCGAGCAGTTGCGTCAGCGGGTCGACGATCTGCCGGTGCTCTACGAGCTGGCCGCCGAGGAGGGCGGTGCCGACGAGCTGGCCGAAGCGGACGCCGAGCTCAAGGCCCTGCGTGCCGACATCGAAGCTGCCGAGGTGCGCACCCTGCTGTCGGGGGAGTACGACGAGCGCGAGGCGCTGGTGACGATTCGCTCCGGCGCGGGCGGGGTGGACGCCGCGGACTGGGCCGAGATGCTGATGCGGATGTATATCCGGTGGGCTGAGCAACACCACTACGGCGTCGAGGTGTTCGACACGTCCTACGCCGAAGAGGCCGGCATCAAAAGCGCCACCTTCGCCGTGCACGCGCCCTTTGCCTACGGCACGTTGTCGGTGGAGCAGGGCACGCATCGGCTGGTGCGGATCAGCCCGTTCGACAACCAAAGCCGGCGCCAGACGTCGTTCGCCGAAGTCGAGGTGCTGCCGGTGGTGGAGACCACCGATCACATCGATATTCCGGAAGGCGATCTGCGCGTCGACGTGTACCGGTCCAGCGGTCCGGGTGGCCAGTCGGTGAACACCACCGACTCGGCGGTTCGACTCACCCACATCCCGACCGGTATCGTCGTGACTTGCCAGAACGAAAAGTCGCAATTGCAGAACAAAGTTGCGGCGATGCGGGTTCTGCAAGCAAAGTTGTTGGAGCGCAAGCGTTTAGAAGAACGTGCTGAGCTGGACGCGCTCAAAGGTGATGGCGGCAGCTCCTGGGGTAACCAGATGCGGTCCTACGTATTGCATCCGTATCAGATGGTCAAGGATTTGCGGACCGAGTACGAAGTCGGCAATCCGGCGGCCGTTTTAGACGGGGACATCGACGGGTTCCTGGAAGCTGGGATCCGGTGGCGCAACCGAAAAGATGACGACTAATACAACTCTTCTCGCTATCGCGATGACGCAGCCGTGGCACAACTTTTGGCGCGGTCAAATTGGGGGCTGGATTCTCGACCAGGGCCTGCGCGTCGTCATGTTGCTGATCGCGTCCGTGCTCGCGGTCCGCTTCGTGACGTGGGTGGCCCAGCAGGTCACCCGGCAGCTCGACGTCGGCTTCGCCGAGAGCGACGCCTTGGTGCGCTCGGAGGCGACCAAGCACCGCCAGGCGGTGGCCTCGGTGATTCAGTGGGTGTCGATCGTCCTGATCGCGATCTGGGGTGTCGTCCAGATCAGCGACGTGCTGAACTTTTCCGTCGGCGGTCTGGTCGCGCCCGCCACCGTCGTCGGTGCGGCGCTGGGTTTCGGTGCTCAGCAGCTGGTCAAGGATCTGCTCTCCGGTTTTTTCATCATCGTCGAGAAGCAGTACGGCTTCGGTGACCTGGTCTCGCTGACGGTGGCCGGGATCAACTCCGAGGCGCGCGGCACGGTGGAGAACGTGACGCTGCGGGTGACTCGGCTGCGTTCCTCAGACGGCGAGTTGTTCACCATCCCCAACGGTCAGATCGTCAAGACCGTCAACCTGTCCAAGGACTGGGCGCGAGCGGTGATCGACATCCCCGTCTCGACCAGCGCCGACCTCAACCGCGTCAACGAGGTTTTGCACGACGTGTGCGAACACGCCATGGACAACTCGTTGCTGGGCGAGTTGCTGCTGGACGCACCGACCCTGATGGGTCTGGAAAGCATCGAGGTCGACACGGTCACGCTGCGCATGGTGGCCCGCACGCTGCCCGGCAAACAGTTCGAGGCCGGCCGACAGCTGCGGGTGCTGGTCATGCGGGCACTCGCCGGAGCCGGCATTGTCACCACGGCCGACGCGACCCTCAGCGTCGTCCAGGACGAAGCCAGCGTGGCGCAGTCCGCCGACGATCGGGGTGAGCTCGCGCACGAGTCGGTGACGAAGTGAAGCTGACCCTCAACGTCCTCGAAAAGCACCGCGACGAGGACCGCCGCTGGCCGCGCTATGTGTTCGGTGGCCGGATGCGCACCTCGACGGTGGCGTTGATCCTCGCCTTCCTCCTGGTCTGGTGGCTCTATGACGCCAACCGGCCGGAGCCGGTGCCCAAGACGCCGCCGACGCAGGTCGTGCCGCCGGGCTTCGTGCCCGACCCGAACTACACCTGGGTGCCGCGGACCAGGGTGCAACCACCGGCCAACACATACGTCCCGACGCCGACCAGCACGGTGCCGCCGACCTCGACCGCCACACCGCCGCCCCCGCCCCCAACGACGACGTCGCCGCCACCTTTCCAGCTGCCCTGCCTGCTCCCGCCGCCGTTCTGTCCGCCCAGCCCAAGCCCCACTTCGCCACCCCCGCAGCAACCGATGCTGGGGCCGGGGCCGTCGCCCACGTCGGCGCCACCGGCGCGCTGATCTTCGCGGTCCAGCGAAATTCACCGCTACACTGGCGTGCCGTGATGATCACCCTTGACCATGTCAGCAAGAAGTACAAAGCGTCGGCGCGTCCGGCGTTGGACGATGTCAACGTCAAAATCGACAAGGGTGAATTCGTCTTCCTGATCGGGCCCTCGGGCTCGGGCAAGTCGACGTTCATGCGGTTGCTGCTGGCCGCCGAGACGCCGACCACCGGGGACGTGCGGGTCTCGAAGTTCCACGTCAACAAGCTGCCGGGCCGGCATGTGCCCAAGCTGCGCCAGGTGATCGGCTGCGTTTTCCAGGACTTTCGCCTGCTACAACAAAAGACGGTGTACGAGAACGTCGCCTTCGCGCTGGAAGTCATCGGCAAGCGCGCCGATCAGATCAACCGGGTAGTGCCCGACGTGCTCGAGACAGTCGGTCTGTCCGGCAAGGCCAACCGGCTGCCGGCCGAGCTGTCGGGTGGTGAGCAGCAGCGCGTCGCGATCGCGCGTGCGTTCGTCAACCGGCCGCTGGTGCTGCTGGCCGACGAGCCCACCGGAAACCTGGACCCCGACACCAGCAACGACATCATGGACCTGCTGGAGCGGATCAACCGCACCGGGACGACGGTGCTGATGGCGACGCACGACCACCACATCGTCGACTCGATGCGCCAGCGCGTCGTGGAGTTGTCGCTGGGCCGGCTGGTTCGCGACGAGCAGCGCGGCGTCTACGGGATGGACCGCTAGTGCGCTTCGGCTTCCTACTCAACGAGGTCCTCACCGGTCTTCGTCGCAATGTGACGATGACGGTCGCGATGATCTTGACGACCGCGATCTCGGTCGGCCTGTTCGGTGGTGGTCTGCTGGTGGTGCGGCTGGCCGAGCACTCCCGCGCCATCTACCTCGACCGCGTCGAGACGCAGGTCTTCCTCACCGACGACGTCTCCGCGAACGATCCGGCGTGCGGTACCAATCCGTGTAAGGCGTTGCGGACGAAGATCGAGGGCCGCGATGACGTCAAATCGGTTCGCTTTCTCAACCGTCAGGACGCCTACGACGACGCCATCCGAAAGTTCCCGCAGTACAAGGACGTTGCGGGCAAGGATTCCTTCCCGGCATCTTTCATCGTCAAGTTGAACAATCCGGAGCAGCACAAGGACTTTGACCTTGCGATGCAGGGCCAGCCGGGTGTGCTCTCGGTGCTCAATCAGAAAGACCTGATCGACCGGCTGTTCGCGGTCCTGGACGGCTTGAGCAATGTCGCATTCGCCGTCGCATTGGTGCAGGCTGTCGGTGCGATTCTGTTGATTGCCAACATGGTTCAGGTCGCGGCGTATACGCGGCGCACCGAGATCGGCATCATGCGGCTGGTGGGCGCAAGTCGCTGGTACACCCAGCTGCCGTTCTTGGTGGAGGCGATGCTCGCGGCGACCCTCGGTGTGGCGATTGCCGTCGGCGGCTTGATCGTGGTGCGCGCACTGTTCCTGGACAACGCGTTAAACCAGTTCTACCAAGCCAATTTGATCGCTCGCGTTGACTACGCGGACATCCTTTACATCTCACCGATTCTGTTCCTGCTCGGCGTGTCGATGGCGGGGTTGACGGCTTACGCAACGCTGCGCCTGTACGTACGGCGTTAGCTGTGGCCGCAAAGTCCAGTGGGGGCAAGGCCAGTGGTGGCAAGCGAGACGGCAAAAAGATCGTCGCCACCAATCGCAAGGCCAGGCACGACTACGCGATCGAGGAATTGTTCGAGGCCGGAGTGGCTTTAGTCGGCACCGAGGTCAAAAGCCTACGGCTGGGCCAGGCTTCGCTCGCCGATGCGTTCGCAACCGTCGACGACGGCGAAGTGTGGTTGCGTAACTTGCACATTCCCGAGTACGAGCACGGTAGCTGGACAAACCATGACCCTCGTCGCAACCGGAAGTTGTTGTTACATAGGCGACAGATCGACACGCTGATCGGAAAAATCCGCGATGGTAACCTCGCCTTGGTGCCGTTGTCGTTGTATTTTTCCGAGGGCAAGGTCAAGGTCGAGCTCGCACTGGCACGAGGCAAACGAGCGTATGACAAACGTCAGGACCTAGCCCGCCGTGACGCCCAGCGTGAAGTTGTTCGCGAACTGGGGCGACGAGCAAAGGGTATGAACTGATCGGAGCCGCGTACGCGCAGCTGTCTGCCGTGTCCTACGGCGTCAGCGATTTCGTGGGCGGCGTGGCCGCGCGCCGAGTGGCAGCGCTGCGCGTGATGTTGGCGGCGTATCCGGTCGAGGCCGTGTTGCTCGGCCTGATCGCATTGTGCGCGGGCGGACCGATTCATTCCGGTGCGATCTTCTGGGGCAGCCTGTACGGCATCGGTCAGGCCTTCGGCATGTGGGCGTTCTACGCGGCGCTGGGGTCCGGGCCCATCTCGGTGGTCGCACCCCTAGCGGGCGTGCTCAATGCCGCGGTACCCGTGGCGGTCGGCATCGCGCTGGGAGAGAGACCCGGCCCGGCGGCATCGGCCGGCGTGGTGTTGGCCATCGTCGCGGTGCTGCTGGTCAGCCGTGAGGCCACGGTCGAGGGCAAGACGCAATTCCGCTTCACGCCCAAAATTGCCTGGCTGACCATATTGGCCGGGTGTGCGTTCGGGCTGGACTTGGTGTTCCTGCACCAATCACCGCACGATTCCAAGCTGTGGCCGCTGATGTTCGCGCGGTTGTCGGCCACGGTGGTGATCACCGCGCTGGCCGCATCACGACGCAGCTTGCGGCTACCGCGCGGGGAGTCGATGAAGTTGGCGCTGGCCATTGCGTTGCTCGACATCTGCGCCCTGGTGACGCAACTGATCGCGCTGCAGTCGTGGCTGCTGTCGCTGGCCAGCATCATGATTTCGCTGTATCCCGCCGCCACCGTCGTCCTGGCGATGATGGTGCTGCGCGAGCGAGTGACTCGCTGGCAGGGGCTCGGCATGGTGATGGCCATGGGATCGGTGGCCATGATCGCCGCCAACTAACTTCTGTTTTCCGACCTACTATGGTCCCGGCAACCGAGGCATGTCGGGGGGAAGACAGTGGAGCAAGACCCGGTCATTCGTGAGTTATCCGCCGCGGTCGAGCGCACCCCCGAGGCCGTCGAATTGCGCCTACACCTGGCGGGTTTGCTGGCCGACAACGGGCGCTATACCGAGGCGCTCACCCATTGCAGCGCGGCGCTGACGCAAGACGCCGGAAACGCGAATGCGCTGAGCCTGCTTCAGCGCTGTAGCGCGGCCCTCGCGGCGCCCGCGGAGGCGTCTTCGAGCACGGGCAAGGCGTCGGTCGAGCCGCCGTCGGCCGTTGGGCCGGAGTTCGACTGGTCCAGCGCCGAACGGGAAGTCGCCGGCATCATCGAGCCGGCCTTCGTCGAGCAGACTCCTGACCCGGTCGACGAGACCGACTTCGACGTTGTGCAGCGGCCGCGGATCGGGCTCGCTGACGTCGCAGGCATGGCCGAGGTTAAGCGGCAGATTGAGCTTTCGCTGCTGGGGCCCATCCGAAACCCCGAGCTGATGAAGGCGTATCGGGTGTCGGCGCGCGGTGGGCTGCTGCTCTACGGGCCGCCGGGTTGCGGAAAAACCTTCATCGCCAAGGCCATCGCGGGCGAGCTGGGTTCCAGCTTCTATCAGGTCGGAATCGCCGATGTTATGCATCATTGGTTCGGCGAAAGCGAACGCAGTATTCGGTCGATCTTCGACCACGCACGACGCAATGCGCCGTGCGTGTTGTTCTTCGACGAGGTCGACGCGCTGGGGCATCGTCGATCGGGATTGAGTGGCACGTCAGGTCTGCGCACGGTCGTCAATACCCTGCTGGAAGAAATGGACTCGGCCAGCACCGTCAATGACGGGGTTTATGTCTTGGGCGCCACCAACGCGCCCTGGGATGTGGATGCGGCTTTGCGACGGCCGGGCCGATTCGACCGGATGATCTTTGTCGCCCTGCCGGATTCCGAGGCCCGGGCCGGGATCGTGCGATACCACCTGCGAGACCGGCCCGTGGCGGGCATCGACCTCAAATCGATCACCAACCGTACCGACGGTTTCTCTGGGGCCGACCTCGCGTATTTGTGCGACACCGCAACGCAATTGGGGATGGCCGATTCCATCGCCAGCGGTCAGGTTCGACCGATCACCATGGCGGATATCAATGCCGCCATCGCGCAGATCAAACCGAGCACCGGGCCGTGGTTCGAGACCGCCCGCAACGTAGTAGAGTTCGCCAACAACGACGGCACCTACGACGAACTCGGAAAGTATCTGCGGCGCAGTAAAATTCGGTGATGCCGAGCCCTGAGGTCGACCCCGCTCAACAAGCCGGCCAGCTCGCAGACGCCTACGCCGAAGCCGGGAACTACCAGCGTGCCCGCGAGGTGCTGGGTCAGTTGTTGTCGCAAAACCCCAACGATCCCGTCCTGCTGGCCGGCTACGCGAGAGCCGAATACATGCTGGGGAACTATCCCAGCGCGGCGCGCAGCGCATATGCCGCCTTAGGCAACGACCCGCTGAACGCATTTGCCGTGCGTATATACGCGCTCTCGCTCGACGAGTTAGGTCGCAATTACGACGCCCGGTGGGTGGCGTACCGGGGAGTGCTCGCACATCCGAATGATCCGCTGCAGCATCGTGTTTACGCGAGGCTGCTGCACAACTCGCGCCAGCATGCGTCGGCTTTATGGGTCGTAGACGAGGCGCTTCGGCTAGACCCGGCCAGTACCGATGCGCTGATATTGCGCGGATCGATTCTGCATGACTTGGATCGAATCGACGAATCCGACACGGCCTACGGGCAAGCCTTGACCTTGAGCCCGGGCAACGCTCAAGCACTCAATAACTTGGCGGTAAATCGGCTGCGGCGCTACAGATTTGGACGAGCCCTGCGCGGATTTCTCGGCGCCGCGGGCAGCGACCCCGAACTGGGCGACCTGGCCCGGCGCAATATCGCCGTAGTGCTGAGGAAAGTGTTCAGATTGGTTAGCCCCGTGGCGGCGGTTGTCAGTTTTCTCGTCGCGCTGACCTCGGGTCTGCACGGCGAAGGACACTCGACAGCCTCGCTTCGGGTCGTACTCGGACTACTCACCGCGGTGCTGGTCGGGGTGCTCGGTTGGCTGATACGCACCATTCCTCATCGATTACTCAGGTCGGTGCTTAGGGGGCAGTACCTTTCCAATATGCGCCTCGGTCACGCTGTGCTGGCAGCAGCGGCCGGGGCATGGACCACCGTGTGGCCGGTGACAGCGGGCGTCGCGGTCGGCGGCATCCTGACCCTGACCGGATTACTGTTTTTTCGGATGGGTCTCTACAGCGGGCGGTGAGCGGCTTACGATCCGACCATGGCCGATCGTCCTCTCACCCTGCTCGACAAGTCCGAGGTCCTGTCGGGGCTGTTCGCTGTCTGGGACGACATCGACACGCTGCTGGACGGCCTGTCGGAGGAACAGTGGAAGGCGGCGACGCCGCTGCCCGGGTGGTGCGTGCAATCCGTCGTCTCCCACATCATCGGGACCGAGTCATTTTTGGAGGGTGTCCCGGCGCCAGAACCGGACACCGACGTCAAGGCCCTCGACCACGTGCGCAACGACATCGGGGCGATGAACGAGTGCTGGGTCCGCCATCTCGGCGGCGAGGCCGGCGCCAAGGTGCTCGAGCGCTTCCGCGCGGTGACCGACGGGCGTCGCAAGGTGCTGCAGGACATGTCCGACGACGAATGGAATGCGCAGAGCTTCACGCCCGCCGGGCCTGACAGTTACGGCCGGTTCATGCGGATCCGGGTCTTCGACTGCTGGATGCACGAGCAGGACATTCGCCTCGCCCTGCGGCAGCCACCCTCCGATCAGGAGCTCGCCGGTCCCGCGTTGCAGCTATCCCTCGACGAGGTGGCGGCCACGATGGGCTTTGTCGTCGGCAAACTCGCCAAGGCGCCCGACGGTTCCCGCATCCTGTTCGACCTGACCGGTCCGCTGGCGCGCAGCATCCGGGTCAATGTCGACGGGCGCGCCGCGGTGGTGGAGGACTTCGGCGGGCTGGAGCCGACCGCGACGATCCGACTGGACGTCCTGCAGTTCACCCGGCTCGCCGGCGGACGCCCGATGTGCCCGGCGCGCTCTCAGGACGTCGAACTCGGCGGTGACAAGGACGTCGCCGCGCGGATCGTCGAGCGGTTGAACTTCGTGATCTGACCGCGTCCTGGTGCGGAACATAAATCCGTTGCCGCTCGTTAAGGCTGCCGTAGAATGGGTTGTCCTGCCGAAAATCGGTAGGTGCGAAAAAGCTCGAGCGCGAAAACACAAGACAAGGGGCTGAACGGTTTCGACTTCGCGCATCGAATCAAGGGAAGCGTGCCGGTGCAGGCAAGAGACCACCGTAAGCGTCGTTGCAACCATATAAGCGCCGATTCACATCAGCGCGACTACGCTCTCGCTGCCTAAGCGAAGCTAGTCTGTCGGACCGGGAACGCCCTCGCCCCGGACCCCGGCATCAGCTAGAGGGATCCACCGATGAGTCCGGTCGCGGGACTCATCGGGACACCAACAGCGACTGGGATCGTCATCCTGGCTAGTTCGCGTGACCAGGAGATCCGAGTAGAGGCATAGCGGACTGCGCACGGAGAAGTCTTGAGGGAATGCCGTAGGACCCGGGTTCGATTCCCGGCAGCTCCACCGAGAAAGTGCTGGTCAGGGCCTTAGGGCTCTGGCCAGTTTTCATTTTCATCAATATCTCATCGACTAAGCTTGCCGGCGACGCTGAGTTCGCGCCCGTCTTGAACCACCCGTCGGCAAGCCCACTGGCGACCATCTGCCAGTGTGGTGAGCATGACTGCAAAGAAGCCTGAGATCGACTTTCCCGGCGGGGAGCCGCCCACCGACTTGGTCATCACCGACGTCGTAGAGGGCGACGGCGCCGAGGCCACCTCCGGCAACACGGTGGTCGTGCACTACGTCGGCGTGGCCCACTCCACCGGCGAGGAGTTCGACGCTTCCTACAACCGCGGTGACCCGTTGACGTTCCAACTCGGCGTCGGCCAGGTCATCCAGGGCTGGGACCAAGGCGTGCAGGGCATGAAGGTCGGCGGCCGCCGACAGCTGCTGATCCCCGCCCACCTCGCCTACGGCGACCGTGGCGCCGGTGGCGTCATCAAGCCCGGCGAGTCGCTGATCTTCGTGGTGGATCTGCTCGAGGTCAGGTAGCTCGACTCGATCAGCCCTCCGTTGCCGGCTGCGGTTTGGCGGGTCGCGGCGGGCGAGGCACGAACCAATGTCCCCAACCAGTGCGCACAGGTGGTTTGTACGAGTGTGAGGAGCGCCCGTGGGCGGCACACGATTGCTTCTGCTGATCGTGATCGCGGCTGTCGTGGGGTTGGCGGCATGTAGTACAACGACCACCGCGCCGGCGGAGCCCCCGTCGATCGCCAGCGAGCCGTTCGGTCAGGCGGGTGGGACCCCGGTGACCCGCTACACGCTTACCAACGGGCACGGCATGCGCGTGCGAATCCTGACGTACGGCGGCATCATTCAGACAATCGAGGTCCCCGATCGCGCCGGCCATGTCGGCAATGTGGTGCTGGGCTTTCCGACGCTCGACGGTTACGTCGGCAACACCGGATCCGCCAAACCCTATTTCGGCGCGATCGTAGGCCGCTATGGCAACCGGATCGCCAAGGGGGCATTCTCGTTGAACGGCAACGAGTATCACGTGCCGATCAACAACAACGGCAACAGCCTGCATGGTGGCACCGCGGGCTTCGATACAAAGGTGTGGCAGGCCAGTCCGCAGCGCACCAGCGACAGCGTGAGCCTGACGCTCCAATACATCAGCCCCGCAGGCGAAATGGGCTACCCCGCAACACTGACGACCGCGGTCACCTACACCTTGAACCAGAAGAACGAACTGCGCATCGACTACCACGCGACCACCGATGCGCCGACAGTGATCAACCTGACCAATCACAGCTACTTCAACCTGGCGGGTGAGGACACGCTCGACATCTACGGCCACCGTATCACCATCCATGCCGACAACTACACGCCAACGGACCCCACGCAGATCCCTACCGGCCAGATCGCCCAGGTGCAGGGCACACCGTTCGATTTCACCTCACCGACCGCGATCGGTGCGCACATCACCGCGAATGACCCGCAGCTGTTGTTGGCCCATGGCTATGACCACAACTGGGTGATCAACCGCGGCAACAACACTGGGCTGGTGGAGGCGGCCACGGTCGAGGATCCGCAGACGGGGCGCACCCTGACCGTCTCCACAACCGAGCCGGGTGTGCAGTTCTATACGTCGAACTTCATCGACGGGGCGTTCACGGGCACCAGCGGGCGCATCTACCGGCAGGGCGCGGGATTCACGATGGAGACCCAGCACTACCCGGATTCGCCGAATCACCCGAACTTCCCGACCACCACGCTCAACCCGGGCCAGACTTACGACTCGACAACGGTTTTCGGTTTCGGCACGGAATGAGGGCCGCCGCGGGCGCTTAGATATGCGCAGGCCGTTTCGCGTCGTTTCGTGTACGGAGATTGCGCACCGCTGCGGTTCACCGGAACTTTGACGTTCGATTCCCGGCAGTCCACCGAGAACGTGCTGGTCACAGCGATGGGTTGGATTGTGTCTGGGGTGAGCGGCTTTAATCGTCGTACGGCGGCGACGTCACGTCGTACACGCCCGACACCGCATCACGAGGAGCTCTCATGACCTATCGCCGTCTAGCTTGCGCGCTCGGCGCGGTGGTGGTGGCGGTGCTGGCGGCCCTCATTCCCGTCCAGGCCCATGGCCAACCGCCGACGAAGTGTCTGACCAACACTCAAACCGGAAAGCAGGTCTACGTGCCCTGCGATCTG
Organism: Mycobacterium sp. pR1184; assembly: GCF_041287235.1. Taxonomy (NCBI): domain Bacteria; kingdom Bacillati; phylum Actinomycetota; class Actinomycetes; order Mycobacteriales; family Mycobacteriaceae; genus Mycobacterium; species Mycobacterium sp. pR1184. The sequence goes on along the minus strand of NZ_JBGGKR010000004.1, from coordinate 224,718 downwards.
CTCAATGCCGGCGCCAATTTCCCGCCAGGGCAGCGCTGTCCGCCACCGCTCGAGCAGTACCCGAAAGATGTGGCGGACTGGTGTGGCGTAGGCCCCGGCCTGGCGACTCCCACGCCCACCACGCCTACGACTCCGACAACCCCGACGAGCCCGACTGGGACTACCAGCCCCACGAGTCCGACGCGGTCGACGACGTCCGTGAGCCCTACGAGTTCCGTGAGCCCAACGACAAGCTCTGCGACTCCAACGACAACGATTCCTGCCACTCCAACGACTCCCACCAGCCCGGCGAACTCGACCGAGTAAGCGAACTGCCGCCCCGCGGTGCGCAGCTCGCAGCGTGCGGTACACGACGCGCCGGTGGGTGTTCACGCTATTGAGCGGAACATGCAGCCACACAACGATTTCCGTTCGTGATAACTGGGTCTGCAGCCGACGAAGAACCTCCTAGGGGTCAGCTCTTCACCGTGGGCACCTTCGTTGCGCGAAGTCACCGCGACGCCAGTGCGGCGCACGCTCTCGAACCAGGGTTCTTTCGCGCTCGATTTTCTCCAGACCGAGGCGGCCTCAGGAGGTCGATGGTGTGGCGGTTGTCACCGCCGAAGGTCCCGCCCTCGCCGGCCGTCCCTCGGCCGCGCGATGAAAACTCCTGCTGCAACGTGCCACCCCGGGAATCATCTCGGCCGCTATGGCGTTTGCGCTGCGGTGGCGTGGTCGATGATTTGTCTTAATATCAGCCCATCGGGCAATCGGGGGCGGGGGGCATTCAGTTGCTGACACTTCTCAAGCGAGGCTGGGTTGCGCTGGTCGTGGTCGTGGCGTTGATCATCGGCGGCGTGGCAGTCGACCGACTCCACGACGTCTTCCCAGGACCCGGTCTGGCCAAGCCCGATCCCCGGGATGCGACGCCGCCGTATGCGGCTAAGACCGCCGTCTACGAAATCTTTGGACCGCCCGGAACGACCGGCGTCGTCAACTGGATGGACGCGGAGTCGCTACCGCAAAAGGCGGACTTCACCACCTTGCCGTGGTCGACGACGATCGTCGCGGAGATGCCCGGTATCTTCGCCTACGTCGTCGCTCAAGGTGACAGCCCCACCATCGGCTGCCGGATCACCGTCGACGGCAAACTGGTCGATCAACAGCAGGTCAACACCCGCGACGCTCAGGTTTCCTGCTTGGACAAGTCCGCATGACGAGCGACGCGCGCGACGCTGACGACACCGCCGAAATCCCCGTCGCCCAGCCCTACGAGCTTGAGCGCCGACCGCGCCTAGCCCGCACCATCCGCGTCCTGGCGCTGCCGATCGTCGTGGTCTGGGTGCTGATCGCGATCGGGGTGAACGTCTTCGTCCCGCAGCTGGAGAAGGTTGCCGAGGAGATCTCCGTCCCGCTCTCGCCGTCAGACGCACCATCGGTAACCGGGATGAAACACATCGGCGAGAAGTTCAAGGAGTACGACTCCGACAACCTCGTCCTGGTCACCCTGGTCGGTGACAAACCGCTCGGCCCGGACGCCCACCGGTTCTACGACGACCTGGTCAAAAAGATCCAGGCCGACCACGAACACGTCGAGCATGCGCTGAACTTCTGGGGCCAGCGATTCACGTCCTCGGGTGTGGAGAGCTACGACCATAAGGCCGCCTATGTCCAGGTCAACCTCAAAGGCGATCAGGGTGGGGCGGTCGGCGACGAATCCGTTGCCGCGGTGCGCAAGATCGTCGCGGACTCCAAGCCGCCCGCCGGCGTCAAGGCCTACGTCGCGGGCCAGGGAGCGCTGACCGCCGACGTGATCGTTGTCGGTGACAAGAGCCTCGCCAAGATCACGCTCATCACGGTCGTCATCATCGCGCTCATGCTGATGTTCGTGTACCGGTCCATCAGCACCGTGTTGCTGACGATGTTCATCCTCTTCATTGGGCTGCTGTCCGGCCGCGGCGTGGTATCGCTGCTGGGCGAAACCGGCGTCATGGGGTTGTCGACCTTCGCCGTGAACCTGCTGACCTCACTCGCGATCGCAGCGGGCACCGACTACGCGATTTTCATGGTCGGCCGCTACCAGGAGGGCCGTGAACGCGGTCTGGACCGTGAGGCCGCCTATTACGACACCTTCGCCGGTGTCAGCAAGGTGGTCCTGGGCTCCGGTCTGACCATCGTCGGGGCGCTGGCCTGCTTGAAGTTCACCCGGCTGCCCTACTTCAGTTCGCTGGCGTTCCCGTGCGCGGTGGGACTGCTGGTCGTGGTGGCGGCTGGGGTCACGCTGACGCCCGCTCTCATTGCAGTGGCCAGTGGCTTCGGCCTTTTGGACCCCAAGCGCAAGTTCAACTACACCCGCTGGCGCCGCCTGGCGACGGCCATCGTGCGCTGGCCGGCGCCCATCCTCGCGACCTCCGTCATCCTGGCGATCGTCGGCGCCCTTGGTCTCGCGGGCTTCACCCCGCGTTACAACGACTTGTACTACTTGCCGAAGAGCGCGGCCTCGGTGCAGGCGTACGACGCGGCCGATCGGCACTTCACGCAGGCCCGCCTGAACCCGGACCTGCTGATGATCGAATCGGACCACGATCTGCGCAATCCCCGGGACATGCTGGTGTTGGACAAGGTTGCCAGTGCCATTTTCCGGGTGCCGGGCATCGAACGGGTGCAGAGCATCACCAGACCGCTCGGCCCACCAATCGAAGACGGGTCCATTCCATTCCAGCTCAGTGTGCAAACCGCGCCGATTCGTGACAACCTCAATTATTTGAGGGACCGCGTCGGCGACATCAAGAAGATCACCGGGTTCCTCGACACCCAGATCTCCCTGCTTGAGCGCCAGTACGCGATCACCCAGAAGCTTGCCAACGCCGCCGACGACAGCTCGAAAACCACCGCGGAGACGGCGGAGATCACGGACGAGATCCGGGACCACATCGCGGATTTCGACGACTTCTGGAGGCCGATTCGCAGCTACTTCTACTGGGAGAAGCACTGCTACGACATCCCGATCTGCTGGTCGTTACGGTCGCTGTTCGACGCGCTGGACGGATTCGATCAGCTGGCCGAAAAGTTCCACGCCCTCACGACCGACCTCACCAACACGGCCAGCGCCACCCGCGAATTGCTGGCGATCATTCCGGAGAACATCGCCGTCTCGAAGTCAATCCGGGATACCACGCTGACCATCTACAGCTCGTTCAACAGTCTGATCGACCAGTTCGACCGGCTGACCGACACCAATGCGGTGATGGGCAAATCGTTCAACGACGCTCGGGTGGAAAGCCTGTTTTACCTGCCGCCCGAGATCTTCCAGAACCCGGACTTCCAATTCGGGCTGAGCTTGATGGTGTCGCCCGACGGAAAGGCCGCGCGCTTCATCATCACTCACGCCGTGGACCCGGCGACCGCGGAAGGCATCAAGTCCGTCGAGCAAGAGCGCAACGCGGCCAAGGAGGCGCTGAAGCTCACCTCGCTAGAGAACGCCGACATCTACCTCGGCGGCACCGCCGCAACATTCCACGACATCGCCACTGGTGCCTGGTATGACCTGCTGATCGCCGCGGCGGCGTCGATCGTGCTGATCTTCATCATCATGGTGATCGTCACCCGCGCACTGGTAGCAGCGGGCGTCATCGTCGGCACGATCGTGCTGTCGCTAGGCGCAGCGTTCGGATTCTCGACATTGATATGGCAGCACTTGGGCCACTTCCAGTTGCACTGGGTGGCAACGGAATTCGCGTTGATCGTGCTCTTAGCGGTGGGGTCCGATTACAACCTGATGCTGGTGTCCCGAATCGAGGAGGAAATCGGGGCCGGCCTGAACACCGGGCTCATCCGCGGCGTCGGCGTGACGGGCCCGGTGGTGTCCGCAGCCGGTGTGGTTTTCGCGGTCACGATGGCTGCGATGCTCTCCAGCGATCTGCGGGCGATCGGTCAGTTCGGATCCACGATCGGTATCGGTCTGATGTTCGACACGTTCGTCGTTCGTACGCTCATCACGCCGTCGATCATGACGATGATGGGACGCTGGTTTTGGTGGCCGAAGCGGGTACGCGTGCGCCCGGCCAGCCAGATGCTTCGCTCCCTCGGGCCACGTCCGTTGGTTCGCGCACTGCTGCACCAACCGCGGCACTCGGCTCCGCGGGTGCACTCGGAATAGTCCACCCCGTCAATTTGGAATTGTGCCGCGCTGACAACAACTCTTTTCCATAGCTTGGTTAACGAATTTGCGAACGACGCCAACGAATTTGGTTGGATTGCACACCACGGAGTGGGGTTCCGCGCGTACTCTGACCGTTATGGTCAAGACCAAGGCCTGCGTGCACTGCGGGCACACGTTCCATCCAGCCGAGCGGCCGCGCGACGTTTCTGATCCGGAATGGCTTCCGGTGGCATCCGCCTATTGTTCGCATGAATGCAGTGACCGTTACCATTGCGAAATGGGGCATAGCTGCTCCACCCATGTGAAAGAAAAGGCTGAGCGCGAGGCCGCCAAAGCGGCACAGGGTCGGCGAGAAGCAATGAGTCGTTGACCGGCCGTCGAACCGTCTGGGCACCCTGAACTTGTTGTGCCACTGCGGCATTGGGGGCCAGCGCTCTAGATTTGGTTTCGGTATCGCCGAATCGTGTTGATCACCGTCGTAAACCTCTGCGGCGCCGCACCGCGGGCGATGCCCAGGCGTGCCAGGGCGCCACACGTTCTCCGCGCTGGAGACGCGTTCTAGTGACCTGTTGGCGACGTGATCCACGATCGCGACGCCAACAACCGCTGCGACATTGCGTGCAGAAGGACCGCGCGCACCCCGTTGACTTGCTCGGGCACGGGTGATGACGTCGTAACCCGGACGCGAACGGCGTAACGAGCGGTACTGACTGGCATCAAATGGAACGAACCGGCCGGCACACACCAAAACACCTCTTGGAGCTTGCGGTTCGATTCCTGGCGGTTCCACAAACGGTTCACGGAAAAATGCGGCCGTTCCCTGCCGCTTTTCGCGGGTCAAGCGCAGCCCTGAAGATTCGCAGATCTGAGGGCCAAAGACCCTGTTGATGATTGGCGTGGAATCGCAACATCAGTGAACACGCAAACGTCTTATGAGAAGACTTACTTCCGAGCACAGGTTCGAGATGTTGCAGCTGTCATATCGCTGATGAGAACGAGGGACACAGTGTCAGCAACGAAGGATGCAAATGAGAAGCTGCCGGATGATGCGGTCACCGCACCTTCCCGAAAGCGTTGGAAGCAGGTCCTAGTGTGGGCTGGCGGCGTATTGACCACGGCAGTGGTGATCCCGGCGGTTGCTTGGGCCGCTGGCTGGTTTACCACGACAATCAGTCCGCAGGAGTACTTGGCTGCCACCGTAACGGTTCTGTCGCCCAAAGCCAATTGTCAGCTTGGTGGGGAAGGATGGGTTTTCAACAAAGATCCCCAGCAGTTGCCCATGGTGCGTCCCGGGGATAACACGGACGCGTGGGCTGCAGCGAATGGAGGCATCCCGGCAAGCGGCAACCATGTCAAGGTGGATTTGCAGGGACTGAATAAACACACCGTTATCGTCGACAGCATCTCGGTTAACGTGCGCTCCCACACAGACCCGCCGCAGGGAACGTGGGCGAACACCTGGGCACAGTGCGGGCCTACCCCGCGGTATGGCTTCGAGGCAAACTTGGACACGACACCTGTTGCTGTCACTGCTGTCCCCGCCGAATCGGCAGTCGCCGCCGACCAGGAGGACCTCCGTGTGGGTAGCTTGCCCCACACAATCAGTGACGAGAAAACCGAAGTCTGGTATCTGACAGCGACTACGAGTACATGCACCTGCGAATGGACCGCAACCCTGAACTGGACCTCGGGGGGTAAGCAGGGCCACACCGACATCACCGACAACGGCCGTCCCTTCCGGGTAGCTGCCGTCAACCGCTCCACTCGCGTATTGCCCGGTGACAACCAATGGATGATCGTTAGACCGCAGAGTTAGATCTGCGGAACTGTAACAACCTAGGCGGCCTCGATATCGTCCGACGGGTTATCGCATAGCCGGCAGAATGACGCCCCCGACGACCAGAAGCTCCGTGCGCACGCGTCATTGAGTATGAGGTGGAAAGCCATTTCGCTCCGGCGCCGCCTCACTGTGGATGCGACGCGCTCGTGTTGGGTTGTCGGGCATCGTAAATCCTCTTTCGAGGGACGGCTTGTGTTCAGGCAGCGACGGGCGCTACCCGCGTCGCCCAGTCGCGCACGTGCTGAATTGCGAGCCCGAGATACGTCTGGCCCGGCCAGACCTCGTCAAAGGGGTAGCGGATGTGCGGACCGGTGCCGGCGGCCAAGAAAGTCAACCCTATTCGGGCCGCCGCGGCCGCGGCGGCGGTGCCGGTCAAGGTGTCGGGGTTGCCGAGACCGATCAGCCCGGCCAACCCGGCCAGCAGCAGCGGGATCATGTATTGCGCGATGCCGCCGACTCCGCCGGCGACCGCCTTGAGGGCGTCGGGCACTTCGATGCCGGAATCCTCAGCGATCTCGGGAATGGCTTTCACGATCGCCTGTGCGGCTGAGACAGGGTCGCGGAAGCTGAAGTTGGTCACCATGTCGTAGGCGTCCTGCATGATTTCGCCGGTCTTGCCCCGTGGCACCCGGGCGTACATGTCGCCGGGCGCACTGGTGTTGGTCAGCCAGCAGTGCCGTGCATCGCGTATGTCGCCGTAGTGCCATGAGGCGATGCCCTGGCCGCCGGGATCCCATCCGTCGAACGGGTAGAAACATCCGCCCGGAGGCCGTGTCGGATCGCCCATCGAGAAGCTGCACAAGTAGTTGTCGGGGTGGTTTTCGGCCATCCACTTGCGTAGTCGCGCGGTGACCTCGGCGCCGGAGGAATAGCCGCCGAGGATGACTTTCCGCTTGGGGTTGGCCTGCAGGGCGCTCCCAATCATCTTCTGGGCGGCGGTAAGCGCTTCGGCCACCGCGGCGTTCATCGACGGGTCTGCAGGGTTGCCGGCTGTGCCGACCGGAATCCCGCCCATCGTTGCCGCCCACGTCGGATTCTGCTCTTCGACCAGATCGGATACGGCCTGGCAGACCCTGCTGACCGGGTCCTCGCCGATGATGCCGCCGGTGCCGCGATGGACCACGGCTAAATGACGCGGGCCTTCCGCTCGGATAGCGGGTGGCGGTGTGCCGACGGGCGCCGTGTAGCCAGCCCGGGCCGCGGTGACCACATCGAACTCACCGGTCTGCGGCAGCCCCAGGCGGCGCTGCATCTCTTTGACCGCGACCACTTCGTCGTTGCCGTAGGAGCCGTCGGCCGGTGGCGCATAAGCGGGGTACCACCGCTGAAACCAGCTCTGCCAGTAGCTGATCTCTGGTCCATTCGATCCGAGTCGGTATGGCAGGGACATCGCAAACTCACTTTCTGTCCGACTCGCGGCGTCCTACTGCGCCACGGGCACTGAAGTCGTCAGCTTGGCTGCGCGCATCTATTACGTCTTCTTCGAATTGGCTTTTCCCGCAACTGATTTCCTTGCTGACAAGGTACGGTTTGCCCCATCGGCCGCAGCAGCGATCGTCTTGACGGGCGCCGCGGTCTTCGCGGGCGGAATTGTCTTGACGGGCGCCGCGGCTTTTGCGGTCGGCTTTGGTCTACGAGACAGGGCTTTTTTGGGGGGCGCGGCGGCCTGGGCGAGTAGCTCGTCTAGCGCGGGCTTGTATTTGGCCAGGAAGTCCACCAGGGTCAGGTTGGCGCCGCTGGCGTCGGAGCCAAGCTGCGGCCACCCGTGCCCGTATCCATCCGCCCCCACTGGTCCGGCCAGCTGCTCGTAGATGAGTCGCAGGTAGTCCGGGGGCACCACGGGAGGCTTTGCGGGGCCGGGCAATTCATTCCCGATCACTGGCCCGGGCAGATACCAGTAGTCAGTCCATTGAGGATGGTTCAGGGGGGCGGCTCCTTGCGCTGCCCCACCGATCGAACCCGACGCACCGAGCGGAACATTGTTGTGATTGCCGCCCGATTCCATCAACATGCCGTCGACCTGGATTTCCATGTGGGAGTTTTCGCCCCCACCGCCATGCATGATCGGGATGATCGCAACCGCGTCAGCAGGGACAGCGGCCAGGCCGCCGGGACCTCCGCCGGCGCAGACCGTGCCGTACGGGCCCCTCGTGCCAGGGGTCGCGGCAGCATTGTTGGCGTAGTCGTAGGGCCACATCTCGGTGGTGCCCCGACGAGTCCAGTCCATGTTGGTGGGCCCGTAGACCAATGCCTCTAGCTCCGCGAATACGAGACCTGAGCAGTCGGTTCCGGCGCCGGGATTGTTGGGATCGAGTACGTCGCCATAGGCGTAAGGATTGCCGATTCGGGCGGTGAAGATCTTTTTGGCGTAATCGATATTGGCCCGCAAAACTCCGGTCGTCGGCAGCGGGACGCCATCGGGCAGCCGCCAACCGTCTTTGATGACGGCATCCCATTCACCTTTGTAGACGTTGCCCGTTACGGGCCAGCCGTGGGATTGCTGACATAGGATCGCTGCGGCCTTGGTAGCAGCATCGAAGACACCACTGGGGTGAATGCCCAGCGCCGTCTGCCAGCGGATGAGCCCATCACGAGAAGCCTGCGGCTCAGACCCATCCAGATTGGACCAGGCGTCGTCTGGGCCCTGTTGCGGTCCCCAATAGACCTTCGGTGGGCGCGGCAGCGGCCAAGCGTCGGGATCAAGGGGTGTTACCAATCGATTGTAAAGGGCGACAGCGTCATTCCACCTTTTGTCATATGCATCGGGGACTGCAGAGCCTTGCACAGCCTGAGCGTATGAACCCGGGCTTTGGGCATCTGAGTTGTAATCGAACGCTCTCAATCCTCTGTTGGTTCCGACTCCGTCATAAAACTGTCCTGCCGAACACGCCGCGTCCATGCGGCATTCAACTTTGCCCCACCAAGGTTGTTGTTGGAACAGTCCGACAGATTGATGATCACAGCCGACAGCGTCATGTGGAAAATCCATGCTCGGTGGATCGGCTTCGTTCGCGTACATCGTCAAGTTGGATTCGACAAGTGCTGTGGCCAAGGCGATTTGGATCCCCTTGGGCGTAATTCCTCGCCGTTGACCTTCAGCGATGATGGCTCTTGCGTAATCGTCGGATTTCATTGGAGTACCTCCATCGCGATCATCGAAATGGTGTTGTTAGCCCAGTTGGCGACGTAGACGGTGCTGCCGTCGGGGCTGACCGCTAGTCCGCTCGAAGCTTGACCGATCGGGATGGTGACGATGACGGTGTTGGTGGCCGCGTCGATCACCGACATGTTGGCGGCATTGAAATCGCCACCGGTGACGTAGGCGAGGCTGCTGTCGGGACTGACCGCCACCACGCCCGCGCCGTTGAGGGGGATGGTGGCGATGACGGTGTTGGTGACGGCGTCGATGACCGACACGGTGTCTAGCTCGTTGTTAGTGACGTAGGCATGGGTGCCGTCGGGGCTGACTGCCACCCCGTACACGTTGGGGACGAGATCGATGGTCGCGGTGACGGTGTTGGTGGCAGTGTCAATCACTGACGCCGAGCCGGCTGCGTTGGCGACGTAGACACGGGTGCCGTCGCGACTCACGGCCACTTCGCGCGGACCGCCGCCGACCGGGATGTCATTAAGGCTGTTGGTGGTGGTGTCGATCACCGACACCGAGTCGGACTCGTTGTTGGTGACGTAGGCACGGGTTCCGTCAGGGCTGAACGCGACCCCCCAGGGGGTTCTGCCAACCGCGATCGTGGCGGTCACGGCCTGCATGCTGGTATCGATAACCGACACCGAATTAGCGCCCACACCAAGGTTTGCAACGTAGACAAGCCCCCCATCGGGGCTAACTGCGACTCCCTGGGGTTGGCTGCCGACCGGGATCCGCTCGCCGAGCAGGCCGTTGATGGCGGTGTCGATCACCGACACCGCACCGGCCGCGTAATCGGTGACGTAGGCGCGGGATCCGTTGGGGCTAAAAGCCACACGAGATGGACCGGAGTAGTCACCGATTGCGATGGTGGTTGCTACGGTCAAATGCGTTGGCGCTATTGGGATGTTTGCGACGGTAGCTGCGGTAGTGCCGCCGCGTCCATCGTTGGCGGTGACGGTGAAGCTGTCGGTGTCGGCTTCTGGAGTCAGCCCGGCGCGCAGGCGGCCGGCCTGGGTTGGGGTGTAGAAGTACGTTCCGGTGGAGTCTATGGTGACCGCCCCGCTAAGCGGCGCACCTGTGACCGTGTAGGTCAGGGGGTCATTATCGGGGTCGGTGAAGCCCAGCGTGCCGGATACCACACCGGTGGCCGGGTCTGGGGCACCGATCGTGGGGGTGCCCGCGACCGGGGGATGGTTGATTCCGGGCGCAACGAGGGTGATCACCGATACCGAATTGTCCCCGGCGCCAACGTTACTGACGTAGACGGTTCCGTCGGGGCCGGCCGCCACCCCCCAAGGCGAGTTGCCGACTTGCACGGTGGTGATGACGGCGTTGTAACTAGCACTGGTGGGGTCGGCGTCGATGACCGTCACCGCGTTGCTGCTCTCGGCGGCGACGTAGGCGAGCGTGCCGTCCGGGCTGAATGCCACCTGACTGGGGAAACTGCCGACGGCGACCGTGGCGATGACGGTGTTGGTGGCGGTGTCGATCACCGACATCCTGTTGTTGTTGGAGCTGGCGACATATACGCGGGTGCTGTCGGGGCTGATCGCCACCCCGTGCGAGTAGTAGTCGACGCCGACGGTGGCGATGACAGTGTTGTACGTGGAGCTGGCGGTGTCGGTGTCGATCACCGACACCGAGCTGCCGAAGGTGTTGACGACGTAGGCGCGAGTGCCGTTGGGGCTGACCGTAATTCCCCACGGGCTGGAGCCGACGGGCACGGTGGCGGTGACGGTGTTGGTGGCGGTGTCGATCACCGACACCGATCCGGGGCCATGCCAGTTGAAGTTGTTGACGTAGGCGCGGGTGCCGTCCGGGGTGATCATTACACCCTGGGGGCCTACACCGACCGCCACGGTGGCGGTGACGGTGTTAGTGGTGGTGTCTATCACCGATACCGAGTTGTCGCCGCTATTGGTGACATAGGCGTGGGCGCCATCAGGGCTGACTGCCACGAATGTCGGAGAGCCGCCGACGGCGATGGTGGTCATGACGGTGTTGGTGGCGGTGTCGATCACCGACACTGTGCCGGCGGCCTGGGCGACGTAGGCGCGATGGCCGTCGGGACTGAAGGCCACTCCGTAAGGGCTGCTGCCGACGAGGATTGTGCCGGTCATCGCTTGTGTCGGTAAGACTGGCACGGAGACTGCGACGGTTGTGGTGCCGCCATGGCCGTCGCTGACGGTGGCGGTGAAGCTGTCTGTGTCGGTTTCAGGTGTTTGGCCCGCGTGTAGGCGGGAGGCGGCGGTTGGCGTGTAGGCAAACGAGCCATCCGGGTAGACGATCGCGGTGCCGCCTTTGTCACTGGTGGCCGGGCTGGCATAACTCAGGGTGTCGCCGTCGGGGTCGGTAACATGCAAAGCACCGTTGACAACGCCGGTGTCGGCATGCACGAGTGTGATGGTGTAGGCCGGATCTTCAACTACCGGAGGCCTATTCGGCGGAGGCGCGATGCCTTGAGTGTCGATTACCGACACGGTGTTGCCGCCGTAGTTGGCGACGTAGAGGTGCTTGGCGCGCACCGCCATCCCGATCGGGTTATTGCCAACCGTGATCGCGCCCAGCACGGCGTAGTTCCTGGTGTTGATGACAGTGACAGTGCCGTCGAAGAAGTTTGTGACGTAGAGGCGTTGACCGCTGCCGATTACACCGATCGGATGGTTGCCGACAGGAATGGTGGCGGTCACCCTGTTGGTGGTGGTGTCGATTACCGACACCGTGTTGCTGTCGGCGTTGGCGACGTAGAGGTGATTCCCGCGGGGTGCCACCCCATGTGGGCTCTTGCCCACGGCGACTGTGGCTGTGACCCTGTTGGCGGTGGTGTCAATTACGGACACCGTATTGCTGCCGTAATTGGTGACATAGAGGCGGTCACCGCTGAAGGCGGCATTGAGAGGGCGGCTCCCCACGGTAATGGTGGTGAGGATCCTCTTCTTCTTGGTGTCGATCACCGTCACGGTGCCGTTCATGTGATTGGTGACGTACACACGTTCACCGTGAACCACCACTGCCGCCGGCTGGCCGCCGACGGCGATGGGTGTGCCCTCAACGGTGTTGGTCTTGGTGTTGATCACCGTCACGGTGCCGTCGTTGAAGTTGGCGACGTAACCACGGTTGCCGCTGTCGGCTATGCCCCCCGGGGCATTACCGACAGCGATGGGTTGGCCCTCAAGGGCGTCCGTCTTGGTGTTAATCACTCGCACGGCGTTGTCGAGACTGTTGGTGACGTGGAGGTGATCGCCTTTGATCGCCAACCCGGTCGGCCCGTGGCCGACGGCGATGGTATCAATGACAGAACCGACTTTTGCTTTTTCCTTGGCACGTGCAACCGCCGCATTGATCTTGTGGTCGATGGTGCCAACAGACCCTGAACCCATGATGTCCCCTTAGGTGGCTGTGCCGGGATGGCCTGGGTTTCTTTGTCGGTGCGTAACGCTAATCATCCGCACCTGCGAAGCAATAGTGACCAAAGTCCTTTTGACGGAGAGCAATTAGGACGAAACACGTGTAATCGGCGCTGGCGTCAATTGCACAGTGGAACACGATCAGGCTCTGTGTGAGAGCACGGCGGTTCACGACCCGGCCTGCCGGCCACGCTAGGCGGAGAACCTGATCGCGAGTATCGCCGGAGTTCCGCTACGTGGTCGCTCAGAGCGGCGGTTATCTTCGCCGCGGCTTGGCTGCTGCAACCACGGTGAGGGTCAAGGCGACCGCCCCGACTGCGACCAGGGGGTGCCACCATTGCGCCCCCAGCCAGTAGACATGCCTGCCGACTACGCCGCCTTCACCGAACAGCCACCTACGCACGACAGGCGTAGTCAGGGAAAGTGTTGCGCCGACAAGGGTTAGGGAGAGTAGTACGAAAAGTAGCCTGCTCGAGAGCTGCCAGGTGCCGAGGGCAATGAGATAGCCGCCTGTCCCAGCCATGATTAGGCCGGTGACTCCGAACAGCGTTCCGGATTGGAATGCGGCGGCGGCTCCCAGCACCAGGAGCACGGCGCCGGCGATGATGATTGACCTGGCGACGCCTTTGGTTACCGACACCACGCGATATCCGCCGAGCGTTAGTGTTCGCAGGGTCGTCAGCGCAGGCTTGAGGGCGCCAGGCAGCTGTCGCACGGAACCAACTGTCCCGGACAAGGTCGCGGCGGCCTTGGTGATGGTGTGTGCCATCAGCGGTGAGCCCTTATCGGTCGCAAAAGTCTCGCATGCGACCGGATCATCGTTCAGGAGAGCATATTTGGCGTCTCCCGGGCCGGCGGCCAAGACCTTCTTGGCCCACGTTCGGGAACGCGCCGGGCTCCAATCCGGTTTCTGTCCTGGTTGTGGATCGAGAACGGAGTCGGCCAGTCCGTCCAATTCCTCGTCAAGAACTCGTTGCTGCCATGCTTGGGCAAGCCACAGCGATGTCTTGGGAATGCTTGACGGCATCGCCTTAGATGGGTCGTCGAGGAAAGCAAGTTCATCCAGCAGCATCTCTTCAGTAAGGTACAGGTCGGACCCGGCGTCGAGAGCTGGAATACGATAGCCCGAACTCGGGAATTCCGGTGCCCCAAGGGTTTTGAGTCTACGCAAAAACCATTGCGCTCCGGTCTCGGAACCGTCGGTGTTCTCCTTGCTTTCGTGGGCATGCGCCTGGGAAGCCCGTAGCACGCGGCGTGGGTCGAGCAGAACATGCACGAGCCATCCCGCGCCGTCGAGTCGGCCCCACATCCAGTCGTTGGCTCGCCATGATCGCTTGTAGAAGGCGCCGAAATGATGGAACTGCATGCCGGTGAGTTTTTGCTGGGCTGTCTGCCAATCAGGTGCGAGCAGATTGCGCGTATCGGCGCTGACTTGCACGAGGTCCAGGGACTGCTCGACCTCGGCGTCGGCCCGGAGCATCGCACGCTGAGAAGCGGCCAGGTCGAACAATTTCGTTGCCACGGCTCGCGCGCTGCTCGCAGGCCCCAGATAATCGAGGTAGGTAGCGAGCTGGCTGGCCGCAATATGGTCCTGTGCGAGCAGGGAATTCGACTGGACGCCAACAGCGGACGTTGCGCTTGCGGCAAGTCGCGTCAACGCCGCAGAGCCGTCGACGAAAACCCCGCCGAGCCTTTCCCATGCTTCCTCTTTCACTGCTGATCGTTTGAGATACTCCGCAGCCAGAACACCGGCGGCGTTCTGAAGTGACTCTTGTCGGACCGCGGGGTCGGTGCACACCTTGCGAACGAGGTCCCCCAGGTTCAACTGTTTGGGTGGTCGGAAAGCTCTGAAGATCCCTTGGATGATTTCCGCGACGGCGGCGGTCTCGGCGTCGGACTTTGCGAGCTGGTATGCCGCCTGAGCGACGTTGATTGCCAATGCTTTCGCTAGGTCGCACGCCGGTTGGCCATACCGAGCAAGATCAGCTGCAGTCTCGGGGAGCGGCCGGTTGGGCGGCTGCGACCAACGACCCAGAATCGCCTCGGTGATCTGTTGTTGGCAGACCGTCGCGGGGTCACCTCCGACCGTGAGGTCGTTCAGCCAGTTCTCGGGAACGCTTTCGGTCGATGCGCTCGGCGCCGGAGGCCACGTGCCGAGTTGGCGCAGCAGAGCAGTGGTGAGTGCATGAGCCTGTCTGGTCGCCTCGCGGATTCGGTAATCAGTCAGCAATGACGTGGTCAGGAGCCGCGATCCTGCGGGCAGTCTGGCCGCCAGCTCGGCTAGACGCAGTCGGGTGTCGGTTCGCGCTTCCATCCGGTCTTGATGGGCTCGAATCGCTCTCAAGTCCGCTGCGATCGACTGCGTTGTGATCGCGGCAAAGTCCTTGAGGAGTCCGTCCACAAGTCCAAAAGGCTTGTTGACGTCATCCGAGGGTGGCTCTTGCACAAGATCGGGTGCCGGGCCGGAGGAAGGCACCACGAAGAGAAGAACCCGGCGGACCGACCGGGAGGCGGGACGATCGAAGATCCGCTGGAGCAGCACGTCGATGGGCCGGTTGTCGAGGAGGCCACCATCGGTAACCCAGTGCGGGCGAGTGAGATTCGTGAAGGGCGCCATCGGGGGCCGGGCGGGCACCGCCCCCTGCTTCGCGGTTCCGCCAGTGAACGGAATGAACGAGGGTTCGAACGCGACGGGGAACGACGCAGAGCTGCGAGCGGCCAATGCCAGTGCCGGGAAGGTGCCATTGTTTGCGAGGTCGGACTCGGTGAAGGTGAAGAGGCCGCGACGGTCGACGTCTTGCACGAGCGTGCCGAATGAGTCGGTGAACCGGCTGGTTTCGCCGGTCAGCAATGTCGTCGTGATGTAGAGCGTGGTGGAAGGGGTACGGGCACCCTCGGGGAAGACGGCGGGCGGGAATGGACCGGTCTCGAGCTTAGGAATCTCATTAGCCAGCGCGGCGAACATGCGTTCGTCGCCGTACAGCAGGGACGGGGTGTGTTTGTCTCTCGGGTCTCGAATGAGATCAGTCAAAGCCCCGAGATCTAGCCAGAGGTCGCGAAGCCCGCCGAGGTCCGTGCCCATCACACGCGACGAAGCAAGGACAGCGGCGTTGATGCCACCTGCGCTTGTCCCGGACAAGACGTCGACGTCGACGACCATGTCGAGCAGGTCGATGAGTTCGGCGTAAAGCTTCAGGCAATCGGCCGACTCCTTGGAGAGATTGCTTCGTCTCGGGAATGTTGTCCCGAGCCTGCGCCACTGCGACGCTTGAGCGAGCAAGTTGATCTCCCGCGTAACGCCTGCCATCCAGATCGCGAGACTGACGCCGCCGGTCATCGTCGTGGCAAGCCGAAGTTCCTGCGTCGACTCCGTCACTGGTGATGGCTCATGAATTGTCATGGCACTCCTAGATGTACCGATGCCGTATCCAGTTGCCCCAACTGGGACTGAAACGGAACGAACGAATGATCAGACCCGAAAATGCTTGGTACATGGTCGGTTTCCCCTTCCCGCCGTCAGCACTGGCGAGCCACGATCACGGAGGACTTGGCTCGGTTGACTACTGCAGTTCCGACCGATCCCAGCAACCTGCCACTGAACCAGCCGCAACCGTGGCTGCCGACCACAACCAATTGCGCGCGTTCGGATGCGGCAATCAGCCAACGTGCCGGGTCGCCAATCTCGATTCTGCGACGGATGCCCACCTCGGGGTAGCGTTCGTGCCAGCCCGCCAGCCGCTCAGCGAGAGTCTCCTCTTCCCGGGACAGCTCAGCGTCCCAGTTGGCGTCCTGGATCAACTCCCTGGAACGGGCAGAGCGGGGATCCATCCAGGCGTGTAGCGCCGTCAGGCCGACCCCTCGTCGGGAGGCCTGCTCGAACGCGATAGCAGTCGCCGCTTCCGAGACCGGCGAGCCGTCGATGCCTACCAGCACCGGCGGCGGTGCGACAGCGGCCGCGATGGCGTGGTCGTCACGGATTACAGCGACCGGGCAATGCGCGTGATGGACCAATGCCGAACTCACGGAGCCCAGGAAACCGCGGGCCACGGCGCCGCCATGTCCCCGACAGCCGACCACCACCATCTCGGCTTCTCTGGAAAGGTCGACGAGCGTCGGGACGGCGGCCGAATGACACAACATGCTGTCGATCTGGAGTGAACCACCGGCGCTCTCTTCGGCGACGTTGATCGCTGACTCGATGAGATTGTGCGCCCGCTGTTCTTGCGAATGCCGAGAGCCGGCCAGCCCGGCGACCTCTAACCAGTCCGGTACGGGCGAGTCGAAGGCATGGACCAGCCTCAGGGGCACATTCCGTAGTGCCGCATCCTGGGCCGCCCACCGAACAGCAGCGAGCGCCGCTGCGGAGCCGTCGACGCCTGCCAGGATCGCGCCACGTGGTGATTGCCGCATTCGGTTCTTCTCTCTCGGCCCCACCGACAGGATCACTTGCGGAGGACGTGGTCGGCAGGGCCGAAAAGACGCAAGCCACAGGACTAAAGGCACCCAAGCCGTGGACACTGAGATCGTGCGCCCTTCACCCCAGGTCCGCAGTTGACGAATCGTGCCGGCAAATCCGTCCGAAAGGCCATTGGGCTCGGAACTATCGCGCTGGCATTCGTTGCGGCGTGCTCTCGTGGGGAGCCAGCACATAACCCGTTGAGTAGCGCAGGGCAGGCACCAGCCGCGGCCTCCGCAGCTGATTTCTCACAAATCTCCGAGCTGATCAACGATTCGATCGCGGCAAACAGACTGCCCGGTGCGGTAGCGGTGATCGGGCACGACGGCAAGGTCTCCTTTCATCAGGCCTACGGCTCGCGCAAGCTTGCGGGCGAACCCGGGCTAGACGGGTTGCCCGCACCCGCGGAGCCGATGACGGAGGACACGATCTTCGACTTGGCGTCGCTGACGAAGAGCCTGGCAACGGCGACTGCCGTCATGCAGCTTTACGAACAAGGCCAGATTGCGTTCGACGATCCGGTGCAGCATTACCTGCCTGACTTCAATACCGCGAGCAATCCTCGGCGCGCTCAGGTGACCGTGCGCATGTTGCTCACGCACACCTCGGGCCTACCGGGCGATGTCAATCTGGGAGATCCATGGGGCCTGGACGGGGCCGATAAAGCAGAGGGCATTCACCGCGCGCTCACCACACCGCTGGAGTCTGGCCCCGGCGACGGCTTTGCTTATTCCGACATCAACTTCATTCTGCTGGGGGCGCTGATCGAGAAGGTCACAGGTGAAGACCTGGATGTCTACGTCCAACGCCATGTGTTCGCACCGCTGGGCATGACAGATACCCACTACCTTCCTCCGGCGAAAGCATGCGGTCCGCACCAGACCATCGGATCCGCCGTCGGTTGGGCTCCGTTACCTCAAGGTTGGGCGCAGGACGCCTGCCCTGGCGGTACCTGGGACGTCGATCTGCTGCCGCGCATCGCGCCAACAGCACGCGACGAAGAAGGGCGAGCCGATCCCGGCAGAAATCCCGATCTCGATCACCTGCTTCGGGGCACCGTGCAGGACACAACAGCGCGACGCATGGGTGGAGTAGCCGGGCATGCCGGTGTGTTCTCGACGGCACACGATGTGAGCGTCTTTGCGCAGGCCCTGCTCGATCGGCTCGCGGGCCGTCCGAGTGAATTTCCGTTACTGCAAACGACTTTGGAGACGATGACAAGTCCGCAGCAGCCGGGGCGCAGCCCGCAACAACTCGAAGCAGCCAATGCCGCCGCCCGAGCAGCTGGACCGAGTACGACGAATCCGCTTCTGGCTGCCCACTATCCGGCGATCGCGGATGAAAACCTGCGCGGCTTCGGCTGGGATATCGATACGGCCGACTCCACGGCGCGGGGCACGATCTTGCCCATCGGAAGCTTTGGTCATACCGGCTTTACCGGAACCTCGCTTTGGATGGACCCCGGCTCCGATACCTACATCGTTCTGCTGTCGAATTCGATCCATGTGCGAGGCAGTCCGCCCATGTCAAAGCTGCGGGGCGAGGTTGCGACGGCCGCGGCGCGCGCCCTGCATCTTTGAGGGCGCTCGAAGCGGTTCGCCGCCACGCTATTGGCGTCAGGTCGACTCAGTCCAATAGACCGCTGGTCAACATCGTCCGCAGCGCTTTTCGGTTGAGCTTGCCGCTGGGCAGCGTGGGTATTTGCTCGCTGGTCGCGATGGCCCAGCGTGTCGGTACTTTGTAGCTGGACAACTGTTTTCGTGCGCGCGCCGCCAAGGATGCGACATCGATCTTCGCGTTCGCCGCTACGACGACGGCGCACACCTCTTCGCCGCGCTCGGGGTCCTCGATGCCGACGACGACGCACTGTGCAACGTCATCGAACTCCTCGATGACCGCCTCGACCTCGAGCGGAGAGACGTTGGCGCCTGCCGACTTGATCAGCTCACTGGTCCGCCCGACGTAAAACAAGCGCGGGTCGTCCTCCCGGCGATAGACGCGGTCCCCGGTGTGATACCAACCGTCCGGGTCGAAGGTTTCCCACCGCTCGCGCTTGTTATAGCCGGCCATTGTGCCGATCCCACGGACCAAGAGTTCGCCGATGGACCCCACCGGAACGGGCGCACCCTGCTCGTCCACGATGCTCATCTCGGTACAGACGAAACCACCGGCGGTCTCAGACATGGTGCGGTGCACCGGAAATCCGTCCGGCACGTCGATCATCGCCAAGTCCAGCGGGCCATCCCGCAACATCGGCGCGCTGCTGAGATCGCGACTGGCGAAGGTCGGGTGCTCGCGCAAACGCTGTGTGAAGGCGGGCCATCCGACGATCCCCGTCGCGCGTTCGCGTTCCACAAGGTCCAACGCCGTGCCCGCGTCGAGTCGCGCCATCACCAGTAGCGTGACGGGTTCGTGCAAAGCCCCCGTCGCGGCGAGCAAGCCGCCGATCCAAAAGAACGGCATCGCGCAGAGGATCTTGGTCGGGGAGGCCGGCCCGGTAAGCGCTCGAATGGCGCTCGGCCACGACGAGGTCTGCCGGACCACGGTGCCGTGGGTATGCAGAACACCCTTGGGATCCGCGGTGGATCCCGAGGTGTGCACCATGATGGCCAAGTCGGCGGGCGACACTTCACCCTCCACTGCGGCCAGTACCTCATCTGCGACACCCGAGGCGGTATCCTCATCCCAGCGGGCCGCCCATTCCCGTTTGGACTCGCCGGTGATCACGATGCGACGCAGATACGGCGCCGCCGGTAGTGCCAGACGTCCGGCCTGCTGATCGGACAGCTGGGGGAGCGCGGCTTCCAACTGTGCGGCGACATTGATGTCGAGGACCTGGCTGGGGGCGACCAATAGCCCAATATCAGCCAGCCGCAACACCTTTGCGATCTCCGCCGGGGTGTACATGGTGCTCATCGGGACGGCGACTGCGCCGATTCGTGAGACAGCAAGCCACCAAATGATCCACTCCACGCCGTTGGGGAAGAACAGTCCCACCCGGCTGCCCTTGCCGACGCCTTCTTGTAGCAGCCGGCGCGCGATATGCGCCGAGCGCTGTTCTGCCTGCTCGTATGTGAGTCGCTCCGTCGGTGTGACCACGTACGTCTCCCGGCCGAACAGGCGAACACTCTCCGCGAGGAGCGAGGGGATGGTGAGTGGTTGTGGTTGGGTCACACCGGGTCCTATCCAGCAGCGGGGGCAACCCAATTAAAGGCGATGGATCCCTGAGTCCAAAGACGGCTTCCAGGGGTTAGCTTCGCGGTGGCGACCCCCGGCAGCCCCTGAGCTTCGTATGGTGTTCTTCGTGGACACCGACATTCCTGGCCGTTGCGACGGCGGCGGTGCGGTCGTCAACCGTCGTCGGCTGCTCCAACTGGCCGGTGGGGCGGGAGCGCTGGCGATCGCGAGCGGGTGCTCTCGATCGGTCGTTGCGCCCGTCGTCCCGCTCAGCGCGACTTCTGCTGTCATGTTGTGTCGCGATGCCTGGGGCGCCCGGCCCGCCCTGGCCGGCGGCAGGCCTCACACCATCACCCGAATGACGCTTCACCACGAGGCCGTCGTGCTGGGAGACAACCGCAACGCCCCCGGACGTCTCCGTCAGGACCAGCGCTACCACCAAGACAAGGGATGGGTCGACATCGCTTATCACGTCGGTATCGACCGCGACGGCAACATCTATGAACTGCGGACGCCGCAGATCGCCGGGGACACCGCAACGGATTACGACACGACGGGCCACTTTCTGGTTCTCTGCGAGGGGGACTTCGACAAAGAAGTCGTCTCCGAAGCCCAACTTCATGGAGCCGCATTGGCTTTCGCGTGGGCCACGCAGACCTTTCACATCGCCAGCAACACTCTTGCCGGCCACCGCGACCTAGCCCAGACCTCATGCCCGGGTGCAAACCTGTACGCGCATCTTTCGTCGGGGGACCTCAAGCACCGCATCGACGATCTAGTGGCAGCGGGACCTGTGAACCTCCAACGCATCTGTGGGCCGGAGGCGGCAGCAACTGTGGCCGCAATCGAGGCGGGTTAAGCGCCTTCAGCTCCTACGCCATCGGACGTCGAGGACGAAAGCACGCGAAAAAGGCCGTAGTCTTCCCCCGTGAATGCGATCGACCCGGACAAGCTCGACATTTGCCTGCAGGTGCTGGCCGATGTTGAGTCATTACCGCCCGAGCACGCCGATGCGGTCGCGGTGCGCCGGGCCACCGCGGGCATATTCAAGTCAGTCAGGAAGGCCCGCCGTGCCGCCAAGCGCGACGCAGTGGCAGCCGCTGACGATGCCGTGACCGCGGCTACCGCCACCGGCGCGCCCGGCCGCATCGATGACGAGACCCGGGGCCTGCCGCTGGTGTCGACCGCGGTGGGTGCCAGCGCCGGCACGTTGCTGCGGCCGCGCTCCTGCTACGTATGCAAGCACCGCTACACGGTGGTCGATGCCTTCTACCATCAGCTCTGCCCGGAGTGCGCCGCGCTCAACCGCGCCAAGCGCGACGCCCGCACCGACCTCACGGGTAGGAGGGCCCTGCTCACCGGCGGCCGCGCGAAGATCGGTATGTATATCGCGCTGCGACTGCTCCGTGACGGCGCCCACACAACCATCACCACCCGCTTTCCCAACGACGCCGTGCGCCGGTTCGCGGGGATGCCCGACAGTGCCGACTGGCTGCACCGGCTCCGCATCGTGGGCATCGACCTGCGCGATCCAGCCCAGGTCGTCGCGCTCGCCGACACCGTGGCCGCGCAGGGTCCGCTGGACATCCTGATCAACAACGCCGCTCAGACGGTGCGCCGCGCTCCCGGCGCCTATGCGGCGCTCATCGAGGCAGAACGTAGCCCGGCGCCCGAACTCGTCGACGTGATCACGTTCGACCGCGTCAGCGACGCCCATCCCGCCGCACTTGCCGGAAGCCTCGCCGAGCACCAAACTCCGCATGCCGTAACCGAATTGGCCCTTACCGCCCGAAGCGCGTCTCCGGACCGCATCGTCGCCGGCACCGCCATCGACGCCGGTGGTCTGCTGCCCGATACCGCGCCGATCAACAGTTGGACGCAACGCGTGCACGAGGTCGATGCGATGGAACTGCTCGAGGTTCAACTCTGCAACCAGACCGCGCCGTTCATCCTGGTGAGCCGCCTGCGCCCGACGATGGCCGCGGCACCCGCGCGCCGCAAGTACGTGGTGAATGTGTCTGCGATGGAGGGACAGTTCAGCCGTGCCTACAAGGGCCCGGGGCATCCACACACCAACATGGCGAAGGCCGCACTCAACATGCTCACCCGTACCAGCGCCAAAGAGATGCTGGAGCAGGACCGCATTCTGATGACGGCCGTCGATACCGGCTGGATCACCGACGAGCGCCCGCACCCGACAAAGCTGCGGCTGGCCGACGAGGGATTCCATGCCCCGCTCGACCTAGTCGACGGCGCCGCCCGCGTCTACGACCCGATCGTCCGCGGGGAGTTCGGCGAAGATCTCCACGGCTGCTTCCTCAAGGACTACTCGCCCAGCAATTGGTAGTCACACCGGCGGCGCCGGCTGCCAGTGACGTGTTGCGTGCCGCACCGCGCCACGGCTTCGTCATCGATCCGCAAAGGAGCCGGACGTTTTGAGCGTTCGGCTTGCGCGCCGCGACCCGATCTCGGCCGTCGATGGTCACAGGTCGGTAACGTTTGCTTGCCTGCGACCGAAAAGCACTACGTGGCAACAGGCAACACGACGGGGAAAATCAAAACTGTGGCCGCGGTCTCGATCGGCGTCTTGCTCATCACGGCTCCCGGGACGGTTGCTGAGTTTCCGGCGCGCGCCGACGGTGCGGGGGCCGCGTTGTACGGCGGCGTCAACCGAGTTCGCGACGCATGCGGGGCGATCGGTTCCGAACCGCGGTTGACAGAAGCGGCGCAGCGGCACGCGGACGACATGCTGCGCAATGGTGTGAATGGCCATATCGGTTCGGACGGTTCGTCACCGCAGGTGCGTATCACCGATGCGGGCTACCGCACCCCCTACAGCGGTGAGGTCGTCTTCTGGGGCACCGGATCCGCGGCGAATCCGAGCCAAGCGCTCGACTTGTGGATGCAAAGTCCTCCGCACCGCGCGATCATCCTGAACTGCGCATACACCACAGCCGGTTTCGCCACCGCCTCCGACGGAAACAAGATGACCATCGTCGGCGACTTTGCCGCTTGACGCCATCGTTGGCAATACCAAAACGTCTGGTGGGGAGTCAGATTCGATTGTCGGCGCCGGATCTGCCACCGGACCCTCAGTTGCGCAACACTTTTCCAGTGGGCGCGGGGACCCAGCTTTGCAACGCCTTGCGGCCAATCAGCTGGCAACCGTGTGTGTACGCCAACTGCTTTGCGGCAGTGGTGAACTCCTGATTGCTCACCACGATGCTTCGCGTGCAGCCGTGATGGCGCGCACCCGCCACCACTTGCTGGACGGCGGCGACTCCAATCGTCTTACCGTGCCGCTTGCATTGGATCGCCGCGTACTGGCCGTCCTTCTCCGCGATCAGGTCGACGCCGTAGTCGCCGACGGCAGGGGTGAAGCTGACCTGCCAACCCGCGCGCTGCATGCGTGCCGCGACGTAGGCTTCAAACTCCACGCCGTCCATCGCGTCGATTTCCCCGATGCCCGCATAGGTACGTAATCGCCGCCGCGATCGTCGGTAAGCCGGCTGAATCAAGCCGGCGAAAAGCAAACCACAACAAGCTCCCACCAGACCTAGCGCAACGCGGTGCGTGAAGAATCCAAGCAGAAGCCCGAAGTAGAGCGGGAGAAAAGCGAAGGCGGTCCTCATGCCGTGGAGATGCCTCGCAGGCCCCGCGTGCCGGTCGCGGAAGTGGCGATCGTTGACGCCCTATTCATGAGCCGATGATAGAGATGAGCGACGACAAACAATGTCGTCTGCAGACCGGGATGTCGCGCGGTTAGAGTACGTGCCCCGCAACGGGGGCGAAAACAAAGGGGAGGGCGTGAACGTTCGCTGCCGCACGGTGTTGGTTGTGGTGTCGCTGGCGTTGGTCGTCGCGGCCTGTGGGTCAAGCAAGCCAGGCGGTTCGTCCGGGTCATCTACGGGGTCCGTTGTTACTGCGCCAGCGGCCTCAAAGGTGACACTGTGGGAAACCGGTTCCAAAGATCTCTACCCGCTGATCGATGCCTGGGCCGCGGCGTATCACGTGAAATACCCGAACGTCACGATCACAACGGACGGCACCGTATCCGCTTTCGGAATTTCGCAAGCGGCCGCCGGAGCAGTCAATATCGGCGCCTCTGGCGCCTACCTGTCCGAAGCCGACGTCGCCGCGCACCCGGGATTGATGAACATCGCCGTGGCCGTTTCGGCGCTGCACATCAGCTACAACCTGCCCGGCATCACCGAGCACCTCAAGCTGGATGGCAAAGTGCTGGCGGCGATGTACCGGGGCACGGTCAACACCTGGAACGACCCGCAGATCGCCGCCCTTAACCCCGGCGTGAACTTGCCTGCTACCGCGGTGATTCCGCTACATCGTTCCGACGGGTCCGGTGACACATTCTTGTTCACCGAGTATCTGGCGAAGCAAGACCCCGACGGCTGGGGTAAGTCGCCCGGCGTCGGCACCACCGTTGAGTTTCCCGCGGTGCCGGGTGCACGGGTTGAAGACGATGCCGAGGGCAAGGCGGGCATGCTGAACGACTGCGCCGCGAACCCTGGCTGTGTCACGTACCACGGCAGCGGCTATCTCGACGTGGCTCACCAGAAGGGACTGGGTGAAGCCCAATTGGGTAATGCTGCGGGCAATTTCCTGCTCGCCGACGCCCAAAGCATTCAGGCCGCAGCGGCCAGCTTGGCCTCACAGACCCCGCCGAACCAGTCGATCTCGCTGGTCAACGCGCCCGCCGCGGACGGGTACCCGATCGTGAGCTACCTATACGCTGTCGTCTACGGCAACCAGAAGGATCCCGCGACGGCGCAGACGCTGCAGGCGTTTCTGCACTGGGCGGTGACCGACGGGAGCAGTCCCTCGTTCTTGGAATCCGTTCATGCCTACGTTTGGCCCCTGCCGGGAGGGGTTGCGAAGTTGTCCGACGCCCAGATCGCCAAGATCGCCGGCTAAGCGCACGTGCGCCGAATCCTTAAGACACCGACGCGGAGCCCTTGCCCAACCCACGTTCCATGAAGCGCCCCATGGTCATGACGGCGCGGCGGCGTGGCATCAACCGGGTGGTGAGCAAGGTGACGAAGCGGTTCGGGCGTCCGGGCATGACGAGATGCTTACGGCCAATGGCTTTTAGCGTTTCCGCCGCGGCGTCGCGTGGATCGGCGATCTGCCAGCGGGGATACTGCGACAAAGCATCGCCCTGCGTGTCCATCAGCCCGGCGGACATGACGAGTACGTCGACGCCGCTACCGCGGGTTTCGTACCACAGCACCTCGCCGAACACGATCTGAAACGCCTTGTTGGCGGCGTACGCGCCGGTGTATGGCGCGGGAATGAGGCCGGCACCCGACGCGACGATCACGATGGCTCCTCGGCCCCGCTGCGTCATCAAATGCGCGAAGCGGTAGATGAGGTTGACGTACGCGCGCGCATTGATGTCGATCATGGCGTTGTGGACGTCCAACGACATGTCCAGGATTTTCGGTGTGTCCTTCGGGGTGTACATGTGGTTGCAGACAAGCACGTCGACGGTGATATCGGCGAGTTGGTCAAGGATCTTCGGATACAGCGACAAGTCACCGAGATCGACAGCGATAGTGCGGACTTCGACGCCGTACTCGGTCCGAAGCGTCGTGGCCCGCGCTTCCAGCTGCTCTGCCAGGATGTCAACAAGCACGAGATTGAGACGGCGACTGGCGATTTCGCGCGCATAAGCAAAGCCGAGTCCTCGTTCCCCGGCGCTACCGGTGATCAGTGCCCAGGAACCCGCGTATCGATCAAGCGGATGGTGTTGACTCACGAAACCTCCGAAATCGTGTTCCCGTCCAGCGTGCGAATCGTACGGCCCAGCTGCTCGTGCAAGGTCGGCGACTTGTACAACCCGCCGCCATTGAGCCCGTCGCGGTCGTTTCGGCAAGCTGAGGGTGAGGGGCGTCGCCTCGCAAAACCAGCTAAGCTTCACGGCGCGGTGCCGGGGACCGAAAGGGGGGTCATCGTGGCTGATGAATTGGATGTCGATCTCGTCGCGCTGCACGTTGGTAGCAATCACGTACTCAATGGGATCGGCGAGGCCGCCGTGGACTTCGTCGGCCATGAAGACGGGCTGGCCGATGCCGCACCGGGTTGGGTGGGGTCCTCGCAGCTGGCGTTGGGTCAGCTGGCGGCGCGGTGGGAGGCCCGGCACAGCCAACACAAGCTTCAGGTAGGCGGATTGGGGACGCACGTCGCCGAAGCGCTGGTCGTCTACTCCACGAATGAGGACCGTTCGGCCGGCATGCTCAGGTCGGTGCAGGAACAGGGGTAGCGAGTGGGGTCGCTGACTCCCGCGGATGTCAAGCGCTGGGATCTGAACGCGATTCGTGCGGTGTTCGAGACGGCCACCGGACGCGCTAATACGTTGCAGCGCTTGGGGGAAAGTCTGCAGCAGGCCCACAACGTGCTCGCCGAGTGGCAAGGTGAAGCAGGCGACGCATTTCGCGTCGATGTAGGAAAGATTCGGCGCGACATCGAGGCGGACGGCGCGGAATCCAAGCAGGTGGCGGCGGCGGTGTCGCGGGCCGAGGCGGATGTGAGTGCGTGCAAGCGCGAGCTGGATGACGTCGAACGGGCCGCCCAGGCTAACGGTTGGTCCATCACGCCGGACTGGCGGATCGACGTCGGCCCCGGGGGGATTCCCGCGAATCGACTCGATCTCGCGTACAAGCTGCAGAACCTGCAAGGGGAGCTCGACGCCTGCAAACTTCACGCCCACACCGCCGATCACGAGCTTGCCGCGGCGGTCAACGCTGCCGTCGGCGCAGCCCCGCCGGGTACTCCCGGATCCGCGCCGGGCGGTGCCCCGGCGCCGCAAGGCCCGCCGAACCAGGCGCCGGGGGGCAAGCCGAAGACATGGCAGGACATGTTGGCGCCCGCGGGCGGCGCGGACGCTGCAAGCGGCGCCCCGCCGAAGGACGCCCCAGTGCCCGTGGGCAAGCCGAAGACGTGGCAAGACATGTTGATGCCCGCCGACAACCCGCCTGAGGGTGTCCCACCCAAGGGCGCACCCGCTCCGGCGGCCGTGGCGCCCGGCGGTACCCCGCCAAAGGTGCCGCCGGCTCCGGCAGCAGGGGGCAAGCCGCGGTCGCTGCAGGAAATGCTGTTGCCCGGGGGCCCCGTACCGCTGCCCCAGCCGAGCCCGGCGGAGTTGGAAAGTGCCAAGGGGTTGTTGCGCAAGGTGATGCTTGGCGACGGCGTGCCGCCGGATCAGATCGAAGCACGAGTGAACGAAGTGGTGGCCGGCGCACAGCGGTGGATCGACCAGGGCGGAATACCTCCCTACCTCCCTCCGGAGGCGAAGCCGTTGCCAGCGCCGGGGTTTGGCGAAGGATTCGCTGACCGCTGGTTCGCTACCGAAGAAAACGTTCACAACCTCCTCGGGGTGGGCAATCGCGGATTGCCCGGCGCGCTCGACGCGTGGAAGCAAATGATCCAAGGCACAGTCGAGACTGTCCAAAACCCGGCGGGTGCGGCGATCGGCGAAGTGCAAAATGCCCTGAACTCGCCGAGTCCGGCCTACTACCTGGGCGGCAAATCCGCCGATGCAGCGGTGTCCTTGCCCGCGATGCTGTTCGGGCCGGAAGTTGCAGGCGTTGGAAAATTAGCAGACATTGATGCTGCTGCCGCAATCGACTACGGCCCAACACATTTACCGCATACACCGATCGGTTTGGAACATCCGTTCAGCTATCACTCGATTGCAGACCAGGCGGGACAGGATCTCTATTACGCATTCACGCACGGTGAGCCCACCGCGGACCTCAATCGGCAAATCGCTGAAATGTCGACTCATTACGTTGGGGAAACCCCAGACCGAGTAGTCCTGGGCAAATTCAACACGTACGAAGGCGGCTATATCGGTGAAGCCAGAGGTCACGGCGGAATCTATTTCGACACAGGCGATCCGACCTGGCAAGCCATGACGTTCGGCCTTGACAAGTCTGCTGAGCGCAGCCTCATATGGCCGGTCAACGAGCAATTCCTCCGCGGCCAAATGGAAAGCGGTATCCCACGGATCGAATATCATTTGCCGCAGGGGGTTGGTAGCGTTGAGGAGCTGATGACGCTCGATCCGGATTCTTATTCTGCTAAGGAAATTTCGTTCTTGAAGAGCAATGCGGAGATGTACGGTTACCGGCAAGTCGGGGATTCGTGGGTACGTATCATAGGGGATCGGGGATGACACGAGAGTTCCTGGCAGGCGTCCATTCTATCGTCGGGCCCGTATTAACGGACCTGGGCTTTCAGCTAGATGGGTTCGACGATGATGTGGATGAAGGGGGTCGAAAGGGCTCCGTTGCATTCTTCCGTTCGGAGGACTGCAGAATCCAAATTTATGAGTCGACTCGAGACGGCGCGATCAATTGCATGATCGCCGCGTTGGACGCCCCGAAGGTGTTCGGTCCCCACGATCAGTCTGGAAAATGGCAATACCTTCCCAGGTTTGCCATCAGGAAGGGAGTCTCGCTCGAAGAAATCAGGAAGGACAATCTGGCAGTCGACTTTCCGACCAATGATCAATTGCTTGAATCAGTGCGGGAGCGCATCCAGAAGTATTTTCCCATCGCCCACGAAGGAATTCTCGAGATGGACGGGCCGGAGTACTGGAAATCGAACCCGTGAGTTTCACGTGCTACACCTTTTTGGTGCGCTGAGGTGTTGGAACCAATCGACGTCGAGGCCCGCATAGGAGCGGGACGTATTGGACCACCCTGGAGGCGAATCTGCGGCACTTCAAGCCGAGATAGATCGACTGTCCGAGAAGCTTGGCGTTCGACCCATGGCCGTCGGGTGCCGAACGCGTAACGGTCTGAATATCTATGTCGACGAGGACGGCTCATATCACTTCACCTTCTATGAGCGGGGCGAGCTAGGGTTCGACCGGACGAGCGACCTGGACGGCCTTCTTTACTGGTACACCCAAGATGTTTTTACGAGTCAAGCGTCAAAACGAGTGGGAGACCGGACGCAACGTTTCAAGTACGAGTACCAACTACTAAGTCGTTTCAATGCTGATTGGGCTGAGAGAAATGTCCGGGAGACTGCAGCACTTTTTCGCAACGGCCAGCCCGAAGACATCGCGCTACTGCCCGACATCGGCGAACCGCTGTAGACCTCGCCGGCCGGCATCACGCTCCCGGTCGGTGCCCAATGTGCCCGCCTCGCAGCGACAATCCGGATGCCGTTGGGGGTTTGTCGCTCGGAGGCGGGCAGTTACGCACATCCTTCCGATGCGTGGCTGGTGTGGCTGATGGGACGACCTCGAGCGGCCCGGAATTAGCATTGCGCGTGCGGGCGTTGGTTGACGGGTAGACGACGGATCATTGCCGACAGACAGGGGCGAGTATGAAATTCGGAATCGCGACGTTCGTCAACGACGACACGATCGACACGATCTCGCTGGCGCGCGCCATCGAAGAGCGAGGCTTCGAGTCGCTGGTGATCGCGGAGCACACACACATTCCGGCGAGTCGGGAATCTCCGTATCCGCGAGGTGGCGAGCTGCCTTCGATCTACTACCGCACCCTCGACCCATTCGTGACGTTGGCCGCGGCGGCCGCTGTGACCTCGTCGATCGAGTTGGTCACCGGGATCGCCCTGCTGATTGAACGTGATCCGATCACCACGGCCAAAGAGGCGGCCAGCGTCGACCTGATCTCCGGTGGGCGCTTCGTGTTCGGCGTGGGCGCGGGCTGGAACATCGAAGAGTTGCGCAATCACGGCACCGACCCGAAGACGCGTGGCGCACTGCTCGACGAACGCATCGAGGCCATCAAAGCGCTCTGGACAACCGAACCCGCTGAGTATCACGGCAAGTACGTCAACTTCGACGCCTCCTATCAGCGCCCCAAGCCGGTTCAGAAACCGCACCCGCCGATCTTCATCGGCGGCGACTCGGACGCCACCGTCAAACGAGTGATCCGCCACGACGCCGGTTGGATATCCAACCCACTTCCGGTGGAGCAATTGACCAAGCGGATCGACCAAATGCGCGAGGCCGGGGGCAAGGCGGTGCCGCTGGCAACGTTTGGCACGCCGGCCGATCCTGACTATTGGGACTCGCTGGCGGGCTTGGGATACGAGCGAGTCGCGTTGTTGTTGCCGACCAAGCCGCTTGACGAATCGCTACGGATACTCGACGACCACGCCTCGAAGGTTGCCAGCTACAACGGTTAGCCAAGGCTTGGTGGCCTCGCTTTCGATATGCGAATTCGCATAAGTTCGCTCGGACCGATGACCATGGCATTACACTCCGTCCATGGAACTCGAGGCCCCAGAGTTTCGTCCTTCGCCGCTTTGGACTCTCAAAGCGAAATTCATACAGTTCGTATACCAATATTTTTATCCGTACTTGACCCGTCGGCTTCGCGCCGACGACGTCTTGTTCCTCAATTACGGGTACGAGGAAGATCCGCCGATGGGCATACCGCTGTCGGCCTCCGACGAGCACGACCGCTACTTCATCCAGCTCTACCACCGGGTCGCAACCCAGGTTGACCTTGCTGGCAAGCGGGTGCTGGAGGTCGGCTGCGGCCACGGCGGCGGGGCCTCCTACCTGATGCGTACCGCGCATCCGGCCTCCTACACCGCACTGGACTTGAACCCGATCGGGATCGCGTTCTGCCAAAAACGGCACCGTCTGGCCGGCCTGGAATTCATCAAAGGCGATGCCGAGGATCTACCCTTCCCCGACCAATCATTTGACGCGGTCATCAATATTGAATCTTCACATCTGTACCGCGAGTTCCCTCGTTTCCTGGATGAGGTAGGCCGTGTTCTGCGCCCCAGAGGGCATTTCTTATATGCAGACTTCCGCTTCGCCGACACCGTTGCTGACTGGGAAAAGCAACTGGCGAACGCGCCGATGACGATGCTTTCGCACACGACAATCAACGAGCAGGTCGTCCGCGGCATGGAAAAGAATTCGCAGTGGTGGGTACGCGCGGTCGATCGCCTGGTGCCCGCGATCCTGCACAGGTGGCTCCTGGTCCATGGCTACGTGCTGGTGTGGCGGGTTCACCAAGACATGCAAAGCGGCGGATCCACCGACTACCGGATGTACTGCTTCGCCAAGGTATGACGCCCTGCCCGGAAAAGATTGGCAGAAAATGGATTTCAGGCTGGGACGACCCGACGTGCGGCACGGGCCAATCGGGACGGTTTGAACTGCCAGACTTCGTCCCCGATGTCCCACGCATACGTGGGCGTGTTGTCGGTCAAGAGGTCGCGAAGACCCGGCAGGCTCAGCTCGTCGGAGGACCACTCGTAGAGGTGACCCCACCTGGGTTGGATGACTCCGATGTCGAGCATGTGACCGAAACCGTGCTCGAGCGCGACGTAGGTTTCCACGTCATCGCCCAGCGGATAGCGGTCGGGAAGGATGCGCGAGAGCGACAAAAAGATCCCGGTCATGCCCAAGCGGGGGTCACCGAGAGGCCGCCCAAACGGGGCGAGCCAGCCCAGCGCCAGGCGCGGCGCGGCCACCAGGGCGTGGGCGTAGAGCACCCGGATGAGGACGACGTTGACGAAGAACCGTTCCACCCGCGTTTCCTGACGGGCCAGTTCCTCATTGGCCAAATAGGCGGCGGCGATCGAGGCGTTATGCGCGCGGTACCAGTTGCGCGCGGTTGGTTGCCGGATGAATGCGAGGTGGGTGCCGACCGCGGATGAGCTGGGCTCACCCGAATGCCCGAATGCGAAGGCCCGAGCTTCGGCCGTGTCGCGCAACAAGGTTTCGTTCACCGCCCGCCACCACCGGCTTCCCGGGCAAGGGTCGTCCTGGGCATTGAGCAGCCCACGGCGCAGCTGCCACCCCATGAACGCCGATGCCGCGCGGCGGTAGGGCAGGTAGCCCTGGTCGACACCGCGCGGAACCTCGTATAGCCGACGCATCAGCGTCAGCCTCGCCACCGGGTCATCCCGCACGGCCGCAACGAGCGATTCCGCGTGTTCCGCGGCCGAAGCACGTGAGGCACCTGGATCGTCAAACGGCATGTCGTCCGCCTTCACCCCGACGATTTGATCGGCAGGCGACCGGTTCGTCAAGCGTCGGGGTCAGGCGCCCATCTGGGTGGGCGCACGTCTGGCCGGTGCACCGAACGCGCCGCGGCGAGCGTCGCGGCGCGCTGACCGTTGATCGCGGTCAACGGGGGAGGCTGACCCTTGCGCAGCGTCGCGATCAGCTCGCGGTAAGGCCCGACGAGGTAAACAGTGTCGCCGGCCTTCAGTCGGGCGTCGCGGCGAGGGCGCAACCTGATCGGCCCTTCGGGTCGAGTGATGGCAATGACGCGCGTCTGGGTGGACAGTTCGACCATTTGCAGGCCATCCAGCTCACTGCCCTCCGCCACCAGCATTCCGCCGACCATGAAGGAGCGCTGCCCCACCCAAAACGTCCCCAAAACCTGCAACCCCATCGCCGCGCCGATGAACCAGGGCGCTGCCAGATCGACGATCGACCGCACGTTCTCGAAACCGAATCGCCGATTGACCGCGGTGCCGAGCGCGCGACCTTGAACGCGCATGACGATCGGCACCTTGGTATCGGAACCCAAGATCTCCAGCAAGACGATGCCGGTCTCGATGTTCTCCATGTCGTCCTTGGTCACCACCGCCACGCCCCGGGCCCGCTCCACGTGCGCCGATTCCAGCGTCTGCCGCATCGTTGAATCCCCGAAGATCACCGGCACGTCGAGTTCGGCGATGGTCGAAAGGAACCGATTGTTCTCGTTCGGCTCGATGACCAGGACGTCGTATCCGGCGGCGGTCAGGTCGGTCACCACGCGCACGCCGATTGAGCCCAGTCCGACCACGACGACGTGGTCGCGCATACGACGAGCTCGCCGCAGCCCGGCCGTTTGGACGAATCGCCGCGACAGGAGCAGGTCGGCCAGGAATGCGACCGGCAGGGCAGTGACTATGACGCCGCCGAACATCACTCCGACAGCGAAC
Organism: Mycobacterium sp. pR1184; assembly: GCF_041287235.1. Classification (NCBI taxonomy): domain Bacteria; kingdom Bacillati; phylum Actinomycetota; class Actinomycetes; order Mycobacteriales; family Mycobacteriaceae; genus Mycobacterium; species Mycobacterium sp. pR1184. The sequence goes on along the minus strand of NZ_JBGGKR010000004.1, from coordinate 191,589 downwards.
AGCCGCAGCCAAGGAGATTGTTGCGCGAAGCTGAAGTCGCCGTAGCCGACGGTCGTAATGGTTTCGGAGGCGAAGTACAGGGCGTCGATCCACGACATCCTCGGGTGCTGGTAGTACAGACGAACCAGGGCAGTCGAGCCGAGCGTCAGCAACACCGCGAAGGCCAGTGACGGAAACAGCATCGGGTTCACGTCGTCGCGCATGGCGCGCAACGCGTCGATGGCGCGTCGCACCCGGGAGTGGCGAGAGCGCGTCGCGGTGGCAGGAGGCACCGTGATCCCGCGGGCCTGTAATTCGTCTTTGACGCCAATCATCGACGTCCAGTCACCGGCGTAGACCCGCAGATCACGTCCCGGACACGGCACCACCTCGCCCGGTGCGGGTGAGTTCTTGCCGTGAACCACGGCCACGGGTGCCAGGTCGGCGTGGATTTCGCGAAGCGTCGCATCGTAAGGTGCTTCGGACCCCCAGACGACGAATTCGATACCGGCCGTGTCGAACTGGTGCGCGTTGCGCGACAGTACCGCCTCGACGAGGGATGGCGTCGCGAGGTCGGCGACATCCAAGATCGCGCCAGGGCCGTTGACTGCGGTAACCGCTTCGCGCAGCACGTCGTTGGCCAGCCGGGCTACTACACGGACATTGGGGCTGTATTCGCGTGCCAGCAAAGCGATTTCGAGATTGACCGCATCATTGGGTCCGGCACACACGACGGCGCGGGCGCGATGCACCCCGGCGCCGAGGAGATCGGCGGCAGTGTTGATCTTGATGATCCGCGCGCCTGCGCCTCTGAGCTCCTCAGCGATCGTCTTCGACAGCGGGTCGTCGCCGCTGACGATGATTTCGCGATGGAATTGAAATACTTCGCCCATTTCGCGTGATCGTTCGTTCCTTTGCCGCCAGCTGATCGTGACGACTAGTCGACACAGGACGGCGGTAGGTGTTCGGGCTGTTTGCCATTCGGCTGTGGTTTTGCGTTCTGAGCCATGCGTACTCCGACCTCTACTTACACCAGCTTCGCCTGGCTCATATGACTATCGGGCACAACGCCGGATAGCGCCACCGGAGGGGCGAGCGAAAGTCAGCGCCGATCTTTATGAGGCGCAACAGGTTCGACTCGAATGCGTCACGCGAACGAAATAGTTGAGGCGTAGAAAGCGCTGTCGCGCCATCAAGCAAAGGAGCATTCCTTGTCCGACAAGACGCCCGACGACATCTTCAAACTCGCCAAGGATCAGAACGTCGAGTACGTCGATGTCCGCTTCTGCGATCTGCCGGGAACCATGCAGCATTTCACGATTCCGATCTATGCCTTCGACGAGACCGTATTCGAGGAGGGCTTGGCCTTCGACGGTTCCTCGATTCGCGGGTTCCAATCGATCCACGAGTCCGACATGTTGCTGCTTCCCGATCCGGAAACCGCGACTATCGACCCGTTTCGTGCCCGCAAGACGCTCAACGTCAACTTCTTCGTGCACGACCCCTTCACATTCGAGGTGTATTCGCGTGATCCGCGGAATGTCGCTCGCAAGGCGGAGAACTACCTGATCAGCTCCGGCATTGCGGACATCGCATATTTCGGCCCGGAAGCCGAGTTCTACATCTTCGACTCGGTGAGCTTCGACTCCCGCACCAATGGGTCGTTCTACAAAGTGGACGCGACTTCCGGTTGGTGGAACACCGGAGAGGCGAACGAGTCCGATGGCACCCCCAACCTCGGGTACAAGGTCCGGCCCAAAGGCGGGTACTTCCCGGTGGCGCCCACCGACCATTACGTCGACCTACGCGATGAGATTCTCACCCATCTGACCAACGCCGGCTTTGCTCTGGAGAAGGGCCACCACGAAGTGGGCAGCGGTGGTCAGGCCGAAATCAATTACAAGTTCAACACGTTGCTGCATGCGGCTGACGATCACCAGATGTTCAAATACATCGTCAAGCAAACCGCTTGGCAGGCAGGTAAAACCGTGACGTTCATGCCCAAGCCGCTGTTCGGTGACAACGGCTCCGGTATGCACTGCCACCAGTCGCTATGGAAAGACGGCATCCCGTTGATGTACGACGACACGGGTTACGCGGGCCTGTCGGACCTTGCTCGCCACTACATCGGCGGATTGCTGTACCACGCGCCGTCGCTGCTGGCGTTCACCAACCCGACGGTGAACTCCTACAAGCGGCTGGTGCCCGGCTACGAGGCCCCAATCAACCTGGTCTACAGCCAGCGCAACCGGTCGGCGTGCGTGCGTATCCCCATTACCGGTACCAACCCGAAGACCAAACGGCTGGAGTTCCGCTGCCCCGACTCGTCGGGAAACCCGTATCTGTCGTTCGCGGCCCAATTGATGGCGGGGCTGGACGGGATCAAACACAAGATCGAGCCCCCGCCCCCGGTCGACAAGGATCTCTACGAGCTGCCTCCCGAAGAGGCCGCCGAGATTCCGCAGGCGCCCACCCAGCTGGCCGCGGTGATCGACCGGCTGGAAGAAGACAGTGAATACCTCACCGAGGGAAGCGTTTTCACACCCGACTTGATCGAGGCGTGGATCAGCTACAAGCGCGACTACGAGCTCGCACCGTTCAACCTGCGGCCGACCCCGTACGAATTCGAGCTCTACTACGACGTCTAGATCAGCCGAGCCGCCCGCTCAGGCTCGCTCTTCGCGTCGAATCCTGCACCACGCGAAGCCGGCGAAGGCCACGGCCAGCACTCCCAACATGGTCATGTCGAAAAGCCATGTCGAGGCGGCCCGGTGCCAGTGGGAATCGTCTGCGATCCCCACGACCAGGTGAGTCAGGTCTGCCGTCGACGCGGTGGCCGCGAAGCCCCACCGTCCGGGCGTGAACCAGGCGAGGGTCTCGAACAGCGGCCGGCCGGTGACGGGGATGAACCCACCGGCGAGCACCAGTTGCGCCATCAGCGTCATCGCCAACAGCACGATGACCTGATCGCTGGTACGTGCGAAGGCCGAAATCGCAAGCCCCGCAATCATCGCCACCACGCACGTCGCGGCCACACCGACGAACAATTCCAACATCGGGCTGCCCAGCACCGCCGCACCCGACGGCCCTGGCTTGCCGATCCCAGGTGCGGTGACGATCAGGACCAGGATCGCCGACTGCATCGTCGCAACCCCCCCGAAGACCGCGATCTTCGCCAGAAGGTATGCAGTGGAAGATAATCCGGCCGCGTGTTCGCGGCGGAAGATCGGACGTTCACCGACCAGGTCGCGCGCGGTGAGTGTGATGCCCATCAGGATTGCGGCGAAGCTCGTCAATGCAATGACATGCTTGGCTTCCAGCGGCACAGCGGCGTCCGCGTGGCCGAGTCCGGCATGACCGGCCACGGTCAGTGGCAGCAGCCCGACGATGAACGGCAGCACGGTGAGGAAAGCGAAGTAGCCGCGGTTAGCGACGAGGAGCCGAACCTGCCGGCGCGCGAGCGTCGACAGCTGACGCCATAGGCCGGCACGCACAGCTTCAACCGGCTCTGCGGGTTGGGCGCAAATGAGCTGTACCGCAGTCATTTCCCCTCGCGACCCGACGCCTTCGGTGAAGCGCCGTCGAACCCGGTCGGGATCGGCGCATACGATGTCGAAGATGTCGGCCCAGTCGTTGGCTCCGATGGCCGATCCGATCTCGTTCGGTCGGCCGCAGAACGCGGTCTTGCCGCCGGGCGCCAGTAGCAATACCTGGTCGCACAGCTCGAGGAACGTCAACGAATGTGTCACCACCACGATCACGCGACCCGCGTCGGCGAGCCTGCGCAGCATCGTCATGACGGCGCGGTCCAGCGCCGGATCCAGCCCGGTCGTGGGTTCGTCGAGCACGAGGAGTGCAGGATGTGTCAACAGCTCCAAGGCAATTGAGACACGCTTGCGTTGCCCGCCCGACAGCTTTTCGATGCGCGTCGCGACATGAGCTGTCAGCTCCAGTTCTTCGAGTACCGACGCGATCACCCGGCGGCGATCGCAGGCGGCGGTGTCGGCGGGCATCCGGAGTTCCGCCGCGAATTCGAGTGCCTGGCTGACGGTCAGCCGACCATGCACGACGTCGTCTTGGGGAACCATCCCGATTCGGCTGCGTACTGCCGCGCCTGCTGTGTGGAGGTCGCGGCCGTCCAACTGCACGGCACCGTTGCTCGGGCGTGCGGCTCCGGTGACCACTTTGGCGAGTGTGGACTTTCCCGCACCCGAAGGGCCGATCACCGCCGTCAACGTCCCCGGACGTGCAGTGAACGAAATGCTGTCCAGTGCAACGATATTGCGCTCGATCACTAGACTCACGTCACGTACGTCGAGGCCGCCGACCGCGGTCTTCGGTGGGATGCGAACAGCGAACGCGGGTGCCACAGAACAGGTCATCTGATTCCTTATCCGAGTAGGTGGGCCAGCGGGAGTACCAGCAGCAACGAGTCGATCCGATCGAGCAGGCCTCCGAAGCCCGGTAGCCAGCAGCCGGCGTCCTTCACCTGCGCCTGTCGCTTCAGCATGGACTCCAGTAGGTCGCCGAAGAGTCCGCCGAGGGAGACCGCGACAAGCAGTCCGATCGAAATCGTGCCCAACAACGAGAGGATGACGAAGGCCCCGATGACCGCGCCGACCATCCCGCCGACCGTCTTGTTGGGGCTCAATGGGGACAGCGGCCGACGCGCCCAAGCCATGCGGCGCAAGCCCTTTCCGCCACACCAGGCCGCGACGTCGGTGGCCGCGACGGCGAAGCAGAGTAGATATGCGTCCGGCCACACCATGACGAGGTGTGACAGCGACCAGCAGATCCACACCGATCCGAACCCGGCGAAAGCCGTGCGCTTGGCGCCGTGTTCGACATCGCCACCGAGCACCGACGGGACCGAGCACAGCAGCACGACGACGGGCGCGAGTGCCAACAGCGACGGGCGCAACCAGGCGGCGATCGGGTAGAGCACCGCCAGCGCCACGAGCAGGTAGGTATCCGGTCGGCGCAGCCTTACCAATCGCGCGTATTCGGTCACCGCGACGACGGCCAGGGCTGCCGCCAGCGCGGCGGTGGTGCCGTGGCCGATCCACACCGGGAGGCCTACCGCAGGCGCGATCAGCGCCCAGGTGCGCCACTTCTGGATCAGCTCCCGCTTGCGAGCGACGAGGACGACGACGCCGGCCAGGGCGAGGATCGCCACCGTGACCCACAGCAGAAACACGGCCCGGGAGTAGAGGTGTATGTGCAGCGGGCCCAGGTCGACATTGAGCGGCATTCGCCGATCCCGGCGGACGAAGGACAGGTAGCTCTCGATGATCGCCATGTCAGGAGGCGAGCGCGTAACGGTCGGCGGCGTCGGCAACGGCGCCGTCGCGCAGGGCGAGTACGTGCGCCCGCAGTTGCGGGGCCGACGTGGTGTGTGGGTCCAGTGGCGCGCCGACGTGGACGTGCATCGGGGCGGGGGAGTAACGGCCGTCCTTGGGCAGCACCTCGGCGGTGCCCGCGATCGCGATGGGGACGATCGGCACACCGCAATCGCGTGCCAGTCGTATTGCACCGGAACGGAACTCACCGATGGTGCCGTCGGTCGAGCGGGTCCCTTCGGGGTAGATGACGACGGTACGTCCGGCCTTGAGCGCGGGGCCGGCTGCGGCGAGCAGCGCGGCGTAGTTGCCGTCACCGCACCGCCGGACCGGCAGGATCCCGGCGAGTGACGTCGCGATGAACCGTCGCACCGGCACGTCGAACCAGTAGTCGGCCGCCGCGCCGAACACCGGCCCGGCCGCCGGCGGAAGCGCCGCCAGCAGCACCGCGGTGTCGGCATGCGAGCTGTGGTTCGCTACGACCACGCAACCACCCACGGCGTTCCAGCGCCCGCTCACGGTCAATCCGCCCGAGGCGGCGCACACGATCCGCCAGAGCCAGTGCCGCAGCACGCTCTGCACCCGGTTGGTGGTCATGCCGCCACTCCGGTAAGCGGTTGCGTGCCGAGGCTCAGCGGTTGGGTGATCGTGTTGATCGGCTGCGTGACCGCATCGAAGTGCTCCACCAAGACGACACGCTGGGACAGCTGGTCGCTCAGACGGGATTCGTTGCCCCGCTGGGCCTTTAGCTCGCGGTGCGCCGCCCGAAGCCGCAGCACCGTGGTGATCAGCGAACCGTTCACCAGCTGCGCCAGCAGCACGGGCATGATGACCGGAAACGCCGTGGCGAGCACGACGAACAGGCAACGTTCCGTTTTGCCCAGGGGGCCGCCATTGCGGCGAGTTGCGCCCGCGGCCGCCGCGGCCAGCGACGCGAATGTCGGTAGCGTCGCGGCAAGTGCGGCGACGAGGACCTGAAACACGAGCCAGGACAGCCAGTGCAGCCCGGCGCCGTGCTGACGTGCCGCCCAAACCGTCAGGCCGGCGAAGGCGAGCAGATCCGCCGTGCGGTCACCGAGCTCGTTAATGACGAATCCCCATGGCCGGCTGACTCCGCGGGCGCGGGCCACGGCGCCGTCGAGGTTGGCTCCGGCCAGCCGCAGCACCATGAACAGCGCCGCGAGTGACCAGCATCCGAACGCAACCGCTACGCCCGCGGCCGCCGCGGCGATGACGCCGGCCGCGGTGAACACATCCGGGGAGACCTGTCGCGCCACGGCGGCGTCGACGATGGGTGTCAACCGCCTGGTGAACCAGGGCTTGAGCGCGTAGAGGCCAGACATTCGCGATCCCCTGCGCATCGTCGACGGGGATGGGTGATGGGTGGCGACGTTCGTACTGATGGCTGACTCCTCTCGCGTTGTGCCGCTTTTCTGCATTCGCCGCCTCCGCGGCGGCGTGATTGCGACGAGTACAGCGAGCTGAGGCGACTACCGATCCCAAAAACCGTCGGTGGGCGTCTTGACGTCCCGACGGGACAACGGCGCCGGCTTATAGGAAGATGAAGCGATGCGAGGGGTTGTCGTTTTTGCGAGTTTCGCCGCTGTCATCGCCGTTGCCGCACCGGCGCAGGCCGATCCCAGTCCGGATACGACCTTTTTGAACGAGCTGAAGAATGCCGGCATCAGCTATCAGACGCCGAGCGTGGCCATCGGGGTTGGCAAGAGCGAATGCAAACTAATGGATGAGGGCATGCCCGAGGCCGAGGTCATCAAGGACCTGGAGGACAGCAATCCCGCATTCAAGGGGGACAGCCCCGTCCAGTTCACCACGATCGCGGTAAAGGCCTACTGCCCCCAACACGAAGGGGAACTGACTACCCAACCGGCGCCTGCCGCGTAGTCAAACTGCTATTGGGCTTGGCTGACCTCTCCGGCCGGCCGTGTTCGTAATTCGACTGGTAGGCGTTTGAACCCGTGCAAGGTGACCAGCTCGAGTGGCTCGGGCTGTTCGCGCAGGCTCAGGGTGGGGAACCGTTCGAATAAGGTGCGCAGGGCGATCACGCCCTCGATCCGGGCCAAGGCCGCGCCGAGGCATCCGTGAATTCCGGAGCCGAATGCCACGTGGTCTCGCGCATTGGGTCTGGTGATGTCGAACCGGCCGGGGTCGCTGAAAACCCGTGGGTCGCGGTTCGCTCCGCCCATCAACAGCACGAACATCGAGCCGGCGCGGATGTGCTGCCCGGCGATCTCAGCGTCGCGGCGTGCGCTGCGCACCAGCATCTGCACCGGGCTTTCGAACCGCAGGATCTCTTCGACCGCCGCGGGCCACAGCCCCGGGTCGTCGCGCAATAGGGCCAGCTGGTGTGGGTGTTGAAGCAGCAGCACGATTCCGTTGCCGATCAGGTTCACCGTCGTCTCGAACCCGGCTCCGACCAGAAGTGCGGCGTTGGCAGCGAATTCGCGATGGGTCAGCTCGCCACCGGCGGCCACGCGGCCGAACGGGTCGTCGCGCGCGTCACCGGCACGCGCCCGCTCGATGAATGCTGCGGCGTAGCTGTCGACCTCCTGCAAACGTTCGACGGCCTGGCGAAACGTCTTCCAGCTGGTGCCGAAATCCAGAAGCGGGGCCAGGCTGTAGCCCCATTCGCGCACTTGCGGGCGCGCATCGACTGGCAGGCCCAGGATCTCGGTGATCACGGCGACCGGCAGTTCCGTCGCGAAGTCGGCGACCAGGTCGGGCTGCGGGTTGCGCTCCAATCCGTCCAGCAGTTCCGCGGTGATCTCCTCGACTCGCGCACCGAGTCGGTCGATGGCCCGTGGTGTGAAGCTCTGCGCGAACAAGCGTCGATAGCGAGTGTGATCCGGGGGATTGGACATCACCATCGCCGGGCGCTCCACAGGATTGGGCAGGCCGGGATCCGTCCGGTCCAATAATGCCGGAAATGGCTGCGGCAGAGGCGCGTTCACGATGTTGGTGACCCCAAAGCGGTCATCGCGCAACACCGTCCGGCAGATTTCGTGGTCGGCGCTCACCCACACGAAGGGCCGGCGCACCATACGGCCCTGTTGCCTGATGTCCTCGACCAGGCGATACATCTCGGCTCCGCGGGCCCGGCCCAGCAGAAACCGGGCCAAGGGCTGTCCGCGGCGGGCCTGCACCGCCAAGAACGCGCGCGGCGCACCGTACCTCGCCATCCAGCGAATCCAGATGCTCGTCCGAATAACGATCCTCCTTGGCGCGGCGGCGACGTCGTGGCCGGAACATATCACCGGGCCGCGTCACGCGCGGTACAGGTAATTCATAGGCGCGACATAACCATTGCCCACGCTACGGCAGCACGATGTAACCAGATCCGGTTCGACCAGGGGATGAATAACGCGTGACGGTAAGTGAGCCAGTGGTGAGGGGGACCATGGATTACCAAGGCGATTCTGTTGCCCTGACCAGGCCGCGGTTGCGCGGCTGGATCCATCTCTATTGCGCCGTAGCTGCCTTCATCGCTGGGACGGCGCTGGTGGTGTTGTCGTGGGCGCTGGAGTCCAAGCGGGCCGGGCATTCGACGCTGACCTACACGTTGTCGATCGTGGCGATGTTCGCCGTCAGCGCTATTTACCACCGCGTCTACTGGGAGTCGACCACCGCCAGAAAATGGATGCGGCGACTCGACCACTCGATGATCTTCGTGTTCATCGCCGGCAGCTACACCCCGTTTGCCAGGCTGGACATGCCGCGCGGGACCGGATACGTGGTGCTGGCGATCGTGTGGGGTGGCGCGGCGGCCGGCATCGCGCTGGCGCTGTTCTGGCCCTCGGCGCCGCGGTGGCTCGGAGTGGCGCTGTACCTGCTGCTGGGTTGGGTTGCGATCTGGTACAGCCCGTTGATCCTGCACAACGCCGGAGCGGCCGCGACCGTATTGCTGGCCGTCGGCGGCGCGCTGTACAGCATCGGTGCGGTGTTCTACGGGCTGCGCTGGCCTGATCCGTGGCCAAGGACATTCGGCTATCACGAGGTCTTCCACGCGTGCACCGCGGTCGCGGCGATCTGCCAGTACATTGCGATGTGGTTCGCCGTCTTCTAACGGGCGTTTGGCAGATGTGTTCTAGCCCAACCGTTTTGGAACTGCTGCGGCCCGTGCGATCAGCACGAAGGCTACCGAGTGTTGGACCAGCGATCCATCGCCGCCTGCATGTCGGGACAGAATGTCGCGACAGCGGCCCCCATGACAACACCTGCCTGCCACGCCGTCAAGCCATTGCTCGCCACCGTTGGGCCGATGGTGTCAAAGTCCGTGCCGCCCCGTGCCTGCGCGCAGACGTCGTTGCCGACGTCGATCATTCGTCCCGGGTTGTCGTAAGGGATGCGGTACGAGCTCAGGGTGGCCAGGTAGGCGGCCGTGGAGATCGGGTCGGCATCGGCGTGCGCAACCGGTGCGGACCACGCCGTCGCGGTCAGCGTCGCCGCGACCGCGGTCGACGTGAGCAGGGCAATCCGTGTCATGGGTGGCTCCCGTAAATGCTTAAACAGGGCAAGATCTGAGTGACGCGAAGCGTCCGTTGCCCTTGGCGCCATCGCCGTCCTCACGCGGGAGGGTAGTGCACCGCCGCACGTTGCGATGCGTTTTCACCGGCGCACCGACTTGGACCTGTCGGCCGAGAGAGAGCATGGTGATCGCGCTCCCGGCAAAGTCGTTAGGGCCCGCTGCCGACCAGGTTGTTGTTCTGCGGGCAGTAGGCGTGGACCGACGTGGTCACATACGCCTCGGCATGGCTAGCAAGCGCAGGGTTGCTCGACCGGAAGTCCGCGATGATCTGCTGCACCGTCATGCCCAGACGGATGTTCTCGCACACCATCTTGCCGTTGTAGATGGCGGCGTCCGGATTGGCGAAGGAGATTCCCTGGTCGTTGAGGTCCTGAACATACTTATTGTCCTGATCGGGTGTTGACGCAATCGACGACGGGGCGGCCGTCGATGCGGTTCCCGGTGCCGGGGCCGCGGTGGATGTCGGGGCCGCGGTCGGCGGAGGCGCTGCGGCCTTGGGATGCGCGGTCAGCAGCGAACGCCCCAGAACGATCGCACCGGCGACCACCAGCCCGGCCGCCAGCACGGCGGCGGCGATACGCCAGGTAGCCCGCCATGATTGACGCGGATTCGCCGCGTCGCCCGGGGCCTCGGCGTCGTCATCGTCGCGCGACCACGCCAGGCCGGCCGAGCTCGCCGAAGTGGGCGCCTCGGGTTCGGCGGCAGTAGGCGCGGCAACCGTCTCGCCACCGTTGAGCTCGGCAGTCTTGTCGGTAGCTGGTCCCGGCTCGGACATGACGGCCATGGTACGGGCCGCGAACGACGACCCGGGGTCTTAGTCCGGCGCCCGGGTGCCCAGCAGTTCGCGGACCTGCGGGCGGGTGCCCTCGGACCGCAGCAGGTAACTGGCCGGCCGCGGCCGCACCTTCAACGGCCACCAGAACCAGCGTCGCAGCAGCGCGGCAACCGACGGCGTCATGAAGGCGCGCACGATCAAGGTGTCGAACAGTAAGCCCAGTCCGATCGTGGTCCCGATCTGGCCGATCACCGTCAGGTCGCTGACCACCATCGAGGCCATCGTGACGGCGAATACCAGGCCCGCGGCCGTGACGACCTTTCCGGTGCCGCCCATCGCCCGGATGATGCCGGTGTTGATTCCGGCGCCGACTTCTTCTTTCATTCGTGAGACGAGCAGCAGGTTGTAATCGGACCCCACCGCCAACAAGATGATGACCGACATCGGCAACACGAGCCATTCCAACCCGAGCCCGATGATGTGCTGCCAGAGCAGCACGGACAATCCGATGGACGCTCCCAGCGAAGTCACCACGGTGCCCACGATCACCATTGCGGCCACAAAGCTTCGCGTGATCATCAGCATGATCGCGAAAATGAGGCACAGCGAAGCAATTCCGGCGATCATCAGGTCATAGCGGGAGCCGTCATGCAGGTCTTTGTAGGTCGCCGAGACGCCACCGACGTAAATGCTGGTGTTCTCCAGCGGGGTCGACTTCAGCGCCTCTTCGGCCGCGGTTTTAATCGCTTGGACGCGCGCAATACCTTCGGGAGTTGCGGGATCACCCCGGTCCGAAATGGTCATGCGTGCCGCTTTTCCATCCGGTGACATGAACAGCCCCATGACGCGCTGGAAGGTGGGGTTTTTGAAAACCTCCGGAGGCAGATAGAACGAATCGTCGTTCTTCGCAGCGTCGAATGCCTCGCCCATCTCGGTGGAGATATTGCCCTGCGAGTCCGCCTGGCCGATGATCCCGGTCATGGTGGAATGCATGGTCAGCATCATGGTGCGCATGCTCTTCATGGTCTCGATCTGAATCGGCAGCTCGGCGGCCAGTTTCGGCATCAGCACATCGATCTTGTCGATGTTCACCACCAGTTCGCCCAGCTTGTCGTTGATCGCGTCGATGCCGTCAAACGAATCGAAAAGCGACCTGATCGCAAAGCAGATGGGAATGTCGTAGCAGTGTTTTTCCCAGTAGAAGTAGCTACGGATCGGCCGCAGGAAATCCTCGAAATTCGAAATCTGGTCTCGCAATTCGCCGGTGATCTGCTGGACTTCGTGCGTCCTGCCGGCCAGATCATGGGTAACGGCGTTGAGCTGCAGAATCAGGTGATACAGCGTGGTGGTGATTGCGATCGTCTTGTTCAGCTCATCGGCCTGCACAAGCATGTCGTTCATGCGGGCTTTCTGATATTCGAGGTTCACCAATTGGCTTGCGTTCATCACGCCGAACCTGAACGGAATCGTCGTGTGCGCCATCGCGGTCCCCGAGGGCCGGGTAACAGATTGCACCCGGGAAACGCCCGGAACCGCGAGCACGCCCTTGGCCAATCGTTCCAGTACCAGAAAGTCCGACGGATTGCGCATATCGTGATCGGCTTCGATCAATACGAACTCCGGCAACATCCGGCCGAGCGGGAAGTGCCGATTCGCGGCCGCGTATCCCTGGTTGGTCGGAAGGTCCTCAGGCAGATACACCCGGTCGTGGTAATTGGTCGTGTACCCGGGCAGTGCGAGCAAGCCAACCAGGGTAACCGCGCACGCCGCCGCGAAAATGGGTCCCGGCCAGCGGACGACGGCCGTGCCGATCCGTCGCCAGCGCCGATCCGAGATCGTCCGCTTGGGCTCCATGAGGCCGAAGCGGCCACCGATCGCAAGAACCGCCGGAACCAGCGTGAGCGCGATCGCCACCGCAACGAGCATTCCTATCGCGCAGGGGATACCGATCGTCTGGAAATAGGGCATCCGGGTGAAGCTGAGGCAGAAGACCGATCCGGCGATCGTCAAACCGGACGCCAAGACAACCTTCGCGGTGCTGCGGTAGGTCGTGTAGAAGGCCGCTTCCACATCTTCACCGGCCTGGCGAGCCTCCTGATACCGGCCGACGAAAAATATGCCGTAATCGGTTCCGGCGGCCAGCGCGAGCGTCACCAGCAAATTGACGGCGAAAGTAGAAAGGCTGATGGCGCCGATATTGCCGAAGAAGGCAACGATTTGGCGCGCCACCTGCAGTTCTATTCCGACCATCAGCAACAGCAGAATGACGGTGATAAGCGACCGATAGACCATCAGCAGCATCAGGAAGATCACCGCCAGGCTCACCAGGGTGACCTTGAGGATTGTCTTCTGACCGCTGTGATTCAGGTCGGAAATGAGCGGCGCTGGACCGGTGACGTAGACCTTGACCCCTGGCGGCGGAGGAACCCGGTTGACGAGGTCGCGGACGGCGTCCGCCGATTCGTTCGCCAGGCTGGTGCCCTGGTTGCCGGCCAGCTTCAGCTGTACGTACGCCGCCTTACCGTCGTCACTTTGCGCACCGCTGGCCGTGACCGGATTTCCCCACAGGTCCTGAATATGCTGGATATGCTCCGGGTCGCTTTCCAATTGCTTGAGCAATTGGTTGTAGTAATGGTGAGCGTCGTCGCGCAGCGGCTGCTGGCTCTCCAGGACGATCATCGCCAAGGCGTCCGAATTGGATTCTTTGAAGTCCTGGCCCAGGCGCTGCATGGCCTGAATTGACGGCGCATCTTTAGGACTCAGCGACACCGCACGCTGTTGCTCCACCTTGTCGAGCGAGGGGACCGCCATCGTCACGATGACGGTGAGGGCCAGCCACGCCAAGATGATGGGCACAGACAACGCATGGATCGTCCGTGCGACGAAGGGCGTGCGGCGCTCGCCGGCGACGCGTGGATCGCTCATGCGGCCCTCAGGCAGCAGAAGTTGTCGGCGTTCACATCAGGCCTGGTCCCCCATGACCAACCTGTCCACCCCGGTGCGCCAGCAGCTGCTGTCACTATTGCTCGTCTCCTCTGGTGATGCGATCAACCCGCCGCGAGAGCAGGTGACTTCCAGGCAAGGCTTCCAAAGTCTCTCATTGATGCATCGGCCACGACGGTAAACCTATTACAGCCGACCGTAGCGGCCCGCCGACCCGGACGCTCGCCGGGGCGATGAGCTGCGGTAACGGGTCCGAGTTCGCCCATCAGATGGCGGCGCCCCTGATGGGCAAGTAAGTTCGCGAGGGGGTTAATCGGGCAGTTTCAGCGCGGAATTTCGCGCGAGGACGGGTGTCAATGCATTGGGCGATCACCGGCGCGACCGGGTTTCTCGGGATTCACATCCTGGGCGAACTCCTCCGCGGGGACGAAACCTTCACCCTGCTCACCCGTCCGCAGTCGGACCCCCTCAACCGCATCGCCCAGGCGCTCCCGCTGGCGGTCACCGATGGGCGGGTGTGGACCGAGCAGGAGCTGCGCGAACGACTCACCGTCGTGCCGGTCGACCTTGTCGCGCCCAAGTTGGGGCTATCTGACCAGCGATTCCAGGAACTTGCCGACAGCGCGGATGCGATATTGCATTGCGCCGGCAGCATCGAGCTGGACGCCGACCTTGCCGAGCTTCGCCTGACCAACGTCGGTGGAACTACCCGGATCCTCGAGCTCGCCGACGCCGGGTCTCGGGAGCCGGATCTGTTCCACGTGTCGACCGCCTTTGTGGCCGGGAAGCGTCGGTCGGGTCTGATCTACGAGACGGAGCTAAGCGACGCCCAAGGCTTCGAGAACAACTACGAGCAGTCCAAATTCGAGTCCGAGTCGCTCGTGCGGGACTGGGCGCAGCGCACCGGGCGCCGGGTGGTGGTGCTGCGACCGAGTGCGCTGATCGTCGATCGCCCGCCACATCCCGACTTCCCGCTGCATCCGCTCTCCTTTCTGTCGACGTCCGCGGACAGCGGCATGCGCCTGTTCTCGGTCTCTGGACGACCGATGCGCACCAAAATGTCGATCCGGCTACGGGGCGACCCCAACGGCCATCTGAACTACATGCCTGCCGACGAGGCCGCCGACGAGATGGTCCGCCTGATGCGGCTGGCTCCGGAAGGCCTGAATACCTACCACGTCGTCCACCACCAGGACGTCGCGGTGCGAACGCTGGTGGATCTGTTCAACGCACTCTCACCGATCCCGCTGACGTTGGTCGAAGGCCCGATCGAGGACCCCAATCTGTTGGAGCGGCGGCTGCGGTGGGCCAGCGGATTCTTTCCCTACCTGTCGCACAGCCGGACCTACGACACGACCGGTGCGCGAGCGGTCATTGGCGAGCCGCATCGTCGCACCATTGTCGACTTCGACTATCTCCTGGGCAGCGTGGGACGGTACAAGCGCTACCTGACCTTGCGACCCGAGAAGCATGAACCCCGGGAGTCGGCGTCGACGATCGCACCCCTGGTCTCGGTCGAGGGGCCGTTCGATGTCAGTGCCCACAGCGCTGACGCGCCTCGCCCGGTACGGGGGCTGACATTCATCGTCACGGTAGGACGAAGCGGATCGACCGCGCTGTCGCGCATCCTTACTGCTCACTCAGATGTGCTCAGCCTCAACGAGTTCTACCTATCGGTGCGTGCGTCGTCTGCGGCCGGCCAGCTGCTGTCGGGCGAACAATTCTGGCGGATGCTGGCCGAACCTCACCCAATCTTCGACTCCATGGTCCGGGGCGGTTCGGCCATGCCGGAGTTCATCTATCCGCGACTGCGGGGAACCAGATTCGATGCGAGCACGACCGGGATCCCCGCGATTTCGATGATGACGCTGCCGCACCTGTCGTCGGATCCCGACGGTGTGTTCGATGCCCTTGCCGCAGAGGTTCCGACCTGGCCGGAGCAGACTTCGCGACTGCATTATGAGCGGCTGTTCGGTTGGCTTGCAAAGCATTTCGGTGGCACGGTGGTGGTGGAACGCTCGGCCATGTCGTTGAGCAGTGTCCCGTGGCTGCGCGAGACGTTCCCCGACGCGAAGTTCGTGCACCTGTACCGGAACGGTCCGGATACGGCGGTCTCGATGAGCGAGCACACCGGATTTCGCTTGATGGCGCTGATTCAAGACGCGCTGGAGCTGCTCGATCTCGACCCGGAACGACGGCACCCTGGCCTGCGGCTGGATCCGACAGCGATACCGATCGAGCTCGCGTCGCTGATCGGTGACACCTGCGAGGTGGACACCCTGATGGGCCAGAACCTGCCGATCACCCGCTTCGGCCGGATGTGGAGCGAGCTGATCGTCACCGGCGAATCCGAGCTCGCCGACCTGTCCGCGGACCGCTACCTTCCGTTGTCTTATGCGGACCTGGTCGCTGACACCCGGTCGTCGCTGGTGCGGCTGGCGAGCTTCCTCAACGTCGAGGCGGATCCGAAGTGGCTGGAATTCGGGACCAGTGTGATCGACCCGAAGTTCACCGGCGCCTCCGCTCGGTTGTCCGCCGACGAGCTGCGGGCAGTCACCGAAAGCTGTGCTCCCGGCGCGGCCTGCCTTGCCAAGCACGCGGTTGCCGCCGGGGCGGACGGGGTTACCGCGGCCCGGTGAGGCAGGGATAGGCTGCGGCCATGCCGATCGACCGTGCCGCGCTCGTCGCGGGCAGTATCCGACTCGCCTCAGGTGTCCATTTTCTCGTTGATCCCCTCGGTGCGAACAAGCTCTGGGGCGACCCGGGAGAGCCGACCCCGACGGCGCGGCTGCTGCTGCGATCGATGGGCTACCGCGATGCGTTGATCGGCGGGCTGCTTTTGTCGGCGGCGTTGCGCGGCAAGAACACTCGCGGCTGGTTCCTGGCCTCCGGTGGGGCCGACGCGGCGGATCTGCTGGGCGGGCTGAGTGTCCACAACGAGCTCAAACGATCACAGCAGCTGATCGGCCTCGGCGGCGCCGTCATCGGAATCGGCGTCGGGTTGTGGGGCGCGGCGCGGCCCGGACCTAAATCGGTGCAGGCCCCGGCGGACTGAGCCCCGCCACCGGGGCAGCGGCTCGGACCCGCAACCAATCGCGCTGTTCGCGCTCGGTCATGTCGTTGGAAGTGATCGCACCGAAGCGGGCGGCATCGCGGGCGAAGCGCTCGGGCGCGTCGGGCAAGGCGTCTGGCCCCTCGAGACGGAAACAACTCGGCGCCAGCGGACCGAATAGCAGCGCGCGGCGCAGCTGTGGCCAGTTATTCAGGTCGGGCTCGACCCCGGCGGCTCGGGCGAAGGTGAGTGCCGCCAGGTCCATCCGGGTTTTCTGCGGCGTTCCTCGACCGGCGCGATACGCATCGATCGCCGACCGTTGGGCGTTCGCACTGATTGGGGGGATCGTGCCGCCCCATGTGTACGCGATCCACCGGGCCTGAAGTTCCAGCGGCACAAAGTATCCGCCCGACTGGTCCCATAGGCCCATGAACGCCAGGCCGGGAAGGTCGGGATGAAAGGTGTAGCGGTCGGCATTCATGTGTACCGCGTCGAGGTCGAGGACCGCCCGGATGTCCTCGCTGAGGAACGGCAGACATAGTTGGTAGCCGGTGCCGAACACGATTCCGTCGAAGTCCTCGGCACGCTCGTCGGCGAAGGTCACCGTCGGGCCCGCGACGGATCTCATCCACCGGCGCACGGAGATTCGGCCCTCGGCCACGAGAGGAAGGTAGTGCTGACTCAGCGTCACACCGGCCACGGACAACGAGGGATCGGGCGCGGGTGCACCGTACTGACCCGGGCTGCCCGCCGCGCCGACGACGATCTCTTTGAGGAATTGGTCGACGTCGGCCGCGGTCAGGGCTTCGGTCGCCAAGGCGCCGTACCGGGTGTAGAGCCGGTTGTCGGACGGGACGCCGGCGGCGAACTTCGGTGCGATATAGCGCTGCCGCCGCTGAGTTACGACCACGCGTGCCGCGCCGAGTTCGGCGACTTCGGAGGCGATTTCCAGGGCGCTGATCGCGCAACCCGCGATGAGGACTCGCTTGTCCCGATAGGTCAATCCGTCGCGGTAGTGATAAGTGGAGATGGCGCCCGCCGAGCCGGAGAACGTCTCGAGTCCCGCCGCGGCGGGGATGGCGGGAGCATGAAATCGCCCGCTGGCCACCACAATTCGGTCAAAGTGTTCGTCGGTCCCAGCATGGGTCACGACCCAGCCGACTCCATTGCTGCTAATCAGTTCGACCCGTGTGCCCAGGCGGATACGCGGGGTGAGCCCGAATGTGTCGGCGTAGCGGTGCAGGTAGTCGAGCACCTCGCGATTGGACAGGTAGACATGGTCGCTCGTGTGCTCGAGGTCGCTGAAGGCCGTGAGGGTGCGACTGCTGTTGGTGTGCATGCTCGGCCAGACGCCACTGCGGCCGTCCAGACCGGTCCATTGCCCGCCCACCATCGGACCTTGCTCGAAGATCGTCGGCTCGAATCCCTGCTGTAACAGCCAACGCGCGGCGACCAGTCCGCTGGGCCCGGCGCCGATCACCGCAACGTCTTTCGTCATCGGAGAAACTGTCGCACGACTTCGGCCCACTTGGGACCTGATCGGACGACACGCGAGACGCTTCGTCTTTTCGACGGGCTGTAGGCCGGGTTCGCGCAGCTGGCGTAAAGCTAAGTACCGCAGAAGGTTTGGTAGTTACCGAACTCCTCGGGCGCCGGGCTGGCGTAGCGTTCGAGGCCCGGCCGCTCGTCGTATGGGGCGGCCACGATGTCCAGTAAGTGCCGCACCGGGTCAAGGTCGCCCCCCGTCGCGGCGGCCAGGGCTTCTTCGACCAGATGATTACGCGGAATGTAGATCGGGTTGGCGCGATCCATCGATTCGGCGTCGGGGCCCAACCGGTGCCAGCGCGACAGCCATTCGTCGAAGCCGGCGAGGTCGATGAAGAGGCCGCGTGCGGGTTCGGCGTCCCCTCGGGCTGCCCGGCCCAGGCGGCGGAAGAACGAGGTGTAGTCGACTCGGCTTTCCCTCAGCAAGCGCAGCAACTCGTCGACCAATGACGCCAGCGCCGCCGCCTCCACGTCCGCGGGCAGGCCGAGTTTGGCCCGCATGCCGGACGACCACGTGGCGTCGTATTCGGTCTGAAATACCTCGAATGCCTGCTCGGCGAACGCGATTGCATCGTCAGGGTTCTCGGCCAGCAGGGGAAGCAGGGCCTCGGCGAATCGGGCCAGATTCCACCCGACAATGGCGGGCTGATTGCCGTACGCGTAGCGACCCCAGTGGTCGATCGAACTGAAGACCGTGTCGGGGTCGTAGGCCTCCATGAACGCGCACGGACCGTAGTCGATCGTCTCGCCGGAGATCGTGGTGTTGTCGGTGTTCATCACCCCGTGGACGAATCCGATCAGCATCCATCGCGCGACCAGACGGGCCTGGACACCGACCACCGCTTCGAACAGCGCGCGGTAAGGATGTTCGGCGTCGGCCGCCGCGGGATAGTGGCGCGCGATCGCATGGTCGGCGAGGCGTCGCAGCAAGCCGTCGTCGCGGGTCAGGGCGGCGTATTGGAAGCTTCCGACGCGGAGGTGACTACTGGCGACGCGAACGAGCACGGCGCCCGGCAGCAGCGTCTCGCGCTGTACCCGTCGCCCGGTGGCGACCACGGCCAGGGAGCGTGTGGTCGGCACGCCCAGCGCATGCATCGCCTCGCTGATCACGTACTCGCGCAGCATCGGGCCCACCGCCGCGAGCCCGTCGCCGCCGCGGGCGAACGGCGTCGGGCCCGAGCCCTTGAGGTGGATGTCGCGAATCCGTCCAAGCTCGTCGGACAGCTCACCCAGCAGCAACGCGCGCCCGTCGCCCAGCCGCGGCTGCAGGCCGCCGAATTGGTGCCCGGCGTAGGCCTGTGCCACCGGCACCGCGCCGGGCGGCAACAGGTTGCCAACGAGAAATCGCAGGCCGTCGGGGCCGGCCAGCCAAGACGCATCGAGACCTAGCCCGGTAGCCAGCGACTCGTTGAGGACGAGCAGCTGTGGGTCCGGGGTGGCCTCGGATTGCCAGCGGACACCCATTTCGGGCAGTTCGCGGGCGAAGCGGTCTTGCAGGGGGACGCGGATCTCCGATGCAATACTCACGCCGTCCAGCCTACGAGCATTGAGTCAGCCGATGACTTGGCGCAGCGCATCGCGCGCGCGGTCGAGCATCGATGCGAACGGTCCGATCGCGAAATTCAACTTCGCCGATTCCACACCGGGGTGGGGGTGCGTCGGGGCGATCGCCTGGGCCGCCTTGACCGCTGTGGTCATGCGCTTGAGATCGTCTGAATCCAGAACCTTTTCCAGAAAAGGGAATTCGTTGTTTTCCTCGTTTGCCGCATGATCGAGAACCGCCTCTCGCAACTTGGTGAGTTCGTCGATGAACTCTTGCGAGGTGATGTCCAGCTTCTCGATTTGCGATAGCAGTTCTTTGGCGTCGTGCTCCTCTTCGAGTCGAGCGTCGACGACTGCGTCGCCGGCATCGGCCTCGCGCCGGACCCGAGGATGTACCACCATTTCCTCCGCGGTCTCATGGACGGCCAGCAATTGACGCAAAGCGGCGAACGGTTCCTCCCGTGCTCGGGGGTCCGACGCGAACAGCACCTCGTCGAACATGTCCTCGATCAGGTTGTGCTGCGCTTTGAGAAATGCGATCACTTCGTCGGGGGATTCGATGATCATCTCGGTCACGGGTACCTCCGGAATCAGGGGGTAGAAAGCTGTCGGCGCCGGGCTGGGCGCCGTCGGTTAACGCGTACCCGGGTGCGGCTTACATAAACGCCCGTCTGCAGATCAGCAACCCTTTCTGCAATGGCTACGCTGGTGCAGTGAGCGCCAAACGCCGTATTCGGGTCGGACGGTAGCCACGCGCAGGTCTTGGCGAACTTGCTCGACGGCCGCCGAAACACGGCGTGAGACGATCGTGCGATGCAGCTCGGATTGCACGCGTTGGGCATCGGGGCCGGCGCCCACCGGGCGGTAATCGATGCGCTGGCCTCCAGCGCGGACGAATGCGGCTTCGCCACTGTCTGGGCGGGCGAGCACGTCGTCATGGTGGACCGATCCGCCTCGCGGTACCCCTACGCAGACGACGGTGCCATTGCCGTTCCGGCACAAGCGGATTGGCTCGACCCGATGATAGCGCTGGCATTCGCCGCGGCCGTATCGTCGCGGATCACTATCGCGACGGGCGTCTTACTGCTGCCCGAGCACAATCCGGTGGTGGTGGCCAAGCAGGCCGCGAGCCTGGATCGGTTGAGCGGCGGGCGGCTGACCCTCGGTGTTGGGATCGGGTGGTCCAAAGAGGAATTCGCCGCTCTTGGAGTGCCTTTCGCGCATCGTGCGGCGCGCGCGGCGGAATACGTTGCCGCGATGCGCACCGTGTGGCGCGACGACGTCGCCTCGTTCGACGGGCAGTTCGTCGGTTTCGACTCGATCCGGGTCAATCCCAAACCGGTCCGTGATCGTCGTATCCCAATCATGTTGGGGGGCATCAGCGATCCCGCACTGCAGCGGATCGCGAGCTGGGGCGACGGTTGGTACGGGTTCAACCTCGAGGACGTGGCGGCGGTGCGCGAGCGCGTCGGCACGCTGAGCCGACTGTGCGACCGGGCGGGTCGCGACCGCGCCGAACTGCGGCTGGCGGTGGCGCTGCGCAGTCCGCGCGAGAGCGACGTCGACGCGTTAGCCGAATTGGGCGTCGACGAACTGGTCCTGGTGGCTACCCCGCCCGAGCGTGCGGACGCGGTCGCCGGCTGGGTAGGCGCGCTGGCCGATCGGTGGCTCAAAAATTGCAGGTAGCCTGCGGCGATGGGGGTAGGCTGCGCGGAAGACATGTCAGACTTTGAAGTGATCCTGCCCCGGCAACTGACCGATATCAGCGCCGAGGTCCGCAACGTCACGCCGCCGCCGATGCCGCAACTGCCCGCGCCGTACGATTTGCGTCTGGTCGATCCGGAC
This sequence comes from Mycobacterium sp. pR1184, assembly GCF_041287235.1. Lineage (NCBI taxonomy): Bacteria > Bacillati > Actinomycetota > Actinomycetes > Mycobacteriales > Mycobacteriaceae > Mycobacterium > Mycobacterium sp. pR1184. The sequence goes on along the minus strand of NZ_JBGGKR010000004.1, from coordinate 170,026 downwards.
GCCGACGCCGAGATGATCTCCGAGTGGATGAACCGACCGCATCTGGCCGAATCGTGGGAGTATCCCTGGCCGGCGCAGCGCTGGCGCCGTTACCTGCGTGCGCAACTCGAGAGCAGCTTCTCTCGGCCCCTGCTGGCCAGTCTGGATGGGGTGGACCGCGGGTACCTCGAACTTTACCGGGCAGCAAAGGATTCCATCGCAACCAGATACGACTACGATCCTTACGATTTGGGCCTGCACGTCGCGGTGGCCGATTTGGACTACATAAGTCAGGGACACGTCAGCTACTTGCTGCCGCACTTGGTGGTCAGCATTTTCGCCCTGGAACCGCAATGTCGCCGAATCATGTTCGATCCCGACCACCGCAACGTCTTGGCGCGCAAGTTCTGTGAGCGGGGTGGCTGCGTTTTTCTCGGCGAGCACGACATGTCCAACCGGCGGATGGCGCTGTACGTTTTGCCCCGCACGGCCGACGACGTGCCCCGGGCCCGCGAGAGCTGAGCTGTCTCTGCGAAAGTGAGTAGCCATGTGGGCTCGGCTTGTGGTGGCGCCGTGGTGGGTGCTGTGGCTGGTGAATGCGGCAACGTTCACGATCACGCTGTCGGTGATTTTTGCGCTGGGGCTCCCCGGCTTTGGCGCGTCCGGCTGGGCCTGGCCATTGCTGTCGGTGCTGGTGTTCTCCCTGATCGTGAGCGCCCTGCTGACGCGCGCCCGGCGTCCGATACAGCAAAGTTACGCGCGGACCGTGACCGGGCTGGACCTGGCGCAGCGATCGCAAGCTGTCAAGGCGCTGCGTCGTGGTGAGGTTCCGTCGGACCCGGCCGTTTTGGCGGCCGCCATCCGCATCGGTGATCTTTCGATGGCTTACCAGCGCCGGGTGCCGGCATGGCAGCGCAGGGTGTCATGGGTCGTCCCCGCCCTGTGGGTGGTCGCCGCGGTGCTGGAATTCATCGGAAACGACGCGCGCGCCGGGCTGACCTGGGGCGGGCTGGCGTTACTGGTGGCGGCTCGAATGGCCTGGGCGACGCACAAAGTACGCCAGTTGCCCGGACGCTTGCAGCTGCTGCGCTCGGCGGCCGATTCCAGCCCGCAAGCGCTCTCGGTGCTGGCCGAGGCACACGACTGCGCAGCGCCGCCGCCGAATCGGTGGTTTCGGCTGGCCTTTGTCGTCGTTGTCGTCATCGCGGTGGCCGGAGCGGTTTTCGCGGTGTATCGGCAGGGCCAGCCCACCCGAGACTGCCGCACCGCCGACGCGGTCGTGGGCTTCATCCACGAGCACCCCGACATGCTCGACGCCTCGCTGATCACACCCGGAGGCCCGGGCCTGGACAAGTACCAGGACTGGTCGGGTCGGCTCGTCGCGTACGCGCAGCAGGTGTCAGCGCCCGACCTCGCGCCGCACCTGCACCGCATCGCGAAGCTTTCCACCGATGCGGTCGGGTTGGTAACCGACGCGCGACGTGACTCGTTCGCGACCCAGTCCACCGACGAGATGCTTGCTCGTCGAGATGCTTACCACGGCCTCGTCAGCCAGCTGATCGATGAGGACAAAGCACTCATCCCGCCGTGTCATCCGCGCCGTTAGACGCTGTCCCACAATTGTTTTGACGTCAGTAATCGTGCTGGGCCAACGAAATGTCGCCCCGGCGCTGCGTCTCGTCGAGTGACAACACCGCCGGGACCATTTCGCTGGTGACCAACCCGTGGCGGCCGGTCAGCTCGTCGACGATGTCGAAGCTGCGCGCGATCGATTCTGGCGTGTCGACGATGATGGTCGTCACGGGAACCCGTCGCGCAACCTGAAACAGTCTGTCCCCGTGCGGTTTATGCTGTCCGTGAAATCCCCACATGCCGCGCAGCACGGTGGCACCGCGCGCCGTTCCCGAACGCATCAGACGATGTACGAGGGCACGATGAATCGGCAGCGCGTCGTGCCGGGTGGCTTCAGCGGTGTACACCATCAGCTTTTGCCACAGGGTGCGTCCCTGGCCGTCGGTCATCGGCAGCTGCTGCGGGCGGGCGAACATCTCACCGTCGCGTTTGCACAAGCGCACCCGTTCGACTGTCAGCAGTGGTTCGGCCAGCACGTCGGCCAATTCCGTTGCGGCTGCACACACCTGCTCAGTCGTCCCGATGCCGATGATCATCATCGGGACATTGACGTTGCGGCCGAAGAATCGTGCCCGCCGGCGTTGTCCGTGGACGGTGCCATCGACGCCGAGAAGCGCTATGGCACCGGCGAATCCGTGCCGATACATCCGTTCGCAGACCGCGTAGTATGCCGCCTTCCCGGCGACGCGCTCTTGCCGGCCGACATACACCGTCAGTTTTGCCGCATCGCCGTTGTGCGCGTCGAAGTCGCCGAGCGCGTCGGTACCCCGTTGCCGGGTGACCAGTCGCGCCCGCTCCAGCGTCAGCAGTCCGCGGCCGGTCAGCGCGGCGACGTCGTCGACCAGGGAGCGGATCTTCGGCTCCACGTCGACCGCGGCGACCGCGACAGCGGGATCTTCGGACAGACTCAACGACACGTCGCTGCGCAGCTCATGGCTCGCCCCGAAACTGGCGATGCCGCGCAGCATCACGCTGGTCGCGACATCGTTGGCGCCGAACAGGTCGAACATCGCGTCGGCCAGGAAGCGTCCGGCGTCGCCGACGGCGCGCTGGCGTTCGCCGAAGTAAGCGGTCAACTTCAGGCAGGGCTGGTTCATAGCTGCTCCGCCAACCATTGTCCGAGTAGTGCCGCCGCGACGCCGAGTACGAGGCTGACCACGATGTTGGCAATCGCCGCCCAGGTCCGGCGCTCTTCACCGAGCCGCTGAGTCTCCAGCATCCAGGTGGAAAAGGTGGTGTAGGCGCCGACGAACGCGGTGCCGGTCAGCAATGCCGCATCCTTGCTCAACGCCAGGCCGCCGAGGAAGCCGAGCAGCGCGGCGCCGCTGATGTTCACCGCCAGCGTGCCAACCGGAAAAGGCCGTGCCACCCGGCGGGTGACGGTGCGGTCCACTAAGAATCGAGACACCGATCCCATGCCACCGATCAGCGCGACCCCGGCCCAGACCAGCAACGTCGTCATGATCGCACCCGCACCCGGCGCACCAACGCGGTCGCCAGGTGCGCGGCCAGCAACCCGAGTACGACGCTGGTGGCGGTGTAGGCCAGTGCCAGCAGCCAGTGGCCGTGTTCGAGCATCTTCAGCGTCTCGACCTGCATGGTCGAAAAAGTCGTCAAACCGCCGCACAATCCGGTGCCGAGCAGCGGCCGTCGGTAACTCGACAGCGGCAATCGTTCCAACAGGCGCGTGGTGAAGTAGCCGACCAGGAAGGCGCCCACGATGTTGACGACGAACGTCGGCCATGGCCATGTCGCCGGGTCGGGTTGGGCGAGAGTGTTCAGGGCCGCGCGGGCGACCGAGCCCACCGCTCCGCCGGCAAAAACCGCACCCAACTCGCGATAGTCAGGTCGTGCCACCGGTTGGTTCCCTTTCGTTTGCCAATGCGCTACGCAGCGTAGAGCGACGTGCGCGTCCGACGCGGGCACAATCTGTAGACATGGCCAACCCGCGAGCCGGTCAGCCGGCCCAGCCCGAAGACCTCGTCGATCTATCCCATTTAGTCACGGCGTACTACACCATCCAACCCGACCCCGACGACGTTGCGCAGCAGGTGGCCTTCGGCACGTCCGGCCATCGCGGCTCGGCGCTGGGTGGCGCGTTCAACGAAGCCCACATCTTGGCGATCACCCAGGCGATCGTCGAATATCGGGCCGCGCACGACACCACGGGTCCGTTGTTCATCGGCCGCGACACCCACGGCCTCTCCGAGCCGGCGTGGGTGTCGGCGCTCGAGGTGCTGGCCGCCAACGACGTGGTCGCCATGATCGACTCGGCCGACCGCTACACGCCGACTCCGGCGGTAAGCCACGCGATCCTCAGCTACAACCGCGGCCGCACCGATGCGCTGGCCGACGGAATCGTTGTGACGCCGTCGCACAACCCGCCCTACGATGGCGGGTTCAAGTACAACCCGCCCAACGGCGGCCCGGCGGACACCGATGCGACGAACGCAATCGCCAAGCGTGCCAATGAGATTCTGCGTGACGGCGGTTCGGGGGTTAATCGGGTGCCGCTGGCGCGGGCGCTGCAGACCGCCCAGCGCCACGACTATATGGACGCCTACGTCGCCGACCTGCCGAACGTGGTCGATCTCGACGTGATCCGCAAGGCCGGAGTGCGGATCGGCGCCGACCCATTGGGCGGGGCGAGCGTGGACTACTGGGCCGCCATCGCCGAACGGCACAACCTCGACCTGACCGTGGTCAATCCGCTCGTCGACGCGACGTGGCGATTCATGACGCTCGACCACGACGGCAAGATCCGGATGGACTGCAGCTCGCCGAACGCGATGGCCTCGTTGATCGCAAACCGGGACCGCTACCAGATCGCCACCGGCAATGATGCCGACTCGGATCGCCACGGCATCGTCACGCCCGACGCCGGGCTGATGAATCCGAATCACTATCTGGCCGCGGCCATCGAGTACCTCTACACCCATCGGCCGTCCTGGCCGGCGGGCATCGCGGTCGGCAAGACCGCGGTCAGCTCGTCGATCATCGACCGGGTGGTCGCCGGCATCGAGCGCAAACTCGTCGAAGTGCCGGTCGGATTCAAATGGTTCGTCGACGGATTGATCGGCGGCACCATCGGTTTCGGCGGTGAGGAGTCGGCCGGGGCGTCGTTTCTGCGGCGCGACGGATCGGTGTGGACCACCGACAAGGACGGCATCACCCTGGCGCTGTTGGCTTCCGAGATTCTGGCCGTCACCGGATCCACACCGTCGCAGCGGTATCAGGCACTGGCCGACAAGTACGGCACGCCCTTCTACGCCCGGGTCGACGAACCGGCCAACCGCGAGCAGAAGGAACGGTTGTCGAAGCTGTCGGCTGACGAGGTAAGCGCAACCGAGCTGGCGGGGGAACCCATTACCGCCAAGCTGACCGCGGCGCCCGGAAATGACGCCGCGCTGGGCGGACTGAAGGTGACGACGGCCAATGCGTGGTTTGCTGCACGGCCATCCGGCACCGAAGACGTGTACAAGATCTACGCCGAATCCTTCATCGGTCCCGAGCATTTGGCCGAGGTGCAGGAAACTGCGCGCGAGGTAGTTAATAAAGTCATTGGGTGACCTTCACCCTCTGTCGTGCCCGCGCTGGGGGGCGCGGTTTCCGTTCAGCTCGCCTGCCGCGCGAAGTTTGGATTCTGAGCTGGGCGAACATCATGATCGCGCTGGGCTACGGTGTGGTCTCTCCGGCACTGCCGACCTTTGCACGTACCTTTGGGGTGAGCATCAAGGCGGTGACATTCTTGGTCACCGCCTTTTCGTTGGCTCGATTGTGTTTCGCGCCGGTAAGCGGGTTATTGGCACAGCGGTTGGGTGAGCGGCGCATCTATATCGGTGGTTTGCTGATCGTGGCGTTGTCCACCGCCGCATGCGCCTTTTCCCAGACGTACTGGCAACTGCTGCTTTTCCGCGTTCTCAGCGGCGTCGGGTCGACGATGTTCTATGTCTCGGCGCTGGGGCTGATGATCCACATCAGCCCGGCCGACGCACGCGGGCGGATCGCGGGGCTGTTCACCACCTCATTCATGATCGGCGCGGTCGGCGGACCCGCGGTCGGCGGCCTGGCGGCGGGCTGGGGGCTGACCGCTCCGTTTGTCGTCTACGGTGTCGCACTGCTGGGTGTGGCCGTGGTGCTGTTCTACAGCCTGCGTAATTCGGAGCTGGCCGCGCCGCCGCCGCCCACGCGATCGACGGTGACGATGCGAGAGGCGCTGCGGGTTCGCGCGTACCGATCGGCGCTGCTGTCCAATTTCGCGACGGGCTGGTCTGCGTTCGGGCTGCGTGTCGCGCTGGTACCGCTGTTCGTCTCCGACGTGATGCACCGCAGCGTCGGCGTCATCGGTGCCGTGCTCGCGGCGTTTGCCGGCGGTAACGCCCTGGCGGTCGTCCCCAGCGGCTATCTGTCCGACCGGATGGGCCGGCGCATGTTGTTGATCGTCGGCCTGGCGGCGTCCGGCGCGGCGACGGTCTGGCTGGGCTTCGTGTCGTCGTTGCCGATGTTTCTCGTCGTCGCCGGCGTGTCCGGTGCGACGACGGGCATCTTCATGTCGCCGCTACAGGCCGCGGTCGCCGACATCCTGGGCAGTGAGGCCCGCGCGGGTCTTCCGGTGGCAGCGATTCAGATGGTGACGGATCTGGGGGCCATCGTCGGGTCGATGGCGGTCGGGTGGGTGGCCGAGCGGTTGAACTTCGGCTGGGGCTTTACCATCAGCGGCATCGTGCTGCTGATCGCGGCCGTCGGCTGGGTGGTGGCGCCGGAAACGCGGCCGGTGCTGGATCGCGATGCTGACCTCGCAACGTCTGAGGTGGATGTCTGATCAGCAGTTTTGAAGGACCGTTGCCAGTGGTGTAGCTTCGATTGGCACAACTTCTCGGGGCTATGGCGCAGTTGGTAGCGCACCACACTGGCAGTGTGGGGGTCAGGGGTTCGAATCCCCTTAGCTCCACCAGGATCAATGGCAGTTTGAGTGACCTCGTTTGAGGCTTCTGACGACACTTTTGACGACAACGGCAGGCCCCTTGACGGCTCCGGTTGAGGGATCGGGCCTTCCTCCGCGTGCGCGAAAAGGTCGGCCATTCGCGTCCAACGCGTCACGTTGTACGGCCTCGATTATCTCGACGTAGGTGTTGGTTGTGAGGGAGATCGAGCTGTGACGCAGCATCTGCTGCACCGTCGCTGGCGGCACACCCATAGTGGGGCGTGATGCTGGTTGACAACGAGGGGACATGGCCGTCCACCAAGGTCTGGTACTGGGCGTGAAGGAACCGGTCACCACCAGCTATAACCGCCATCGCCACCGCAGCGGACGAGCGTTCTGCCAGCGCCCGCATGCGATCACCTCAACAGCGCGCCGCGTGGTCGGGGTCTAACAATTCATGTGCGGAAGGCAACCGCCCAAAGCGCTGGGTACATTCCCTGTGGTGGAAGGGCCGCCGGGGCCGGGAGTTCCGGGAGCGGTCGACGGTGCACGCGGTGGCGTCATGCTGGAGGAAGGGGTAGTGGGCGGCGCACAGCTGCACCACCAAACAGCGCGATCGCCGTCCTTAGGTTCAGATTTCATCAGACCTCTCCATCTAAATCGTGTCGTCCGCCCTGTGCCCATCGTCGGCACCCTGAGCCCATACCCGGTAGGCGCTTAGGTCTCCGCATGGGGACCAACGGGTACAGCCGGTCATCGCGTTCACGCACCAGCCGGACGATCCCGGCCCGGGTGAGACGGCGTGCCGCGAGCAGAAACCATTTGCCATCAACGTTTTTCGGGCGCCTTGCTCGCGATCGTATTTCATGAGCCTCACTGTGTGACCGTGCCAATGCGCTGACACCCGCCGGTGGTGACGGGACCCCGTTAACCGGTCCAGTAGATCTGTTCGGGCAGGGCAGTTACATTCGCGCACTGGGGTCGCGAGTCCGTCAACTGGACTTCTTCCGGATCATTCTGAGCAACGCACGGCCAGACTGACGTTGGCTGTTGGACTCCCGCAATAGGACACGGCGGTCGCCGTGGAAATGGGTGTATCCGGCGGTTAGCGAGCACACGCCGGTGGCGAGGGCTAACATCTGGGATCCATTGGCAACCAAGCTAATACCTCCGCCGATGGTGGCGCCGACGACGAAGCTTAGGTAGAGCAGAAAGTATCCCAGCCACGCGGCCGCCGAGCCGCCACTGATGTGACGTTCGATGCCCTGGGCCATCTTCACCAGCGTCCCGGTCACGTAGCTCAGCGGGGTTGATACCTCGCCGTCCTTGACAAAGGAAGTATTGAGTGCGCCAATGCCGAACGCGACGAACGGGATTGGTACGAACGAGAGGTCGCCAGCTGCCGACCACCCGTGTGTGGCGATGCAGACGGTGGTGGCGGCGCCCAGAGACAAGGCGGTCAGAACGGTCGGGCCATGGGGATGCGCCACCCACAGATGGCGCCTGCACAACGACGCAACGACCACGCCAGTGACAAAGGCCGCCAACAGCAGCACCGCTGTTAGAGCCAGCCAGGGTTGATCGCGAAAGTAGCCCAGCACCGCACGTTCGGTGTTGCCGGTCATAAAGGTCACGAAGTATCCCGCGGAGTGAGTGAACGCCACGGCGCCAACCAACCCGGCCAGCCCGGCCAGTATCCATGACAACCGTGTCTCGCTATCGAACCTCTCGCGCATACGGCTAATCCTAAAAGCACACAAGGGGGTTCACGCGCAATGCCAGTAAATCTCTGCAGCTTTGTGGCCCATCTGCGCATTGCCGTTGACGCGTTCGTCTCGGTAGGTGTCAGTACCATCGTGACCTTCGCTCGAATCAGCGTGCGCCACAACAGCAGGCCTCGCCGCCGGCCAGCGCGATCCTGGTATTGCCTGGAAGGCAATTGGTCGCATGACAACCCAACCACGAAAACGAGCCTATGATGCTATCTCCCAACGCCTCTCGGCGGCGGCCGCCGCTCGTTGACTGCGCCGGCCGCTGGTGCGCCGGGTGCGGCGAAAGGTTGTCGTCGGCGCTCAGCTGTGCATTAACCCGATCATCGTGTAGTTGCGGCCGGCCAAACCGGTTGCGCCGAAAATCGCCGAGGTCTACCGACCGCGACGACGAGGTCGAATGGGGTCAGCGGCAAGGCTCAAAGCCCTTCGGCGCGGATGAACTTGTCCGTGGGTTCAGATCGCAAATCGCGTGGCGAGGAAAGCGCCAGTGTACCCCATGGGGGTACACTGGCCGCGGTTTATGCGTACCGGCGCCGAACGACCGTACGCCGTCAGGGCGTGGGGTTTGGGCGCGGCATAGGGGGCGTAGGGTGCGGCGACACGATTATGCCGGTGGGGGGTGCTCCCGCTCCATCGCTACCACCGGGAGCCGCAAAGTCAGGACCGGCTGCGGTGGGGGACGCCGGCGTCACGCTGGAGGTCGGGGTCGCAATCGGTGTGGTCGTGCTGCTTGCCAATTCGCTGCCGCCGAATCCGATAGCTAAGACCAGCGTTGCTGCTCCTCCGAACAGCGCGATCGCCGTTTTCGTCTGAGATTTCATGAGACTCTCCTGTCTTGGTCGTGTTGCCCTCGCGCCTCCCAGTGTCGTAGGTAGATACCCCTACCGGGTAGGGCCTTAGGTCCCGTGCGGGTCGGGCAGCCAGGCCTCTATGTGGCGGCGGCACTTGCACGGCGACGGTGCGATTGCGCGGATTCTTATAGCGTTGATGAAGGCATTGCTACCCCGGTAGGGTACTTAAGGGAGTGCGAGAACAACCGCATGCAGGTGCGGGACTTCGCGCTGATAGGAGCACTTCGATGGCCTTTGTGAGGGAAGCGGGCCCGGATCGCCGTGACGCGTGAGATTTCTCCCGCAGAGCTTCACGTCGATGCCGGTTGGTGTGCGGCCGCCGATGCAGCCGCTACCTGTTAGCACCAGGGAGAATCGTGCTTGACTGCCGGCTCCCTCAGTATCGAATCGTAAGCAGTTGCCGCAGAATGTATTTCGTTGGGCCAGCGTGTTTTAGGCGGCGACTGCAGCCAGCATCGATCCGGATCCGGGGCCAGAATACATTCTGACTGAATTGACTTCCGGCGAGTTGGCCGCCTGAGTTACGGTCCGACTGTGGCGCTCCGCCGCGCCGGGGGTGGTGTTGGTCAGTGGCGAGGTGAACGGCGCGATCTGTGCCGCGGTGTTCGAAGCGGTGGCATAGCCGTTCATCGCCTCGGCATCCTGCGCCCACATTCCGGCGTATTCGGCGTCGGCGGCCGCGATCGCCGGGGTGTTCTGTCCGAAGATGTTGGTGGCAGCCTGGTCCGCCCGCAGATTGCCGCTAGCCGCCACGACCGATGGCGGCACCGTCGCGGCGTACGCGGCCTCGAACGCCGTCGCGGCCGCATTGGCTTGCGTTCCGACCTGCTCGGCTTGGGCTGCAGCGGAATTGAGCCAAGCCAGATACGGCCTCGTTTGGGAACCGCCGGACAGGTTGCCTACTCTTCTCGAGGAAGTGGTATCAATCTGGTACCATTCGCGTTATGGGAATGACTTTGCGGCTCAGTGAGCAGCAGGCGGAGGCGCTGCGACGGCAAGCTGCAATCGAAGGTCGTTCGATGCAGGTTGTTGCGCTGTCTGCCGTCGACGAGTACATCGCCCGACGAGCGCACAAGGCCAAGGTGGCCGCGGCGCTCCAACGTGTCGTGCGCGAGGAGGCCGGGGTGTTGGAGCGTCTTAAGGACGCGTGACCGAGTTCCTGGATCTCGAAGATTTGCTAGACATTGCCCGAGCGGCCGTCGGGAACGATGTCGTAGTCGGGGACTACGGTTTGCTTGAATCGGCGCTGGCACGGCCTCGCGCCACAGTGTTTGGCCAGGATGCCTATCCGGATCTTCACCTGAAGGCCGCCGCGCTGTTGCAGTCCCTGGCTCGCAATCATGCGCTGGTGGACGGCAACAAGCGACTCGCCTGGACAGCCTGTCGGACCTTCCTGGCCATCAACGCTCACTGGATTAAGGCGCCGGAGAACGAGCGCTTCGACTTCGTGATCGGAGTCGCCACTGGCGCAATCACCGGTCTGGACGAGATCGCGGAACGACTGCGCAGTTGGGGCTACCAAGAGGATTGAGCTAGACCAAAATGTTGACGACAACCGCGACGACAATTGCTCCCTCAACCACCACCCCTACACTGCCGAAACGCCGGCATCGTCCCTGTTCACGGTTCCTGCCTGCTCCTGGCAGTGTGGGGGTCAGGGGTTCGAATCCCCTTAGCTCCAATCACTTAGGCACCTCAGGCACTTTCTCAAGTTGCGTCGGGATCGGCGTGACACATCGGAACCGGGCCGTAGGGCCGGCCCGATGGCGTATCAGCCACGGGCATTCCAGACAAGCGGCGCCTGGTGGATCCAGGTGCCGTGCTCAACGGTGTCAATAAGGAAAGCAGCGAGGTCGGCGCGGTTGATCCAGGTGCCGGGCTTTTCGGTGCCCGCCTCCGCGGCCCGCACGGGACCGCTGGCCGGCTTGTCGGTCAGGGCGACTGCCCTGGCCAGAGTCCAGTCGGTATCGGAGGCGCGCACGATCTTGTCGACGCCGCTGTGGTCGACGAAGCCGGCCTTGATGTTGGAGATGTTGATGAACAACCTAGCCATCGGGTTGAGGCGAGCCCAGTCGTCGCCCGCGCCCATCGTGGAATTGATGACGATCCGACGGACGTTCTGCTCGCCCATCACGGTCAGGACGTTGCGGGTCGCGTCGGTCATGAACATCGGCGGGCTGACGGCCTTGGCCCAGGGATTGTCCGAGGCGCGCGAGTTGTTGAGCGTGCTGATCACCGCCTCAGTACCCTGGGCGGCCTTGCGGATGTCATCGATATTGCAAGGCGTGCCGGCGATGAGTTCCACGCCAGCCGGGGCCCGGACAACGTCAGGGTTGCGCACCAGAGCACGAACGCGGTGACCGCGTGTGGCGGCGTGCGCCAGTACATGGACACCGGTGCGGCCGCTGCCTCCGAGGACAAGCAGGCTGATCATTGTTTTCCCTTCAATGGATGACATGCGGCGGCGGGTATCGCGCACTATCCGGTGGTGGCCTGCGCCAGCAGTGCGGCGTTTTCATTGAGTCGTTGAATGATCGGCCCGGCGACGTACATAGCAAGCCGTAGCGCTTCTTGATCGCGCTCGGAGAGCGTCGCCAAGAGGGCGCCGAGCTTTTCGTTGTCATCGTTGCGCAGCCGGCGCAATAGATTTCGCGCACTCTCAGTGAGATTGACGATGGTTGCGCGGCCGTCTTCCGGGTCGGCCAGGCGAGCCACCAAGTTGCGGCGGCCAAGGCGTTGAATCAACTGGGTCATCGCCGGCTGGCTGATGTGAATGGCCTCCGAAAGCGTGGTGAGCCGAGTCGGGCCGTCAACGCTTAAGGTGTGCAACACCTCCATCGCAGACACGCTGAGCTCGTCGCGATTGAGAAAGTGACGCATTGCCAAAAGCGCAGCCTGTCGGACGGCTTCGGCGACCCTGTCTATGCCGTGTTCCGAGTTCGCCATGTCTACGACTATACATTCGGACATTATGTTTTAGCCCGGTTGCTGTACATCCTCTCGCCGTCGAGTGAAGCCGTAGTGGCTCGCGAACCTGATGGCATGTCCGACCAGTCATGGGTATATACAGCGTGATTGGGCCAGTCACGCTAGGAGGCGCGACATGTTGCAGGGCGAAACTCCGATCGCATCACCGCCAGAGTCCCTGGGTATAATAATTGTGCATATTATATACCGCGCCTAGCCTCTACATCACGAACTTTCTACCGGCTGTCGTAGCCGAACCGGTGGGCGACGTCACTCGGATGGTCGTCCGGCTAGCTTCACCAGGCAAGACAACACGTATTCGGGTACTCGATTCGGTTTGTCGATACCCCGGTGAGTCAGCTGCTCAATCAGCTCAGCGTGTAAGCGCTCTTCGTCAACACCAGTGCTGCTTCATCGTAGGGGAACAGGCGATAGAAAAAGCGGGAGGCCGGTGTGACGAGCTTCGCGGCCTCTGCCTTCCCTACCAGGCGCGGGCTGGTCAACGGCACCGCCTTGCTCCGCTTGTGCAGAACTGTCGGTCCGCCGGCCAATACGTTCTTGAGCCAATCCGATTCAAGCCCGTAGCCGACGAGGATGACGAAGCCCTCGCGGGTTTTGAAAACCAACAGAGGTGTTCGATATCGCTTGCCGGACTTGCGTCCGACGTGTTCAAGCGTCCCCAGGCAGGGAAGCCACGGGGTGATCGATTGAGCCGCTGGATTCGTGACACGGCGATTGAAATTCGCGACGGCGCGGGGTACTCGCATCAAAGTTCTTTCCGCACCACGTAACTCGCGGTTGGTTGAGGAGCTGCGGCTAGTGCCGTCAAGGTAGTGCGGCCCCGACTCATGCGGTGGCGGGCACCAGGGCGCTGACGTCCTCGCCTTGAAGGAGTTTGACTGTCAGATTCAGGTCGAAATAGTCGGTCCAGCGAGTGATCTTCTCGTCGTCGTTGACGACGAAGGCCCCCATTACCGGGATGGCTGGCTTGCTTCCGTCGGGAGTCTGGATGTAATCCAGTCGTTCGGTGAGCACCACGGAGCCCTCGCTGGCGAGATTGACGACTTCGAAAGCGTAGGCCTCGGGGAACATCGCGAACTGGGCGGCCATGTTCTCGACGATGGCGTCGGGTCCGGTGAAGGCGGGCATTCCCACGTTCTGATACACGGCGCCGTCGGCGAGCAGGGGGCGCAACGCTTCGGCGTTGCGCTGCTCCATCAGGGCGCAGAACTGACGGACTACATCAGCTGGCGAAGACATGAATGAATTCCTTTCGGCGAGTGGGCGAATGAACTTTGGTCGTTTCCACAGGCTCAGTGCTCGTGGATGATCACGCCGCGAATGTTGCGGCCGGCGAGCATGTCGTCGTAGGCCTCATTGATGTCGTCGAGCTTGTACTCGGTGGTAACGGTTTCGTCGAGCAGCAGCTTGCCGCTTCGGTAGAGGCTGATCAGCCGCGGGATGTCGGCCCGCGGATTGGCTTCGCCGTACAAGCTGCCCAGCAGGCGCTTTTGGAACAGTGTGAACAATGTCAGCGGCAGTGTCGGCGTCACGTCGGACATCGATGCCAGGGCGGTGACAACCACCACACCACCCTTGCGCACCGCATTGAGCGCGTCGTTGATCATCGCCCCTTCCAGCACGCCCGGCGTGAGGATCACCGAGTCGGCCATGACTCCGCGCGTGATCTCACCAACCAACTGGGTCGCTTCCTCCATCGAGGTGCAAAAGTGCGTGGCACCGAACTGAAACGCTTTGTCGCGCTTGGTCGGTTCGATATCGACCACGACGATCTGCTCCGCTCCCGCCAGTCGCGCGCCCTGTATCGCACCACTACCGATCCCTCCGCAGCCCATCACGAGCACCACGTCGCCGGGACTGACGTTCGCGGTATTGACGGCCGAACCCCAGCCGGTGGTGACTCCGCAGCCGAGAAGACATGCGCGCGAAAGCGGCACATCGTTGTCGATCTTGACCACAGATGCTTCTGACAACACACCCCACTGCGCGAAACTGCCGACGCCGGAGAGGGCTCCGATGCCCCGACCTCTGGCTCGGCGGCGGAAGGTGCCGTCGGCCTGGACTCCTGCGAGGATGGTCGCGCCGAAATCACAGAGGTTCTGACGGCCCGTGGCGCACCAGCGACAGCGACCGCACGCGGGCAGGAACGAGGTGACCACATGGTCTCCCACCGCTGTATCGCGCACTCCTGGGCCGACTTCTCGCACAATGCCCGCCCCTTCGTGTCCGCCGATCAACGGGAAATTCACCCCGAACATGTCGCCGGTGCGGATGTGGTGGTCGGAGTGGCATAGACCGGTGGCCTCGAATTCGACGAGTAGCTCGCCTTCCCGCGGCGGATCGAGTTCGATCTCTTCCACCGACCACTTCTCATTCAGCCCCCACAGAACTGCTCCCTTGGTTTTCATGGCGACTCCTTGACGATATGAATGGCACGCTCGGGACAGTTCGCGATTGCGGTGTGCGCCCGGTCTTCCCATCCGGGGGGAATATTTTCCACGACGACGAAGGCGATCCCTTCGTCGTCGATGTCGAACAGATCGGGATACGTTGCGTAACAACGGCTATGGCCCTGGCACATTTCTGTGTCGACACGAAGCTTCAACGTTCAGTCCAATCCGCCCAGTCTGGTCCCGATGACGCCTTGCTCGTTCAGCGCCGCAATAGATGCGGCGTCGAGGCCGAGGAGGTCGCCGAGGATGTCGGCATTATGCTGCCCCAGCGTCGGCGCCGCCGACCGATACCACTTGTCCACGCTGCGGTACTTGAAGGGAAGTGCCGGCACGTGATGGCTTCCCGCGACGGCATGGTCGAGGCTTTCGAAAAAGCCGCGCGCGGCAAGCTGAGGGTGCATCGAACCGACCCTGGCATCTGCCAAATCCGCAGCCGGAACACCAAATCCAACGAGTAACTCTGCCGCGGTTGAGGAATCGTGGCGGCCGGCCCATTGCTCGAGATGTTTGTCGAGCACATCATGTGCCCGTACCCGCCCTTCGTGGGTATCCAACGACGGATCATTCGCCCAGCCCGGTTCATCCAGAGCAGATTTCAGCAGCCGCCACTGTTCGTCGGTCGCGACCGATATCGCCAGCCACCGTTCGGTCCCCGCGCATTGATAAAGCCCTTGGGGGGCGGCGTCGCGGCTGCGATTGCCCATTCGCGAGATCAGGTTTCCGTAGGCGGAAAATTCGACGACCTGTTCGGCGGCCGCGTTGAGCGCTGCCTCCACCATCGATACTTCGATGAGGGATCCTTCGCCAGTTTCGTCACGTCGCCGGAGCCCTGTGAGCATGGCGAACGCGGAG
Source organism: Mycobacterium sp. pR1184 (assembly GCF_041287235.1). Classification (NCBI taxonomy): domain Bacteria; kingdom Bacillati; phylum Actinomycetota; class Actinomycetes; order Mycobacteriales; family Mycobacteriaceae; genus Mycobacterium; species Mycobacterium sp. pR1184. The sequence continues at coordinate 154,575 of NZ_JBGGKR010000004.1, read as the reverse complement.
TGCATTCCTGCCAGCGGGTCACATGGCCCGCGGGGAATTCGCGGCTGATCGCACTCATGGCCGGTCACCCAGGCCATTCCGGTCATCTGTTCCATCGTTTGCGCGAAACCCACGTTGTTGCGCCACGGTCCGTCGAGACCGAACGCAGGCATACGGACCATCACTATTCGAGGATTCTGCTCACGGACTGCCTCCCACGTGATACCGAAATTGTCGAAGACGCGCGGCGAGAAGTTCTCCACCAGGATGTCCGAACATCTCACGAGTTCGAACAGCAGTTGGCGCCCGTCGGGGGAGGACAGGTCGAGGGTGAGCCCTTGCTTATTGGTGTTGGTCGCCAGGAACATCCCCGACCGCTCCCACCACTGAGACTGATCGGCAAAGGCTGCGGCCGCCATCCGTGCGCCGTCAGGGTGGCCGGTCGACTCCAGGTGGATGACCTCAGCACCCAGTGCGGCGAGAATGTGCGTGGAGGAGGGGCCAGCCCACCATGCTGTCGCGTCGAGAATTCGTACGCCTTGCAGCGGAAGTTGCGGTGCCGAGCCGGCAGTACTCGCAATCTTGCTGCGGGCGGGTGCTTTTGTCATTTCGCCGAGCGAAGGAGCAACGTCGGTCGGGGCGGGCCGCCGGCCATTGATCCGATAGGGAGCCAACGGGTGGCAAAAGCTGCCGTCGGCATAGGTGCCCCACACGCCGCGCGCCGCGAATTGAGGATGGTTCAACACCGTCTGGCCATTGTTGACCGGTGAGACAGGGATCCGCAGATCGGAGGCCAGCGCCACGATCTCGTCCGTGGAACGTGCCGTCGTCCATTCCCGCACGATCTGATCCCACTCCTCCCGGCGCTCCCACCGGGTCGTGGCCACGGCCCAGGCTTGGTCGTCGTCGAGCAGGTCCAGTCGGCCGATCATCGCGAGGAAGGACTCGAATTGCTGGCGGGTATTGGTGTTGAAGCCCACCCATCCATCCGAGCTCGGTTCGATGGAGGGGATTTCAACTTGGCGGGCAGGCACATTCAGTGGGGGACGGCCGGCCAGCTCGTGGTAGAGGTCGGCGAATCCGCCGGCGCTGAGGTGGCAAACCTCCAACAATGAGCAGTCGATGATTTCGCCTGTGCCGCCGAGTTGAGCCCGACGCAATGCGCCAAGCGCCCCGACGGCGGCATAACTGGCCATCACCCATTCGAAGACTCGACCACCCGCTTGAATGGGCGGTTGGTCCGGACGACCTCGCAACGCCAGCGTTCCGCTCTCAGCCTGGATCGTGAACTCCGTTGCGGGCCGGTCCCGGTACGGTCCGGTCAATCCGTACGCAGACAACGCCACGATCACCAGGTGTGGTGCGCGCCGTAGCAGGGCCTCGCGGTCGAGTGCCCCAGGGCCAAGAGAATCGACGAACACATCGGCGGAAACGATCAGGTCCTCCACGTCGGACAGCGCAGTGCCGACAACTGAATGCTTACCGGCGTTCAAGAACTTGAACAACGCGTCGCTGCGGCTTCGACCACCAAACGTTCTGCGCCGGAACGGATCCCCTTCTGCGGGCTCTATTTTGATGACTTCTGCTCCGAGGTCGGCGAACATCTTGGTGCAGTACGGGCCGGCGATTTCGGTCGCCCACTCCACAACACGCACGCCGCGCAGAGGATTCATCGACTCGCCATTTCCGGCGTCAATGTTGTCTGAACGGCATTTCTCGCACCGATGAGCACACCCGCCATTTCTGTCCTCACGCTCGTGCCGACCGAGCAGGCGCTCCGCGTCCGCATGGCTGCGGTCTGTCTGGCAACGACGCTAGTGACGGCAAAGCTGGGGTGTCAAGTGCGACTCGATAACTGTGGTGTGGGTTGAGTTCGCGGATCCCTAGTCGGCCGCGCGCACCTTCGTGGGCCGCCCAGCCCGCCGGGGTCGCTTGGCGGGCGGCGTCCTAGTCGATGTGGTTACCCCTTTGGCGAAGATCTTCGAACCCAGTTCGATTTGCGCCCGGATATCTTCCTCGTCCGTGCCAAACCAGCGCGGTCCCAGGCTTGTCGTGAAGATGATGAAGTTGGCCAGCAGCTCGGCGAACAAGTCGGCGTCGACATCGGTCCTGATTTGCCCGGCGGCTTGATAGTGCCGAACGCCCTCGGCGATGACGGCCGTACGGCGCGCGTGATTGGGTTGCAGCACGCGCACCGAGAAGTCCGGGTCTGACAACGCCCGACTGGAAATGTCCCAGCCTGGAACGCCGCTGTTGCGGTCATCGATCCTCAGCCTGGCAAAGAAAAGTTGCTCGATGTAGTCCTCGAAGCGCGCTGGCAGGGCCGCCACGACTTGCTCTTCAGCCTCACCGACGAGGTCCGCGATCTGTCGAGCAACAACTTGCTCAAAAATGCCTCGCTTGTCCCCGAAGTAGTGGAACAGCATCGCCTCCGAGCAGTCGGCGCGACGGGCGATCTCCTTTGTCGCCGCGGCCGCGTATCCCGCTTCGGCAAAGACCTCGGCAGCAGCTTCAAGGAGGGCTCGTTGCTTGCCGTCCTTGTCGCGAACTCGCCGCCGCGCACCTGTAGTCATCACACATAGCTTAGCCAGCACGCGTGTTTTGAGAGGAAGCGCGCAAGCGTGCCGAGCCACTTCGTCTTGTCCGCTCGCAAAGCGGTAAGTGGGTAGCAGGGTGCACTGTCAGTTATCGAGTGTCACTTGACTCCGCGTGGACGACGACTTACTGTGCTGCCTAAGCAAATTTCGGCGTGTGCGAGAAATTCGAGGGCCGGCGCAGATGGCACATGGACAGGGGCACGAGTGCGGGGTAGCGGGAATGGGGACTGTCTCCCGTTCGGGCCTGTCCGTCCGGGCTGACCGCCCGCCTTGTCCTGGTCTCGGGCTGCTCGCGAGCGAGCCCGGAAAGGACTACCCATGGTGAGCAAGTCGCCGGAAGAACACGCCCAGAACCTCGATCTTCGCCACGACGATTTCAACGACCAAGAATTCCTCTATGAGGTCTACGCGGTGATGCGGGAGAACGGACCGTTCAGCCACCAGGACGTCCCTTTCTTGAGTCCCACGCCGGGGGGCGCTTGGGTGGCCACCCGCTACGACGACTGTTACGAGATCTTGCGCGATTGGCGCAGCTTCTCCAGCAAACCCGTTGGGCTCGAAGGCAACCCGATGTCGTTCGGCGACATCGTCATCACCCTGGATCCGCCGCGGCAGCAGCAGCTGCGCAAAGTTCTCAACCCGTATTTTTCTCCGGGTCGGATGAAAGACCTTGAGCCCCAGGTGCGCGCGGTCACCGACGGGTTGATCGACACCTTCATCGAATCGGGGCGTGGTGATCTCGCCGATGTCGCATGGCAGCAACCCGGGATCGTGTTCTTCCGGCATCTCCTGGGTATGCCCGTTGAGGACGTGCCGCTCTACATCGAAACGGCTGACCTCGCGATCAATGGTGAGAGCGAAGAGGTCCGAAACGATTCGATGACCAAGCTCTACCTCCGCGTCCGCGAGGAGATCGACAGGCGCCGTGGTGAACCGCCGCGTGACGACCTGATCGATGTCTTGCTGGCTGCCGAAATCGACGGCGAGAAGTTGAGCTTCGACGACGTGGTCGCGAATGTAATGCTGCTGGTGCAAGCCGGACTCGAAACAACCTCTAGTGCAATGTCATTCGCCTTCTTCTACTTGGGCACCCATGCGTCCGAGCGTGACCGACTTGTCCGCGATGCCCAGCTGATGCCCACGGCGATAGAGGAATTCATCCGGTTCGCCGGTTCGGTCCACGGACTGCACCGCTCAGTTGCCGAAGACGTTGAGTTAAGCGGCCATAAGTTCTGTCCCGGTGAGACGGTCGTCGTGAACTATGCGGCCGCCAATCGCGACGCTCGCGAGTTTGACGAGCCGAACAAGTGCCTTCTCGATCGACAGGCGAACCGCCACCTCGGGTTTGGCGCCGGCGTCCATCGCTGCCTAGGCTCGAATCTCGCCCGACTCGAGTTCCGGGTGGGCGTCGAACAGACCCTGAATCGCATACCCGACTACGTCATTCCCCGTGGGGCGAAAGTCGACTTTCATGGGAATTCGGTCACTCGAGGCTATCGCGCCCTACCCGTCGTGTTCACGGCGGGTACCCGCGTCGCCGATTGAGGGCGGCGTAAGAGCGCCAATATCGCTTCGTGCCAACGTAATAGCGCATCGCCACGCTAAACTTGGTGCCATTATCAAGTGCCACTTGACAATGGCCCGGAGCCGCTCCTAGCATCAGATCAGCCGGTGATCGGCACCCGTCCTGCGCGAATGCTATTGCTGCACCCAATGATCGTCGGCCGCGCCCGACACGAACCGGTCCTCAAATCAAGGAGGAGCCCGTGGACAAGCAAGATCTTCAATGGATGATCTCCGTCGACGACCACATTATCGAGCCCCCAAACCTATGGGTGGACCGGGCGTCGGCCGCCGATCGTGATCGAGTGCCGCACGTCGAGCGCATCGACGGCGTCGATACCTGGATCTACGACCAGGCGCGTGCGTCGGTGTTGGGCATCTTGGTCGCGGCCCACCAAAAGCCGGCCGAATACTCCCCGCTGCCAGTGAATTACGACGAGATGCCCCGCGCCTACTTCGACCCGTTGGCCCGCATCCCCGACATGGACGAAGATCATGTGATCGCGGGATTGAACTTTCCGTTCTTCCCCCGGTTCTGCGGTCAGATGTTCGCCCACCTCGGCGACCGCGACCTCGGTCTCAATTGTGTGCGGGCGTACAACGACTTTGTCATCGACGAGTGGTGCGCGGCGGCGCCCGGCCGCTACATCCCGATGATCATCATTCCGTTGTGGGACACCCAACTGGCAGTCCAGGAGACGCTGCGGTGCGCCGGCAAGGGCGCCAAAGCCATTGCCTTCTCGGAGAATTTGCATCCGTTGGGGTTTCCCTCCATCCACTCGGGAGCGTGGGATGACTTCTTCACGGTGGTGAACGAGACGAAGATGCCGCTGTGCACGCACATCGGATCGTCGTCGGTCAGTCCGACGACGTCGCCCGACGCGCCGTTCGGGGTTCAGGCGGTCAATATCAACCTCAATCTGGCGAATTCAACTACGGATTGGCTGTTTTCGGGCAAGCTGCAGAAGTTCCCCGACCTGAAGATCGTGCTGGCCGAGGGCGGCATCGGCTGGATCCCTTACCTCATCGAGCGTGCAGAACATGTCGCCGCCGACTACCAGTACCTGCGCGCCAACAACTGGGCGGTCGATCCGGCCACGATGCGCTTGACCCCGGTCCCGACCGACCCCGAGATTTTCCCGGAGTCACCGCGTCAGCTTTTCCGCGACCACATGTACGGCTGCTTCATCGAGGACGACTTCGGGGCGGCGAATCTCGACGCCATCGGCATCGACAACGTGATGATCGAGACGGATTATCCGCACACCGACAGCCTCTGGCCCAATTCTCTGCAGGCCGCGCACAAGGCACTTGACGGCCGGTCCGACATCGACAAGTACAAGGTGCTGCAGGGGAATGCCCGCCGAATCTTCGATTTCGAGCCCGCCCCCTATCCGACGTTGACGTAGCGGGCGGCCGAGGGAGTCGCGTGATGCGTGAATATCAGAGCTACATCGACGGCCAGTGGTCGAGCGACAACGCGCTCGGCACCATCGATGTCATCGATCCGGCCACCGAGGAGCTGATCGGGCGAGTCGTCGACGGTGGGCCAAAGCAGGCGGCCATGGCGATCGAGGCCGCCAGACGCGCCTTCGACGACGGGCCGTGGCCGTGGATGTCCGTGCGGGAACGGGCAAGGATCATCAAGCGGTTCGCCGAGATCCTCGACGCGCGCCAAGCGGAACTGCGCGAGTTGATCGTCGCCGAGATCGGCTCGACCGGCTTCCTCACCGACCTGGTTCAGGTCGGTGGTGCCATCGAGGCCGCCCACTACTATGGCGAGTTCGTCGAACACGATGTGACGTGGGTCGAGACGCCGGGCGGGCCGGTCGTGTCACCGACCGGCCTGGGCGGCGTGACGGTAGTCCGCGAACCGGTCGGCGTGGTCGGCGTCATCACGCCGTTCAACTTTCCCTTTTCGATCAACATTCAAAAGTGCCTGGCCGCCTTGGCCGTCGGCTGCACCGTGGTACTCAAGCCCCATCCGTGGACCCCGATGAATGCCCTCGAGCTGGCCAGGGTGGGCGAGGAAGCGGGACTGCCGCCCGGGGTGTTCAACGTGGTCGTGGGAGGTGCGGGTGTCGGCGAGGAGCTGTGCACCCACCCGGGTGTCGACATGATCGGGTTCACCGGTTCGACGGCGACCGGTCGACGTATCCGCGAAGTGTCGGCGGCGACGATGAAACGCGCCCAGCTGGAATTGGGTGGCAAGAGTGCGCATATCGTCCTTGACGATGTCACCGAAAGTGACGTTGCGGGAATAGGTTTCGGACAGGTGTTGATGCATGCCGGACAAGCCTGCACCGTCACGTCGCGACTGCTGTTGCCCGAGCATCTGCTCGACGCGTATGTCGAGGGCCTCAAAGCCATGGCGCCACTGATCACGGTCGGGGACCCGCGTGATCCCGCCACCGTCGTCGGTCCGTTGATCAGGGAGGAGCAACGTCAGCGCGTTGAGACCTTTGTCGAGTCGGGGCAACAGGAAGGTGCGCGGCTGGTGGTCGGCGGCAAACGTCCCGAGCATCTCGAACGCGGCTTCTACTACGAACCGACGGCATTCGTCGACTGCCGCAACGACATGCGGCTGTGCCAGGACGAGGTGTTCGGGCCCGTGCTGGCGGTGATCACCTATCGCTGCGAAGACGAAGCCATCCGCATCGCGAACGACTCGGTCTACGGTCTGGCGGGTCTGGTGATGACCCGCAACGCCGCAAAGGGTTTCAACGTCGCGAGGCGGGTCAGGACGGGCACCATCATGGTGCAGACCGTCGCATCCGGTGTCGACCTGGGAACCAATCCGGGTGGCGGACAAGGGCCTGGCTGGTCGCTACCGGCGCGCGGCATGTTCAACGGCGGCGGGCCATTCGGCGGATTCAAGCAAAGTGGACTCGGCCGAGAGCAAGGGCGTTGGGGCTTTGAGGAATACACCGAGCTGAAATCAATCACCATGATGTAGCGCACCCGGTTGTGTGCGGTGTTCGGGTTGGAAAGGTCGCATTGTGGAACTTCTCAAGGATGTCCGAGTCCTCGAGGTGTCACTGTTCTCCACGGATGCGCTGGGCGGGCATCTGGCCGACTTGGGCGCGGAGGTGATCAAGGTCGAGCCGCCCGGCGGCGGTGGCTTTCGCGGTTCGGCGGTGTCCGGTGGCGAACTGCAGGACTCACACTGGAATCGGGGCAAGAAGAGCGTCGCGCTGAACCTGAAAACGGCTGAGGGCCAAGAGGCTTTCCGCCGTCTGGCCGGGTCGTCGGCGGTAGTGATCGACGGCCTCCGTTATGGAACCGCGCACCGCCTCGGTTTCAGCTATGACGACGTCGTCGCAGTCAACCCGACCGTTGTCTACTGCGTGCTCAACGGCATGGGCAGCTATGGTCCCTACACCCGCCTGGCCACCCACGGGTTGTCCTTCGACTGTTTCGCCGGTTTGAGCCCGCCGATCATCGACGCGGATGGAACGCCGCGCCTTTCGGGGGCGGCCACCGGGACGACAGGTGTTCTGGCGGGGCCGCTGTACGCGGCGATGGGCGTCCTGGCCGCGCTGCACGCCGCCGGACGCGACGGCGAGCCGCAATACATTGAGGTAGCTCAGGTCGATGCGGCGATCAACTGGAATTTCCAACACCTCTCGGCCTTGGCGAACGGGCAACCCTCCTACGGTGAGGGAATCCGCGCATCGCTGCGCTACCAGTACTACCGAACGAGCGACGGCAACTATGTGGTGTTCAACGCCCTGGAGGACAAGTTCTGGCGCAGATTCTGCGAGTCAGTCGACAGGATGGATCTTTACGAACCGGGGCGTCAACAGCCGGGCAAAGACCCCGAAGCCGAGGCCCGGCTGCGCAAGGAATTGACGGCGATTTTCGAGAGCCGCACCCGTACGGAATGGACGGACTTCTTCATTGCCACCAATATCGCCGGAGCCCCAGCATTTTTGGGAGCAGACCTGTTCGATGACGACCATGCGAAAGATCGACGACTCGTCTACGAGCAGGCTCAACCGGACGGGACGTTGCAACGATTGATTGGAACTTGCATCAAGACCAAACCCGACGAACGGTTTGCACCACCAGCAGCGCCGCACGTCGGGCAGCACACGGAAGAGTTACTCGGCGCCCTGGCCGGCTACGACGCGGCGGGAATGAAACGCCTGCGTTCGACCGGTGCGATCTGACGGCCAGGCTCCGCATCCGCAACGCCCCGTGGCGGGTTTCTTAGTTCGCGGGCGTCCAGTGTGAATTATTCTGGCCGCAACGCACTGGTCTGGTGAACGGGAGTCGTTGTGAGCTGGCAGCAAATCCAGCCGTTCCTGGTGGCGCTGGCCATAGGGTTGCTGCTCGGTTTGGAGCGCGAGCGTAGCCACAGCCGCAGGCTCCCTGCTGGGACACGCTCGTTCGCGCTCCTGTCGTTGGTCGGAGCCATCACCGCCAGCTTCAGCGAGTGGGCAGTGCTGGCTGGCCTCGTGGTCGTCGGGGCGCTGATGACGCTCGCCTACTTTCGCAGCAGCGAAAGAGATCCCGGAACCACCACAGCGATCGCCGCACTTGCGGCTTACCTGCTCGGCGCGCTCGCCTACACCCGCCCGGCGGTAGCCGTGGCCATCGCCGTGGTCGTCGCGGGCCTGCTCGTGTCGAAGGCACGCATCCACCGCTTTGCCCGCGAGATCGTCAGCGACGTCGAAGTAGAGGACGCCATCAAATTCTTCGTGGTGGCGCTGGTGATCCTGCCGCTGCTCCCGGACCAACAGCTCGGGCCGTATGGCGTACTGAATCCGGCGAAGGTGTGGCTCCTGGTGGTCCTGCTCACGGGGATCGGCTGGGTCGGCTACATCGGTGTTCGGGCCCTCGGGCCCGAACGGGGCGTGCTCGTCACCGGTTTGGCGGGCGGGTTCGTCTCGGCGACTGCGACGACGGCGTCGATGGGCCGGCTCAGCCGGACCGCAACCAGCATGCGTGCCCCGCTCGCCAGTGCACTGCTCGCGAGCCTGGCGACCTTTGTGCAGCTGCTCATCGTGATCGCGCTCGTCGACATCGAACTGCTGCGCCGCCTGTGGCCCCCGGTGGTCGCTGGAGCGGTCGTGCTGGTGGGTGCCGCCGCCTTCGTTTACCGCGGTGGCACGCACCTCCAGAATGCTGCGCAGGACCAGGAAACCGGAAGGGCGAAGGCGAGCCGACCGTTCGCATTGCGGCCCGCGCTCGTTCTGGCCGCGGTGCTGACCTTCGCCCTGCTCGTCGGTCGTTGGGGCGCTGACATACTCGGCCCCCAAGGGGTGGTGCTCGCGACATTCGCTGCGGGTCTGGCCGATGCCCACGCCGGCGCGGTTGCGGCCGCCAGCCTCGCCGCTAAGGGCGACATTGCCGTCGACACCGCGTTGTTCGCGGTGGCTGCGGCGTTGGGTTCCAACTTGCTGGTCAAGACGGTGTTGGCGTTCACCGCCGGCGGCCGTCGCTTCGGGCTTGGTTTTCTTGCCGCCATGGCCGCGCCGGCCGTGGTGTTCGGTGTCGCCTTGGCCGCGGCCGTGGCCGTGGTGTGAGCGAGTAGCTGCATTCCCGCGTTCAGGTGTTTCCTGCGGCGGGGGTCTCACCACATATTCTGTTCAAATATGCTGAGGGACAGAATAATACGTGTCTGAACAGCTGCGGTCCAAGGATCGATGCCTCCGTGGGAAAGATCTGCGACTCGCGACCGGCCCGCGGGCCTTTGGGCCTGCTGTGCAAGGTATTGCGACCCTAGAAATCCCTGGCTGGTCTTGGTCGACTTGGCAGAGGTCGATCCGCCGTGCGGAAGTGGTGCGATTTGCGCAGTTGAGAGGATCAGTGGTGATGGACGCTACGGATTCCACAGCCGTCCAGCGGCTTTCGCGGCTTCGCCCCCTCGTCGAGCCGGCCTTGGTGGTGCTGACGTTTGCCGCGCTGGCGGTTGGCGGGATCGCGTGGCTGGTTGGCCGGCACGATATCGCGGCCGGCTCCTGGATCGCCGGTACCGTGCTCGCAGTGCTGCCCGCGTTGGTATGGGTGGTGTTGGCGTTGCGCCACGGGCGGATTGGCGTTGATGTCATTGCGGTGCTTTCGCTGGTGGGTACCCTGCTCGTTCACGAGTATCTGGCTGGAGCCTTGATCGCGGTGATGCTGGCCGGCGGCCGAGCACTGGACGCCGCGGCCGCGCGGCGTGCCTCTCACGATCTGCGGGCCCTGCTCGAGCGGGCGCCAAGGTTTGCGCGACGACGCGAAGGCGCGCGGGTCAGCCTAATCTCGCTGGCTTCAGTGGCAGTCGATGATCTGCTAGTCGTCGGGCCCGGTGAAGTGGTGCCGGTTGACGGCCGAGTCGTCGACGTGGTCGCGGTGCTAGATGAGTCGGTGTTGACCGGAGAACCACTGCAGGTTGAACGCGGTGTTGGTGAAACCGTCCGCAGTGGTGTGGTCAACGCCGGCGGCGCGTTCGAGCTGCGTGCGACCGCAACAGCCGACGACAGCACCTACGCCGGCATCGTGCGGTTGGCGCGGCAGGCCGGCGCGGAGAATGCGCCGATCGTGCGGTTGGCCGACCGCTACGCCGCGTGGTTCCTGCCCCTGGCGCTGCTAGTTGCAGGTGGGGCGTGGCTGGCTAGCGGGTCAGCGGTGCGAGCGGTTGCTGTGCTGGTGGTGGCCACGCCGTGTCCGCTGCTGCTGGCGGCACCGGTGGCGATTGTCTCCGGTCTGTCGCGGGCTTCCCGCGCCGGAGTGGTCATCCGAAGTGGCGGTGCGTTGGAAAACCTTGGGCATGCAAAGACTTTGGTGATGGATAAGACCGGCACCCTGACGATGGGACGCCCGGTGGTTGTCGACGTGGTCGCCGCCCCTGGGGGTAACCCGACAGAGATGCTGCGGCTGGCCGCTTCGGTGGACCAGCTTTCTCCACATGTGCTGGCAGAGGCCATCGTCACCGAGGCACTGGCACGGGGTCTGCAGTTGTCTTTGCCTGCCGATGTGCTCGAGGAACCGGGCCGTGGTGCCACCGCCACCATTGGCGGGCGCCGCTTCACCGTCGGAAAGCTGCCCGCCGACGCGGTTACCAGCGCGTGGGGGCGTGGGGTGGTTAACCGGGCCGGTTTGGACGGTGCAGCGATCGCCTGGGTGTGTATCGACGGTGAGCCGGCCGGTGCGGTGCTGTTGCGGGATCCGTTGCGCCGCCATTCGCCTCGTACGGTGCGCCGCTTGCGTGCGGCCGGCCTGAATCGATTGGTGATGCTTACCGGCGACCGCGCAGAGCCGGCCCGCGAGGTCGCGACGGTCCTGGGACTCGACGAGGTCTATGCCGAACAAACCCCGGCCGACAAGGTCGCCGCGGTGAGCGCCGAGCGGCAACGGGCGGTGACGGTGATGGTGGGCGATGGGATCAATGACGCGCCCGCTTTGGCGGCGGCGACGGTGGGTGTGGCGATGGGAGCGCGAGGAGCCACCGCATCCTCGGAGGCCGCGGATATCGTATTGACGACCGACCGTGTGGATCGTCTCGCCGATGCGATGGACATCGCCCGCTGGTCGCGGCGTATCGCCGTACAAAGCGCCGTGGTGGGCATGAGCCTGTCGTTGTTGGCAATGGTGATCGCCGCGCTGGGCTGGCTGCCACCGGCAGCAGGTGCACTGCTGCAAGAGGGCATCGATGTCGCCGTGATCCTCAATGCGTTGCGGGCCCTGCGCGGTAATCCGGCCACCGAGGTGCCATTGCCCGCCGACACCGAGCAAATGCTGCGCCACTTTGCCGCGGAACACGACGAACTACGTGACACCGTAGGGCAACTGCGCGACAGCGCCGATCGGTTGGCCAGCGGCCCCGATGCTGCCGCGCTGGAATCGCTCACCGCGGCAAGCAAATTGCTCACCGACCGGATTCTGCCCCATGAACGGGCGGAGGAAACCCAGCTGTACCCGGCGTTGGCGCGGCCGCTGGGCTCCGACGAGGCCACGGCCACCATGAGCCGCACCCATGCCGAGATCCAACGGCTCGCCGATCGCGTCGGTGCCCATGTGCGCCTTGCTCAATCGGCCGGCGCGATTCAGCCCGACCAAGTCGATGACTTGCTGGCGTGCCTGTACGGCCTGTACGCACTGCTGCGACTGCACTTCGTGCAGGAAGAAGAAAACTACTTCACTCTCGCTCAGGAAGAGCCCGCACCGCGCGACACCACCCGCACTCGGCGCCCGACAGAGGGAGCTGACTCGGTGTCGCGGTAAATCAGCGATGGGCCCGACAAGGCCGTGCACTATCCCAGTGACGTGATCGCCGCGGCTGCCGCAGTCGGTTGACCAGATCCGCTGCAGAGTCGAAGGTCACCCGCGGATGGACATCGCTAGCGTGGCCACTCGTGATCGAAAGGCCCGTGTAGTTAGGACTTGTGACCCTGTCGCTGGTCCGGCTCCCCGAGCACTCTGTGGTGTGTGTCGACGGTGCGGAAACAACCCCGGACCCAGTGGGCCGTTGAGCAATCGGATCGGATTGTGAGGAGGTGATCGGTGTGCGCGACCGAGATCAGCGGCTGCGCAATGAAGTGGAGCACCCGCAGCTCTATGAGGAGGTGACGATTACCTCCGCGAACGTTCCGATTGTGCTGTCGGTGTGGCGTGGTCGTCCGGGCGGCCCGGTGGTGGTGTTCCTGCCCGGAACAATGACACACCCGCTTTTCTATGAAGAGTTCTGCGATGGCCTTGCTGCCCAGGGCATTACCGTCGTGGGCGTGCACGCTGAAGGGCACGGAAAGAGTCCTCGCGTCGGTCGGCTCCTGCGTCTGGAGACTCTCGTCACCAACGCGCTCGATGCCACCGCATGGGCTCGGGCGCGGTTCGGACGACTACCCGTGGTGGTGGGCTCTAGCCAGGGCGGTGTGCTGGCTATGGTCGTCGCGACCCGTGATCACGAGCTCGCCGGCGTCGTCGCCCACAACATCCTCGACCCCGCGCTGCCCGAGTCGATTTCGGTTTCGCGATTCCCGACGTTCCTCCAAGCCGGGTACAGACCGTTCATGCGCGGCCTTCGGGTGCTGGCCAAGCTAGCGCCGCGGCTACCGATCCGGTTCGACGTTTACCTCGACCTGGCCCGAGTGTGCCGCGAACCCTGGACGGCCGAGCAATTCCTGCTCGACCCGCTCAGCGTGCACGCCTATCCTGTTGCCTTTCTGGCCGACCTTTTCAGCGCCGACATGACAGCCATGCGCGATGGCGCGATCACCTGCCCCGTTGTGGTCGTCGCCGGCCGCGCAGACCCCTTATTCAGCCTCGACTACACACAGAAAGTCTTCGCTCGCATCGCCGCCCCCGCCAAAGATCTTGTCGTGTTCGACACCGACCACCACCTGTTGTTCAACGAATGCTTGCCCCTGGTGCTGTCACGGGTCGCCGAACTCATTGCCAGCCTCGATGCGACAGCGAACGAGGAACAGACGAACGTGGCACCGCTCCAGCTGTGCCCGAAGGGTAAATAACACCGATCCCACGAGGTCGCGAGTGACCTTAGGTAGTGAAGGGAAAGACAACATGAAACGCGAAGTCTGCAAATTCTTCTCCGGAGCATTTGCCGCGCTGGCCTACGCTCACGCCGCGTATGCCGTTGCGACGGATCAGGGCATCATCAATGAGCCCGTTTTCCTCGGCAGGCGGTGGGGCATCGGATTCATGTGGACCGAGGCCGCCATTTATTCTGTGCTCGGTCTGGTGCTCGGGTATTTCGGGTGGATCTCCAAACCCCAAGAGCTACTCGAGAAGTCGGACACGATTGCGCCGGGCGCGAAGAGCAGGCAACCCGTGAGCGAAGGTGACGGGGCACAGCTCGTCGGCCGTTAAGTCATGTCGAAAGCCCAGGCATCGGCCCGGCTGCTGCTCGACCAGCTATGCGACGAACGCAGTCGCCGCGTTGTTTTGGTATCGCACTGCCTCCTGAACGAGAACACCCGTTACGCCGGCGGAGCGACGCGGCCCGGCGCTGTGGCCGAAACCGTCGACGAGCTGATGGCTGCCGGCTACGGCCTCCATCAGCTGCCTTGCCCGGAGCGGCTGGCCTGGGGCGGCGTGCTCAAACGCCACAGCCTCCGGCTCTACGGTTCCTATGGTGGACCGCTGTACGCGGTGCGCGGCGCACTGCTCAGGGCATTTGTTTGGTGGACCAAGGGCGTTTACCGGCATCTCGCGCGGCAGGTCGCCCGTGATGTGGCGGATTATCAGCGCGCTGGTATTTCCGTCGGCGGGGTTGTCGGGATTGGCGCGTCCCCGTCCTGCGGGGTCACCACCACACTTGATCTGCGTGCCTCCCTAGAGGTGGTGGCTGCTTGTCCGGCGGCGGCGTTGACGCGAGATGTCATGAACGAGAGGGCCGTGCTGGGCTGCCGCCGCGCGGGCGAGGGTCTATTCATCAAAGCCCTCGACCGCGAGCTGAAGCACCGTCGACTGATTCTGCCCGCATTGGAACATGACCTCGCCGCTGAGCTACGCGGCGAGCGACAGGCGGTGCTCGACACCCCAACATCGCGAGTGCTGGGCCACGCCCAGTCCGAAAATACGGCCCAATAGGAGGTTTCGCTCATGGTCGGGCACATCATTCGCACGCACTTGGGGGGCGCCGCTGTCACCGGTGCGGTTCTCCTGGCTATCGGCACACCTGCCACCGCTAACGCCGCCTATCCCGGTGTCCCAGAATGGTATTCACAAGCCAAAGAGCACTTCGACAATACAAGAAGCTATATGCAGGCGGTGATCGATGCGATCGCCGCCAATGACATCAACGTTCTCCGATCGGCATGTTCAGTGGCCCACGACGAACTAAGCGGCAACCTGCAGTCCCACCTGCCTACGCCGGACCCGGCCCTGACTACCGCGTTGCAATCGGAGATCGATGATGTTCACAATGCGATGCACATTTGCATGTCACTTGGTCCGAACAGCACGCTGGCCGATCTAGAGCGAGCCGATTCGTTTATGCAGCAGGCGAATCTTCACATGAGAACCGTCGACGCCATTCTGGCCACCGACCTAAGTTGATGCCCCCGCGGCGAATTTACGGTCGGCCGCACATCTTCGACGCCATCACGGTGTCCATGCCCAGTACGCGTCGTGACATGACTCTTTATCGTTGGGCGACTTCCTTTTTGAGTTGTCAATGCGTTCGGCCCAAATCCCGAGACGGCTGACGCAGAATCCGTTAGCCTGCCTCGCAGGTTCGCCAGCAAACTGGAAGGAGCCCTTGTATGCACTGCCGGTCTTTCATCATCGGCGGCCCGAGTTCGGGCAGCCGGGCGGCGGCGAACAGTACTACCTCGGAAACGGCAGGGTCCAAGACCTCATCGCGGGCGCAACTCTGCAGGAGGTAGCGCCCTAGGGGCGTACCCGGTTACACCATCCGCGGTACGCCGAATCCCGGGACGCTTCCTATCACGACCAGCGCGAGTGCAATGGCGAGATAAACGAACACTCGCACCGATTTTGGCGTGGGTTCCAGCTCGATCTCCGGTCTGCGCGCCGCGAAGAGAATGAACACCACTCCCATATCAAACGCCACGGTCGTCAGCCAACGGGTCCAGTCGTAACCGGTGAGGAATATTGGAACGAACAGCAGCAGCCCTGCGACAACCCACGTCATTCGTCCCCGCATCGTGTCGACGAAGGCGCGCAGCGGCACACCGGAAATCTCGCTGACACCCCACATCGTGGCGACGAGCCCAACGGCGCCGAATGCCAGGGAGGCGGTGAGGCCGACTGCTCCGATGTGGGCGACGCTGCGGACGGCATCGGCGATCCCGTTGTCGTAGATCGGCATCACGTTGCGGCATACCCAGTCGTGGTAATCGGCTTGAGGTGCTGGGCGTCCGGCGATCACATAGCGTACCAATGTCGACGGTGATGTGACCGTGCCAAATACGTTGGGCATCAGGTGATGCGGTACCTCCGAACACAGTTGGGACGCGATACCGTGACGACCGAACGCCGCCACGCCAGCAGCCGTCACCACACCCGGCGCCACCGCCAACAGTGCGCCCAGGCCCTGCCTGGCTTCTAGCGCGCCACCGAGGACGACGATGGCCAGCACAGCCCCCAACCCGAACATCAGCCCGATCGCCTCGTGCACGAGCGTCAGCGCCGCGGTCACCGCACCGTAAGCCAGACAGCAGGTGATCGCCATGGCGCGGGAACGTACGAACATCAACGCCGAGGCGAACAGCGCCAGCAGCGCCCCGCCGAACAGGTCCGGTCGGGCGGAATAAGCAGCAAACGGAACACCGAACGGCAGCAACGGAATCAGCATCACGATCATCAGGCTGCGCTCGGATCGATGGCGCTTCCAGAGCACCACGGCCGAGACCGTTGCCAGGCCGCCCAGATAAACCACCGTCGACAGCCATCGCAGAGTGAGGCTGACCGCGAAGTAATGTCCCGGGAACAAGCCCACCAATTCACCGGCGAGACCGCGGCGGACGAAGCCATGCGCGTAGGTGGCCGTGTAGTACGACATCCAGTACACGTCGAGCTGAACGATATCGATCGCGAACCACAACACGGTCGCCGACCAGATGGCGATCGCGACGGCGAAACCGATGTACACGCGTTGGTGTGCAAGGTTATTCGCGCGTATGCCCAGACTTACCATCAGGTCCCGCTGTCGTAGACGGTGGCAGCCCGCAGGCCGATGTCGGCCAGGGCGCGGCATACCAGCTCGCGCGCTGCTGCCGCAGTGTTGTCGGCTCCGCACTGGTAGGCAGTGACGGAGAGAAAGCGGCTGCCGTTGATTGTCCCTGTGGCACAGAACAATTGGCCGCGCATCTGCTCGATGCGACGTCGGGTGACGCCTTGCTCGACCAGTCGCACTGATACCTCGGACGCGTCTGCGCCGTCGATGCGGCCAACGGCGGCATCGAAGCTACCCATGTTCGAGCAGCCGACCGGTAGCTGGTCGGTCGACATGGCAATGCCTTCGGCCCGCCGGACCAGCCATCGTGGTGTGAACGGGATGAGCGGCAACCCGGCCAGCATTTCGTTAGGTCGGTGTTCCAGTGCGGTCAGCAGGTTCTTGATGTCGGCGCGCACGCCACTCAAGTCACCCAGTACCGCTCGGCCGTCGACGGAAAGTGTGATCGAGGTGAGCGCGTTGGCGCGGTCGTCGCTGGTGGTCGTGCGGTCGCTGACCGGAAGCACTACCGTCACGGAGTTCCCGTCCGGCCCCACTCTGCCTACCCGGTGCGCCAGACGAGCCATGAAAGCGACGAAAAGCGTATTGCCGCTGCCGTTTATGCTGCGCGCACGAGCCTCCCATGCCGCGGCGTCGGTATGCAGCGTCACGGCCGGGGGTGTCGTCCTGTCGTCGGCGATCGGCTCGGGCGTCCGCACTTCGGGCGCAACCGGCCGGCCGGATGAAACCTTGAGCAAGATCAGCAGAGTTGCGATCACCGCGCGAACGACGGCAGGTAATGCGACGAACGCGTCGGCCAAGTCCTCAGCTACCGCACGCCAGAGGGTGCGCGAGTTCGGTTGTGGGTAGCCGAGATTGCGTCGCTGTCCGTTCACCGCTTCAGAGATGGACATGGTCAACGCGAGGCCTTCGACAACGCAGTGTGACGAAACCATGGTCACCGCGGTGCCGCCGTCGTCCAACGGCAGTACGCCTAGGTGAAACGCCGGCCCGTATTCGGGGTCGACGGGCACTCGCGCGCGCCTTTCAATCCACGCGCCGACCTGCGACCGGGGCTGTTGCATTTCGACCACAATGTCGGGCGACTCGCCGTTGACTACCCAGCGATGACGGCCGAACGGCAACGGCGAGCGCTCGATCCGGCGCCCGAGCAGGCCGGCACCGAGCCGGTCTTGGACGCTGCGCAGCTCGTCGATGTCGACGTCGCGGTCATATAACCACGTGCATTGCACCGCACTGCTCTGCTGGGTGGCTCGCAGCCGTAGGAAAGCAGCTTGGTCCAGAAGGGCCAGCCTCGTCATACGCCGTCGGACACTCGGGTGAACTCGGCACGCATCGTGTCGGCAAAGTGCAGCACGGACGTGCGGGCGATGTCGGTTCCGGGGTATGCAACGACCAATTGCGTCTTGTCGCGCATGCGATTGACCCACATGCACACCGTCTCCGAGAGCCGGTTATCTCCCCAGATGCCGGCTCGCAGACCGTCGAAGTCGTTGCCGAACGGCAGCTTGCGAATGTCGATGTAGGACAGCATCGGCACGGGACGGTCCGGGGCCTCGATTCCTGCCGACCCGTCCAGCGTTTCGAGTAGGTGATAGAACGGGACCGCACCGAGGATGGCGTTCGAATCGAAGGATGCCTGCGCAGCCCTGACGACCTCATCGAACGACGCGCCTGCGGTTGGGATCGTCAGCGGGACGAAACTGGCCAGCCAGCCGACCGTGAGGGCATTTTCCGGGTTACGACGGTTGTCGAAGGGGGTGAGTCCGAAGTACGTCGCGGCGCCGGTCAACCGATACTCGGCCAATGCGGCACAGGCGAACACGCCCCCGGAAAATCGCGTGCCCACCGCACGGCACGCCGCTTCGAAGCGCGCGCCCTGATCTTCGTCGATCAGGTCGAACACTTCAATGGCCCCGGGCGTATCTGGGGTAGCCTCTCCCAGTTCCAGTGGGAACCTCGGCAATCTTCCGTTATTTGCCGCGAGAAAGGCTCGCCAGGAACGGATTTCGGGTGACTCTTCATTCAGGCTTGCGGCGTAGGCACGCTGATTCGCGCTGTACTCGCGATGGCTGGCCGCGGGTATCAACGTCGCTACGTCGTTCTGCAGCGTGCTGAAGTACGTCGTTTGGATGTCCAGGAAGATCACACCCGCCGACATGCCATCGGCGCGCAAGTGATCGATCGCGATCAACACAGTGAACCGGCCTTCGCCCTGAACGATTCCGAAGGTGAAGCAATCCCATTGCAGCGGATCGGGCGTATCCAGCAGCAGTTTGCGGATCTGGGCCGGCTCCATCACACCGAGATCCGTTGGTGCCAAAGTGATTACATCGGGTTCGGCGATGACGTAGCGGTGGATTTCGTCGTCTTCGCCGAAGGTAAACAGGTCGTGGTAGGTGTCATGTCGGCGGACATGGCTGTTCACCGCGTGCGTCATCGCCTCGATGTCGCACGTACCCTCGATTTCCCATGCTCCAATGCACAACCTCGGGATATCGCGGCCAAGGGCGACTTGACGCCGGTAATACCGAAGATGCTGCGACTGTTGGTAACTCACCGCTGCGGGGTGAGGCGGCGCGTCGGCCGCGTACGCATAAGTCGCCGGAGTGGGACACCAAGAATAAACAGTGCCATCGGCTGTCCAGTCGTCAACGGTGCCCAAAAACATGCCCCCACCCTTCGTTCGTCAGCCAGCGACGCCACCCCGAGCCCCCGATGACCTTAACGTGATCGCGGGCACATTGCCGAACGAGATGGAATATCGCGTGAACGCCCACTTAGCAGGACGCAGCGAACAGTTCGCCGGTGGGTGTCCCGTTTCGTTATCCGCACCCCTAACGGCACGGCGGCCCTAGAATGCTGGGACGCATCCGAACGGGAGGTTCTGATCCTGGTGAACCATCGGATCGTACGGCGCGAAAAGGACGTCCAGCCCGGCTAGCGGGCCAATTGGCGGCCGACATTCCCCGACGCGACAACCGCGCCGACCGTGAATGCGACGCGCCGTCCCACGCCGCCGTCGTCACCGTCGGCGCCGGGGCGGGTCCACTCCACCTGGGCGGTACCAGACAGCTGCAGGCTGGCGCCGGTGGCGAAGTCGAGGAACAACAGGGCGGCCTCGTCGTCGACCGCCAGGTTGCCGAAGCTGTTGAACATGTTGTTGCCGGGGTAATCCGGCCACCACAGCCGCTCGGCGTTCTCGACCCGCACAAATCCGGGTGGACCTCCGCGATGCGAGGCATCACTGCCCCGGGTGGGATGCGTGGTACCGAGGAAGAAGGTGTCCGAGGCTTCGACGATCGCCTGCTGGGCCGGGCTCAAAGACATTGTCTGGCTTGGGTTTTCCGAAGAGTGGGTGACTGCGTCGACGTTCACGTCGTGCCGGTGGATGTATTGAGGGCAGTTGCCGTACGCCTGGTCGACGTGCACCGTCATGCTCGCATCGTCGCTGTCGGTGAGGCTGCCGTTGATGCGCATTCTGCGGCGGGCGGCGAAATCGATGGCGATCAATCCGATCTGTTGGCCGACCGGCATCCGGTGCAGGGGATCACCCTCGCGCGGAACAGCCGAAATCCGCAAGGTGTCTTCGCCACCGCGCAGGAATCCTGGCTGCCCCGACAACGGGGAGACCCACAGCACACCCAGGCGGTCACGTCCGGTGATCGCGGCAAAGCGCTGGGTTCTCAGGAATTGCGCGGCGCCACCGGATAAGCCGTGCGCGCCAAGCATATTTTCCAGGCGTTTTGCGACCATTTCGACGCCGGCTCCGCGCTGGGTGGCCACCTCGCCCTCATGAAAGCCCGTTTCGGTCACCTGCTGAGCAACGCCGCCGGGGCGTCAGAGCTTCCCGGTGCCCGACGGGCGATCAACGGCATCGACTCAGCGCCTGCGGGGCCGGTGCCTGGTCACAGCGTCGTGTATCAACAATCCCACCAACGCTGCCACGCACAGTGGGACATACAGCCTGAAGTTGGTTGAGGCTTGCTCGTACAGTGCGATGTAGGCGATCGTTACGAGCGCCACCATCGTAAGCAAGATGCCGCGATTGACTTTGTCAGTGCTCATGCTTCGACCTATCTTTTCGGTCGGCACTACGCCGCGAGTACCAGCATAAACCTGCCAACACGGATTCTCACTGCCCTATTTCGCGCGTCGCGAAAATGCCGCGAATTGTGCGACGAATTCGTCGCGATTTCGCAATGCGGGCCGCCACCACTTTCCGGTCCGGCGACGCCAGAGCTTTACGCTAACCCCATGGCACCGACGCCGCGCCCGCGCCGATCAGCTCTCTACCTCCCCGGCAACAAAGATCGCGCACTCGAAAAGGGGAAATCGCTTCCGGCCGACGTGCTGATTTTCGACCTCGAGGATGCCGTTGGTCCCGACGCCAAGGTCAGCTCCAGGGCGAAGGTGTGCGACGCGGTCTCGTCAGACGGCTATCGACCTCGCGAGGTCGTGGTGCGTATTAACGGCGCGGGCACCGATTGGCACGACGATGATCTCGCCGCGGTGGCCGGCTCGGCGGCCGATGGGGTGCTCGTGCCGAAGGTCGAGACCGGAAAAGAAGTCCAAGCGCTCGCCGATGCGCTCGATGCGCTCGATGCACCGCAATCGCTGCAGTTGTGGGCCATGATCGAAACGCCGCGAGCCATCCTGCGGGCCGAGGAGATCGCGTCGGCCAGCGACCGGCTGACCGTGCTGGTCGTCGGCACCAACGACCTGGTCAACGACCTGCATGGCCTGCATGTACCTGGACGTGCACCGGTGGTACCCGCGTTGGCGCTTGCGGTGTTGGGGGCGCGAGCGGCGGGCAAGGCCATCTTGGACGGTGTGTTCAACACCATTGACGACGAAGCGGGCTTCCGGGCCGAGGCACAGCAGGGCCGCGAGATGGGTTTCGACGGCAAGACCTTGATCCATCCGTCCCAGGTTGCCCCCGCCAACGAATTGTTCGGTCCGTCGGACAAAGAGCTGACCGATGCCCGCGAGATCGTATCGGCGTATGAGCAGGCCCAGGCCGCGGGGAACAGCGTTATCACCGTGAATGGCCGCATGATCGAAAGCCTGCACGTGCGTGACGCGCAGCGGATCCTCACCCTGGCCGACCTGATCAGTGAACTGGAATCCCGATGACGCTGCGCCCGAGCCCATTTCGGGCGGACCTGCTGCAAGGAAAGGTGGCGCTGGTAACCGGTGGGGCCACCGGATTGGGTTTGGAGATCGCCCGGGTGTTGGGCGGCCATGGCGCTCGCGTGGCGATCTGCAGCAGAAAGGAACCCAATCTTCAGGCCGCGGTTAGGGCGTTGCGGGAAGAGGGGATTGAGGCCGTTTACGGCGTATGCGATGTCCGTAGCAGCGATGAGGTTGCGGTCGTCGTCGAGGACGTGCTGGCCGCCTTCGGTCGACTTGACATTGTCATCAACAACGCCGCCGGGAATTTCCCGGTCCCGATCAGCGAGCTGAGCGCGGGCGGATTCAAAGCGGTGGTCGACATCGATCTACTGGGCACATTCAACGTATCCAAAGCGGCATACGACCTTTGGCTGCGTGAGCACGGTGGCGCCGTGGTGAACATCAGCGCGGCGATTCAGTACCGGGGCATGGCGCTACAGGCACACGTTGTGTCGGCCAAGGCCGGCGTTGACGCGTTCAGCCGCGCGTGTGCGATCGAATGGGGGCCCAATGGGGTTCGGGTCAATGTCGTTGCCCCCGGAGCGATGTCGGGGACCGAGGGCGTCGCAAGAATCGCCGGCGACGGCCAGCACCGAACCATCCAGAACCCGCTGCGGCGCCCCGGCTCGACCACCGAGGTCGCCGAGACGGTGTTGTTCCTGGTCAGCGACGCCGCATCCTATGTGACGGGGGCTGTGCTGGTTGTCGACGGCGGCGGCTGGTTGACCGCCAGCGGTGTACCTGATCTGCCGGGCTACACCTGATTAACGGCCTGATTAACGGTCACACCACGGTGCGGTCACGGGTGAGGTCCCAGCCGGTCCTGCCGATTAGGTGTTTTGCGCGGTTTCGCATTATTCTTGCGCGCGGCCCATTGTCGACTCAGGAAAAGCAGATGCTTATTCAGCCCACCCTGCGACGCGCGCAATCGCCGCGCAGCGCTGCGCGTGTGACCCTCCCAAAGGTCGGTCAGTGCTTCGACATCGAGATCACCCGCGATAGCGACGGATGGATCGTCCGGGTCCCCGAGATCGCCGCCGTCGCGCGTGCCAGCCGCCGTGCCATGGTCGACTCGGTGGCGCGCGAATGCATCGCCGCCCGTACCGGCATCCCGGTCGGTTACATCATCGTCTACGTCTCGAAAGAGACCCGCTAGCGCCGCAATCTGCATTGCGACGCCAGCGGTCGATCACCCTGGCGACCTAGATCTTCACCGTCAGCGGCCAAACCTTCCAGATGTCGTCGCAGTACTCGGCGATGGCGCGATCCGACGAGAACTTGCCGCTGCGTGCGGTATTCAGGATCGACATCTTGGTCCACGACTCCCCATCCAGCCACGCGGCACTGACCCGGCTCTGGCACTCCACATAAGAGGCGTAGTCGGCGCACACCAGGAAGGGGTCGTCGTAACGCAGGTTGTCGACCAGCGGCTTGAACACCTCGGTGTCGCCGTGCGAGAACGTGCCGTCGGCAATCAGATTCAGCACCGCGGCCAGCTCATCATTGCTGTCGATGTAATCCGACGGGCGGTAACCGCTCGCCTTGAGCGCCTCGACCTCTTCGACGGTCAGGCCGAACAGGAAGAAGTTCTCCGCTCCGGCCTCTTCGCGAATCTCGACGTTGGCGCCGTCGAGCGTGCCGACCGTCAGGGCGCCGTTGATCATGAACTTCATGTTGCCGGTTCCTGAAGCTTCCTTGCCCGCGGTGGAAATCTGTTCGGACACATTGGCGGCCGGGTAGATCAGGTGCGCGTTCTGCACGTTGAAGTTCGGGATGAACGCGACCTTCAGGAATTTGTTGACCACCGGGTCGTTGTTGATCGTTTCCCCCACGGCATTGATCAACTTGATGATCCGCTTGGCCAAGAAGTAGCCGGGCGCTGCCTTACCGCCAAAGATGAAGGCGCGCGGCGGAATCGAGAGCTCCGGGTTTTGCTTGAGCCGGTAGTACAGCGCGATGATGTGCAAGACGTTGAGGTGCTGGCGCTTGTACTCGTGAATCCGCTTGACCTGGATGTCGAAGATCCACTGAGGGTTCAGTTGGACACCGGTCGTCTCGTGGATGAAGTTGGCCAGCCGCGCTTTGTTGGTGCGTTTGATGTCGCGCCACTGCTCCCGGAAGGAGGAGTCGTCGACGAACGGCTCCAGCCCGCGCAGCTTGTCCAGGTCCTTCAGCCAGCCGTCCCCGATGGTGCGGTCCAGCAGCTCGCGCAGCCCGGGGTTGGACAGCGCGAGGAATCGCCGCGGTGTCACGCCATTCGTCTTGTTGCTGAACCGTTCTGGCCACATCTCGTAGAAGTCTTTGAGCACACTGTCTTTCAGCAGCTCCGAGTGCAGAGCGGCGACACCGTTGATGGCGTGGCTGCCGACGGTTGCCAGGTGTGCCATCCGGACGTTCTTACCGCCATCCTCGCCGATCAGCGACATCCGGCGAACGCGGTCCGCGTCGCCAAGAAACCGGGTGCGCACCTCGTTGAGGAACCGCCGGTTGATCTCGTAAATGATCTCCAGGTGGCGCGGCAGCGAGTCGCCGAACATCTGCAGCGGCCAGGTCTCGA
Source organism: Mycobacterium sp. pR1184 (assembly GCF_041287235.1). Classification (NCBI taxonomy): domain Bacteria; kingdom Bacillati; phylum Actinomycetota; class Actinomycetes; order Mycobacteriales; family Mycobacteriaceae; genus Mycobacterium; species Mycobacterium sp. pR1184. The sequence continues at coordinate 130,058 of NZ_JBGGKR010000004.1, read as the reverse complement.
GCGCTTCCGGCAGCAGGGTGTGGTTGGTGTAGGCAAAGGTCGCGACGGTGATGTCCCACGCCTCCTCCCACTCCAGGTGCCGCTCGTCGACCAGCAGCCGCATCAGCTCGGCGACCCCGATGGATGGGTGAGTGTCGTTGAGTTGCAAGGCGAATCGCTGGGGCAGCTCACGCACACCCGCATCGGCGAGATCGTCCATGATGTGCAGCACGTGCTGCAGCGAGCACGACACGAAGAAGTGCTGCTGTAGCAGACGAAGGCGCTTGCCGGCCTCCGGCTCGTCGTTGGGGTAGAGGACCTTGGTGACCGTTTCCGAGGTCACCTCGTCTTCGACCGCCTTGTAGTAGTCGCCGGTGTTGAAGGCGTCCAGCGCAAAAGATTTGACAGCCCGCGCGCTCCACAACGTCAGCACGTTGCAGGTGTTGACACCGTAGCCCTGGATCGGGGTGTCGTACGCGACGCCCTTGAGCAACAGCCCGGGCACCCACCGGGCACGCTCGCGCCCGCCCTCGTCGGTGTAGTGCTCGACGTAACCGCCCCACTTGACCAGATAGTTAACGTCGGGTTTGGCGATCTCCCAGGGGTTTCCGCGATCCAGCCAGTTGTCGGTCTGCTCCACCTGCCAGCCGTCGTGGATCTCCTGGTCGAAAATGCCGAATTCGTACCGGATTCCGTAGCCGATTGCCGGACGTTCCAGGGTGGCCAGCGAGTCCAGGTAGCAGGCCGCCAGGCGGCCCAGCCCGCCGTTGCCCAACCCCGGTTCTTCCTCGCAGGCCAGCACCTCGTCGAGCCGCTGACCCATCGCGGCCAGCGCGGACTTCGCCGCGCCCTCCAAGCCAAGATTCAGCAGGTTGTTGCCCAGCTGTGGGCCCATCAGGAATTCCGCCGACAGGTAGCAGGTCACCTTGCGTCCGAGGTCGAGCGAGGTCTGCGTCGACGCCACCCGGCGGTCCTGAATGCGGTCGCGCACGGCCAGCGCCAGCGCCCGGTAATAGTGCTCCGGTCGCAGGGCCGCGGCCGGGCGGCCGATCGAGTAGCGCAGGTGATCGGTGATCGCGCGCTGCAGTGCGGGCGCGCCCATCCCGGTGCGAGAGTGCTCGGCCAGGTCGGCGGGCCGGGAAGGGGCGGCAGACAATCCGTCGGAGGGGGTCTGGTCGAGATCGGTCATAGTGATTCCTACTCCCTAGAGGTGGTGGCAGTATCGCACCGATCTGCCCAGCTTCGCGCAGTTCGTCAGTCTGGCAGCGGTGTTTGCACACCAGGCGCGAAATTGACGACTGTCACGTGAACGCAACCTCACGCACTGGCGACGAGACGGCGTTGTCGGGGGAGACGTACAGCGGGCAGGATTGAGCGCTGTAGGCCGCGACCCACAAGACGTCGCCTAGGTCAGTCGAAGACGACGACCGCGCGTCCGACCACGTCGCCGCGCCCCAGCGCGTCCAGCCGTTCGTTGATGTCGTCCAACTCGACCGGGTTGATGTGGTGTTTGATCAGTCCCTGGCTGGCGAGCGCAAGAACCTCGGTCAAGTCGTTGTGGTTGCCCCAGAACGAGCCGGAGTATGACTTCTCCCCGCTTACGAACGGAAAAATCGGTACCTGCGCACCGCTCTGTCCGATCAAACCGACGCAGGTGAGCGCGCCTTCCTTGCCCAAGATCGAAAACCCAAGCTCCAAAGACTCTTTGGCGCCGGCGCAGTCCAACACCGCATCGACTTCCCGGCGGCCGGTGAGGTCTTCCAGTTCGTTCTGCACCTCCTCGGCGGTTTTGTTCCGCGTGTTGACGGTGTGATGGGCGCCGTTTTCCTTTGCGACGGTGAGCTTGTCATCGTTGCGGGCGAATGCCACCACCGTCGCCCCGCCGCCGAGCAGTCGGGCGTACTGCACCCCGTAGCCTCCGAGGCCACCGATGCCGTTGACGACGACGGTGCGTCCCGCGCCGAGCTTTCCGGCCGCGAGGAGCTTCTTCATGCCGCGGTACGGCGTCAGCCCGGCATCGGTCAGCGGGGCCAGCGTCTGCGGCGTGTGGTCCGCCTGCTCCGGGACGGCGATGACATGGCGGGCTTGCACCGGCATGTACTCGGCGAAGCCGCCGGGCGGTCCGAACCCGGCCAGCTGCCCGTTCGCGCAGAGTTGCTCGTTGCCTTCGTGGCATTGCCGGCATCGCCCGTCGCCCCAGTTCGGGTTGACCACGACCGGCGTCCCCTCGGCCAGCCCTGCCGCTGCGGGGACCTCGGCGCCCACCACATGCACGTGTCCCGCCACCTCGTGACCCGGCGTAATGGGAAACGTGAGCGGGAAGCCTTCGCGGAAATAGCCGTCGACCAACTGGTAGTCGCTGCGGCACATGCCGGCGGCCGCCACCTTGACCAGGACCTCGTCCGGGCCGAAGTCGGGCACGGAGATCTCGTCGAGCCGCAGCGGCTCGTTATATGCGTGCATCCGCGCCGCCCGCATCTTCATGACGTTCCCCCTTTTCGGCGCGCCTCAGACGCCCGCCCGGCCCGGACGGCCTTGAGACATGTTGTGATACAGCCGCTTTGAATCTGACAATGCCAGCAAACAATCGCGCTGGCAACGGCAATTTTGCACTGTCCGTAATGGAGCGCCATCCGTCTCGATGTGCGGGGTCGGGCAGCGCCGGATTCGAATACGTTGTGGCCATGTGGAATGTCGACGGACACAAGGTGTTCGGAGTGGCCACCGGTAGCGGAGAGCCGGTGCTGCTGCTGCACGGCTACCCGCAGAGCTCGTCCTGCTGGCGCCACCAGATTGCGGCGCTGGCCAGCAGCCATCAAGTTGTGGCGCCGGACTGGCCGGGCTTCGGTCGGTCCGATCCGCCGGCGACCGCACCCAGCTATGACAACGAAGTGGAGCGGATCGAGCGGTTCGTGCAGCAGTTGGGGTGGCAGCGCTTCAACCTGTGCGCCCATGACTACGGCGGCTTCATCGGACTCGGCTACGCCATTCGCCACCCCGAACGGGTGCTGCGACTGGGTCTGTTGAACACCCGCGCGCATCGCATCTTCCGTCCGTGGTTCTACCGCTTCTCGCAGGCTCAACACTGGATCGCCGTCCACCCTTTGCTATCCGCGGGTGCGCGACAGCTGCCGCTAGCCGCGATCCACCATCGGGCGCTGGCCCGCTATCGCGAACTCGGCTGCTTCGACACCGCGCTGGAAGCCGAATACCTGGGCTGGATGAACACTGCGCAAGGCAGGCGCACGTTTTGGGAATTCTTCGCGCACTATCGGGTGCGCGCGGTCCCATGGCTCGCCGACGGCCTCGGAACCATTGACTGTCCGGTCTTCGTCGTTTGGGGCGACCGCGATCCGTATGTCCCGTTGCGCACCGCATGCGAACTGGTCGAGCGGATCCCGAACGCCGAATTGATTCGCCTGCGGGGCGCTGACCATTACGTCATGGAGGAGCGCCCCGTTGAGGTGACCGACGCCCTGACTCGCTTGCTGAGCACGCCGGTCATCGCACGGGCCTAGCTGGTGACCGTCATCTGTTCATCGCTGCCATCCCACGAGCGGATGAAGACGTCGATCGGCACCCGCTCGTCGGCGCCCTGCTCGCTGCCGCTGTCGTTGAGGTGCACGATGCCGGCCGCGGTGTCGACACCGGTGACCACCACGGCGTGGTTGGCCAGCGGTTGCCCGTGCGAGTCTTTGTCCTCGACGGGGTCGCCCCAGATGACTTCGGCGTTGACCCCGGCAATAACCTTGCGGCCCTTGGCCAAATCCTGCTCGAGGGCCACGATTCCCGTCGGAACGTGGGTCGATGCGGCGCTCGACTTGTCGGTGCTCACGGCACGGATTCCGTAGTGCGCTAGCAAGGCCGGCTCATCGTCGAACGAGGTGCCCTCGCCGCTCTTGCGTCTCTTCGGCTTGTTGTAGATCGGCCCGGGGTGCACGCTGCTGGGCGTCGATTGCGCCAGCCTGACGATCTCCTGCTCGGACGGCTGTGTGCGGGTCAGTTCCCCGACCACGTCGGCGACCGCCATCTCGACGCAGTCGTCGTCGTATTGCTGGTAACGCCAGAATGGGGCCGCCGCGACGGGGTCGCCGTAAAGCGTGCCGACACCACTGGGTGGATTGCCGGGCGTGGCCTGGGCCATGCCCACCGTCGAACCGAGTGTGGCCGCACCGATCAGCACCGCAACGGCGACGGCGCGGGCCACGCTTGCAATCCTGATCACGAGAGCAGGTTCTCGCCGGAGCCTCTACGAATCCTTGGAGCCCTGATCAGGCTGCCCGGCGCGCCGGATTGGGCACCGAGAACGGTTACGCCGTCCTGACGATCCATTCGTTGAACAACGGTGAAAGCGCAAAACCGGCAAGCAATTTCGCAAGCACCTGCCCGCGTGGACGGAAGTGGTTGTCAGTGGGCCCCGGACAGGTTCAACGTGACTACTCCGACGATGATCAGCCCGACGCCGACGACCTTCGTCACCGAAATCGAGGAGCCCAAGAACAGCACCGCGATCAGCACGATGGCCGCAGTGCCGATCGCCGACCACAACGCGTAGGCGACGTCGGTCTGCATGCCCCGCTGGATCGACCACGCCAGCAGCGCGAAAGAGGCGCCGTAGCCGACCAAGCACACCACGGTAGGCCACAGCCGGGTGAAACCTTCGGTGCTCTTGAGCAGGCTGGTCGACACCACTTCCGCGATGATCGCTCCGAACAGGAGCAGGTATGTGAAAGCGCCTCCTTGCATACGGATGTGTCTACACCACGCTTCTCGACGACGGCCGTAACGTTGACCGGGTGATGACGACGAATCTCGATCGCCGCCTCGACAGCTACGCACCGGTGGTGGTGAGCCTGTTCCGGTTGGTCTATGGCTTGTTGTTCGCCGGGTACGGGTCAATGATCTTGTTCGGCTGGCCCGTGGCCGCGCCGGGTCCCGTTGAGTTCGGCTCGTGGCCCGGTTGGTACGCCGGGCTGATCGAATTCGTCACGGGGCTTCTGGTCGGTGCCGGATTGTTCACTCGCGCTGCGGCATTCGTCGCCTCGGGCACAATGGCGGTCGCCTACTTCTGGATGCATCAGCCGCACGCGCTGTGGCCGATCGGCGATCCACCGGGCGGCAACGCCGGAACACCGGCGATTCTGTTCTGCTTCGGCTTTCTGCTGCTGGTCTTCGTCGGCGGCGGCCGTTATTCGATCGACGCCCGGCGCCGACGCTGAGGATCAGTCGCCCCAGCGACCATGGGTGGCCGCAAGTTCGAGCAGGGTGATGCCGTCGCTGCGGCGTTCGCGCAGCACCTGGCTGGGAAAGGTGTAGGGCGGCGCGGCCTCGGGGCTGCGTTGTGCCTGCGCGACGATCGCATCCATCAACGTGCGCGCCATGGACAATCGCGGGTAGCGGGCGTGGATCCCGGCCGCGGTTTCCTCATCGATGAATTCGGCGTTGCGGCCGAAATCCACACCCACACCGCTGCGCACCAGATGGCACAGCGCTCCGCGCCGGTCCGCGATGCCCATCGACGTGTGCAAGGCAATCGCCTCCCAGACGCCGTCCACGAGTGGGCGCTCGCAGCCCTGTTCGGTCAGTAGCGCTGCCGCGAGGTCGGCGCCTTCGACCTCGAACCTCTCTTTGCCCGGCGCCGCGGAGCCGGCTCCCAGATCGTGCATGACGCATCCGAGAAAGAGGGCGTCGGCGTCGTAGTCCGCACCCGGGCGCATGCCCTCGTGCGCGGCGACCAGCTCACCGAACAGGTAGCTGCGGACGCTGTGGTTGAACACTGACGGCGACTCGGTCGACTGTGCCAATCGAATGGCGGCTTGCGCGACGGAGGTGTCGGGGAGAGTGGCTATCACCTGCATGAACAGCACGTTAGGCCCGCGGCTGCCCTCTCGGGAGTGGCTAAAGCGACGCGAGCCCCACGATTTCGGCCACGATGGCCCCGGGTGCGGTGCTTGTCCACGTGAAAAATCGGTGATAATGACATTCTCTAGTTTGGAGAAGCCGTTTCCGTTTACCGGACCGTCCCGAGGAGCGCCGACGATGACCGCGAACCAACGATGCAACGGATTGGTGGCCCTGGTCACCGGAAGCAGCCGAGGCTTGGGCAAGGCGATCGCCGCGCGATTCGCCGCGCACGGTGCCACGGTCGCGCTGACCGCGCGGACGATGGACCCTGACCCCAAATACCACGGGTCGCTGCGCGAAACCGCCGACGAGATCGTCGCCGCGGGGGGCCGGGCCATCGCCGTGCAGGCAGACCTGTCCCAGGCCGACGAACGCGAGCGGTTGTTCGGTGCAGTCGTCGACGCCGTCGGCGCTCCGGACATTCTGGTGAACAATGCCGCGGTCACCTTCCTGCGGCCCCTCGACGGGTTTCCCGAGCGCCGCGCCCGGCTGATGATGGAGATGCATGTGCTCGGGCCACTGCAGTTGAGCCAGTTGGCAATTCCCGCGATGCGCGAGCGAGGGCGGGGCTGGATTCTGAACCTGACCTCAGTCGCCGGCGACCTGCCGCCCGGCCCGCCCTTCTCTGAATTCGACCGAACCGCGGGCTTCGGCGTTTACGGGACGGTCAAGGCCGCACTCAATCGGCTCACCAAAAGCCTTGCCGCAGAACTGTATGACGACGGAATCGCCGTCAACGCGGCTGCTCCGTCCAATCCCGTAGCCACCCCGGGTGCGGGCACCCTCGACCTGGCCAAGACGGACACCGAGGACATCGAGCTGATCACCGAGACGGCGTTTCGGCTGTGCACCGGAGATCCGAAGACCCTGACCGGCCGCATCGCGCATACCCAGACCTTCCTCGCGGAGGCCGGCTGGTTTCAGCCCGCCGGCTGATGGTCGAGGTCGATCTCGACGAGCTGCGCCGCCGACTCGCGGCTGCCGACGTCACCGACGTCACCACGCTGGCAGGGGGTGCGTCCAGCTTCACCTTTCGAGGAACGCGATCCGGTGAGCCCGTGGTGATCAAGCTCGCACCACCGGGGGTTGAGCCGGTCGCGCACCGCGATGTGCTGCGGCAGGCGCGCATTCTCAAAGCGCTTGCCGTGACCCGGGTTCCGGTGCCCGAGGTGCTCTGGGAGGATTCGGGAGATCCGCCCATGACCCCGCCGCTGTTCGTGATGTCGCACGTTAGCGGTGACTGCGTCGAGCCGTTGTTCGACGGTTGCCCGCCCGTACCGGAGCTGGCCGAACGCTACCGCAACGCGTGCCGGGCGATGGCCGCGCTGCACAGTTTGTCGCCGAGTGACCTCGGGCTGGATTCCGAACCGGTCATCGATGCGGTCTCCGAAGTCGTGCGCTGGTGTCAGACGTTGCAGACCGTCGATGCGTCACTAATTCCGGGGTGGCAGGGTGCTCGTGACGCGTTATTGCGTTGCGCCCCAAACGCCATCGCTTCTAGCGTGGTACACGGTGACTTTCGGCTAGGCAACCTGGTGGCGGCCGGGGCGAGTATCAACGCGGTGATCGATTGGGAGATCTGGTCGATAGGAGATCCGCGCATCGATGCGGGCTGGTTTCTGATCAACTGCGATCCCGAGACTTACCAACGTGTTTCGATTGCCGACGGCGTGGCGCCGCCGATCGACGAACTCGCCGAGATCTATCAGCAGGAGCTGGGACACGAAGTTGCCGACTTGGCCTGGTTTCGCGCACTGGCCTGTTTCAAGTCGGCGGCGACCTGGTCGCTGATCGTCAAACACAACCGTCGACGCAAGACGCCGCGGGCCGAATGGGAAGCCATGGCGCCGGTGTTGCCGCGACTGCTGGAGCGGGCGCGGTCGATGGTGGAGTAGGCCTCGGTTAGCGGCACTTGATAAAGACGTTCTGGCAATAGTTTCCGACGCCGTCCCAGTTTTTCTCCCGTGGGATGCCTCGATTGGCGGGGTTCGTAAAGAACGATGGAGCGTCGACCGTGTTGAATTGGCTGATCTCTGGGAGCATCGGCGGCTCGGGGTCAGGATCGGTATCGTCCGCGCGCGCCAGCCCGATGCCGCCCCACAAGGCCAGGACGCTGACCACACCGGCAACCAGTCCGCGAGCGTACGAACGAGCTTTCATCGCCGCCCTCTCGGGTCGTTGCCGTGTGCCACACCCGCAATTCTAGCGGCCGGCCAGCTGGGCCAACGCCAGCCTGCCGCGCCCACATCGCGTATCAGTCACGAACGCGCAACGACTTTGCCAGGGCGATCAGCAAATGCCGCTGCGCGCACGGCGCGGTATTTACGGTTTCGCCGTGGGGACATTAGCCGGGTTCGTCCGCAACGCTGCGGTCGTCACGATGTGCCTTGTAATGGCGCTGACCATGGCGCCGCCAACGGCCGCCGATCCCGACGTTCAGCCCGCAGGTGCCGCTACGCCACCAAATGACGCGCTGGTGCCCTCGAATCCCCCCGAAATCGTCAATACCCCGGATGGCTGGCGATTGGGCCTTGGTGCGAAGGACGAGGCTCAGACTCCGGTAGCGCCGTTGACGACCGCGCTCTCGTCGCGCGAGTACATCGCCGCCGGAACATTTGTCGGAGACCTGAGCGGACCGGGACAGCCGCAAGGCATTCTCGAGGCGGGTTACGAGATCGGCTGTGGCATCGACATGAGCACGTCCAACGGCGTCGACCTCGGCGGCAACATGGGCATCGCCCCCGGTTTCAGCCCGACGTTTGATGCCACCGGCGCGTTGCCGCCTCTTCTGCCGTTCCTCACCGTCCCGGTGGGTGGCTCGATCAATGTGGGGCTCAAGCCCGGCTTCGTGATTGTGGTGCCGGTGGCGAAGAAGCAATTCAAGGGCCCGCACCCGTGGATCATGATCGCCAACTTCCACGTCAGGATCGACGGCTGCGTGGGCCAGTCGTTCATTCGCTCCTACGCGACGCTGACCCGGGTGACTGACCAGTCCGACGTGGTGGTGTCCTACGTCGGCGTCACCAAAGCCGTCTGATCGGGTTCTCGTCGGGCCGGCCGCGAGCGCCGATAGAATCGAAGAACTCAACGGGTGGGAGGCATCGTGGCCGACGACGATTTCGACCGTCGCAATATCGAAGAGTTCCGCGCCAACCACGGCCGGCTCGGGGGACAGTTCGAGGGCGCACCGGTACTGCTGTTGCACAGCAAGGGAGCTCGCAGCGGCGAGGAACGAGTGAGTCCGATGATGTATCTGGCCGACGGTCAGCGTTATCTGGTGTTCGCGTCCGCGGCGGGCGCCGACCGCAATCCGGCGTGGTACCACAATCTGGTGGCTCACCCCGACGCGCGGATTGAAGTGGGGGACGACGTCATCGAGGTTCGGGCCGTCGAACTGCACGGTGACGAACGCGACCAGATGTACGCCCTTCAAGCCTCGCGGTATCCGGGCTTCGCCGACTACGAACACAAAACCACTCGGACGATTCCCGTTCTCGCGCTGATCCCGCAGCAAGCGCAGTGACGGTGGTTTAGCGGGGGATACCCGCCAGCTTGTCGGCGAACTTGGCCTCGGCGGCCGCGCGCAGCCGCAGCAGGTGTTCGGAGGGGAACAGATCGGGTGCGGGCTCGCGGTCTTTGAGCAGCATGCGTGCCAGCGTCACCTTGTGCACCTCGGTCGGGCCATCGGCGAGGCCCAGCACGAACGACTCCACCAGATATTGCACGAACGGCATCTCATGAGTGGTGCCCAGCGATCCGTGTAGTTGCAGCGCCCGCGCCGACACGTCGTGTAGCACCTTCTGCATCATCGCCTTGACCGCGGAGATGTCGGCACGCACCGCCTTGTAGTCGTTGAATTGGTCGATTTTCCAGGCGGTTTGAAGTGTCAGCAGCCGAAACGCCTCGATTTCCATCCACGAGTCGGCGATCATCTCCTGCACCAATTGCTTGTTGGAGAGCACCTCGCCCTGGGTGTAGCGCGACACGGCCCGCTCACAGAGCATGTCGAAGATCCGGCGGACCAGGCCGACCGTGCGCATCGCGTGATGGATGCGTCCGCCGCCGAGACGGGTCTGAGCGACGACGAACGCGCCACCCCGTGGGCCCAGCATATGATCGGCCGGCACCCGGACATTCTCGTAGCGGACGTAGCCTTCGCGCCCGCCACCCAAGGGCTGGTAGCCCAGTCCGACATCGCGCATCACATTGATCCCGGGGGTCTCGCCGGGGACGACGAACATCGAATACCGTTGGTACGGTGGTGCATCGGGGTCGGTCATCGCCATCACGATGATGAACGACGCCATCGAGGCAAACGACGAGAACCACTTCTCCCCGTTGATGATCCAATGCTCACCGTCGGGTACCGCGGACGTGGTGAACACCTTCGGGTCCGCGCCGCCCTGCGGTTCGGTCATCGAGAAGCAGGACACGATCCGGTTGTCCAGCAGCGGCTCGAGATAGCGCGATTTGAGCTCAGGCGTGCCGTAGTGCGCGAGGATCTCGCTGTTGCCGGAATCAGGTGCCTGCGAACCGAATACGATCGGTGCGCACTCCGAGCGGCCCAGAATCTCGTTGAGCAGGGCCAGTTTCACCTGGCCGAAGCCCGGGCCGCCCAGATGTGGACCGAGGTGCGTGGCCCACAGCCCGCGTTGCTTCACGATCTCCTGCAGCGGCGGGATCAGCGCCTGGCGCACCGGATCGCCCAGATCGTGCGACTCCTTGACGATCAGGTCGATGGGCTCGCACTCGGTGCGCACGAAGTCCTCGACCCATTCGAGTTGCTGTGCCCACCGCGGATCAGTCGAGAAATCCCACGACATCTGTTATCCCTTTCGTTCGTCAGTGCGTTGCGCGACGCTGTGTTTCACGGCGCCGGCGTCGACGAGTCCGGCGATGGCACGCTCGTCGACCCCGCGCAGCGGACCGCTCACCGGGTCTGTCCCGAAGACCACTTTTGCCGGCGGGCGCCCGCTTCGTCGCTGGCGTGCGTGATCACCTGATTGCGGTTCTCCAGTTCCAGCGCCGCGGACAAGCTCGCGGCATCGGTGTTGACTTGCAGCGCACGCTTGGTCAGCTGCACGCCTAGGGGCGACAGGTCGGCGATCAGCGACGCCAACTCAACTCCGCGGTCGGTCAGCCGATCCGGCTCGACAAGCTCGCTGACCAGCCCGCGCCGATCGGCTTCTATCGCCGACACGGTGCGTCCGGTGAGCATCCAATCCGCGGCGACGCTGGTTCCGACGATGCGGGGCAGGTGGTAGCTCATGCCCATCTCGGCGCCCGACAAGCCGAGCAGGATCGCGGCGTTGCCGAACGATGCTGTCGCCGAACAGATCCGGATGTCGCAAGCCAGACACAAGGCGAATCCCGCGCCGACACACGGGCCATTGATCGCGGCGATCACCGGGGCGGGCAGCGCCCGCACCCCCTCGGCCAGCGCGGCCATCCTCTCCTGAAAACGCATCCGGTCCAGTGCGGGTGCGGTGGCCTCGAGCATGCTGGGGCCGAAGTCGCGCAGGTCGATCCCGGCGCAAAAACCTCGACCGGCGCCGGTGAGAACGATGGCGCGTGCCGCGCTGTCGCTGGCCAAATCGCTTAGGGTCTGCACCAACTCGGTTTGCATGGCCTCGTTGATCGCGTTGAGCCGCTCGGGTCGGTTCAATCGCAGGACGGCGACGCCGTCGCGCGGCCGGTCGAGATCGAGCGTGCCCGGCTCGGTCATATCCGGGTCACACCCGCTCGACGATCGTCGCGGTGCCCATGCCGCCACCGGTACACATGGTCACCAGCCCCGTTGTCAGGTCGCGACGTTCGAGCTCGTCGAGCACCGTCCCGATCAGCATCGCGCCGGTCGCACCGATCGGGTGACCCAGCGCGATCGCGCCTCCGTTGACATTGACCCGGTCCGGATCGAGGTCGAGGTCGAGGATCGTCTTGAGGGGGACCGCGGCGAACGCTTCGTTGATCTCCCAGAGGTCGATGTCGGCCACGGTCATGCCGGCGCGCTGCAAGCAGCGCTGCGCGGCAGGCCCGGGTGCGGTGAGCATGATGATCGGTTCGCTGCCGATCGCGGCGGTTGCCCGGATCTGCCCTCGCGGCTCTACACCGTTGGAGCGCGCCCAGTTCGGCGACGCGAGCAACACCGCACCCGCGCCCTCGACCACCCCGGAGGAGTTGCCGGCGTGGTGAACGTGGTCGACGTGGTCGATGCCGGGGTAGCGCTGCAAGCAGATCTCGTCGAACGTGCGGTGCTCACCGTCGACACCGGTGGCGCCCATCGCGGCGAACGCCGGCCGCAGCCGTGCCAGCGACTCCGGGGAGGTGCCGGGGCGCGGGTGCTCGTCGCGGGCGAACGGACCGTCGGGCGTGGCGACTTCGACCAGCGAGCGATCGAATCTGCCCTCGTCGATGGCGGCGGCAGCGCGATGCTGGCTAAGTGCGGCGTAGGTGTCGACGACATCGCGGGTAAACCCTTCGAGGGTCGCGATGAGGTCAGCCGAAATACCTTGCGGTACGGTCGGATACAGCGCGCGAAGGTCCGCGTTGTCGCCGTCGATCGTCGGCACGCCGGCCGTGACGTTCCAGCGCGACATCGATTCGACTCCGCCCGCGATCACCAAATCCTCGGTGCCCGCGGCGATCGAGGACGCCGCGACGGTGACGGCTTGCTGACCGGATCCACAGAATCGATTCAGCGTCATCCCGGGCACGGTCTGCGGCCAGCCGGCCAACAGGACCGAAAGGCGTGCGATGTCGTCACCGTGGTCACCGGACAGGATGCCGTTGCCGGCGATCACGTCATCGACGTTCGCGGGATCGAAACCGGTGCGGTTGGCCAGGGCGGTCAGGCAGGTGGCGAACAGCGTTTGCGGATGTACGTTGTGCAGTCCGCCGTCGGGCCGGCCACGCCCGCGCGGGGTGCGCACCGCGTCGAGAATCCAGGCGTCGATGTTGGGCTCCGATCGTTGGGTGAGAGGTTCGATGCGGCGACTCCTTACCGATCGTAATCCGTCTCTCGGCCATGGAGAATAGCCCTCTCCAAAACAGCGAATCCATTCTCGGCGCGGTGCGGCGATCGGCGCCCTGGCTACGCCGTGGCGGTGTCTGCCTGCGGCGCAGTGGCGGACCGTCCGGCCCGGCGCAGCGTGGCCGCCGGCGTTTCGCCGTACCGGCTCGCGTGCGCCGCGGCGAACCGCCCGGGGTTCGAGTATCCCCAGCGCTTGGCGATCGAGGCCACGGTCTCGACCGAGGGATCGGACTCGAGCAGCTCCTGATGCGCCCGCCGCAGCCGCACCTGCCGCAGGTAGGTCATCGGCGACATGCCCAGGTGGCGAGTGAAACTCTGCTGCAGTGCGCGCGAGCTGACGTGGCATTCGGCGGCCAGAAAAGCAATCGTCAGCGGGAGATGCGGCTCTGATTCGATGATGTCGATCGCAGGCCGGATAGTATGTGGTGCAACAAGTTTGGTTCGTTCTGCGAGCGCACCCCGGTGTGGGTGGTCCGCGGCGAGCAGCAGTGCATGCAGCAGGCTGTCCACGAAAGGCGTTGCGACCAGGGGTTGTGTCAGGGCGCTGTCGGTTCGAAAGAGCTCCTGGGCGAACACGGTGAACATGTGCATCCAGCTGCGTGCGGGCCCGTTGGTGGTGACCATGGCGGGTTCGAATTCAATCTGTCCGGTCAATGGGCGTCCGAGCGCCTCGCTGAGCGTGTCCTCGAGCGTATTGCGGCTCACCCGCAATGCCATCATTCGGCAGCCCGCTTGCCAACGGGGAACGATCAGTTCGCCCTCGGGAAGACAAATCGTGGCAAGACCGGGCGCATAGGTAATCGAGGAGCCGCGCTGAAATAACTCCATTTGTCCGGAGGCGAGAATATTGACTTGGTAAAACGGCCTGTCGTGCGCGCAGCAGATGCGGGCATCGACGTTGAGAGCCAGGTCAAAGACCGTGATCGGCCCGACCGCACCGACTCGCTGGCTCAGCGAAAGCGGCTTGCGACGGTCAACGGGACCGAGCATTTGCAGGCACGGAAACAATTTCACGACTTGCTTAAAGGCGTCGGTTGTCTTGAGTTCCGCAACCGTAGACGGTTGGCTTTTCTCGCCCATTTCGAACCCCGCTTCTTCGGCGTCCGCTTGAACGGACTCCTCGGGCATTCGCGGCGACGGCCGGTACGGATCGCTTAATGTGGCGGACGTCACATTGATTGCGGCTCGGACGACTTCCGGAGTTCGGGGAATACCGGCCTCGGTAAGAGGCCGAACCCAGGCACGCGCAGCAAAGTGTCTCAAACGTTGCGCGAACTGTACTGAGAAGAGGTATCGCGGCTTCAGCGGCTCTAGTCTCGCTGTGAAGGCGTTATCCGACAACGGATTTCGCACACGTGATCGGAGTGACATGACAACATCGTCAGCGCAGTCTCCCACAACACACCAGGACCTGTTGGCCGATGCGGTGCGATTACAGCCGCTACTTCGCGAAAGCACGTTGGCAAGCGAGGCGATGCGCAAGCTGCCGGACGAGGTGATCGCTGCACTGACTGACGCCGGCTTCTTCCGCTTGCTCAAGCCGCGTCGATTCGGGGGTGTGCACGCCCCGCAACGGACGGTCCTCGAGATCGTCGAAACACTCGGTCGGGCAAACGCATCGGCGGCCTGGCTGGTAAGCATCGCTGCCACCGCATCGGTGGTGGCGCGGCATGGCTCGCAGCAGTTGCAATCCGAAATATTCAGCGCGCCCGACTCCCGGATCGCCGGTGGGCTGCCCCTCGGCAACGCGCGGCGGGTGGACGGCGGATTCTCGATCAGCGGAAGCTGGCCGTACGCATCGGGCGCCCCGCATGCCGACTGGGCATCGCTGGGCGTCGCGGTACCCGGCCAGGACGACGGCGTAACGGAGAGCTTTCTGTGCTTCGTACCGGCGTCCGAAGTGCGGTTGCGCGACACCTGGCACACGGCCGGTATGCGCGGCACCGCGAGCCAAACATTTTTGGCTGAACAGGTTTTCGTTCCGGAACACCGCGCAATCGCATTGGACGCATTGATCAGCGGGCCGGGAAATGAATCCGGGTATCGACTGCCATTGGCGCCGATGGCGGCTCTGCTTCTGGTGGGGCCGTTACTCGGCCTTGGGCAAGCTGCCGCGGACCTGGTGCTTCAAACGGCTCCGTCGAAGCCGCTGTCCAACACATTCTTTGTCCACCAGAGTGATTCGGTGGGAGTGCAGATACAGCTCGCTGAGGCGCAACTCAACTTACGGACCGCCAGGCTGCACGCCTTCGAGGTCGCCGACGCGTTGGACGAGGGCGAGATCGTGAACGGCGAGGCGGGATACCCGCTTCGCGCTCAAGCGCGAGCGCAGTGTGGCTACGCCGCCCGTCAAGTACTCGAGGCGATCCAGGCGCTGATCAACGTCCACGGTGCGGGCAGCTTCGCCGATTCCAGTGCAATGCAGCAATATTGGCGCGATGCCAACGTCGGAGCGCGCCATGCCGCATTGAGTGCCTTTGTCGGCTACGAGATCTACGGAAAGTCATTGCTGGGCGTGCCCGAACGCATCGCCCCGCTGGTGTGAAGACAGAGCTGCCGATCGCGCGACTGGACACTCAGTACGGAGGAGTCATGAATTTCGTCAGCCCGTTTCCCGACGTCGTCATTCCGGTCACCGGTGTGTACGAGTACGTGTTCGGCGACCTCGCCGAGGCCGACGCCGATCGCGTAGCCCTGGTCGAGACCGCAACCGGAACCGAAGTGAGCTATCGCGCGCTGGTCACCCGGATCCAGTCCTTCGCCGCCGCGCTGGCGGGGCGCGGCATCGGCGTGGGCGACGTGGTGGCGCTGCTCGCGCCGAACAGTGCGGCGTTCGCGACCGCGTTGCATGCGATCCTGCGGGCCGGCGCGACGGTGACGCCCATCAATGTCTTGTTCACCGCAGACGAGATCGCCCGTCAGGTAACGGATTCAGGTGCGCGACTGTTGATCGCGGCCCCGCGATTGCGGGAGCAGGCCGAGCAGGCGGCTAACGCGGCAGGCTTGTCCAGTGGTGATGTGTTGCCGCTTGACATTGACGATCTCGTAAGCTCAACGGGCAGTGAGGGTCCAGAGATCGAGTTCGATCCCGAAACACATGTGGCGGTGCTTCCCTTTAGTTCCGGAACGACCGGAAAACCCAAGGCAGTGATGCTCACCCATCGCAATCTCGTCGCCAACGTAGCCCAATTGCACCCAATGTCAGGCGTGGATCCCGATGAGACACTGATGGCGGTGGTTCCTTTCTTTCACAGCTACGGGCTGACCGGGCTCCTGTGCGCCGCGCTTCGGGACCGGGCGCGGCTGATCGTCATGCCGTCCTTCGATCTGGGCGCGTTCCTAGCCGCCATCGAGAGGTATCGCGTCACCCAGGCTTACATCGCACCGCCGGTGGCCGTCGCATTGGCCAAAGACCCAGTGGTCGACTCCTTTGACCTGTCTTCCCTACACACCCTGACCTCGGCGGCCGCGCCGCTGGACGAGGAACTGGCCAACGCGGTGGCCCAGCGACTCGGTTGCCGCATCGTGCAGGCGTACGGGATGACCGAACTGAGCCCGGCCAGCCACGTCATTCCGCTGCAAGGCCGGCATCCGGCAGGCGCCGAGGCGCCCGTCAGTTCGTGTGGGTGGACGGTGCCGAACGCGGAGAGCAAGCTTCTTGACATCGAGACGGGGGCCGAAATACCCCTTCCCTCTTCCGGTTTGAGTGAGCCGGGTGAGCTGTGCTTCCGGGGACCCAACGTGATGGCGGGTTATCTCGGAAACGCCGCCGCGACCGCGCAGACCATCGACGCCGACGGGTTTCTGCATACCGGTGATCTGGCGCGGGTGGATGCTGCGGGATGTGTGTACATCGTGGACCGACTCAAGGAGCTGATTAAATACAAGGGATATCAGGTTGCACCAGCCGAGCTCGAGGCGCTGCTGTTGACCCACCCGGGGATCGCCGACGTCGCGGTTGTCGGTGTCGTTCACAATATTACGGGTGAGGAGATCCCAAAGGCCTTCGTGGTAAGGCAGCTTGGCGCCGCACTCTCGAAAGGTGAGGTCATCGACTTCGTCGCAGCGAAAGTGGCTCCCTACAAGAAGATTCGTCAGGTTGAGTTCATCGAGAAGATTCCGAAGTCGCCGACCGGCAAGATTCTGCGCAGGGATCTGCGAGCGCGCCAAGCATGAGGGCATGCCGAAGGACACCGGAGATGGATGACCGCGGCGTCGTGATCATCGGTTCGGGGCCGGCGGGACTTTCTGCGGCACTGAGCCTTTGCGACCTCGGCATCAGGTCGCTGGTGATCGAGCGCGCGGGCGAAGTGGCCGCGGCGTGGCGCGGCCGCTATGACAAGCTCAAACTCAACACCGGTCGGCAGTTCTCGCATC
This sequence comes from Mycobacterium sp. pR1184, assembly GCF_041287235.1. NCBI lineage: Bacteria > Bacillati > Actinomycetota > Actinomycetes > Mycobacteriales > Mycobacteriaceae > Mycobacterium > Mycobacterium sp. pR1184. Next base: position 112,768 of record NZ_JBGGKR010000004.1, on the reverse strand, counting down.
TGCCCGCACGACGCTATCCCAAAGGCACTCCGGTCTATCCGAGCCGCGACCAAGTGGTCGAGCACTTCCAACATCACGCCCGCGAAGAGGGTGTCGAGCTACGGGTCAACACCGAGGTCAACCGGATCGACCGAGATGCGTCGGGGTGGATGGTGAGCACATCCGAGGGCGAAATCGAGGCTCGACACGTCGTGATCGCCACCGGTTATCAACACACACCGGTCATACCGGACTGGCGGGGCAGCTTCACCGGTGCGCTGTCGCATTCGTCCGTCTACCGCAATCCGGCGCCGTACGCCGGAAAACGGGTGCTGGTAGTCGGGTCGGGATCGTCGGGCATGGAGATCGCCCACGATCTGAGCGCGGGCACGACTGCCAAAGTCTGGCTCTCGGTGCGCACACCGCCAAACATCTTGCCCCGCAACGGCCCTGCCGGTCTTCCCAATGACGTGCTGTCGATCCCGCTCTACCATCTGCCCGCGCGACTGTCCGACCGGATCGCCACCGTCGCGCGCCGCAAGGCGTTCGGGGACCTCGCCGAGTTCGGCCTGCCGGTGCCCGCCGAAGGGCCGTTCACCAGGGCGCATCGGCTGGATGTCGCGCCGACCATCATCGATCCGGAGGTCGTCGACGCTATCCGCGCGGGATCGGTCGAGGTCGTGCCCGCGCTGTGCGCGTTCGAGGGCGGCGACGTCGTGCTTGGCGACGGTCGAAGAATCAACCCCGATGCGGTAATCGCGGCGACGGGTTACCGGATCGGGCTGGAGCCATTGGTCGGGCACCTGGGTGTGCTTGGTTCCGATGGTGCACCCGTTCATTTGGCGCCGGCGCCCGCCGCCGATGGACTGTACTTCCACGGGATCGTGAGCCGTCCCGCGTTGATTGGCTACGTGGCCAGACAGTCGCGGGCACTTGCCAAACGCATCGCTGCCCAGCGCTGACTCAGTCGAAGTTGGTGCCGCTGCTCAGCTGCTCCCATTTCGCGATCTCGCTTGCGCGAGCGTCCGCGGTGTAGCGATACAGGGCCAGCGCGTCGGGGCCCAGCAGCAGGAATGCCGGCGGTTCAGTGGATTCGACGGCGGTGACGATCGCGGCGCCGGCTTTGGCGGGGTCGCCGGCCTGGTTGCCGTGCATCGTGTCATTCTCCTTGCGACGCTGTCCGGCCGTTCCGGCGTAGTCGTCGATGACCGTGGCCGACTGGACGAGCGAGCGTCCGGCGAAGTCGGTTCGAAACGCTCCCGGTTCGACCACCGTCACAGAAATTCCGAGCGGGGCCAGCTCGCCGCGAAGCGCACCACTCATCCCCTCGAGTGCCGCCTTGGCGGCCGAGTAGTAGCCCGATCCCACCGGCATCACCTGGGCGCCGATCGAGGAGATGTTCACGATCGCGCCGCTGCGGCGCGCCCGCATGCCGGGCAGGACGGCCTTGATCATCGCGACGGCACCGAAGAAGTGTGTCTCGAACAGGGCGCGGACTTCGGTGTCCTCGCCTTCTTCGATTGCGGCGCGGTAACCGTACCCGGCGTTGTTGACCAGCACGTCGACGCCGCCGAACCGCCCTTCGGCCTGCTCGACGGCCGAAGTGATCTGGTCGGGTTTGGTGACGTCCAGCGCAACGGGCAGCACCCGATCCGGCGCGATGTCGGCCAGGTCGGCGACCTTCGCGACGTCGCGTGCGGTGACGACGGCATTGTGGCCGGTGTCGATGACGGCTTCGGCGAGGGCTCTGCCGAGTCCGGTTGAGCAGCCGGTGATGAGCCAGGTGGGCATGGGCGGTCCTCTTCGGTGTCGTGGCGCAATCAGCTCCGGCATCGTTTCTAGCTCAGTCGGTCAGTGCCCGGCCCACAATCAACGGATCCGGTTCGCCCACTACCGCGTCGTCCTTGTCGTCGTACTCGGATTTGGCGAGCACGTAGCGCATGGCGTTGATCCGGGCCCGCTTCTTGTCATTGCTGCGCACCACGATCCACGGCGCAACATCGGTATCGGTCGCCTCGAACATTGCTTCCTTGGCCTCGGTGTACTGGTTCCAGCGATCGATCGACTCCATATCCATTGGCGAAAACTTCCAGTTCCGGACGGGATCGACCAACCGGATGGCGAAGCGGGTCCGTTGTTCGGCCGGGGAGACGGAAAACCACAGTTTGGTCAGGTTGATGCCATTGGCGACCAGCATCCCCTCGAAAAGCGGTGCCTGTTGCATGAATTCGGCGTATTGCTCGGGTGAACAGAAGCCCATCACCTTCTCGACTCCCGCCCGGTTGTACCACGACCGGTCGAACAGCACCATCTCGCCACCGGACGGCAAGTGGCTGATGTAGCGCTGGAAATACCACTGTGTCTGTTCACGCTCCGTCGGCTTCTCGAGCGCGACGACTCGCGCCCCGCGCGGATTCAGATGCTCCATGAACCGCTGAATGGTGCCGCCTTTGCCGGCCGCGTCGCGTCCCTCGAACACGATGAGGTGCCTGCATCCGGTGCGCTTGCTGTGGTTCTGCAGTTTGAGCAGCTCAATTTGCAGGCGCCGTTTCAAATCCTCGTATTCGCCGCGTGGCATCCGGTGGTCGTAGGGATATCGTTCACGCCACGTCTGGATGTGATTCCCCTCCCGGTCGAGCAAGATCGGGTCATCGTCATCGTCGTCCTTGACGGTGTAGCCGTGGTCGGGAGTGGACAGGGCCTCGAGGTCTATCTCTGCCATGTCATCCGACGCTAGCTCCAGTGACGGCGCGACGGTAAGCGACCGTGCGCGGGGCGACCGCTCACACGCGAAATGCCATGGCGCGCTGACTCATTCGATCGTCTTCTGGGGACGCATAGTCCCGGCCCGTCGCCCTGTTATGACACCGACGCGGCACGTCGTTCCAGGCGATAGGTTCGCATGAATCCGCCCGGGTGCGTCGTGAGCGTCACCTCCACCGCGCCGCTGGGCGCCACGACGTAGCGCTCCTCGACATCCGGCCCGTTCGTCCACCGGCCGACCGGCTGACGCCCCAGGTCGTCGCGGTCGTAGAGCGCGGGATCGAAGGGAAACAGAACCGGGTCGTAAGGCGTCACGTCCCCGTCGGGGCGGCCATTGACCAGGCGGCTGCATTCCACGAAGCGGAAGTGCCCGATGTTGTGCGCTGCCCGGTATGTCCGCCGGACGATCAGCGGCGTCTGGCCGTCGGCGGGCAGCGAGACGTCTTTGCCCACGATCGGATCGAAGACGACGCCGGCGCCGGCTTCGGCCTCGCGGAACACCCCGAAGTGTCGCGAAAAGCGTTCCGACAGCGCGAAACCCGATTCTTTGTCCAGGAAGACGGCAAGACCGATGGCCGTGGCGGCAAACGGATGAGGGGAGCGTTTCACCCGCTTCTCGCCGAAAGTGCTGCGCAACATCCGCGAGATCAGGGGAAAGCCGCCGGCCCCGCCCACCACGTAGATGCCGGCGACCTCGGACCACGCCACATCCCCGCTGCCGTCGCGCAGGATGCGGTTGAGGAGTGCGATCGTGGGCTCGACGAGCGGCGCACACGCCGCGTAGACGTCGTCGATGCCACACGAAAACGGCGGCCGGTCGACCCCGGACATGTCGACCAGGAAGCGCCTAGTCTGCGGCCCGACGGCCTCCTTGCGAAGCGCACATTCCTCGCGGAGAAGCTCGAGTGCGGTGGAGTCGACGTCGCGAAGTTTCGCGCCCTCGGTGACGAGTTGCACAATCACCTCGTCGAAATCGTCACCGCCGAGTCGTTGGATGCCCTCGCTGATCACGACCTCGTTGGAGTGCCCGGTCATCTTGAGCAGCGACGCGTCGAAGGTACCGCCGCCGAGGTCGTAGATGAGCACGTATTCGCGTTTGGCGGTGATGGTGGAGCGATATCGGTGGGCATATTCGAGGCTGGCCGCGGACGGCTCGTTCAGCAGTGCGACGACGTGAAAACCCGCCGCCACGAAGGCGTCCAGCGTCAACAGGCGCTGGGCACTGGCGGCATTGGCGGGCACGCTGATGGCAGCCTCGATGGTGTCACCTGTCGTCAGGCTGCCATTCGAGCGCTGCAGAAGATCGCTTTTGAGCTGAGCCAAAAATCCGGTGAGCAAGTCGGTCAACCGGTAGCTATGGCCGGCCAGCGTCACCTCGGTTTGCGGCCCGGCGTCGTTGAGCAGGCGTTTGATCGAGCGCAGCACCGACCACTCGGGATCGTGGCGAACGGCCGCGGCGTCCACCCCGAAGCGCAGTTCCCCGGCCGCGTTGGCGGCGATGAGTGACGGCCAGGCATCAACGCCGTCGAACGAGACGACCGGGTAGTTGCCCCGGTCGACGAGCGCGACGACAGTGTGGGTGGTGCCGAAGTCGATGCCGACTCTCATTCCGCACAATCTTAGTGCGGTACAGCGAACTTCGGGGCTATCGATTTCCGGCGTGGCGCTCGCCGGACGGCGCTGCCCATTGCCGTTGCACCTCTCGCTCCGCGGGGGTGGCTATCAGGCCCGACGGCGCGAACTTCCTCGACGGGATCGGGTCGTCCTCGGTCAACGGGCGCCCGCCGCCGCGAATTGCCTTGAGCGCGACGACAATTCCGATGACCAGCACGATGACCACCACGACCGCGAAAAGTATCGACAGCGTGCCCTGAATGAAGGTGTTCCTGATGACTGCGTCGAGCTGATGGACATTCTTGGCCGAACCGAACGCGGTTTTGCCCGCGTCCTTGGCCGCCGAGTACTGGAAGTGTTGGGACCAGTAACCGATCGCCGGGTCGGCGGAGAAGATCTTCTGCCACGACGCGGTCAGGGTGACCGTCAGATCCCACAGCAGCGGGATGCCCGGTATCCACGCCCACTTCAGCAGGCCCTTCTTGACGACGATCACGGTGACGACGGTCAGCGCGATCGCCGCGAGCAACTGGTTGGCGATCCCGAACAGCGGAAACAGCGTGTTGATGCCGCCGAGGGGGTCGGTCACACCCATCAGCAGGATGCTGCCCCACGCCGCCGCCACGATCAGGCTGCAGACCCAGACCCCGGGGCGCCAGCTCGGATTGCGCAACCTGGTCAGCGGGCCGCCCAGGTTGCCGAGCGCGTCGGAGAGCATGAAGCGCGCTACCCGGGTGCCGGCGTCGACCGCGGTCAGGATGAACAGCGCCTCGAACATGATCGCGAAGTGATACCAGAACGCCTTGAGGCCGGCCCCGCCGAACGAGCGGTTCAGAACCTCGGACATGCCCACGGCCAGCGTCGGGGCTCCGCCGGTGCGCGACACGATTGATTTTTCACCGACGCCGGCGGCGGCCTGATTGAGCTGGTCCGCGGTCGCCGGCGGCCCGGACAGGCCGAGTCCGTTGACGTAGTGCGCGGCACTGGCCGCGGTGCCGCCGGTCTGCGCGGCGGGGGCGTTCAGCGCGAAGTACACGTGCTGGTCCAGGATCGCGGCGCTGATCAGCGCCATGATCGCGACGAACGATTCGGTCAGCATGCCGCCGTAGCCGATGAAACGCATCTGGCCCTCCTTCTCCAGGAGCTTCGGTGTCGTCCCCGAGGAGATCAGCGCATGGAACCCGGACAGCGCGCCGCACGCGATGGTGATGAACAGGAAGGGGAACAGAGCGCCGGGAAAGACCGGCCCGTCGCCGGTGTGGGCGAACCGGGAGACGGCGGGCGCCTGAATCAGCGGGTGCGCGATAAAGATGCCGACGGCCAGCAACGCGATGGCGCCGACCTTCATGAAGGTCGACAGGTAATCGCGCGGTGCCAGCAGCAACCACACCGGCAACACCGACGCCACGAAGCCGTAGATGATGATCAACCACGACACCGTCACCGCGGACAAGTTCAACCAGGATGCGCCCCAAGAGGTTTCGCTGACCCAGTTGCCGGACGCCACGGCGATCATCAGCAGCACGAAGCCGATCACCGAGACCTCGGCCACCCGGCCCGGGCGCAGGAACCGCAGGTAGCAGCCCATGAAGAGGGCGATCGGGATGGTCATCGCGATCGAGAAGACACCCCACGGGCTCTGAGCCAGGCCTCGCACCACCACCAGCGCCAGCACCGCGATGATGATCACCATGATGACGAAGGCGCCGACCAGCGCGGCGGCCCCGCCTGCCGCGCCGAGCTCGTCGCGGGCCATCTGGCCCAGGGACCGGCCCCGGCGCCGCGTGGAGATCCACAGCACCAGGTAGTCCTGGACCGCGCCGGCGAACACCGCGCCGACGATGATCCAGATGCTGCACGGCAAGTAGCCCATTTGGGTCGCCAGGACCGGGCCGACGAGCGGTCCCGCCCCGGCGATCGCGGCGAAATGATGGCCGAACAGCACCCGACGGTCGGTCGGCACGTAGTCGGTGCCGTCGTCGAGAACTTCGGCGGGTGTGGCGTGGTCGTCGCGCGGGCGGACGATCTTCATCTCGATCAGCCGCGCGTAGAACCGGAATCCGATGATGTAGGTGCAGATCGCGGCGACCACGATCCAGACGGCGTTGACCGTTTCGCCGCGCAGGAACGCGACGACGGCCCAGGCGAGGGCGCCGACTACCGCGATGATTCCGAACAGGATCTTGTGGCGAAAGCTGATGGGGGAGCGGTCGATGATGGCGACCGGGGGCAGGTCATCGTCCGTGCGGATGTAGCGGACATCGTTGTCGTGCACAGTCACGGTCAAACCCTACGACGAAAGGGGTTTTCCGCCCAGGCGAACTAGTACAGCGCACGGACGTTGTCGATTGTGTCGGCATCGGCCGGACTCTTGTCGTCGCGATAGCGCACGACCCGGGCGAATCGCAGCGCCAGGCCGCCCGGGTAGCGGGTGGACTTCTGCACGCCATCGAGCGCGATTTCGACGACCTGCTCGGGACGCAATTGGACCACGTAGCCGTCCATCGATCCGACGGCGAGCTCGCTGAACCGCGCCGTCTGCCAGTCCAGCATGGCGTCGGTCATCCCTTTGAACGTCTTTCCCACCATGATGAATTCGCCGGTAGCCGGATCGCGCGCGCCCAGATGGATGTTGGACAGTTTGCCGCTTCGGCGCCCCGAGCCCCACTCGACGGCGAGCACCACCAGATCGAGGGTGTGGACCGGCTTGACCTTGAGCCAGCCCGCGCCCCGGCGACCGGCAAGGTAGGGCGCACCCGGCGCCTTTGCCATCACGCCTTCGTGACCGGCGGCCAGCGTCGCCTCCAGAAAGGCCGTGGCCGCGGCGGGATCGGAGGTGACCAATCGGTCGACCCGCTGCCGGGCCGGCACCAGCGCGTCCAGCGCGGCCAGCCGCTCGACGGTCGGCGCGTCCAGCAGATCGACGCCATCGCGGTGCAGGAGGTCGAAGAAGAACACCGAAAGTGGTTGCGCCGCCTGGGCTGCGGCGACGTCGACCGATCGGCCGAACCGGGAGGCCGTTACTTGGAAGCGGTGCGGCCGGTTGTCGGGCCGCAGCGCGATCGCCTCACCGTCGGCGATCAGGTCGGTGACGGGCAGGGCCAGCGTCGCCTCCACCACCTCGGGCAGCCGGGCGGTGACATCGTCCAGGCTTCGTGTGTAGACCGTGACGACGTCCCCGGCGCGGTGGATCTGCACTCGCGCGCCGTCCAGCTTGGCCTCGAAAATCGTTGTGCCGCTGTGCCGTTCGAGTGCATCGGCCACGGTGGTGGCGGTCTGTGCCAACATCGGGCCGACTGGTTGGCCCACCTGCAGGGTAAATGCCTGCAGCGCCACCGCTCCACCGGACAGCGCGGCCGCTGCCGCCGAGGGCAGGTCCCCGCCCAGCATCGCTGCGCGCTGGACCGCGGCGGCGGGGATCTCGGCGGCCTTGGCGACCGCGTCGGCCATGATCCCGGCCAGCGCTCCTTGACGCAGTTCGCCCGAGAGCAGCCTTACCAGGAAGGTCTGCTCGGATTCGGTCGCGGCGGCCATCAGCGTGGCGAGGAGTTCGGCGCGGCGCGCCTGCGATCCCTTGCCCGAGACCGCGCCGATCTCGGTCAAGCTGGCGTGCACACCGGTCACCGTCAGCTGCGGCTCGGCCGCCGCTGGTGGCCGCGTCCGCAACGATGCCCAGCCCACGCCGATCTGGCGTTGCGGGAGCTCACCGGAAAGCCAGGACACCACGATGGCGACCACTTCGGGTTCGGATGCGGCGCGGCTGAGCAGGGCGGCGATGCGCGCGACCTTGGTCAGCCGGGACGACGTGGCACCGACGTCGGTCGACGTGGCTACCACCTCGAGAAGGAGCACGTTTGTCAGCTTGGCACGGCTCGGTGACAACCCTGCTGCGCGGACACGCTAGCGTTCCTGCGTAACGTTACAGATTGCACAGGATCTGACAACCCGAAAAAGGAGAGGCCCGGATGGAGATCAATGGGAAGAAGGCCGTCATCATCGGCGGCGCGTCGGGGATGGGTCGGGCCACGGCCGAACTGTTCGCCGAGCGTGGTGCGGATGTCGCCATCTTCGACCGCGAGGGTTCCGACGGTAAAGCCGTTGCCGAAGGCATCAGTGGCGCGTTCTACCCGGTAGATGTCACCGACTACGCGGGCACCGAGGAGACATTGCAGACCGCGGTCGACAAGCTGGGCGGCCTGCATGTCGTGGTCACCACGGCCGGCGGCGGTATCGCCAAGCGCACCCTGACCAAGTCGGGCCCCCACGACCTCGAATCCTTCCAATCGGTCATCGATCTCAACCTGATCGCCACCTTCAACATCAGCCGGCTGGCCGCCGCGCACATGGCCAAGAACGAACCCGAGGACGAAGAGCGCGGCGTCATCATCAACACCGCGTCGATCGCCGCGTTCGAGGGCCAGATCGGGCAGGTCGCCTACACCGCCGCCAAGGCGGCGATCGCGGGCATGTGCCTGACCATGGCCCGCGACCTGGGCTCGATGGGGATCCGGGCGCTGGCGATCGCGCCGAGCCTGTTCCTCACCGGTCTGACGTCGATGGTTCCCGACGAGATGGCGGCGACGCTGACCCGCGACGCGGCCTTCCCCAAGCGGATGGGCCGTCCCGAGGAGTACGCCAAGCTGGCGTTGGCCATCGTCGACAACCCGATGCTCAACGGCCAGTGCCTGCGCCTGGACGCCGGACAGCGCTTCGCACCCAAGTAGCGACCCCGCGAGGGGCCTGCTACCAGCCCGAGCACAATAAGTACACTCTTTAGGCAGCCGCCCCGCTCCCCCTCGGAGCGGGGCCGGCTGACCACCCGGCGACGCTGCGGTGCGGCTACTGGCGCGAGGAGGTCCCAATGGGTATCGCACTTACCGACGACCATCGTGAGCTCGCCGAGGTCGCCCGATCATTCTTGACTTCGCAGAAGGCGCGCCCGGCGGCGCGAGCCCTGCTGGACAGTCCCGACGAGAGCCGGCCCACCTTCTGGCCCGACATGGTCGAACTCGGCTGGCTCGGCCTGCACGTCGACGAGGAACACGGCGGCTCCGGCTATGGATTGCCGGAGCTGGTCGTGGTCATCGAGGAGCTCGGTCGTGCGGTCGCCCCGGGCCCATTCGTCCCGACAGTTATCGCCTCGGCCGTGATCGCCAAAGATGGCTCGGCCGAACAGAAGTCACGGTTACTGCCGGGCCTGATCGATGGATCTGTCACCGCGGGCATCGGCCTGGACAGCCGGGTGCAAGTCGAAGGCGGTGTCGCCGACGGCGACGCCGGAGTCGTGCTGGGCGCGGGGCTGGCCGATCTGCTGCTGATCGCCGCCGGCGACGATGTGCTGCTGCTGGACCGTGGCCGCTCGGGCGTTTCGGTCGAACTGCCCGACAATCTCGACCCCACTCGCCGTTCCGGGCGCGTACGCCTGAGCAACGTCAGCGTCGGTTCCGGCGACATCATCGCGGGCGCACGGGAATCAGCGCTGGCCCGGGCGCGCACCCTGCTCGCCGCCGAGGCGGTGGGCGGAGCATCCGACTGCGTCGACGCTGCCGTCGGCTACGCCAAGGTGCGCCAGCAATTCGGCCGCACCATCGCGACGTTCCAGGCGGTCAAGCACCACTGCGCGAACATGCTCGTCGCCGTGGAGTCGGCCACGGCCGCGGTCTGGGACGCCTCGCGTGCGGCCTCCGAAGACGAGGAGCAGTTCCGCCTGGTCTCGGCAGTCGCTGCGGCACTGGCTTTTCCGGCCTACGCGCGTAACGCCGAACTCAACATCCAGGTGCACGGCGGCATCGGTTTCACCTGGGAGCATGACGCGCACCTGCATCTGCGTCGGGCACTCGTGGCATCCGCGCTGTTCGGCGGCGACAGTCCGGCCCGCGATGTATTCGAACGCACCGCGGCGGGCGCCGTCCGGGAGAACAGTCTGGATCTGCCTCCCGAGGCCGAGGAACTGCGCACCCGGATCCGGGCCGACGCAGCCGAACTCGCCGCTTTGGACAAGCAGGCGCAACGCGACAAGCTGATCGCGACCGGCTACGTGATGCCGCACTGGCCCAAGCCATGGGGCCTGGCCGCCGATGCGGTGGAGCAGTTGGTCATCGAGGAGGAATTCAAGGCGGCCGGCATCAAGCGTCCGGACTACGGCATCACCGGCTGGGTGATCCTGACCCTGATCCAGCACGGAACTGATTGGCAGATTGAAAGATTCGTCGAGAAGGCGCTACGCAAAGACGAGATTTGGTGCCAGCTGTTCTCCGAACCCGAGGCCGGCTCGGACGCGGCGTCCATCAAGACCAAGGCCACTCGCGTCGACGGTGGCTGGAAGATCAACGGGCAAAAGGTGTGGACCAGCGGAGCCCACTACTGCGCGCGCGGACTTGCCACCGTGCGCACCGACCCCGATGCGCCCAAGCACGCCGGGATCACCACGGTGATCGTCGACATGAAAGCGCCGGAGGTCGAGGTGCGACCGCTGCGCCAGATCACCGGCGGCTCGGACTTCAACGAGGTGTTCTTCAACGACCTGTTCGTTCCCGACGAAGACGTGGTCGGCACTCCCAACTCTGGGTGGACGGTCGCACGCGCCACGCTGGGCAACGAGCGGGTCAGCATCGGCGGCAGCGGATCCTTCTACGAGGGATTGGCGACCGCACTGGTCGAGCTGGCCAAGCAGCATGCAGATCGGTTGGCGGGCGCGGATATTCGGGTCGGCTCCTATCTCGCCAACGAGACCGCGTTGCGGCTGCTGAACCTGCGCCGGGTGGCCCGCAGCGTCGAAGGCGCGGGGCCGGGACCGGAAGGCAACGTGACCAAGCTGAAGTTGGCCGAGCACATGGTGGAGGGCGCCGCGATCATGGCGGCCCTGACCGGTCCCGAGGTAGCGCTGGTGGACGGCGCCGGAGCCGCGCCGGGCCGGCTGATCATGGGCGCACGCGGTATGGCGATCGCCGGCGGCACCTCGGAAGTCACCCGGAACCAGATCGCCGAGCGAATTCTCGGCATGCCGCGCGACCCGCTGATCAACTAGAGCGGTGCGAACAACGGCGCCCCACCGGCGCCCCTGTCCGGCTTGATGCTGACCGGCATCCCGCACGTCACCGAATCCGGTTCGCAGTCAACGATATTGGCGGCAACCCGCAGCCCGGCCTGTTCGGCGAGCTCGACGATGGCGATCACATAGGGGACCGGGATCTCCGGGTTATACCGATGGTGGTTGACCGTGTAGGTGAACACCGTGCCCTGTCCGGAAATCGGGCGCGCGACCAGCGTGGCGCCGCACTCGCGGCATTCGCCGGTCGCGGGATGCACCCAGCGCGAGCAATCGGCGCAATGCTCGATGAGCAGCTGTGACGTCGACTCGGCTGACACGGGCAATACAGTACACTCTATTGGTTCGGTGCGGGTGCGGTACTGGTTCGACGGTTCTCCTCTGGTGGGCGGTGCAGATGACGTATTTCGAAAAAGACGCGATCGTGTCCGGTATCGGCATTTCCCGGATCGGCCGACGGACCGGCATCCCCGGGCGGGACCTGACCATGGAGGCGGTGCGCGGTGCCATCGCCGACGCCGGCCTGGTGCCCGCCGACATCGACGGGATCGCGACTTTGGGTGACACGCCGGCCGAAGAGGTCACTGCCGAGCTGCAAATCGAGGCGGTCGACTGTGGCAGCGGATTCGGCACCGGCGGCCTGCTGAGTCCGGTGATGTCGGCATGCCGCGCGGTGTCCGAGCGCCGCGCCCGGCACGTGGTGGTGTACCGGACCATCCAAATGCTCGGCGGCACGGTGCCGGTCAAGCAGGAGAAGAACGCCCCCGCCCCGCCGCTGGCGCGGATGTTCGAAACACCCGAGGGTGAAGACAAGCCGGCTGTCGGTGCGATGGATGACGTCAACGATCTGGTTGCGGCCCAAGCGTATTCGGCGGCGAACTGGTTGGCGCTGAATTGCCGTCGGCACATGGAGCTGTACGGCACCACCAAGGAGCAATTGGGCTGGCTGGCGCTCAACGGCAGGCGCAACGCCGCACTGAATCCGCTTGCGGTCTACCGCGACCCGATGACGATGGCCGATTACCTGGGGGCGCGACTGGTATCGACGCCGTTCGGGCTGCTGGATTGCGACGTGCCCATCGACGGATCGATCGCGGTGGTGGTCTCCCACGCCGAGTACGGGCCCGATTGCCCGCATCGGCCCGTGCGGGTGGAGGCGATCGGCGGGTCGGACGGCGCCGGTGGGTGGTTCCACCGCGCCGACTACCCGAAGATGGCGATGTCGGATGCGGCCGCGCAGATGTGGTCACGCACGGAGCTGAAACCCACCGACCTCGCGGTTGCCCAGCTCTACGACGGTTTCACCTATCTCACCATCGCCTGGCTGGAAGCCCTGGGCGTCTGCGGCGACGGCGAGGCCGGCCCGTTCGTCGAAGGCGGCGCGCGGATCGCCCGCGACGGGCAACTGCCGCTGAACACCTACGGCGGCCAACTTTCGGCCGGGCGCATGCACGGCTACTGGGCCCTGCACGAAGGATGCCTGCAGTTGCGCGGCGAGGCGGCCGAGCGGCAGGTGTCGCAGCGTCCCGAGGTCGGCGTGGTTTCCGTGGGCGGGGGTCCGGTCGCGGGTTGCATGCTGCTCACGTGCTGAGAATGCTTGTGGGAGCACAGTATTGAGCTTCAAGTAAGCCCCGCGCCGTCCGCGGGCGGGACCAAAAAGCTGGCTTCGACGATCGCCCGCGACATCGAGGCGGACATCGTGCGCCGCGGCTGGCCCGTCGGCGAATCGCTGGGTTCCGAACATGCGCTGCAACAGCGCTTCGGCGTGAGCCGGTCGGTGCTGCGGGAGGCAGTTCGGCTCGTCGAACACCATCGGGTGGCCCGGATGCGGCGCGGACCCGGCGGCGGCCTGCTGATCGCTGAGCCCGACGCGGGGCCCGCGACCCGCGCCATCGTCATCTACCTCGAGTACCTGGGCACCACGCTGGTCGATCTGCTCAACGCGCGACTGGTCCTCGAGCCGCTGGCGGCCTCGCTCGCGGCCGAACGCATCGACGAGGCCGGCATCGAGCGGCTGCGCGCCGTGCTGCGCGCGGAGCAGCAGTGGCGGCCGGGCCTGCCGGCGCCGCGCGACGAGTTTCACATCGCGCTGGGGGAGCAGTCGAAAAACCCCGTCCTGCAACTCTTTATCGACGTGCTGACGAGGCTCACCACCCGGTATGCCCTGCGGTCGCGGACCGACTCGGCCAGTGAGGCCATCGAGGCGCTCGATTACATGCACAACGACCACTCCGACCTCGTTGCCGCCGTCACTGCCGGCGATTCCGCCCGGGCCAAGACGCTGTCCGAGCGACACGTCGAAGCGGTGAATGCCTGGCTGCAAGAGCATCATCCGGGGCGCGCCGGCCGCCCCCGCCGAAGCCGGGGAACCGACGGGGAAGTCCCGCGCGGCAAGTTGGCGGAGGTGGTGGCGGCTGCCATCGGCGACGAAATCGCCTCCGGCGACTGGCAGGTGGGTTCGGTCTTCGGCACCGAAGCGGCCCTGCTGGAGCGCTACCGGGTGAGCCGCGCGGTGTTACGAGAAGCAGTCCGACTGCTGGAATACCACTCGGTCGCCCAGATGCGACGCGGACCCGGCGGCGGGCTGGTCGTCACGAGGCCGCACGCGCAAGCCAGCATCGACACCATCGCGCTGTACCTGCAATTCCGGCAGCCGAGCCGCGAAGATCTGCGTTGCGTGCGCGACGCCATCGAGATCGATAACGTCGCCAAGGTCGTCAAGCGGCGCACCGAACCCGCGGTGACGGCCTTCCTACACACCCACCGGTCCGCGCTCGACGCCGCGGCGCACACCGCCGACGAGGCGCGTCAGGCCACGTCGGAGGAGGCGCGGTTCCACATCGAACTGGCGCAACTGGCCGGCAACGCGCTGCTGGACCTGTTCTTGAGGATCATCATCGAGTTGTTTCGCCGGCACTGGTCCAGCACCGGGCAGCAGCCACCGGCCCGCGACGACGTCGTCGCGATCGAGCACGCTCACTCCCGGATTCTCGACGCGATCGCGGCGGGCGACGATAGCTTGGCGCGCTACCGCATTCGGCGTCACCTGGACGCCGCCGCCTCTTGGTGGCTGTGACGAAGATCCGCTTATCCGAGGCGCGTTTGTGACCACTTTCCTGCGTAGGGAACGCGAGCGCTGGGTACTGGCATGGGTAATGGGGCGCGGGGATACGAGAAGGGGAGCCGGTCCGGCAGGGGGTTGGCATTGGTAATGGAAAGCAGGAGCGCCGAGATGATCAGGGGCACGGAGAACGGGCGACAAGGCTTCGTTCATTCCGCGATCCTCTACCACTCGCAACGCGAATACCTGGACGCCGTGGTGCCCTTCGTGCTCGAAGGTCTGGCGATGGACGAGCCGGTACTGGTAGCGGTGCCCGGTGACTATCTGGGCTTGGTCCGCGAAGCGCTCGGCGGCGAGGGTTCGACGAACGGGTTGCAACTGGTCGACATCGTCGAGGCGGCGCGCAACCCGAGCCGGTTTCTGGCGCTGGAGGGCTCCTTCGTTGCGGACAACGCCGACCGCCGGGCGCGCATCGTCAGCCAGGTCTGCTGGCCGGAGCGCACTGCCGACGAGGTTCTGGCCTGCAAGCAGCACGAGGCGCTGGTCAACAGTGCTTTCGAGGGTCGGCAGTTGACCGCGCTGTGCCTTTACGACGCGGAACGGCTGGACGACGACGTGCTGGCAAGCGCGCGTGCGACCCATCCGCTGCTGTGGAAATGCGGTTCGCTGCAACACAGCGCGGACTACGCGCCGGATGACGTGCTGGCACAGTGCAATCAGCCGCTACCGGCTAATCCGGGCGCGGTGACCTACATGGTTCGCGAATCCTCGGACCTACGCCCGGCGCGGTCCTTCGCGGTCAACTACGCCGGCTGGGTCGGACTGTCCCAGGACGGCATCGAAGATCTGCAACTGGTCGCCACCGAGCTGGCCACCAACAGCTTGATGTACACCGACGGCGCCTGCCGGCTGGCCTTTTGGCGCGACGACGACCACCTGGTGTGCGAGGCGCGCGACAACGGTTGCCTCGACGATCCGCTGGTGGGGCGCCTGGACCCAGGGCCGGCCGGCCCGGCCAGCCGTGGATTGTTCCTGGTCAACGCTATTTCGGACCTGGTCCGCACCCACACCGCCAGCACCGGAACGACGATTCAGGCATATCTGCGGCTGAATTCGTCGCCCGGGCCAGTTAGCTGAAGAAGAAGGCCCGCCAGGAACCGAAGTTCCCGGCGGGCCTCCTGCCCGAACGGTTAGAGGCCTAGGCCGCCAAGTACTCCGCCCAAGAGCCCGCCGCTGGAGCCACCAACAAGACCGCCTCCGCCTGCGCCGCCTGCTTGCGGTAGAGCAGCCTGTTGGCAGTACTAAGACTGCGGCCACGCCGAGGGCGGCTGCGGTGGCTTTGAGCGTTTTCTTGGTGGAGTGCGACTTCATTGTCTTGCCTTTCCGTGAGGGGACAACCTAGCCGTTAATGGCCAATGCAAAGCCCGACTACCCCTTGTTAAACACACGTAAACCACGTTTAGTGATGTTTTTCACGACAAGTTTTGTCATATCCGCACTGGCACAAAGCAATTGAAGAGCTTTCCATGGGCAGCGAGGCTGCAGACACAAAGGATGACGTTCATGCAGGGGAATCTTCCGGCGGCCACGCGATGGTTGCCGCCGGATCGCCGGTCTTGCCAGTTAGAGGGAGATGGTCAGCCCGCCGTTGCCACCCGTGCCGCCCACCGCTGTCGAACATCCCGTTGGTACCAGCAACACTGCGACCAGTCCGGCCGCGGCCGCGGCAACTTTGAAAGCCTTTTTGGCGGTGATCGACGTCATTGTCGTTTGCCTTTCATCTGAGGGGTCGGTAGCCGGTGGCGGCTAAGGCGACGGGGGGATAGCCGCTATTGGACACGGGTAAACCGGTAGACCGGTCAGTTCTCCGCGGCCGCTGCGCGTACCCAAGCCGACGACAAGCGCGTCGGCACCAGCAACAATTCGATCAGCCCCCTCGCCACTGCCGCCGCGTCAAGCGCCTTCTCGGCTGCCGTCGACTTCATCGTCGTTGCCTTTCGTTCGGGGAGTGGGTTGAGGCGACGACGGGATAACCATTATTGGACACATGTAAACCTATGCGGTTCATTTACTTCGCCGAGTGCGCACCAATCGGGTAGGCGATTGACCGGCGCAATCGCCGTTACGGCCTTCGGTGACCGCGACAGAAGAGCGCTTCGCCCGGATCGATCGGTTGATGCCGATCACGCGCAAGAGCGCGTCAGGGAACCATCGCCGGGGGCAGTACGCCGCCCACGGAGCCGCCGCCCGTGCCGCCGCTTACGGCACCGCCGCCGGCGGTTCCGCCGGCGGTCAGCGAGCCGCAACCTGTCGCGAACGCCATGAACATGAGCGCGATAGCCGATGTCGCCACTATTTTCTTGCTTCGTGCGGTCATCGGAAACCCTTCGTCGGCGGCTTTTATACTCGTGTGTAATATTAGCTGGCGCCATGTGAACCACCGCCGAACAAGGACGGAACACATCGCGGCAATGGTCTAGATAGTGGGGTGCCGTCCGGGCGATTTCTCCTGTACCCAGGCTTCCAGCGAGTTCGCGGTGGCGACGTCACCGCAGCGTCGGCTGGGCCCACCCGAGTCTCGAAGGGTCGTAAGGCGCCGGTAGCTGTCGCCGTCCGGTCCGGGCAAATGTCAAGAGGCTTACCCACCGACGGGGGATGCTAAAGCCATTTGCACTATCGACGTTCGGCGCCTAATGTCGCGGTCGTGCGTTTTCTCACGAGTGCCGTAGTAGCCAGCACCCGCAGCGGGGTCTGATCCAGACCGACCCCCCGCTGTGGGTCGGAAGCTACTACCGTCGGTCGCTCCTTTGACCAGAGAAGACCGACACCGTGACTCTTACCCAGCCTCTTTCCAGGCCGATCTCGCTCCCGGAGCACATTCCTGCCCGCGTTCGGACACCACGCCGGCGCGACGCCAACGCATGGTTCGGCGATCATTTCGGGGTTGCCTTGCCGCGCGGCCTGCGCGAACAGGCCGGCGCGATGACGTGGGAAAACTTCGTGTCGACCTATGGTGAAACCGAAGGCCCGCTGCGGCTGGGGCAGTGGGTGTGCGCCGACACCGAGCGACCGACCGGGCGGCTCGGTCCGCAAGCCCGCAATTTCCGGGCGACGATCGCCGTCGGCGAATGCCTGCGCACCTCAACCGCTGCCGCCAGCGGGCCGATCGCCGCCCTGACCGCGATGCTGCACGAGCGCGGGATCGCCATCGAGACGTTGAAGTTTCACCAGATGGCTTCCAACGGATGCACCGCTACGTTCATCTGCGGCAGCGACGGCATGCGCGCCGAATGGGCCGTGGGCCTGTCGCAGGACCCGACTCAGTCGGCGTTGCGTGCCCTGATCGCGTGCGCCAACCGGCTCATGGCCTGAGCATGCCGGTACGCGAGTCTATAGCGGCCGCAACACAATTGGCATGCCGTCCTTCGGCACCGGCATACCGCCGTAGTCCCACTCGCACTTGTAACCCGGGCGGGGCGGTTCCAGCCGGTAGCGGCGCAGCAGCCGGTGCAGGATCGTCTTGATCTCCAACTGCCCGAACGTCATTCCGATGCACTTGTGGGCGCCCCCGCCGAAGGGTGTGAAAGCGTAGCGGTGCCGTTTGTGCTCGTTGCGCGGCTCGGTGAACCGCTCCGGGTCGAATGTCAGTGGGTCCGTCCACAATTCGGGCAGCCGGTGATTCATGCCCGGATAGGCGATGACGTTGGTGCCCTTGGGAATGTAGTAGCCCAGCAGTTCGGTGTCGCGCACGGTCTGCCGCATCGCCCACTGCACCGGGGTCACCAGGCGGATCGACTCGTTCATCACCAAGTCGAGTGACTCCAGCTTCTCCAGCGACTCGATGTCGACCGGCCCGTCGCCCAGCCGGTCCGACTCCTCGCGGCAGCGCTGTTGCCACTCCGGGTGCTGGGCCAGGTTGTAGGCCATCGTCGTCACCGTCGACGTCGAGGTGTCGTGTGCGGCCATCATCAGGAAGATCATGTGGTTGACGATGTCTTCGTCGGAGAACTTGTTTCCGTCCTCGTCCTCGGTGCGGCACAACACCGACAGCAGATCGTCGCCCTGGGTGGCCCGCTGTTCCTTGACCCGCTCCCGGAAGTAGTTCTCCAGCAGCTCGCGCGCCTTGAGTCCGCGCCACCAGGTGAACGGCGGGACGGGCGTGCGGATGATCGCATTGCCGGCGCGGGTGGTGATCGCGAACGCATTGTTGACCTTGGTCACCAGGTCGTGGTCGGTGCCGGGCTCGTGGCCCATGAACACCATCGACGCGATGTTGAGCGTCAGATCCTTCATCGCCGGGTAGAGCAGGAAGCGCGCGTCGTTGGCCACCCAGTCATTGGCGATCGTCTGCGAGATGACCTTGTCCATCTGCTCGACGTAATTGACCAGCCGGGAGCGGACGAAGGCCTCCTGCATGATGCGCCGGTGGAACATGTGCTCCTCGAAGTCGAGCAGCATCAGCCCGCGGTGAAAGAACGGGCCGATGACCGGCACCCAGCCCTGCTGCGAGTAGTCCTTGTTGCGGTTGGAGTAGATGACCTGGGCGGCGTCCGGGCCCAGCGCGGCGATACCCGGCAGCACGGGTGAATCCCCGAAGACCACCGGCCCCTTGGTGTTGTAGAGGTGCATCAGATAGTCGGGGCCGCCCCGCAGCATCTCGATGATGTGCCCGATCACGGGCAGACCCGCGTCGCCGACGGCCGCCTTGAGACCGCTGCCCGGCGGCGGGTCGGCCAGTTTCCGCTCGGGGAACTGGGTGTTCAGCAGCTTGCGCTCGACCATCCCCATGCCGGGGAAGTTGTTGATCGACGGTGTGAACCGGCGTTTCGCTTGGTCGAGCAGATAGTGCGGCGTGCTGATGGCGGCGGGCATGGACGCTCCTTTGCGGACCCAGGGGCAGGTGACATCGGTCACTGCAATTAACCTTCGACAAAAAGTTGACGGCTGTCAAGTTTGCTTTTGGGACGGTGTGGTGCAAGGTCAGGGGATGAGCAGCCACGCGGAGCCGGGCGAGCCGGCAACGCGGCGACGCGGCGACAAGCACCGGCAGGCGATCATGCAGGCGGTGCGGGAACTGCTGCAGGAACGGCCGTTTGCGGAGCTGTCGGTCAGCACCATCAGCCTGCGGGCCGGGGTGGGTCGGTCCGGGTTCTACTTCTACTTCGACTCCAAGTACGCGGTGCTCGCGCAGATCGTCGCCGAGGCCACCCAGGAGCTCGAAGAACTCACCCAGTTCTTCGCTCCCCGTCAGCCCGACGAGTCGCCCGAGCAGTTCGCCAAGCGAATGGTGGGCAGTGCCGCCGCCGTCTATGCGCACAACGACCCGGTGATGGCGGCCTGCAACGCCGCCCGGTATACCGATGTCGAGATCCGGGGCATCCTCGAGCAGCAGTTCGAGGTCGTCGTGGGCGAGATCGTCGCGATCGTGGACGCCGAGATGAAGGCGGGGACCGCCCATCCGATCAGCGACGACATCCCGACACTGGTGCGCACCCTGACCGGTACGACGGCGCTGATGCTCACCGGTGATCCAGCCTTTATCGGCCGGGCCGACGACGACATCGACCGTCGCGTCCGGCTGCTCGAGCAGTTGTGGCTGAACTCGTTGTGGGGCGGCAGCCGCGGATAACCGCGGATCAGCCGTTACCAGCGGTATCGTCACCTTCATGGCGCAGAGGGGATCCGCGCGGTATTTCGCGGGGAAGCGCAGCCTGATCACGGGCGCGGCGAGCGGCATCGGCCGGGCCACCGCGTTGCGGCTGGCCGCGCAGGGGGCGGAGTTGTTCTTGACGGATCGCGATGCCGATGGGCTGGCCCAGACCGTGGCAGACGCTCGCGCGTTGGGCGCTCAAGTGTCGGCGCATCGGGTGCTGGATATCTCCGACTACGACGAGGTGGCCGCCTTCGCCGCCGATATCCATGCCGCGCATCCGAGCATGGACGTCGTGATGAACATCGCCGGAGTGTCGGCCTGGGGGACCGTCGACCGGCTGAGCCACGAGCAGTGGACCAAGATGGTCGCGATCAATCTGATGGGTCCGATCCACGTGATCGAGACGTTCGTGCCGTCGATGGTGGCGGCCCGCCGCGGTGGGCATGTGGTCAATGTGTCGTCGGCGGCCGGGCTGGTCGCGCTGCCGTGGCACGCCGCCTACAGCGCCAGCAAGTACGGATTGCGTGGCCTGTCAGAGGTATTGCGCTTCGACCTGGCCCGGCACCGCATCGGGGTCTCGGTCGTGGTGCCCGGGGCGGTTAAGACACCGCTGGTCGACACGGTCGAAATCGCGGGCGTCGACCGCGAAGACCCCAAGGTGAGTCGCTGGGTCGACCGCTTCAGCGGTCATGCTGTATCGCCGGAAAGGGCCGCCGAGAAGATCCTGGCCGGAGTCTCGAAGAACAGGTACTTGATCTACACGTCGCAGGACATTCGCGCGCTGTACGCATTCAAACGACTGGCGTGGTGGCCCTATAGCCTGGCGATGCGCCAGGTGAACGTCATCTTCACCCGGGCGCTGCGACCGGCCCCGGCGCAATTAGGCCGGCATCACCAATTCGAGCCGGACCCCGAGTAGCCGGACCGGGCGGTCGAGTTCGAACAGATCCAGGACGCGCAGTGCCGCCGCCACGATGACGTCGGCATCGGTGGTGGGTGCCGCCAGCTTGCGAATTTTCGTGCGGGTGTAGAACGTCGCGGTGCGCACGGTGACCGCCACCCGCGTGACGATTCGTTGCGCGGCGACGATTTCATCGAGCGCACGTCTCGCCAATTCTGTTACCGCCGAGTTCATTTCGGAACGGTCGGTGAGGTCGTGCGGGAATGTGACGACGTGGCTGCGCGAGCGCGGGACCCACGGCTCGGCGCTGACCTCGGTGTCGCCGCCGCCCTTGGCGAGCAGCAGCAGCCACAGGCCGGTGCGCGGTCCGAAGGTGGACGTCAAAAGCTCGGCATCGCAATGAGCCAGCTCTCGTATCGTGGTGATATCCAGCGCCGCAAGCTTTTTCGCTGTCTTGGGGCCGACGCCCCACAGTGCGTCGACCGGACGATCGGCCATTACGTCCATCCAGTTCGCGTCGGTGAGCGTGAAGACGCCGCCGGGCTTCCCGAAGCCGGTGGCCACCTTGGCTCGTTGTTTGTTGTCGCTGATGCCGACCGAACAAGACAGCCCGGTTTCCGAAAGGACAACGGTGCGAATCTGTTCCGCGACTTCGGCGGGATCGTCCGCCGTGACTGACACGTAGGCCTCGTCCCAGCCCCACACCTCGACCGGGTGCCCCAGATCGCGCAGCAGCCCCATCACCTCCTCGGAGGCCTCGTCATAGGCGGCTGGGTCCGACGGTAAGAAGGTGGCGTCGGGGCAGCGTCGAGCCGCGGTGCGCAACGGCATGCCCGCATGGACCCCGAACTCGCGGGCTTGATACGAGGCGCAGGTGACGACCTTGCGCGGTTCGGTGGGATCGCCGCTGCCGCCGACGATGACGGGCAACCCGTCGAGCTCGGGATGGCGGCGCAGCTCGACCGAGGCCAGAAACTGGTCGAGATCGACATGCAGGACCCAGCTCGTCGGCGAGGCCATGTGGGTCAGATCACCGCCCACACAGTTTGCGCGCCAGGCTTTCCCAGGCATCGCCCAGGCTCTCAAGTGTGTGACCGCCGTAATTCAGTTGGTGCTCAACGTAATCCACGTCGAGCAGGGCCAGTAACGCATCGGTCTGCACGTCGAGATCGCCGCTGGTGTCGGCCGTCTGCAGCAGCACTCGCACGTGCGTGCGCTGTACCGACGCGGCGCCGGCGTGGCGAGTCAGCGGATCGCCCTTGGCCGCGGACAGCAGCGCATGGTGGTTGTGCACGAAGCACAGGCGCTCGCGGCCGAACGCCACCAGTCGCTCCATCGGCGCGGCGTCCGGACCCAGCGGCGGGGGGCCGAACAGGAAGGCCTGCTGGCTGGCGCGTTCGTCCTCGTCGAGCAGCACCATCATCAGGCCGGCCCGGGTGCCGAACCTGCGGAACAGCGTGCCCTTGCCGACACCGGCGGCCGCCGCGACGTCGTCCATCGTGACCGCATCCGCGCCGCGTTTGGCTACCAGGCGACGTGCTGCCTGCAGTAACAGCTCGCGGTTGCGTGCCGCGTCACCCCGCTCGTGTGGCTGCTCGCGCGGAGCCGACACAGGCAACTCGCCCAGCTTCTCGACACCGCTCACCTCTGCACTTTAACGCGGCCGGAATAAAACGGACTATAGTCCGCTTAAGTCGTGGGAAGATGTAGACCATCAACCGAAGGGAAACGAAACAGTGTCAGAGGTCAAAGTCTTGGCGTTGGTAGGCAGCTTGCGGGCGGCATCGGTAAATCGCCAGATCGCCGAGCTGGCGGTTGACGTGGCTCCGGAGGATGTCACGGTGACCGTGTTCGAGGGTTTGGGCGATCTGCCGTTCTACAACGAGGAGATCGACAACGCGATGAACGCCGAGGCGGCCGTGCTGGCCCCGGTGGCCGCGCTGCGTGCCGCGGCCGCGGATGCGGATGCGGCGCTGATCGTCACTCCTGAGTACAACGGCAGCTACCCGGCCGTCGTCAAGAACGCGATCGACTGGCTGTCGCGTCCCTTCGGGGACGGCGCGCTGAAGGACAAGCCGCTGGCGGTCATCGGCGGGGCGTTCGGCCGCTACGGCGGGGTGTGGGCGCACGACGACACCCGCAAGTCGTTCGGTATCGCCGGCGCGCGGGTGGTCGAGGCCATCAAGCTGTCGGTGCCGTTCGGAAGTTTGGAGGGCAAAGCGCCCGCCGAGCACGCCGAACTGGTGGCCAATGTGCGGGATGCGGTCGGCAAGCTCGCGGCCGAAGTCGGCTGAATTTGGCGGTATTCAACAAGCCGTTCACCGGGTGACCAGCAGCGTTCGGGAAAGTTAATAGCTAAAGCCGCCAGCGGTGTGCTGGCGGCTTTGCTAGCGGCGGGTGGGCGCGGCGGCGGCGTCTTCGTTGTCGGTGGGCGCTGCTATACCTCTACCTGTGGGCGTCTCAAGCGGTGTTTGTGATCTGCGACACGCCGGGGCGTGTCCGCGCGGCAGGGCTTACGACCAGGGAATTTCAGAATTGTTATTCAGAACATCTTGTATCTGCAGATCTTGTCAGCCACTAGGTGTAGTGTTTGGCGAGCCGGCAGATCCCAGGTTTACCAAGCCAGCCCGGCCCGGTGAACCTCTCGGAATCGGCTTCGTCAGGTCGTCAGAGCTGACCGCCGCAGACGGGAATCTTGGGGCTTGACGGATCGCTGACCATATCGGCGATGCAGTGCCCCAAGTAGTTGCCAGTCCATAGCAAATATTCCGACCTTCTTCCCCGCAGAGGAGCGGCTTCAATGAGCATCACCGTGTACACCAAGCCGGCATGT
Source organism: Mycobacterium sp. pR1184 (assembly GCF_041287235.1). Taxonomy (NCBI): domain Bacteria; kingdom Bacillati; phylum Actinomycetota; class Actinomycetes; order Mycobacteriales; family Mycobacteriaceae; genus Mycobacterium; species Mycobacterium sp. pR1184. The sequence continues at coordinate 88,916 of NZ_JBGGKR010000004.1, read as the reverse complement.
GTGCAGTGCAGCGCCACTTACAAGGCTCTCGAGAAGCAGGGCCTGGCGTACGAGAAGGTCGACATCAGCCTGGACGCCGAAGCGCGCGACTACGTGATGGCATTGGGCTATCTGCAGGCGCCCGTCGTGGTGGCAGGAAACGACCACTGGTCGGGCTTCCGGCCGGACCGCATCAAGGCGCTCGCTGGAGCCGCGCTCAGCGCCTGATGCAGTAGATGAGCAAGTAAGGAGGTTGCGGTGCCATGGATAGCACGCAGCGCAACCTGGTCTATTTTTCGTCGGTGTCGGAGAACACCCACCGCTTCGTGCAGAAGCTGGGTGTTCCCGCCACGCGAATCCCGCTGCACGGCCGCATCGAGGTCGACGACCCGTACGTATTGATACTGCCCACGTACGGCGGCGGGAAGGCCACACCTGACATCAACAACGGTGGCTATGTCCCCAAGCAGGTCATCGCCTTTTTGAACAACGAGCACAACAGGTCGTTGATCCGCGGCGTCATCGCGGCGGGCAACAACAACTTCGGTGCCGAATTCGCCTATGCGGGCAACGTGGTTTCCCGCAAATGTGGCGTGCCCTACCTCTACCGCTTCGAACTGATGGGTACCCCGGACGACGTGGAAGCCGTTCGCGCGGGCTTGGAAGAATTCTGGAAGGACCAGACGTGCCACCAACCGTCACTGCAGAGCCTGTAACCACCGGAGCCCACGCGTTGCCGGGGGAGACCGACTACCACGCGCTCAACGCGATGCTGAATCTGTACGACAAAGACGGCAAGATTCAGTTCGATAAGGACCGCGAGGCTGCGCATCAGTACTTCCTGCAGCACGTCAACCAGAACACGGTGTTCTTCCACAATCAGGACGAGAAGCTCGACTACCTGATCAAGGAGAATTACTACGAGCGCGAGGTGCTCGACCAGTACAGCCGCAACTTCGTCAAGACGCTGCTGGACCGCGCCTATGCCAAGAAGTTCCGGTTCCCGACCTTCCTCGGGGCCTTCAAGTACTACACCTCGTACACGCTGAAGACGTTCGACGGAAAGCGCTACCTCGAGCGCTTCGAGGACCGCGTCGTGATGGTCGCGCTCACGCTGGCCGCCGGCGACAACGCGCTGGCCGAGAAACTCGTCGACGAGATCATCGACGGCCGGTTCCAGCCGGCGACCCCGACGTTTTTGAACTCGGGCAAGAAGCAGCGCGGCGAGCCGGTGAGCTGCTTCTTGCTGCGCATCGAGGACAACATGGAGTCGATCGGGCGTTCGATCAACTCCGCGCTGCAGCTGTCCAAGCGTGGTGGGGGAGTTGCGTTGTTGCTGAGCAACATTCGCGAACACGGCGCTCCGATCAAGAACATCGAGAACCAATCCTCGGGTGTCATCCCGATCATGAAACTGCTCGAGGACTCGTTCTCCTACGCCAATCAACTGGGTGCGCGTCAAGGCGCGGGCGCGGTGTACCTGCACGCGCACCACCCGGACATCTACCGGTTCCTGGACACCAAGCGCGAGAACGCCGACGAGAAAATCCGGATCAAGACGCTGAGCCTCGGTGTGGTGATTCCCGACATCACCTTCGAGCTCGCCAAGAAGAACGAGGACATGTACCTGTTCTCGCCGTATGACGTCGAGCGGGTTTACGGCGTGCCGTTCGCCGACATCTCGGTCACCGAGAAGTACTACGAGATGGTCGATGACGCGCGCATCCGCAAGACCAAGATCAAGGCGCGCGAATTCTTCCAGACGCTGGCCGAGCTGCAGTTCGAGTCCGGCTACCCGTACATCATGTACGAGGACACCGTGAACCGGGCCAACCCGATCGAGGGCAAGATCACGCACTCGAACCTGTGCTCGGAGATTCTGCAGGTATCCACGCCGTCGTTGTTCAACGAAGACTTGTCGTATGCCAAAGTGGGCAAGGACATTTCGTGCAACCTGGGTTCGCTGAACATCGCGAAGGCCATGGACTCGCCGGACTTCGCCCAGACCATTGAGGTGGCGATCCGGGCGCTGACCGCGGTGAGCGACCAGACGCACATCTGGTCGGTGCCGTCAATCGAGCAGGGCAACAACGAATCCCACGCGATTGGGCTGGGGCAGATGAACCTGCACGGCTATCTGGCTCGCGAGCGCATCTTGTACGGCTCCGAAGAAGGTGTCGACTTCACCAACATGTACTTCTACACCGTGCTCTACCACGCGCTGCGGGCGTCGAATCGCATTGCGATCGAACGCGGTACCAAGTTCGGTGGTTTCGACAAGTCGAAGTACGCCTCGGGCGAGTTCTTCGACAAGTACACCGAGCAGGTGTGGGAGCCGGCCACTGCGCGGGTGCGGGAGCTGTTCGCCGAGGCGGGCATCCGCATTCCGACGCAAGAGGATTGGCAGCGGCTCAAGGAATCGGTGCAACAGCACGGCATCTACAACCAGAACCTGCAGGCCGTGCCGCCGACGGGGTCGATCTCCTACATCAACCACTCGACGAGTTCGATTCACCCGGTGGCTTCCAAGATCGAGATCCGTAAGGAAGGCAAGATCGGGCGGGTCTATTACCCGGCGCCGTATCTGACCAACGACAACCTGGAGTACTACCAGGACGCCTACGAGATCGGCTACGAGAAGATCATCGACACCTATGCCGCGGCTACCCAGCACGTGGACCAGGGCCTGTCACTGACGCTGTTCTTCAAGGACACTGCCACCACCCGCGACGTGAACAAGGCGCAGATCTACGCCTGGCGCAAGGGAATCAAGACGCTGTACTACATCCGGCTGCGGCAGATGGCTCTGGAAGGAACCGAGGTCGAGGGCTGCGTCTCCTGCATGCTGTAAACCCGTATGCCCTCAAGCCGCGGCGAGTGTGAATCTGGCGACGGCTCAACGGCGTGTCGCGTCGTCAGATCCACACTCGGGGGGTGGATAGCGCCCATAGGTTGTAACTGAGGTCTCGTCATCGGACAACGCGGTAGCGCAGATGCGCTACGCCGGGAGCCTCGAGCACCCGAACCAGTTCGAGTTGTGGCCGACCTGGCGCAAAGCCATCGAGTAGTCGCTCGCCGGATCCGAGGATCACCGGGTTTAGCTGAAGATCGATCTCGTCGACGATCCCCGCCTCGATCGCCTGTCGGGCGCAGGAAGCGCCTCCCGCGATGGAGATGGGTCGGTCGCCGGCGGCGGACCTGGCTTGGGCATACGCCGATTCGACCCCGTCGGTGACGAAGTAGAACGTTGTGCCACCGTCCATCTCGATGGGGTCCCGCGCGAAGTGGGTGAGCACGAACACCGGGCAGTGGTAGGGCGGGACGGCGCCCCACCAACCCCGCCATTGCGAGTCCCCCCATTCGCCGCGCACCGGACCGAACATGTTGCGGCCCATGATTGTTGCACCCATCCCGTCCAACATGTCTGCGACCACGCGCCGATTCACCGGATGATCCTTGGCGGGGCCCAGATGCCAATCGTGCAGGGCTCTGCCGCCAATGCCGAGCGGCTCGTCTTCGCTCTGCTCGGGTCCCGCAACGTAGCCGTCGGCGGAGATCGACATCGAAAGATTGGTTCTGGGCATACCCACTCCGACTCTGTTGCGCAGGAAAACTCACCGGTGAGGCGCGCCGAGTGTGACTCTGACGACGGTTTCACGGCGTGTCGCGTCGTGAGGTTCACACTCGGCGGGGCGTGTACAAGGCAGTCTGCCCAGGTCAGCGCCTGCTGCGCGGTATGGTGCTTGATGTGGTGAGAGTGCCCCGACCTGCCAGACCCCACCCGAGCGTAAAGCCGGGAGCCAAGGTCGACGCGCGCAGCGAGCGTTGGCGTGAACATCGCAAGAAGGTACGCGGCGAAATCGTCGAGGCGGCGTTTCGCGCGATCGACCGGCTGGGACCCGAGCTGAGTGTGCGGGAGATCGCCGAAGAGGCCGGCACCGCCAAGCCGAAGATCTACCGCCACTTCCACGACAAGTCCGACCTGTTCCAGGCGATCGGCGAGCGGCTGCGCGACATGCTGTGGGCGGCGATCTTCCCCTCGATCGACCTGGCCACCGATTCGGCCCGCGAGATCGTCCGGCGCAGCGTCGACGAGTACGTCAACCTGGTCGACAAGCACCCCAACGTGCTGCGCGTGTTCATTTCGGCGCGCTCCGGAGCGACCACCGAGTCGACGGTGCGCACCCTGAACGAGGGTCGTCAGATCACGCTGACCATCGCCGACATGTTCGACAACGAGCTCAAGGACTTCAAGCTCGACCACGCCGCCTTCGAACTGGCCGCACACGCGGCCTTCGGATCGGCGGCGTCGTCCACCGAGTGGTGGCTGGGCGAACCTGGCAGCCCCCGACGCATGCCGCGTGATCAGTTCGTCGCCCACCTGACCACGATCATGATGGGGGTCATCGTCGGCACCGCCGAGGCGCTGGGCATCGCGGTCGACCCTGATCAGCCGGTACACAGCGCCGTGCGGAGTAACCCCGCGGCCAGCTGAGGACTAAAGGCCCGTTGACATCAGCAGGGCTTTCGTCAAGACTCGGTCTCAATCGATACCGCCGGTACCGGGTATCTACCTTAGCCGGCCCCGAGTAAACATGGGTGCGGCGGCAAACGCGCGAGCCGATAAGCCAATAGAAGGACCGATCCACTGTGACCGATGCATTGACACAAGCCGAAGCAAACCCAGTTTCGGGGCGCGAGGCCCCGGCACCGGTGCACACCCGCGCGCTGATCATCGGGACCGGGTTCTCCGGGCTGGGCATGGGGATCAAGCTGCAGCAGCAGGGCGTGGACTTCGTGATCCTGGAGAAAGCCGATGACGTCGGCGGAACCTGGCGCGACAACAGCTACCCCGGGTGTGCCTGCGACATCCCGTCGCACCTGTACTCGTTCTCCTTCGAACCCAAGCCGGACTGGAAAAACCCGTTCTCCTACCAGCCCGAGATCTGGGACTACCTCAAGGGCGTCACCGAGAAGTACGGGCTGCGCCGCTACATCGAATTCAATTCGCTGGTCGATCGCGGACATTGGGATGACGACGAACACCGCTGGCACGTGTTCACCACCGATGGACGCGAATACGTCGCCCAGTTCCTGATCTCGGGCGCCGGCGCGCTGCACATCCCGTCAATCCCCGAGATCGAGGGTCGCGACGAATTCCGCGGTCCCGCTTTCCATTCCGCGCAGTGGGACCACAGCGTCGACCTCACCGGCAAGCGGGTGGCAATGATCGGGACCGGCGCCAGCGCGATCCAGATCGTCCCCGAGATCGTCGGGCAGGTCGGCGAGCTCCAGCTCTACCAACGCACCCCGCCGTGGGTGGTCCCGCGGTCGAACCCGGATCTGCCGGTGGCGCTGCGCCGGGCCATGGAGAACGTCCCCGGGCTGCGCGCCCTGGTGCGGCTGGTCATCTACTGGGGACAGGAGGCGCTGGCATTCGGCATGACGAAGCGGCCGAACGCGCTGAAATTCATTGAGGCGTACTGCAAGTACAACATCCGCCGCTCGGTCAAGGACCGCGAGCTGCGCCGCAAGCTGATCCCGAACTACCGCATCGGCTGCAAGCGAATTCTGAACTCGTCGACGTATTACCGCGCGGTCGCCGACCCGAAGACCGAACTGATCACCGACGGCATTACCCGAATCACGCCCGACGGGATCGTGACGGCCGATGGCACCGAACACCCGGTCGACGTAATCGTCTATGGCACCGGCTTTCACGTCACCGACTCCTACACCTATGTCCAGATCAAGGGACGTCACGGTGAGGACTTGGTCGACCGCTGGAACCGCGAGGGCATCGGTGCGCACCGGGGGATCACCGTCGCCGACATGCCCAACCTGTTCTTTCTGTTGGGTCCCAACACCGGGCTGGGGCACAACTCGGTGGTGTTCATGATCGAGTCCCAGATCCGCTATGTCGCCGACGCGATCAAGAAGTGCGACAAATTCGGCGCGCAGGCGCTGGCGCCGACTCGCGCGGCACAGGACAAGTTCAACGACGAGTTGCAGGAGCAGCTCAAGGGGTCGGTGTGGAACAGCGGCGGTTGCAGCAGCTGGTATCTCGACGAGCACGGCAAGAACACCGTGCTGTGGGGCGGCTACACCTGGCAGTACTGGCGTTCCACCCGCTCGGTCAAGCCCGAGGAATATCAATTCTTCGGCGTGCGCAGCGGGTCACGCGCTGTGCGCTCCGCGGTGGCCGCGCAGGGCTGAGCGCTGCCGCTTAGCGATAACCGCAGTTCAGGACTCCCAAAACCAGTGGGCAGGCTTTAGACTCGGAGGTTTATGAGCGCGTATCAGACCGTCGTGGTCGGCACCGATGGCTCGGACTCGTCGCTGCGTGCGGTCGACCGCGCGGCCGCGATCGCTGCGGGAGACGGTACGAAATTGATCATTGCGACGGCACATCCCCCCGTCGCTGAGGAACGCGGTCGCTACGCGATCCCGCCGGGCAGCGACCACGGTCAGGACTACCGGACGGTGGGCCAGGCCCCCTATTACGCGATCCTGCACAACGCCAGGGAGCGGGCGCACCAAGCCGGGGCCAGGAACGTGGAGGAAAAGGCGATCGTCGGTGCGCCCATCACCGCGCTGGTGCAGCTCGCCGAGGAGGTCGGCGCCGACCTGCTGGTCGTCGGAAACGTCGGTCTCGCCAGCGTCGCGGGGCGGTTGCTGGGATCGGTCCCCTCCGAAGTCTCCCGCCGGGCCAAGATGGACGTCCTGATCGTCCACACCTCCGACTAGCGCGTCGTCCGGCTTTAGCCGCTGATTGAAGTCGTTGCAGGGCTTAACTTTCCACGTCGCCGCGCATCCTTGGCAAAGGACCGAAGGTTCAAGCCGACGATCCGGTCCAGGACCCGGTCCGAGACGACGCGGCTGACCCGCAGCAGGATCGCGGCGTCGCGCCCGATTGTGTAGCGAGTCCGCGGGCGAGTGGCCGTGGCCGCCTTGGCGATGACTGTCGCGGCATGCTCGGCAGAAACGCCGACCTCGCCGAACGATCGGGCCTGTGCGATGACGGCCGCGGCGAGATCGCCATACCGGGCGACCTGGGTGTCGGTCATGTTGGCCTGCAGCTCTTCGGCGGTGGCGATGCCACGCTCGGCCATTTCGGTCTTGACCGCGCCGGGTTCGACGACGACCACTTTGATGCCGAGTTCGGCGACCTCACGCCGCAGCGCGTCACTGACCGCCTCGAGGGCGAACTTCGAACCGGCGTAGGCGCCGTAAGTCGGCAGCACCACCTTTCCCCCAACGGAACTGATGTTCACGACGGTGCCGGCGCTGAGCAGCAGCGCCGGCAACAGCGCCTGGGTCATCGCGATGTGACCGAACAGATTTACCTCGAACTGCTTGCGCCACTGGGTAATCGGCAAGGCTTCTACCGGCGCGTTGATCGCGATGCCGGCGTTGTTGATCAACGCGCGCAATGGACGATGCAGTGGATCGTGGGCGACCCGCTCGGCGATCGCGGCCACGTCCGATTCCATGGTGATATCGACAATGACGGGTTCGATGCCCTCGGTGCGCAACGCGTCGGCGTCGGCGTCGCGGCGAACACCGGCCAGCACATGAAAACCTCTGCGGGCCAGTTCTTTTGCCGTTGCCGCCCCGATGCCGGTGGAAGCGCCGGTCACGACGATCAGTTCCTGACGGTCGATACGATTCGAGGAATTCATGGCAATCTCCATCCGGTGACGAGCCTTTGAGTTGACGTTGTCAACTGAAGTTAGGCGGTTGAGTTGACATTGTCAACTGGGAGGCTGGCTTATGCTCGGCGGGTGACGACACGCGCGGAGAGTGCTGCGGCGACACGCCGCTCACTGCTCGAGGCCGCCGAGGTGTTACTCGATCTCGGCGGAGTCGAAGCGGTGACGCTGCGCGAAGTCGGTGCTCGGGCAGGTGTTTCGCGCTCGGCGGCCTATCGCCACTTCGCCGACAAGGAGTCGCTGCTGGCGGTGGTGGCCATGAACGCCTTGAGCGAATTGGGCGACGCGCTGCAGGCATTGGTTGACAGCGACGATTCGCCCGAGGAGTGCTTGCGCACCGGGCTACTTTCGTTGATCGATATCGGCCGTACCCGGCCCCACCTGTACCGGTTGATGTTCACCCCACCGGCGGGCGATCCGACCGAGGCGATGCGGGTGGCCCAACGCGCGCAGGATTTGTTTCTGGACATCGTGGGTCGCATTACCGGTCCGCAGCAAGCGAGTCGCTACGCAGCCCTGCTGTTGACCAGTGCCCACGGCATCACGGGCCTGGATCTGAGCGGTCACATGGATTTGGACAAGTGGCACACCGACGCCGAGGAGCTCGTCGACACCCTCATCTCGCTACTGCCCAAAGCGGAGTAGATCGGCGAAAGCCTGCGCGGCGGCGTCCACACCGGCATCGTCGTTGGTTGCCACCAAATCCAGCAGCAGCCCCCGGGTGACGGCCAGGCCGAGCCTGGCCATCGCCGAGTCTCCCGTGCCTTTCGCGGCGGCATCCACCGCGGTCAGCCAACCATCGACGGCGCCGGGAACCATTCGGGCGAAAGGCTTTTCGCCTTGGGCGGCGCGGGCATAGCACTCGAAAAAGAGGCGCTCCAGCCGTCGTAGCTCCGGCCGGCGCAGATCGGCCCACATCGCGGTAAAGCCGTCGGCGGCGTCCGCCGGCAACTCGGAGAGCAGACTCATCTGGCGTTGCTCGACCTCCTCGACGACCGCCAGTAGCAGGTCCTCTCGAGACCCGAAGTGGTGCAGCAACATTCGGTGACTGGTGCCGACGGCATCGGCTATATCGCGCAGGGATCGGTCGCCGATGCCACCGTCGGCGAATTCGTCGATCAGCGCGTCGAGGAGCTGCCGGCGCCGCGCCAGGTCAGGGGTGCGGACCATGGGCCCGGCTGAGCTGCTCCGAGCGGGCCTTGAGTCCTTGGGCTTCCAGTTCGAGAAAGCGTTTGGTCTTCTTGGCCATCAGCCGCCCGACGAGCGCGCCGAGGACGCCGCCCTGATCGAGTTGCTGGCGCACCAGGGTGCGGCCGTCCGGTTGGCCGATGACATCGTGGCGGGCGCTGACCAGAACGCCGGGGGAGCGCTGCACCCAGGTCCAGGACGACCCCGGGTCGAGCTCGGTAACCTGCCAGACCAGCTTCTGCATGCCGGGCTGCTTGATCGCGAACCGTTTGCCGATGGCCAGGACGGGTCCATCCAGCCCGGTAAGCGATGTCACCGACGCGGTCCAGTCGGGCCAGTGCTCGACATCGGTGAAGACATCCCAGACCAATTGCGGCGCGGCATCGATCTCGATGCTGTCTTCGTTAAACATGTACCAGATGGTACATGAAACCGAACGCCGCGAACAGGGGCGCTGCCGACTCTTCCGCGTTCGCTTAGGCGCTTCCCGCCGACCGAATGAGTAGCCCACTACGCTATCGGGCTTGCGGGCCGCGAGATAAATCTTTTCCACACAACGGATTACACCTCACGAGAGGAGCAAGACAATGTCGGACGTCATTGCGGCAGCCTCGTTGCCGGAGACACTGGTGGCTCGTCTACGAGAGCTCGAGGAGCGGCCTGGCTTGCAGGTGAACCGCATTCCGGTGTTGACCACAACAGTCGGTCAGCGCGAGATTCTCGACACCGCGGGCGACGCGGTGCTGGAACTGGATGCTGCCCCGCTTGCGACGCTCGCCGTGCTGAGCCCGCGCCGGCCCGCGGTCGACGGAGTCGCGTGGCTCGATTTCGAAACCGTCGCTTACTACACGGCCGGCGCCAACGCGTTCGCGTCAGTCGGTACGTTCACGGGCAACGCGCAGTTTCAGCCGTATCTGCGGCTCACGCTGGCGAAGGCGCCGGCGGGGCGCGGGGTCTTGGTCACCTGTCGGGCGACAAGCATCGCGGTAGGACCGCACTACCCGGGGTACTACCGCGTGGAAGGCCCTGGTGTGGCGGCCAGTTTCGAGGACAACGCCAGACCCACCACGTTCACCTTCGTCGTCCCGGCCGGCGGTAGCGGACCTGTCGAAATCAAGATCTACACCGACGCCGACAGGATTCAGCTCTGGGCTTTCTACGACTGCACGATCACCCAGATGTAGTCGAGGCCGGTCGCGTCGAGTACGTCGCGGCGCCCACAAGCGCACGCACTAGGCCTTCACTCGTGCGTTGAGGTGCTCGAGTGCCGCTTCGGCGCCGTTCCACCCGGGGATGCCGGTGACTCCCGGGCCCGGATGGGTGCACTGGCCGCAGAGGAAGAGCCCGTCGACCGGGGTGGCGAACTTGTCGGCTCCTTCGACGACGCGACCGGTCCACAGCTGGTTGGGCTGCAACAACCCGTGCGAGTAGTCGCCGGCGTGTGCGCTGAACGTGCTGCCGAAGTAGCGGTTGGAGAACACGACTCGGTTGGTCACCGAGTCGGCGAACCCGGGCGCGAACTTGTCGAAGATCCCGACGCAGGTGTCGGCGTATTGCTCTTTCCAGCTTCGATTTTCGTCGGCGTCCAGCCCGGTGGGGAAGTAGGGCGTGAAAATCGTTGCGCTGTGCTTGCCTTCGGGCGCCAGCGACGAGTCGACCATGCTGGGGATGTACAGGTAGGTGGGCGGAGCGTCGGGCAGCATGCCCTTGCGGTATTGCTCCCACGCGTCGCTGATGTATTCCGGCGACGGCGCGTAGGCGACTGTCGGACACCACTGGCCGTTGTCGTGCAGGTAGGGCTGCAGGCGCTCGATCCATTGTGGCGCTTGGTCAATGGTGAGATGGGCCTGGATGTATCCCAGGTTGAAGTTGATCTCCTTGATCTTGCGGATGTAGTCGGGCGGAAAGTTCTGCGCGCCGGCCAGATTCACGAAGGTGGTGTAAGGGTCGAGCGAGGAGAGCACGGCGTCGGCGGAAATCGTTGTGCCATCGCGCAATTGGACACCGGTAGCGCGTCCGTTCTCGACCAGGATCTCCTTGACGTGCTGTTTGCACTGCACCTCGGCGCCCAGCGATTCGGCGCGCCGGCACAGCGCGGTGCTCAACGCGCCGATGCCGCCGCGCGGCATGATGTATTCGACGTTGCCGCCGCCGATCAGGTAGTGGTACAGCGTCGATGCATTCGAGCCCGGTGTCCAGGGTCCGCCGTCGAACGCGTCGATCGACATCGCGGCCAGCGAGCCCTGGATGCAGCGGCCCTGGTCGGGTGCAAGGAAGCGCCGGACGGTGTCCATCGTGCTGCCGTACCACATTTGGGCGAAGTCGTGCCGGTCCGCAGGCGTGGGCTGCGAGGCGATCACTTCGATGATGTCCAGCGGCGGACCGAATGCAGAGTCGACGAAGTAGGGCGCGAATCTTCCTAGGTGCGCGAACAATCCGCCGAGCGCCGTCGCGACGTCGGCCCCGTGATCCTCGAGGAGATGGCGCCCCATCCGCTCCAGGTCGTTGTACATCACGAATGGGGTGTCTTCGGCTTCAGTGCCGGGGCCGAACGTGCACGTCGACGTCCACTGATCCATCAGCTCGAAGCCCCACTTCGTGAGCTCCAGCCGGTCGGTCATCTCCTGGCGCCAGATCAGCACGGCCCAGGCGCCGACGCTGTGCTTGTACCCGTCGAAGAGTTCGCGGGTCGCGGCCATGCCGCCAAGGAAGTGGGCGCGTTCCAGGACGAGCACTTTCGCACCGTTCTTGGCCAGCACATTCGCGGCAACTAATCCGTTGTGACCTGCTCCGATGATGATCGCGTCATAGTCGGCCATGCTGACTCCTCGCTGAGTGATCCCGGCTCCAGGCACAATGTCATACCTGACATATTTGCGTCAATGCTGACATTTGGTGTCTGCTTGCCGGGTGGAATCTCGTAGTCAGCGCACGCGTCAGGCCTTGATCCAGGCGGCGATGAAGCGCTTCGTCGCCGATGGCGTGCACCGAACGAGCGTGTCCGACATCGCCGCCGATGTCGGCGTCACCGAGCGCACCTTTTATCGGCACTTCCCGTCCAAGCACGCGGTGATCTTCGCCGACTACGACATCGGCTTCGAATGGTTCGCCCGCGCACTGGCTTTGCGCCCGCACGGTGAACCCATCACCGCCTCGGTGCGAAAAGCCGTGGACGCCTTCCCTTTTGACTTCGCGATGGTCCGTGAGGCCGCCACTATCCGGTCGCGTGACCTCGACCAGGACATCATCACCACCCACATCGGACGGATGCGCGACCAGGTCGCCGACGAGATCAGCCGGTTCATCCACGCGCGATCGAAGCCGACCGGCTTGGCCGTTGAAGCGGCCATGATCGCCGACATCGCGGCGCACAGCCTGGCAACGGCGGTTTTCGCCTCGCTGGAGGCGTGGATGAGCAAAGGCGGCGAGGATATCGACGAGCTGAGCCGGCTGACCGACATCGCGCTGAGGGCGCTGGAAGACGGGCTCACGCACACCCTGCGTACAGCCGGATTGGATTAATCCGCGCGACACGTAGACACAACGTGTTGTGTTACAGCCGCTTGTCGGCCCCCAGGGGTAGTGTTTGTGGTCCAAGTAGCAGCAAACAGTCCAGCAGCCAATATGGTGTGTGAAGTGGGGTTCTGGTGACCGAAAACATGAAGCTGATCGACCGTGCTTCGGCGATCAACTGGAACCGGGTGCAAGACGAGAAAGACGCCGAGGTCTGGGACCGGCTGACCGGAAACTTCTGGCTGCCGGAGAAGGTGCCGGTGTCCAATGACATTCCGTCGTGGGGGACGCTGACCGCCAACGAGAAGCAGCTCACGATGCGCGTCTTCACCGGGCTGACGCTGCTGGACACCATCCAGGGGACCGTCGGCGCGGTCAGCCTGATTCCCGATGCGTTGACGCCGCACGAGCAGGCCGTCTACACCAACATCGCGTTCATGGAGTCGGTGCACGCCAAGAGCTACAGCTCGATCTTCTCCACGCTGTGCTCCACGAACGAGATCGACGACGCCTTCCGCTGGTCTGAGGAGAACCCCAATCTGCAGCGCAAGGCCGAGATCGTCATGGAGTACTACCGGGGCGACGAGCCGCTCAAGCGCAAGGTGGCCTCCACGCTGCTGGAGAGCTTCCTTTTCTACTCGGGCTTCTACCTGCCGATGTACTGGTCGAGCCGGGCCAAGCTGACCAACACGGCAGACATGATCCGCCTGATCATCCGCGACGAGGCGGTGCACGGTTACTACATCGGCTACAAGTTCCAGCGCGGGCTGGCGATGGTCGACGAGACCAAGCGCGCCGAGCTCAAGGACTACACCTACGAGCTGCTCTTCGAGCTCTACGACAACGAGGTGGAGTACACCCAGGACCTCTACGACGAGGTCGGGCTGACCGAGGACGTCAAGAAGTTCCTGCGCTACAACGCAAACAAGGCGCTGATGAACCTGGGCTACGAGGCGCTGTTCCCGCGCGACGAGACCGACGTGAACCCGGCGATCCTGTCGGCACTCTCGCCGAACGCCGACGAGAACCACGACTTCTTCTCCGGCTCCGGGTCTTCCTACGTCATCGGCAAGGCCGTCGTCACCGAAGACGAGGACTGGGACTTCTAACGCCGCAGCCCGCGTTGCCCGTTGCTACTCAGGGCAGGATGAGCAGGGTGGGTAGTGAGGACTCCGTCGGCGCGGCCGACTTCCGGCGCGCGTTGGCGCTCATTCAGCACGGGGAGCGCGGCGACGAAGCCGGCATGCGCGTCATCCTCGACGACGAGGTCATTCCGAGTGAGCGGCTTCCGCAGCTGATCCGCGCCACCGTCTCGATCTTCTGGCAACTGGTGGCTCAGCTGTGCGAACCGCACGAAATCGCGGAGATCGGCCAAACCATGACTCAGGCGTCCGGCCTCGACGAGGTCGAGCTCGAACGTGACAACCGGCTGGTGGCCCGGATGGCGATGGCCCAACACGCGGAAGATCCCGGCGTCGAATACGAGGTGCTGGCCGACGCGGACGCCACGCCCGACGGTCTGGTCCGCCTCGCTCTCACCGCTGCCGGTGTCGTCTCGGCGATGCTGCCTCAGTTGCGCACCGACGTCGGCCGGCAATTGCTCAACAAGTTGGCGATGCAGGCCCTGCGCGAAGAGAACAGCTGATCCGCAACTAGCTGGATGCCCACATTTTGGGTGGTCTTCGGTGCGCGCCGATAGCCTGCGCCCATGACACAGGCTGTGGTCGCACCGCATCGCCGTAGGTCGCGACGCAAACGACCCGCGGTCGCCGGCCGTCCACGAGCTCGGCGCGTCCCACCGGCGACACCGCCGCCCGTCTCGAATCCGCCACCTTCCGGCAAGCCGCGCAAACACCGCGAACTGCCCTGGTTTTTCAGCGAACTCGTCATTCCCACCGTCGTCGCGCTGGTTACCGGCGCCATCGTGGCGGTGGGGACTATCAAGGGCCAAGCCCTGCTCGATGATGCTCGCGAGGACCGGGCATTGCGGTTGGAAAATCTCCGATTCGTACGCGATCACTCTGCCGTCGACCCCTATCAACCGCGGCCATTCGGGGGTCTTGATCTGCGCGGGCAACATCTGCGCGGACTTGCGCTGGCGCACGCCAACTTCGACGACGCGCAACTCGAGGGAGCAATATTCAATAACTCGAATCTGTACGGCGCGAGTTTCAATTTTGCCCGTCTGGATCACGCGGATCTCATTGCTGCGGATCTATCGGAAACTGAAATGAAAGGCACCAATTTGAGTGACGCGGATCTGGACCGCGCCAATCTTACGGGGGCCATCTTCGATCACACTGTTCTGTATCGCGCCAATCTGAAAACCGCCAATCTCAATGGTGCGGTGTTTCGATGCGTCCACTACGACGCCTCGACGTCGTGGCCGCCCGGCTTCAACCGTCCGCCGCGCGACCAACCATGTGCGGCCGCCGAAGAGCTCCGCCGCTAGGCGTGGAAGGTTTCAGCTAATACCGCAGACCCCGAGGCCGTCTGGGCAGTTAATGGTGCACCCCGCGGTCGTGGCGGCGGCGGCGAAGGTGAGAACCAGTGCGACGACAAGTTTGCTCGTGAGGCGAGACATGACCACTCCGTTCTTCCGGGCTGGGCCCGGGCCGTTGTCGGCCCGCTCATCTTAATTCGCTGGAGCGGTAAACAGCCCCGATTCGCTGGATGGCTCATCGGCAGCCCGGCATTGGCGATTTCGAGCACTAGATGTTCAGGTCGTGAACGGCATATGAATAGTCGCCCTGGTCGTAGGCCACGGCAGCGTCCAAACCCCGAGACTGAGGGGGTGTCGGAACATCACTCTCACAAGCACGCGAAATTTCTCAAGTCAGTGATCCGCTGGCTGGACGTCGGCTACCCGCAAGGCGTCCCCGGCCCGGACCAGGTGGCGTTGTTCGCCCTGCTGCGGAGCACCCCCTTGACCCCGGAGCAGCTCGAAGAAGTTGCTCACAACATCGCCGCGAAGGAATCGCAACCCGGAGCTGACGGCGTCGTCAGCAAGGACGAGATCGCGGAGTTCATCACCAAGACGACCCACCACGACCCGGGCAAAGAGAACATTCAGCGCGTCGCCGCCACGCTGGCCGCCGCCGGCTGGCCGCTGGCCGGTATCAGCGTCAGCGCGGTTGCCCCCGACGACGAGCACGCCGCCGCGGCCGAAGAGATCGCGTGCCGCCGCGACGACGTGGCCGAGGGCGTCTCACAGGGTTGAGATGTCGATGACGAAGCGGTAGCGCACGTCGCTGGCGAGCACTCGCTCGTAGGCCTCGTTGACGTAATCCGCTTCGATGACCTCGATTTCGGGGGTCACATCGTGCTCGGCACAGAAGTCGAGCATCTCCTGGGTTTCGGCGATGCCGCCGATGTTCGACCCGGACAGGCTACGGCGCGCCAGCGCCAGCGGGAACGCCCCGATTTCCATGGGGTGCTCGGGGATGCCCAATTCGACGAGCGTGCCATCGACGTCGAGCAGGCCCACGTAGTCGTCGAGCTTCAGGTTCGCCGAGACGGTGTTGAGGATCAGGTCGAAACTGCTGCGCAACTTCTTGAAGGTGTCGCGGTCGGAGGTGGCGTAGTAGTTTTTGGCGCCCAGCCGCAGTCCGTCCTCCATCTTCTTCAGCGACTGCGACAAAACGCTCACTTCCGCACCCATCGCCGCGCCGAGCTTGACGCCCATGTGGCCGAGGCCACCCAGGCCGATGATCGCCAGCCTCGTGCCCGCCCCGGCCTTCCAGTGGCGCAGCGGTGAGAACAGCGTGATGCCCGCGCACAGCAGTGGGGCGGCTTTGTCCAGGGGGAGCGACCTCGGAATGCTCAGGACGAAGTTCTCGTCGACGACGATTGCCTGGCTGTAGCCGCCGTAGGTCGGCGTCCCGTCCTTGTCGGTGGAGTTGTAGGTGAAGGTCGCGCCCCGCTTGCAGTACTGCTCCAGCCCGGCCTTGCAGCTGCTGCACTGGCCGCAAGAGTTGACCATGCAGCCCACGCCCACGTGGTCGCCCACCTTGTGCTTGGTCACCTCGTCCCCGACGGCGGTGACCACACCGGCGATCTCATGGCCGACGACGACGGGGTAGTTCGGCACACCCCATTCGGACTTGGCGGTGTGGATGTCGGAGTGGCAGATGCCGGCGAATTTGATGTCGATCGCCACGTCATGGGGCCCCGGGTCGCGGCGGGTAATCGTCGTCTTGGTTAACGGTTCCTTGGCCGAAGTGGCGGCATACGCGGAAACAGTGCTCATTAGCAATTCCTCTTCGATTCGTTTGCGTCCTAGAAAAGCTTAGCTAGGGTAAAGGTTTCAGGCCAATCGGACTGGACCCACGCATGAGCTTATGACCATGTGTGCGTGCACCGACCGGGCAGCGCTAATTGATCGCGGCGTTGACCAGGCGCAGGTCGTCGATGATGCCCCGGGCCGCGATCACGCCCTCCCCGGTCTGCCATACCTCGTCGTTGACGATGTAAACCCGGTTGTCGCGGTTCGCGGACAACTTGCGCCACGGGGCGCTGTCCAGGATCGTCGCGGCACGGTCGGCGGCAGCGCGGTCCGCACACGACATATAGATCACGTCGGCCTCGGCCGCCGAGAAATCCGCACCCTTGGCCAGTTCGGCGTCGCTTGCCCCGATCTCGATGTAGGGCTTGTCGGTGAACCGCTGGGACGCGGGCCGGTCCACCCCGACCGCGCTGAGCACACTGGCCGGGAAGTTGTTGGCGCCGTAGATCCGCAGGCTGTTGACCGTCAGCTGGACGACCGAAGCCTGGAAGTGGGCCGCGTCGTGGGAGGCGCCGATCTGGTTGGCGCGCTGGGTGAAACCGCTGATCAACCCGTCGACGGCGGCGCTGCGTGCCGTCGCGCCGCCGACAATGCGCAGGTTGTCCTGCCAGGCTCCGCCCGGTGCGGCGGTGAACACCGTCGGGGCGATCGCTGCCAGCTTCGGATACGTCCGCGGTGTCAGAGCGACCGAGCCCAGGATCAGATCCGGGTGCAGCGCGGCGATCGCGCGCAGGTCGGGATTGCTGCGGGAACCCACACCGGGCAACGCGTGGACGGCCTCGCCCAGATAGGACGGCTGACTCGAGGAATCGTCTGGCAGGGCAGCGGCGACGACGCGCGATTGCAGGCCGAGTGCGCAGACGGCATCGAGCTGATCGCCGGAGAGCACCACGATGCGCTGCGCCTCCGCGGGCACCTGGACCGAGTCCGGAGTGACCCCCGCGGCGTTGTGGGCCTGCCGGGTCGCCGGCCCGGGATCGGCCGGTGCGGCATCCCGCGCGCACGACTCGTCGGGCTTGCGGTCGTTGCCCAGCACCCCGGCCCCCGCGATTTGCGTGGTGGGGGTGACCAGCGACCGGGTCGACGACCCCGTGGTGCCGGGCTGCCCGGAGCCGCAACCGCCGCACGCCACGGCTGCTGCCGCCGCGATCGCGGCGACGGCCACCAGACGTCCGTTGACGGGCCTCAGGGTGGGCTGCCTACCGCCGGATTGCACGCGTTCGACGCTAACATCCGGCCAGTTGGGAACCGGTCTGACGACGCGGCCCGGCGTCCGCGATGAGCCAATTACGACAGTTTGTAGGACCAGCACTGCCAGCGGCTTAATCGGGCGCTAAGATTCGGGGGAACCCATGTCTGGGATGGATGTTTGGAGGAGCTGTTGACAGCCGAAGCGCCCCCGTTGGCAGAACTCGAGGCCGTTCGGCCGTACCCGGCCCGGACTGGTCCCAAAGGGAACCTGATCTACAAACTGATCACCACCACCGATCACAAGCTGATCGGCATCATGTACGTCGTCACCTGCTTCGCCTTCTTCTTGATCGGCGGGTTGCTGGCGCTGTTGATGCGTGCCGAGTTGGCCGCGCCGGGGTTGCAGTTCTTGTCGAATGAGCAGTACAACCAGCTGTTCACCATGCACGGCACGATCATGCTGTTGTTCTATGCGACCCCGGTCGTGTTCGGTTTCGCCAACCTGGTGCTACCGATACAGATCGGTGCGCCCGACGTGGCTTTCCCGCGTCTGAACGCCTTCTCGTATTGGCTGTTCTTGTTCGGCGCCACGATCGCGATGGCCGGTTTCATCACGCCGGGCGGCGCGGCCGACTTCGGCTGGACCGCGTACACCCCGCTCACCGACGCGATCCACTCCCCGGGTGCGGGCGGCGATCTGTGGATCATGGGCTTGGCGGTCGCGGGTCTGGGCACCATCCTGGGCGCGGTCAACATGATCACCACCGTGGTCTGCATGCGGGCACCCGGCATGACGATGTTCCGGATGCCGATTTTCACCTGGAACATCCTGGTGACCTCGATCCTGATTCTGATCGCGTTCCCGCTGCTGACCGCGGCGCTGTTCGGACTGGCCGCCGACCGCCACCTGGGCGCCCACATCTATGACTCGGCCAACGGCGGAGTTCTGTTGTGGCAGCATCTGTTCTGGTTCTTCGGGCACCCCGAGGTCTACATCATCGCGTTGCCGTTCTTCGGCATCGTCTCGGAGATCTTCCCGGTCTTCGCCCGCAAGCCGATCTTCGGTTACACCACGCTGGTCTACGCGACGTTGTCGATCGCCGCGCTGTCCGTCGCGGTGTGGGCACACCACATGTTCGCCACCGGAGCCGTTCTGCTGCCGTTCTTCTCGTTCATGACATACCTGATCGCGGTGCCGACCGGAATCAAGTTCTTCAACTGGATCGGCACGATGTGGAAGGGCCAGTTGACGTTTGAGACGCCGATGTTGTTCTCGGTCGGCTTTATGGTCACCTTCCTGCTGGGCGGCCTGACCGGGGTGCTGCTGGCCAGCCCGCCACTGGACTTTCACGTCACCGACAGCTATTTCGTGGTCGCGCACTTCCACTACGTGCTGTTCGGCACGATCGTGTTCGCCACCTACGCCGGAATCTATTTCTGGTTCCCGAAGATGACCGGCCGGCTGCTCGACGAACGCCTGGGCAAGCTGCACTTCTGGTTGACGTTCATCGGCTTCCACACCACGTTCCTGGTGCAGCACTGGCTGGGCGATCAGGGTATGCCGCGCCGCTACGCCGACTACCTGGCCACCGACGGCTTCCAGGGCCTGAACATCGTCTCGACGGTGGGCGCATTCATTCTGGGCGCCTCGATGTTCCCGTTCGTGTGGAACGTCTTCAAGAGCTGGCGCTACGGCGAAGTGGTCACCGTCGACGACCCGTGGGGTTACGGCAACTCGCTGGAGTGGGCGACTAGCTGCCCGCCGCCGCGGCACAACTTCACCGAACTGCCCCGAATCCGTTCGGAGCGACCGGCTTTCGAGTTGCACTACCCGCACATGGTGGAGCGCATGCGCGCCGAGTCGCACGTCGGCCGGGCGCACGGAAAAGAAGGCCACGACGTCACACGACTCGACGTCGAAGTCCGCAGCTAATGGCCCGTCTCGGGTGAAGACACCACCTAAGGTGTCGGTGCTGATCACCGTCACCGGAGTGGATCAACCGGGTGTAACGTCCGCGCTTTTCGATGCGCTTTCCGGGCACGGAATCGACCTGCTCAACGTCGAGCAGGTCGTCATCCGGGGCCGCCTGACGCTCGGGGTGTTGCTCTGTTGCCCCCCGGAAGTCGCCGAAAGCATCGTGCTGGGCGACGACGTCGAGGACGCCATCCACGCGGTCGGTCTCGACGTCACGATCGAGCGCAGCGAGGCCGTGCCGATCATGCGTGAGCCGTCGACGCACACCATCTACGTGCTCGGGCGGCCGGTTACCGCCGGCGCGTTCGGCGCGGTTGCCCGCGAGGTCGCAGCGCTCGGGGTCAACATCGACCTGATTCGCGGCGTCTCCGACTATCCGGTGACCGGCCTGGAGCTTCGGGTCTCGGTGCCGCCCGGAGCCGACGGCCCGTTGCGGACCGCGCTGAACAAGGTGTCCTCGAGCGAGGGCGTCGACGTCGCGGTCGAGGACTACAGCCTGGAGCGGCGGTCCAAGCGGCTCATCGTCTTCGACGTCGACTCGACGCTGGTGCAGGGCGAGGTCATCGAGATGCTGGCCGCCAAGGCGGGCGCCGAGGGCAAGGTCGCCGCGATCACCGAGGCCGCGATGCGCGGCGAATTGGATTTCGCCGAGTCGCTTCGGGAGCGGGTCGCCACCCTGGCCGGTCTGCCCGCCACCGTGATCGACGAGGTCGCCGACCAGTTGGAGTTGATGCCCGGTGCCCGGACCACGCTGCGGACGCTGCGGCGCCTGGGCTATCACTGCGGCGTGGTCTCCGGCGGTTTCCGGCGCATCATCGAACCGCTGGCCGAAGAGTTGATGCTGGACTTCGTCGCCGCCAACGAACTCGAGATTGTCGACGGCAAGCTCACCGGCCGAGTCATCGGCCCGATCATCGACCGGCCCGGAAAGGCCAAGGCGCTGAGGGACTTTGCGCAGCAGGCCGGGGTGCCGATGGCGCAGACCGTGGCCGTCGGAGATGGCGCCAACGACATCGACATGCTGTCCGCGGCCGGGCTGGGCGTGGCGTTCAACGCCAAGCCGGCGCTGCGGGCGGTCGCCGACGCGTCGCTGAGCAGCCCGTACCTGGACACGGTGCTGTTTCTACTCGGCGTCACGCGCGGCGAGATCGAGGCCGCCGATGCCGTCGACGGCGAAGTGCGCCGCGTCGAGATTCCGCCCGAGTAGGTGCGCACTGGACCGACCCGGCAGCCATCGCACAGTCGCGGTACGGCACGATGATCGGGTGCCCGAAACCGGTCCCGAAAGTTCCGAAACCGGCCCCGAAGCCGGCGTGGGCGAGGCCGATCCCGATCTGCTGATCGACTTCAGAAACGTCTCGCTGCGCCGCGGCGACCACGTCATGGTCGGGCCGCTGGATTGGGCCGTCGAACTCGACGAGCGCTGGGTGATCATCGGCCCCAACGGGGCGGGCAAGACGTCACTGCTGCGCATCGCCGCGGCCGCCGAGCACCCGTCGACCGGCATCGCCTTCGTGCTCGGCGAGCGGCTGGGCCGCGTCGACGTGTCCGAGTTGAAGGCCCGGATCGGGCTCAGCTCTTCGGCTTTGGCGCAGCGGATCCCCACCGACGAGGTCGTGCGTGATTTGGTCATCTCGGCCGGCTACGCGGTGCTGGGCCGCTGGCGCGAACATTATGAGGAAGTCGACCATCAGCGGGCCGTCGACATGCTGGAGAGTCTGGGCGCCGAGCACCTGGCCGACCGCACTTACGGGACGCTGTCCGAAGGGGAGCGCAAACGGGTGCTGATCGCCCGCGCGCTGATGACCGATCCCGAGCTGCTGCTGCTCGACGAACCCGCCGCCGGTCTGGATCTCGGCGGCCGCGAGGAATTGGTGTCCCGGCTGACCGACTTGGCCGCCGACCCCGACGCGCCCGCCCTGGTGTTGGTCACTCACCACGTCGAGGAGGTTCCGCCGGGCTTCAGCCACTGCATGTTGCTGTCGGAGGGACGGGTGGTGGCCGCGGGGCTGCTGGCCGATGTGCTGACCGCCGAGAACCTTTCGGCCGCTTTCGGGCAGTCGATCGCCCTGGACGTCATCGATGGGAGGTACTTCGCGCGGCGTGTTCGCAGCCGAGCGGCCCATCGGAGGAGGCTGGAATGACAGCAGCTGAACCACCTTTGGTGGCCCGGCCGGCGGCCACCGTGATGCTGATCCGCGACGTGCCCGGCGGCGTGAAGACCTTCCTGATGCGACGGCACGCCAAGATGGAGTTCGCCCCCGGCACGATGGTGTTCCCCGGCGGCGGGGTGGACGACCGCGACCGCACTGCCGACATCGCGTGGGCCGGCCCGACGCCGGACTGGTGGGCGCAGCGGTTCGGCATCGACACCGAGCTGGCCGCGGCGTTGGTGTGCGCGGCGGCCCGGGAGACCTTCGAGGAGTCCGGGGTGCTGTTCGCCGGCCCGGCCGATGACCCGGACGGAATCGTGCGCGACGCCTCCGTCTACGCCGATGCCCGCCGCGCGCTGGACGACCGAACGTTGTCCTTCGCGGACTTTCTGCGGACCGAAAACCTGGTGCTGCGCTCCGACCTGCTGCGGCCGTGGGCCAACTGGGTCACCCCCGAAGCCGAGCGGACCCGCCGCTACGACACCTATTTCTTCGTCGGCGCGCTACCGGAGGGCCAGCGGGCCGACGGGGAGAACACCGAATCCGACAGTGCCGGCTGGTCGACGCCGCAAGCCGCGATCGACGACTTCGAGGCCGGGCGCTGCTTCTTGCTGCCGCCGACCTGGACCCAGCTGGACTCGTTGGCCGGGCACACCGTCGCCGAAGTGCTGGCCGTCGAGCGCCAAATCGTCACGGTGCAACCGCGTTTGGAGATCCAGGGGGACAACTGGATCTTCGAGTTCTTCGACTCCGACCGCTACCACCAGGCCCGGGAAAAGGGCGGCATGGGGTGGCGGCATTGAGCGAGTTCGTCCACGTCGTGGTCAGTGACGGCTCGCAGGATGCCGGCCTGGCCGTCCTGCTGGTGTCGCGGCCGCCGACCAACACGATGACCCGCCAGGTCTATCGGGAGATCGCAGCGGCGGCAGCCGAGGTGGCCGAGCGCGACGACGTCGCCGCGGTGATCCTGTTCGGTGGGCACGAGATCTTCTCTGCCGGTGATGACGTGCCGGAGCTGGCGACGCTGAGCGCCGCCGAGGCGGACAGTGCGGCCCGGGTGCGCGCCGACGCCGTCGAGGCCGTCGCGGCGATCCCGAAGCCGACCGTTGCGGCGGTCACCGGTTACGCGTTAGGCGCGGGTCTGACGTTGGCGCTGGCCGCCGATTGGCGGATCAGCGGCGACAACGTGAAGTTCGGGGCGACCGAAATCCTGTCGGACCGGGTGCCCGCCGCCATGGCGCGACTGACCCATGCGGTCGGGGCGAGTCATGCCAAGGACCTGGTGTTCAGCGGGCGCTTCGTGGACGCCGAGGAGGCCCTGCAGCTGGGCCTGGTCGACGAGCTGGTGGCCCCCGACGACGTGTACGACGCCGCGGCGAACTGGGCGCGGCGCTTTCTCGACGGTCCGCGGGAGGCGTTGGCCGCCGCCAAGGCCGGCATCAACGCCGCTTTCGACGGCGGCGCGTAGGCGGGCGTCGCCTGTTCGTTGAGAGATCCTCGCCCTATCCGGGGCCACCCCGAATGCGACGGTAACCCTCAATTGGGTGCCGAAATTTGTCGTACACCGCTGCGATGATGGGGTCATGTCTTCGATCGCATCTCGGTCCGCGGAGCTGAGGCCTGCGGATCGGTTGGGGGTGTTGTTCGAGGAGTTGGCGGAGTTGGCCGGTCAGCGCAATGCGATTGACGGGCGCATTGTGGACATTGTCGCCGAGATTGATCGCGATGGGCTGTGCGGGGCGACCGGTGCGCGGTCGGTGGCGGCGTTGATGGCTTGGAAGTTGGGGTGGTCTGCGGGTAACGCCCGTACGGTGACCGCGGTGGCGGACCGCGTTGAGGAGTTTCCGCGCTGTGTGCAGGGGCTGCGGGCGGGGCGGCTGTCGTTGGATCAGGTCGGGGTGATCGCCACGCGTGCCGGGGCGGGTTCTGATGAGCATTATGCGCAGCTGGCGCAGGTGGCCACGGTCACCCAGTTGCGTACCGCGGTCGCGCTGGAACCGCGCCCCGAACCCGATGCTGGGCCGCAACTGGGGCCGGCGATCACCAAGACCACCGATGAGCAGTTCGCCTGTTGGCGGGTGCGGCTTGCCCACCCGGACGCGGCCAAGTTCGAAGCGGCACTGCAATCTCATCGCGACGCGCTGGCCGCCGAGTGGAAGCAGGATCGCGGCGAGGGGGAGCGGGGGTCAGAGACGGCGCCGCCGGTGCCCGGCACCTTGGAGGCGTTCATGCGGCTGGTGGAAACGGGCTGGGATGTTGAGGCCGCCCGTCGACCCTACGGGATGCAGACCACGGTGGTGGTGCATGTCGATGTCACCCAGCCGGCGGCGGCGTTGCACCTGGGTCCGCTGCTCACCGACGCCGAGCGTGAGTATCTGACGTGTGATGCCACCGGTGAGGTGTGGTTTGAACGCGACGGGGAGGTGATCGGGGCCGGGCGCACTACGCGGTTGATCAGCCGCCGGCTGCGCCGCGCGCTGGAACACCGCGACCGCGCCTGCGTGGTGCCCGGCTGTGGGGCCACCCGGGGTCTGCAGGCCCACCACGTGCGGCATTGGCAGGACGGCGGCCCGACCGAGTTGTCCAACCTGGTGCTGGTGTGCCCCTACCATCACCGGCTGCACCACCAGGGTGGCATCACTCTGACCGGTCCCGCGACCGCTCTGGTGGTCACCGACAGCAGCGGGCAACCGCTGGGCACTGGATCGCTGGCGCGCCCACCGAGCCTGCCCCCACCCGATGTTCCACCCTGCCCCGGACCCAGCGGGGAACGCGCCCAATGGTGGTGGTACCAACCCTTCCAACCACACCCGCCACCCGCACCCAATTAAAACCGACCACACCCGCGCCAATTTTGAAGCTCGAACGAGCTGGGAATGGGTGACCTCGGCTAGATATACGCCAGCAGGCGGCTTCTCAAGAGCTTTATAGGTCATGTTGTCGAGATCTCGCATGAAGTCATCAAAAGCGGCACAATTGCGGCCGAACCGGGTGGAAAGTCCCAGAACTTTGCGAACGCCTCGAAGGGCAGATCTCATTCCCAGTACACGGACGACGTTAAGAAAAGTCCCCACAGGAATGACGCTCCATAGCGGTCTCCCTTCCACGAGAACTCATACCCTTCATATGCTGGAAGAGTGTCGTCGAATAGCGGCCTCTTCTCAACTTGGACAGCAGGGCCGAAACGCTCATCAAATTCATGAATGTCGCAACTCCACGCTGCCAACTGTGCCGGAGACTCGACATCGAGCGGCGTGTGGTCTGTGTGCATGTAACTCGCCGACGCAAGTGATCCGTGTTGGTCTGCGTGTGCGTTGAAGTCAAACCCTGGCCACAACACACTGTTGTACCTCAGTGACGTGGCGTCATTATCAACAATACCCAGTAGCGTCTTCATATCTCGAAATCGCGAGTTCTGGTCGGACAGGGCAGCGGCTATTCGTTCGTGAGTACGTGCGGCGTTGTCCAAATTTACGCCTACCCTGCTGAGCCGAGCATCTAGCAAGCCCCGGGTATCTGCTAGAGACAGCCGCGGCTTCATCGTCATCAGAAGATAGACTTCGAAGTTGATTACCGCGGTTACTTCCATCGCTCACTCCACTACTTCGGCAGGAATTGAAAGAGGTCGCCGCGAAATACAGAAAGTGTTCCGTCCGGGGCCACCATGATGGCTTCCCGGACGCTCGGGATGACAGGTAGCACTAGCTTTGATCCGTTGGGTCCATCGACAATCCCGGCGGTCTTACCCCATGCAGCTGCCGCCGCGACGTCCGCCGCATCCGCGCCTCCACTTGTTGTGGCATCTTCGATGCTCAGCTCTGCGACTTCGAGAGGAGCGCTGGCGGTCTTGTGGCTCAATCCCACGACATTGCTGAAAACATGAACAGCCCCCAACTAAAGCCTGCGCCATAGTTATCTTCGCGCCATTGGAATTCGTATTCACGCAGGAGGGAATAAGTTCGTCAAAGACCGACCGTTTGCGGCCAGCTTTCATTGGGCCAAATCGCTCTGTGAACTCGTCAAGGTCCACGCTCCAGATAGGAAGTCCGATAGGTGAGTCGGCGTGAGATAACTCTCGCCCGTAGTGCCAATATCGGGCCGACTCAAGTTGTCCATCTTCAGTAGCGTTCGCCTTAAATTCGAATCCGGGCCATAATACGCTGCTGTACCTAAGCGAGATAGCCGACGGCTTCGCGCCCAGCAGGCTCTTCATATTTTGAAAATAGGTTGCTGGACCGCCAAGGTCGTTGGCCACCCGATCGTGGACACGGTGGGCGTCGCCAACGGATAGGCCGTGCTCCCTTAATTTCGCTTCGAGTTGAGCTTCGTTGTGAGACATCTTGATCCTCAACTTCATCGTCATCAGCACGTATGCTTCGAAGTTCATTACCACTTGAACCGACGTTGCATTCATCCTTTGTCCATCCCCTGTCCACGTGGGATAAAACGGCTTGAGGCCAACGCGGCCGTCTGGCACTCGCTGGATAGTCATCGCAGGTCTCCGGTGGGCATAAGTTCGCCATGGTAGTAGTCCCTATGCAGTTGGGGGCCAGTGTTCTTCCGTACCTCCACTTGTGGCGTATTAGATGCTCAGCTCTGCGACTTCGACGCCGACGGATAGCCAGCGTTCACGGACCTCGAGGAGCTTGTCAGGGGGAGCAGAAAGCAACAATCCGAATGCCGCTGGCGGTCTGAGTTCGTCGCGATAGTAGTCTCGGTAAAACGACATTGCGTTGGCGAACCAAGAGAAAACTTCGGGCTCTTCGACCAGCAAGAGATGGGAATGAGTGACCTCGTTCAGATATGCGCGAGCATGCGGTTTCTCAAGAGCTTTATTTGTCGTATTGTCGAGATCTCGCATGAAGTCATCAAAGGCGGCGTAATTGCGACCGAACCAGGGTGGAAAATCCCAGACCTTGGCGAACGCGTCGAAGAGGGCATTGAGAGTTCTTGTGTCAACACCATCAACGGTACGAAATTCGACTCCGGGCGGCGGTAATAGTGGCGTCGGCGTCTCAAGACGTACGGCCACGCAAGGTTCGCCGTCAAGCGCGTGTGTTAAAAATTGTTCTAGGCTGTATTGTTCGGGCATAGCGAGAGTCAGTCCCAGTACATTGAAGACGATAGGAAAAGGCCCCAGATGAATCTCGCGCCGTAACGCTCTCCCCTCCAAGGAAATTCGTACTCCTCGTACCCGGGAAGATATTCATCGAACAAGGGCCACTTGCCGCGGAGGGTCAGCGGGCCGAAATGTTTCGCGAACTCGGCGCTGTCCATAGTCCATGTGGGCAGCTCAGTTGGTGAAGCGACACTCGGTGAATCATGCCGTGTGTGCCGGTACCCCGCAGACTCAAGCAGTCCGTCGTCGCCAGCGGTAGCGGTGAAGTCAAATCCGGGCCAGAGGACGCTGCTGTATTGCAGTGACGAAGAGTGCGGACCGACAATGCCCAGCAGCTTCTTCATGTTCTCAAAACGTGAAGCCTCGTCGCCAAGAGCTTCGGCCACGCGATTATGTATGTGATTCGCCTGGTCGATCGTAAGGTTGTTCTCGGCGAGTTTGGCTTCGAGCAGGGATTTCTTCCCCGCCATTGACATTCGCATTTTCATCGTCATCAGCAGGTATATCTCAAAGTTGATCACCGCTTGAACCGACGCTGCCTTCATCGCCTATCCATTCACCTGCCGACGTAGGGTAAAAATTGCGTGCGGTCATCGAGGGAGCCCTCCGCCGCTCACAATTGGTGGATCCGGTGGCTCCTCGCGGAAGTCGATGTCGGCGCCGGGGCTGGTCGACCCCATCCGGGAGATATCTTCGGAAGTCATCGCAGGTCCTCAAGACTCGAGTTCGTCTCGCCTTGTGATGTCAAGTGTCTTGGGTGCCCACTTCTGCGACTTGGACACCGACAGACAGCCAACGCTGACGGACTTTGGGGAGCTGATCGATAGGAGCAGAAAGCAATAGCCCGAAGGCTGCTGGCGGTGTGAGTTCGTCGCGGTAGTACTCCCGATAGGACGTCATCGAGTTGGCGAACCACGAGAATAGGTCGAGTTGTTCGATGAGGATCAAATGTGCGTTGGGTATTGCTGTGAGGTAGCCGGGGGCCTGCGGCCTACCGGTGGCTGCCGTAACCATGTTTTCCAGGTCGCACATGAAGTCGTCGAAGGCATCCATATTGCGACCAAACCATGGTGGAAAGTGCCAAGCATCGGCGAAAGCGCTATATATTGCATCGCGGCTTTTCATAGATGCCCCGTCGATTATCCGAACCTCGAAGCCAATTGGGTGTGCTAACAACGGCAATGTTGTGTCGTGAAGGATGCCGACGCAAGGGCCGTGCCCGGAAGCCGCGGATATGAATTGCTCTAAGTTCACGGTATCTACCATCGCTATCGAATTCGCTTAAATAAGCCGTAATGGCCGTCGGTATACCAAGCGGAGCCATCAGTGCCTGTGACGATCCTCTCGGCGTCGCGGGCTCCGTCACCCTTGGGATTCACGTCCCACTTCGTGTAGATAATTGGTTTGCCTGATGCGTCAGTGGCCGGTAAGAAACCTTCTTTGTTTTCGAACTTGCCTCCGCCTTTCGTACCTGGGGTGTTGGCAGCGCCGGGCCATTTCCCCGCATCGATCTGTTCCAGTGTGTCTCGCACATTCTTGGGTATCTCACCTCCGCCTGCGCCCCCCTTCGGCGGCTCAACGCCTCCGCTGCCGCCCGTGCCGCCCGTGCCTCCGCTGCCGCCCGTGCCGCCCGTGCCTCCGCTGCCGCCCGTGCCGCCCGTGCCTCCGCTGCCGCCTTTGCCGCCTGCGCCAGAGCCGCCTTTTCCGCCGATGGGACCGCCGCCACCTTGGACCGTCCCCGTTTTCGGATCGAACTGCGTCGGGCCCGGCTGGACCGGCTCGAAGGGCCCATGCGCGGGCTGATCGGTGTAGGGGTCCCATTCGTGGTCCAGCTTGAAACCGGCGCCGAGCGCCCGAACCATGGCCGGCGCTTGCGATTCGGCGAAAGTGACAGCACTCAGAGGCGCGCTGGCGGTGGTGATTTTGGCGGCGATCTCTGCGTCGTGGGCGACGAGCTGTGCGGCGCGTTGTTGGAGGTCGGCGGCGTACACCTGCGCCTGCGCCTGCGCTGCCACACTGGCCCGCGGTGGTGTTACCGAAAGATCTTCGCCCACAACGTATCCGGCACTGCTGGCTTCCTCGACAGCATCGAGCACACTGCGCTTGGCGGAATCGAGTGTTTCAGCTCCCCTGCGCGCTATTTGAGCGGATTCGTGGAGGACATCGGCCAGTCCACGCACCTTCACCAGATCGGCGAATGCTCTTTCCTGTGCGGCCTCGGCGGCGACGCCCTCCCACACCGTCCCGCCCGGCGACACGGTAACCCGATGAATCGAACTGAACGAGGACTCCCAATGCTCGGCGGTGGCTTTCCAGTCCGTCGCTGCACTTTCCAAGTGGGCGACATCCCAGGCCTGGATCTCCGAGAGGGACGGACCTCCCACGCCGCCGACCCCCGCCACCGGTTACATCCGGGGTATCGAGGCAGCGATCGCGGCGGCTTGTTGCGCACCATCGGTGTCCGTCATGGCAAACTCGGCGCCGGTCATGGCCGATTTGACCGCACTTGTTTGTGCGCGTTGGGCTAGCGCGGCGATGACGCCAGTAACGGCCGCGTGAGCGGCACCGACGGCACCCGATGTCGCCTGGATCGGTAGCCCAACTTTGGGCAGCGGAGCCGCGGCCACCAGCTCCGCCGACACCGTCTCGCAGTGTGCCGCCAGTACCCGCAGCCCCTCATCACTGACCCGAAGAACGTCAGCCACGGTGCTGAGTTTAGGCCGCTACCGCCGATTGGCACTTCACCTCGTGCCGCCCCAATCCGCTCGGCAGTTAGGCTGCCCTGCATGACCGAAGTAACTCCGGCTGCGCAGGTGACGGCCGACCAGGTCGAAGCCGCGCGGCACGACACCAAGTTGGCCCAGGTGCTCTATCACGACTGGGAGGCCGAGACCTACGACGACAAGTGGTCGATCTCCTACGATCAGCGCTGCGTGGACTACGCCCGCGGACGCTTTGACGCGGCGGTGCCCGATGAGGTTCAGCGTGAACTTCCCTACGACAATGCCCTCGAATTGGGTTGCGGCACTGGATTTTTCCTGCTCAACCTGATCCAGGCCGGCGTCGCGCGGCGCGGGTCGGTCACCGATTTGTCGCCGGGAATGGTCAAGGTCGCCACCCGCAACGGGCAATCGCTGGGCCTAGACATCGACGGCCGGGTCGCCGACGCCGAGGGCATCCCGTACGAGGACAACACCTTCGATCTGGTGGTCGGGCACGCCGTGCTGCACCACATTCCCGACGTCGAGCTGTCGCTGCGTGAGGTGATCCGGGTGCTCAAGCCCGGCGGCCGGTTCGTCTTTGCGGGCGAGCCGACCAACGTCGGCGAGGTCTACGCCCGGTCGTTGTCCACGCTGACCTGGCGGGTGGCCACCAACGTCACCAAATTGCCCGGTCTGGGTGGCTGGCGGCGCCCGCAGGTCGAGCTCGACGAGTCCTCGCGCGTCGCGGCGCTGGAAGCCATCGTCGATCTGCACACCTTCGCTCCGGAAGATCTCGAGCGGATGGCGACCAACGCCGGCGCGATCGAAGTCCGCACCGCCAGCGAGGAGTTCACCGCCGCGATGTTCGGCTGGCCGGTGCGCACTTTCGAGGCATCGGTGCCGCCGGGACGGCTGGGCTGGGGCTGGGCCAAGTTCGCCTTCAACGGCTGGAAGACGCTGAGCTGGGTCGACGCCAATATCTGGCGGCACCTGGCACCGAAGGGCTGGTTCTACAACGTGATGGTCACCGGGGTCAAACCCTCCTGAGTGCTGGCCTGCGCTTCACCAACGACGACGTCGGTTACCTGCGCTCGGATTCGGGTGTCGCGGCGCTGGCGGTGGTCGCCGCATTCGCGCTGACCGACGCCACCCGGATCGCCGATATCGCCGCGGCGCGGGCCCGCTTCGGTGACCGGGCACCCGTGCTGGTGGAAACCACGTTGCTGCGCCGCCGCGCCCCCGAAAAGTTGGGGAAGTTGGGTGACGTGTCGACTTGGCTCTTCACCGACGAGGCGTTGCAGCAAGCGACCGCGGCACCGGTCGCCCAGCACCGGGCCAGGCGATTGAGCGCCTTCGGGGCCGTGGTGCACGATGCGACCTGCTCGATCGGCACCGAAGTGGCCGCGCTTCGCGACGCGGGCGCCGCCGCGGTGGGCAGTGATATCGACCCGGTGCGGCTGGCGATGGCGGCCCACAATCTGGGGCCCGGCACGATTCTTTGCCGCGCCGACGCGCTGCACCCAGTGACCCGCGACGCGGTCGTCGTCGTCGACCCGGCACGACGCAGCGGCGGGCAACGCCGGTTCAACCCTGCCGATTACCAACCGGGACTGGGCGAGTTGATCGGCTGCTACCGGGGCCGCGATCTCGTCGTAAAATGCGCTCCTGGAATAGATTTCGAGTCACTCCGACGGCTCGGCTTCGACGGCGAGATCGAGGTGACGTCGTATCGCGGCTCGGTGCGGGAAGCGTGCCTGTGGTCGGGTGCGCTTGTCGAGCCCGGTGTCCGCCGGCGGGCCAGCGTCCTGGATCGCGGCGAACAACTCACCGACGCCGAACCCTACGACTGCGCAGTACGCGCAGCCGGGCGATGGATCGTCGACCCGGATGGCGCCGTGGTGCGGGCCGGGCTGGTACGCCACTACGGCGCGCGGCACGGCCTGTGGCAACTCGACCCCGACATCGCCTACCTGTCCGGCGACAGCCTGCCGCCGGGCGTGCGCGGCTTCGAGGTGCTCGAGCAGCTGGACTTCGACGAGCGCCGGCTGCGGCAGGTGCTCGCGGCGCGCGACTGCGGTGTGCTGGAGATCCTGGTGCGTGGTGTACAGGTCGACCCGGACGCGTTGCGGCGACGCCTGCGGCCGCGCGGCAGCCAATCTCTGTCGGTGGTCATCACCCGCCTGGGATCCGGGTCCGCCGCCCGGGCGACGGCGTATGTCTGCCGCCCGTCGCGATAGCGCCCGGTACGCTGTCGGCGGTCACTTTCCGGGGGGACCTTTCATCGACGGGGACAATCGAGTTATGCGCTATCTGATCGCGGCCGCGGTGCTGGTCGGCACTGTTCTGCTGGGCTGGCCCGCTGCCGCCGACCCGCCGTCGTGTGCCAGCCTGGGTGGCACCGTCGGGGACGGACAGCTGTGTCACATCCGCGCGACCGGGCCGAACTACACGCTGAACATGACGTTTCCGGCCGACTACCCCGACCCGCAGCCGCTGATCGACTACATCACGCAGAACCGGGATGGGTTCCTCTCCGTCGCGCAGACGTCCGGGCCGCGCGATCAGCCGTACCAGCTGGAGGCGACCGCCGAGCAGCACTTCGCTGGTCAGCCACCGCACAACACCCGCAGTGTGGTGCTCAAGTTCTTCCAGGACGTGGGCGGATCACACACGTCCACTTGGTACAAGACGTTCAACTACAACCTCGGGACCAAGCAGCCGATCACCTTCGACAACCTGTTCGCCCCCAACACGTCGGCGCTCGAGGCGATCTTCCCGCTGCTCCAGCGCGACCTGGAACGGCAGAACGCGCTGGGTGCAGCCATCTTGCCGTCCTCGGGCCGCGACCCGTCGCACTATCAGAACTTCGCGATTACCGACGACCAGCTGATTTTCTACTTCGCGCCGGGGGAGATGCTGCCCGCATTCGCCGGCCCGTGCCAGGCCCAGGTACCGCGCAACGCGATCCCGCCGCTGGCTGTCTGACGGGTTCAGGCCGGGGCGAAGCCGTACACCTGACCGTCGCTGGTGGCGGCCACCACCCGCCGATCGTTGCCGATCGCGAGGCCGACGGGATAGCCGGTGGCCGCGGGGAGCGGATAGCTGTTGATCGTGTGGCCGTTGCCCGGGTCGAACACCAGCAGTGACATGCCGGCATCGGGAGCGCTCACCACCGCGTAGCCGACGCCCGGACCTGCCAGGCCCGCCGACGACAACGGCGCGACGTCGTCGCGGCGCCACACCTGGTCGCCGTGATCGCCGGCGTCCTTGAAGGCCGCCAGCTTGGTGTCGGGTCCGCCGCCGGACACGATCAGGCCCTGCGGGGTGATCGCGGGCGGCGTCTGCGCCAGGAAGCCCAGCGGCGCCGACCACTTCGGCTTCCCGTCGGCGGAGTTGAGCGCCCACAACCGTTGGTCGCGGCCGTTGACGTAGACGGTTGATCCGTTGGCGGACAGCACCGGGCTACCGATCACCCCGGCGGCAACGGCGTCGCTGGTCCACTCCCGGGTCAGCAGGGGAGTCTGCCCCCGGTGGTATTTGAGCCCGACCAGCCCCGCCGCCGGGGCGCCCGGCTGCCACACACCGAGCACCGTCATCCCGCTGGCGGCCGAGAACGCAGGCGCCGCCGCGACCGGGCAACCCTGCCGCGCCGGGGCGCACTCGGCGAGTCCGCGCGTCGCGTCCGTCGGGTCGATCCCGTCAACCAGGTCCAGCGCGCTGCCGACCACCATGCCGCGGTGTGCGTCGAAAACCAGCACCTGCCCCAGGTGTGTGGTGACCAGCAGTTGGCCGTCGCCGAGAAACCTTGGGGTGGAAGGCATTCCGATCACCGGCTGGCGCCACCGCGTCCACTGCGTCACCGGGAACGACAGGAAAGCACCCGGCTGGCCGACGTAGAGATTGTCGAAGCCGTCGAACAGGGGGCCGCCGACACCGCCGCCCTGGAACAGCCGCACACACCAGCGTTGGCGGCCGTTGTCGTTGTTCTCCCATTCCATCAGCGAACATCCGGCCGGCGTCTGCGCGTTCAGGGCGAGGTAGTTGCCCGAGCCCAGCGCGGGTCCGGCTCCGAGGCTGCCCTTGACCGACCGCGTCCATTGCAGCGACAGCTTGTCGGCGCCCGCGGTTGTCGTGTAGCTGCTGTTGGCCGCATCGGCGTATTGCGCCGACCAGCCCGGCGCCGCCGCCGCCTCGACCCACGAGTCGGTATTGCCGCAACCGGCGAGTCCCGCCGTGAGCGCGGACGCGAGCGCCGCGGCTGACCAATGCCGGAGT
This sequence comes from Mycobacterium sp. pR1184, assembly GCF_041287235.1. Taxonomy (NCBI): domain Bacteria; kingdom Bacillati; phylum Actinomycetota; class Actinomycetes; order Mycobacteriales; family Mycobacteriaceae; genus Mycobacterium; species Mycobacterium sp. pR1184. Next base: position 54,824 of record NZ_JBGGKR010000004.1, on the reverse strand, counting down.
TGTCGGGCAAGCACCTCGATTTTCCAAATCCTTTCGGCACGCGGGTCGCTCGGTACAGGTGAGGGTAACCCGTGGCGGTTCGCGCACCGTGGATCGACCGGGTTAGGCTTTCCGGCTGTGACGAGCATGTGGGGAGCCCCGGTACACCGCCGGTGGCGGGGCCACCGGTTGCGAGACCCACGTCAGGCCAAGTTCTTGACGATGGCCTCGCTGAAGTGGGTGCTGCGCAACCGCGCCTACACGCCGTGGTACCTGGTGCGCTATTGGCGGCTGCTGAAATTCAAGCTGGCCAACCCGCACATCATCACCCGCGGAATGGTGTTCATCGGCAAGGGCGTCGAGATCCATGCGACACCCGAGTTGGCGCAGTTGGAGATCGGCCGCTGGGTGCACATCGGCGACAAGAACACGATCCGCGCGCACGAGGGTTCACTGCGATTCGGCGACAAGGTCGTGCTGGGCCGCGACAACGTGATCAACTGCTACCTCGACATCGAGCTCGGCGACTCGGTGCTGATGGCCGACTGGTGCTACGTCTGCGATTTCGACCACCGGATGGACGACATCAACCTGCCGATCAAGGATCAGGGCATCATCAAGTCCCCGGTGCGGATCGGCCCGGACACCTGGGTCGGGGTCAAGGTGACCGTCTTGCGTGGCACCTCGATCGGGCGGGGCTGTGTGCTCGGCTCGCACGCGGTGGTGCGCGGCGTCGTTCCCGACTATTCGATCGCCGTCGGTGCGCCGGCCAAGGTGGTCAAGAACCGGCAGCTGTCCTGGGAGAGCTCCGCGGCGCAGCGGGCCGAATTGGCCGCCGCTCTCGCCGATATCGAGCGCAAGAAGGCCGCACACTGACCTCACCGGGCCACTACGGTCCCGCCCCGACGCGACCCGGCTGGGACGTGGCACTGTCCGTCGTCCTGATGGTCGTCACCGTCGTGGGCTGGGGGGCGGCCGCCGGCATGGAATTCATGTTCCTGGCCTTCACCGATTACTGTCCGCCGCAACACTGCAGCGCCAACCGGGCCGCCACCGCGGTCCTGCTGTCGGTTTCGCTGGCGGCCGCGGTAATGGTGCTCGGGTGTATCGCGACGGTCATCCGGCTGGTGCGCCGACGGTCGGGCTGGCCCTATGCCGTCGGGACGCTGGCCATCTGCGCGTTCGTCGAATTGCTGGGCGTGGTGGAGTACTTCGCCGCGGTCGGTTACTGACCGCTAGGGCGAGGACGGCGTGTCGTCGACGACGAAGTGATAGTCGACCGTGCCGGCGTCGACGCCGGTGACGGACACGTTCACGCCGTAGTTCTGGCCGCCCGTCACGAGGCGGCAGCGCAGCGTCGCCCCCTGCACGCCCTTGAGGTTGTCGGGACAGGTCACCGATTCGGGTTTGGTCCCGACCTGCTGAGTGATGTTGTCGCTGATCGCCTTCTCGACCTGGGACTTGTCGACGGTCTCCACCATGTCGAACTTGACATTGCTGCCTTCGATGCTGGTCACGGTGACGTTGACGCCGTAGCTGGCGCCCTTGACCATCATCGAGCAGTTCAGCTGCGCACCGACCTTCGCGGGCAGGTCACCGGGGCAGTCGACCGAATCGGGCTTGTTGCCCTGAGCGTCGGTCAGCTTCTGGGTGATCTGGCTCGCGACGTCCTTCTTGTCCACGGCGTGCGACGACGACGAACCGACCGAGCACGAACAGGCGCCGGCGGTGGCCATCAGGCCCGCGGCAGCACCTGAAATCAGCAACGTCCGAACGATCGAGTGGGCCATATCGCCTCCCTGGCGCTTTGACTTGACGACTGTGAATCGGCTGATGATTACATGCCAAATCGGTATGGGAGGGTGATTTCGGCAAAAGATTGCTTCGTGGTGCCGTACTGTGCGCGCGCCGGTTGACGGCAGCGGCGCCTACGAGCCGATGTCCTGGTAGCGGCGTAGCGCCTCGGCGCGCTCGGTGCCGTGGTCGACGATCGGTTCCGGATACCCTTGCCGCCGTTCGCCTTTGGATAAGTGCACGTCTTCGGCCCCGCGGAGCTCGGGGACCCAACGCCGGATGTAATCGCCTGCGGGATCGAACTTTTGGCCCTGGGTGGTCGGGTTGAAGACCCGGAAGTACGGCGCGGCGTCGGTGCCGCAACCCGCGCACCATTGCCAGCCGTGCTGGTTGTTGGCCATGTCGCCGTCGGTGAGCTGGTCCAGGAACCACTCGGCGCCCCACTGCCACGGCAGATGCAGGTCTTTGACCAAGAACGACGCGACGATCATCCGCACCCGGTTGTGCATGAAGCCGGTCTCGCGGAGTTGGCGCATACCGGCGTCGACGATCGGGAACCCGGTCCTGCCGGCCTTCCACGCTTCGAGCCGACGCTTGGCCTGTGCGCCCGTATCGGTCTGGATGCCGTCGAAGTCGCTGTTCCAATTGCGCCAGGCGCTGGCCGGCCAATAGTGCAGCACCCCGGCGTAGAAGTCACGAAAGGCCAACTCCCGCAAGTATGTCTGCGCTCCCGCTGCACCCAGGTTCATCGCCGCCACCATGGTGCGGGGATGGATGGTGCCGAACTTCAGATGGGCCGACATCCGGCTGGTGCCCGGCAGGTCTGGTCGGTTCCGGTCCTCGGCGTAGCGCTGCAGCCCGTCGTCGATGAACTGCTTCCACTGCGAAAGTGCCGCCGCCTCACCGGTTTCGAGATCCAGCTCGACGCCGGGGTCGGGGATCTCGCATTGTTTGACCACGTGTGCCGGGTCGAGCCAGCGGGCCGAATCGGCGCTCGACTGTGCGGGCTTGCGCCACCCTTCTTCTTTCCACTTCCGCAGAAACGGCGTGAACACCTTGTAGGGTTCACCGTCGTCTTTGGTGACCCGGCCGGGCGACACCAGATACGGCGATCCGGTCGCAACCAACGGCACCGAACCCAGTGCCGCGCGCACCTTTTCGTCGCGGCGGTTGCCGTACGGCGCGAAGTCCTCCGAAACGTGTACCGCCGTCGCATCGATCTTCTTGGCGATGCGGGGAATCTGCTCCTCGGCGCGGCCTCTGGTCACCAGTAGCCGGCCATCCAGGTCGTCTTGCAGTCCTCGCAGCGTGTCACCCAGGAACTGCAGGCGGCGCCGACCCGCCGACTTCTCGAGCTGTGGGTCGACCACAAAGCATGCGAGCACCTCCTTGGATTCGGCCGCGGCGAGCAGCGCGGGATGATCGCGCAATCGCAGGTCGCGGCGAAACCACAAGAGGGCGGGCACTATCGGTTCAGCCGCCAGATGTGGGTGGACAGCACAGTGGCGAACGCACACCATAGCGGGTAGGGCGCCAGCGCCGCGCCGGCGCGAGGGTCGGCCGCTGCGGCGCGGCGGGCGAGGTCGGCGCTGCTGACCGTCAGTGCGGCCGCACCGAGCACGGCCGCCCCGAGTTTGTGAAACCGGAAGAACAGCCAACTCCATCCGGCGTTGAGCAGCAGGTTGACGGTGAGGGCGGCAGCATAGCCGCGCGCCTTGTCGTGCTGTCCCGCCGCGCGGAACTTGTCCACTGTCATCGCGGACGTGGTCGCGATGTCCGCGTAGAGCGCGGTCCACACGATCGGGAAGGCGGCACTGGGCGGCTGGTATGCCGGTTTACGTAGCCGCGTGTACCACCCGGGCACTCGTCGGGGGCTGGCGATGCTTCCGGTGCCCGCGGCCACGGCTACGGCAAGTGATGTCACGGCGAGAGTCGATCGCTTCACAGCGTGGTGCTCCGTTCATATTGGATCGAATTGCGCTGTTGCGCAATGACTGTCGTTTCAGTCGGAGTTGCGGGCCACCAGATGCGATCGCCGATGAGGGCGAACAGAGCGGGTATGACCAGCGTGCGCACTACAAAGGTGTCGAGCAGGATCCCCAGGCCGACGATGATCCCGAGCTGGGTCATGACGATCAGCGGCAACACTGCCAGCACGCAGAAGACCGCCGCTAGAACGATTCCCGCGCTGGTGATCACGCCGCCGGTCGCCGACACGGCTCGAATCATGCCATCGCGTGCACCGTGCCGCGCCGATTCTTCGCGGGCGCGGGTGACCAGAAAGATGGTGTAATCCACGCCCAGGGCGGCCAGGAACAGGAACGCGAACAACGGGGTGCTGTTGTCCAGGGCCGGAAATCCGAAGACGTGCAGGCTCGTCCAGCCGCCGAGACCGAGCGCCGCCAGCGCGCCGAGAATCGTCGCGGACAGTAGGTTGGGCGGCGCCAGCGCCGAGCGAAGCAGCACGAACAGGACGACGAGTATCACCGTGAGGATCGCCGGGATCAGCGTCAGCCGGTCGTGCACGGCGGCGTCGCGGACGTCGAGGGCTTGGGCGTCGGGTCCGCCGACCAGCGCAGCCGGGGAGGCGGATTTCGTCGAATTACGCAGTGCGGCAATGGTGGCGAAGGCTCGGTCCGACGAGGGCGCGGCGCTGGTCACCACCGACCATTTCGTCAGGCCGGAGCTCGACTGACCCGCGTCGGTCACCGAGACCACACCGGGAGTCGCGGCGATCGCCGTCCGCACCTGGGAGGCCTGGGCGCTGGGGGCCACCACCAGGGTGGGGTTGGCCATGCCGGCGGGGAAATGCGCGGCCACCACGTCGTAGCCGGACACCGAGTCGGCTTGCACCCGGAATTGTTCGGTCTGCGACAAGCCGATTCGAGTCCCCAGCAGGCCGCTGGCCAATGCCGCCAGCACCGCGATCGCCACGACGGCCACCACGGCGGGACGACGGGCCACCTGTTCGGCGACCCGGTGCCACGCTCCAGATTCTGCGGTGGCGGCGCCGTCGGGCTGGGGAACCAGTGGCCAGAACAGTCGCCGGCCGCACAGCGCGAGCAGCGGTGGTAACACCAGCAATACCGACAGGGCCGCGATGACCAGGCCGCAGGCTGCCAGCGCGCCCAGGCTGCGGGTGCTGGGGGTCGACGCGAAGAGCAGGGTGAGCAGCGCCAGCACCACGGTCGCATTGCTGGCGAGGATCGCCGGTCCCGCTCGGCGCACGGCAAGGCGCAACGCGTCGCGGTGGTCGGGGTGGTTCCGAAGTTCTTGTCGGTAGCGCGAAATCAGCAGCAGCGCATAATTGGTGCCCGCCCCGAACACCAGCACGCTGGTGATTCCGGAGGTCGCGCCGTCGAAGCTGAGCCCCGTCACTGACGACACCGCGGTGCCCGCCGCCGCCGCCACCCGATCCGCGAAGCCGATCACCAGTAGCGGGGCCAGCCACAGCACCGGCGAGCGGTAGGTGGCGATCAACAGCAGCGCCACCACGGACGCGGTCACCGCCAGCAGCGTGATGTTGGCGTCGGTGAATGCGTTGGCGATATCGGCGCCGAACGCCGGCCCTCCGGTGACGTGGGCCCGTAGATCGGCGGGCAGGCCGTCGTTTGCGGCGGTGCGCAGCGCGGCGACTCCCTCGCTGAGCACCAGGCCGGACAGATCGGCGCGGACGGTCACCAGGCCGATGGCCACCTTGCCGTCCGCCGACACGATCGGCGGCTGCATGTCGGGCGCCGCGAACGGTGCGACGACGCGCTGCATCCGGTCACGGGCCGCCTGGGTCGCGGTCACGTCGGCGGCGTCCAGCGGCGCGGCGTCGGCCCGGTTGACCACCAACAGCAGCGGAACCCGATCGCCGCCGGGGAATTGCCGGGCCAGGGCGTCGACCTTCGCCGAATCCGAGTCGCCGGGTACCGACAGCGGCGCCTGCCCGGCCGATGCATTTGCGCCGATCAATACGATGAACCCGATGCCCAGCAGGGCCGCGGCCAATGCCAGCCGCCACGAGCGACGGTTGCTCACCCACGCGGCGAGAGTGTTCGACATCGGCACCATTATTTCAGTCAGTTAATCATTAATCAACTTAACATTCCGCGTCGGAAAGCGCTATGCTGCCATTCTGATGTACCCCAACGAGGGCTCCACCGAACGTGTTCGGCTCGAAGCACTGATCGCGGCCGACGCTCGCAGCCTCAGCGCCGAATCCGATCAGATGGGTCGAGTGTTCGCGGCGGTGCACCGGTTGCATCCCAATGACTTTCGCGCTCTTTTGCACATCCTGGTAGCCGAAACTTCCGGTGCGCCACTGACATCGGGGGAGCTGGGCCAACGGATGGGTTTGTCCGCGGCGGCCATCACCTACCTGGTCGAGCGGATGATCAATTCCGGCCATATCACCCGCGACTCGGACGCGCACGATAGGCGGAAGGTCATCCTGCGGTACTCCGATCCCGGTATGGCGACCGCCCGCTCCTTCTTCAGCCCTTTGGGCATCCACACCCGCGCGGCGCTCGACGACCTACCCGACGCGGATTTGGCTGCGGCGCATCGGGTCTTTACCGCACTTATCGCCGCAATGCGCCACTTCCAGGGTGAGTTGGGCTCAGCCCAGCCCTAGCCGCGCCGCACGGTCACCAAAGGTCCGATCGTGCCATCGTGCCAGCGGCGCGGGTGCCCACCAGTTCAGGCCACCGAGCACATGCATGAATGCCGGCACGAGTAGCACCCGCACCACAGTCGCATCCATCAAGACGGCGATCGTCAGACCCAAACCGAACATCCGCATGAACGACACGCCGGCTGAAATCAGCGCCGCGAACGAGATCGACATCAGCAGCGCCGCGGCGGTGATGATCCGGCCCGTGCGGGCCAGACCCCGGGCGATGCTTTCATCGTTGTCCGACCGTGTCCGTGGTGAATCGAGCCAATACTCGCGGACCCGGGCGAGCAGAAAGACCTCGTAATCCATCGACAATCCGAAGGCGATGCAAAACATCAGCACCGGGACGTTGACCGCCAGTGTGCCGGTCGATGTGGTTCCCGCTGCCCCTAGGTGACCGTCCTGAAAGATCCACACCAGGGCACCGAACGTCGCGGTCAATGACAGCATATTGAGTAATACCGCCTTGACCGGAAGTATCACGCTGCCGGTAAGCAGAAAGATCAGCAACATCGTGACCACGGCGATGAAGGCGAACACGAACGGCAACCGCGAGGTGATGCCGTCGATGCAATCACGATTCGTTTGCGCCAGCCCGGTGATCAGGACGGGTCGGTCTTGCGGCGGTACGACCGCATGCAAGCCGGCCAATTGTGCCTCTGACGCTGGTGTGAAAAGCGGGGCCGTGCTTTCGACAGTCAGGTAGGCGCTGCCCCCTGCCATCCCGGCCGGAGCTAAGGGCGGACCCTTGGAATCACCGGCGACGAAAGTAGCGGTCGGAGAGGACACCGCAGCGACATCGGTGACACGGGACAGTCGCATGGCGTAGTTGTTCACCTCCGCCGCTGTCAGACCGTCGGATTGCGCAAAGACGACCTTCACCCGGGTCTCAGAATTTGTGCCGAATTCGGTACGGACGCGATCGTTGACGACGCGGGCCGACGACGATCTCGGCAGTACTCGGTCGTCGGGATAGCCCCATCTGACACCGAGGAACGGCGCGCCCAGCACAAGCAGGAGTGCGGTCAGGGCGATCCCGACTGGGATTGCTTGACGCATAACGAATTTCGCCGTGCGATACCAGAAACTCTGTTCCACGGTCTGTTGTGCTGACGGGCGAGGGGGCAGCCGACGACCCCATTGCCAGACGTTCAGCGCCTCGAGTCGGTCTCCGATCAGCGCGATTGCCGCCGGCGCCACCACCACCGCCGCCACGGCGGCGAACACCACCACTGCCGTACCGGCGTACGCGAAGGATTTGAGGAAGTACATCGGGAATAGCGCCGTCGCGGCCAGTGCCAAAGCCACGGTGCTCGCCGAGAACATCACGGTCCGGCCGGCCGTGGTCACGGTTTTCACTAACGCCTCGTCGCGGCCCATCCCGTCGGCGCGCTCGTCGCGGTAGCGGCTGATAATCAGCAAGGTGTAGTCGATGGCCAGGGCGAACGCCAGTGCCACCGTCACGTTGAGGGCAAAGACCGACACGTTCGTCAGCAACGCGATCGCGCGCAATACCGCGAGTGAACCCGCGATCGCCAAAGCGCCCACGGCCATCGGTAGAGCCGCCGCCGGTATCCCGCCGAACACCCAGACCAGCGCGATGAAACTCAGCGGTATCGCGATGACTTCCATTCGCAGCAGGTCTTTTGCGGTCTGCTGATTGATTTGTTCAAACACCAATGCCGATCCCCCCGCCCGCACCGTCACCCCTTGCCGGTCACCTTCCAAACGGTCTGCGAGGGTCTGAGCATGTTTGGGAGCGCTGTTCTCATCCCCGTTGAGTGCGACGAGGATCATCGCGGTGTTTCCGTCGGCGGTCAGTAGGCCCGGCGCAGCGTGGGAGTCCCACGGGGATGCCACCTGAGATACGAACGGAGATTTCACAAGTTGCCCGACGATCTCGGTCCCGACCGTCCTCGCCGGGCCGTCCCGGGCACCGTTGGGCGAACTCAACAGCAGAATGAGTTCCAGCTCACCCTGATTGAACTTTCCGGCCAGTATTGCCGCGCCGCGCGCCGATTCGGAAGTTGGGTCCATGAATCCGCCGGCCGACAGGCTGTCGGCAGCGGGCAGGCCGAATACGCTGGTGGCCAACAGGACCAACAGTGCTATTCCAATAACTCGCTTGGGGTGTTTCACACACAACCTGGCCGCTCGCGCCAGCGGGCCGCGGACTGTACCGACCCGCGGCGGGCGCCGGCGGGCGAGGACGCGCCCGATGCCCGGTCGGGTTATCCGCGACGACTTCAGCGATTTCTGACGGGCGGCGGATCCCACGGCGAGTGCGACCTCCAACCGTTCGTTCCCGCGGCTCCGGCGCCGGCGATCGATCCCGAGATTACGTTAAGTAACTGAAACATTCAAGTATTTAACTAACGTCGATCTTCCGTTAGGCTGGCGTCGTATTCCCAACGAGTGAGGTTGCTGTGTTCGGGTCGATTGCAAAGACGGTCGGACAGTTACTCGAGGGGGCGGGTTCGGTGGTCGGTTACCGTCAGGGCACCGAGGAGCCCGACCATAGCGTCGAGAAGCTGACCGACAACGTGGAAATCCGCCGCTACGGTGCGCGGATCGCCGCGGAGACGACGGTGAAAGCCGACGAAGTGAGTGCCCGCAACGTCGGCTTCCGCCGTCTTGCCCGCTACATATTCGGCGCCAACCGCGACAGTCAGAAGATTGCTATGACAGCCCCGGTGCAGCAGCGCACCGGCAAGGGTGCCGACGTCGCGACTCCCACGGCGAAAGTGTCGTCCGACGACGGAGACTGGGTGATTCGGTTCTTCATGCCTGCCGACAAAACCCTGGAGTCACTACCGGTGCCCGACGACGCGGAAGTCAGGCTGGTGCGCCTGCCCCCGGAGACGTTGGCAGTGCGTCGCTTCTCCGGCAGTCGCAGTGCGCGGGCGATAGCCGCACAGACCGCTGAGTTGGTCAACACGTTGCGCGAGCACGGATTCAAAGCCACCGACACGCCCGCGGCGTGGTTCTACGATCCGCCGTGGACAGTTCCGCCGTTGCGGCGCAATGAAATTGCGGTGCCGGTCGAGCGGGCCGGATAACAATGACGGCCGATCGCGTTGAGTTGACCACGCGCAAACGCCGGCACATTGACGTTTGTCTGCACGATGACGTCGGGTATCAGGGCACGACGACGGGTTTGGAACGCTACACGTTGCCCTACAACGCCTTGACCCAGACCAATCTCGACGACATCGACTTGTCCACCGAATTTCTCGGGGTGCGGTTGCGGGCGCCCGTGTTGTTGGGCGCGATGACCGGTGGCGCGCAGTTGTCCGGCACCATCAATCGGCATCTGGGGGCTGCGGCGCAAAAACTCGGCCTCGGGATGATGCTGGGGTCACAGCGGATCATGCTCGAAAGCGTGTTGGGTGAGCGGGCCGCGCCCAGTTTCACCGTGCGTGACGTGGCACCCGACGTGCTGCTGTTCGGCAACATCGGGCTGTCGCAGTTCACCAAGGACGCGATTGGCGACATCGCCCACGCGCTCGACCGGGTGGGGGCGAACGCACTTGCCGTGCACACCAATCCATTGCAGGAGGCACTGCAGGACAACGGCGATACCCACTTCGCCGGTTCACTGGACCGACTCCATGACCTCACCGACAAGCTCGGTTACCCCGTGCTGTTGAAGGAGGTCGGTCACGGGATCGGCGCCACGGCTGTCGCCGAACTGTTACGGCGGACCGGCGAAGCGCCGGTGGCGGCCATTGATGTGGCAGGCGCGGGCGGCACGTCGTGGTCGCGCGTGGAGCAATTCGTCCGCTACGGCGAGCTGCGCTATCCAGATCTGGCGGACTGGGGCATACCCACTGCGCAAGCGGTGCGCGAGGTGCGTGCGGCCCTGCCGGCCATACCGTTGGTTGCCTCCGGTGGAATCCGAACCGGCACCGATGCCGTCAAAGCGCTGTGTCTGGGCGCCGATGTCGTAGCCGTTGCTCGCCCGCTGCTGTGGGCTGCCATCGAATCAGCCTCTGCGGTAACCGAATTCCTGCAGGGATTCCTCGATGAGATGCGAATATGCCTGCACGGATGCGGTGCACGAGATCTGGGTGCACTCCGACAGATTGGCGTGAGCACAGTCCCGTGAGAGCGCGATGGCGGTAGTTCTGGCGTACGGGTCGCCCGCGCTCGGTCACGTGTATCCGCTGGCCGCGCTGCTGCGGGAAATGGCCGCGCGCGGTCACCAGGTGCACCTGCGCACCCAAGCCGCGCAGGTGCAAGCCATGGCGGCCATCGGATTTGGAGCTGAGCCCGTCGATCCGCGTATCGAGGCGATCACCGGTCAGGATCAGTTGGCCACCAATGCCTTTGGGATGTTGAAGTCAACGATCGACGTGCTGTGCCGGCGGGCAGTCGTTGAAGTGGACGACCTGCGGCGTGCCATCGAGTCCGTGGCGCCCGACGTGATCATCGTCGATGCCAACTGCTGGGGTGCTATGTCGGCTGCCGAGGCCAGTGGTGCTGCGTGGCTGGTTTTCTCCCCTTTCACGCCGTACTTGAGTTCGCGGGCGGCCCCGCCGTTCGGCCCCGGTTTCCGGCCCATGAGCGGTCTGGCCGGACGCATCCGCGACGCACAGGTACGTCCTATCGTCCATCATCTCTTCGATCGCCGGATACTGAAGAGCGTCAATGCGATTCGCGCAGCGCTGCATGTGACCTCGGTCGGCTCGGTGGACGAACTGATGAGACGCGCTCCGCTGTTGTTGGCGGTGGGGGGTGAGCCGTTCGAATATCCGCACCCCGATTGGGACGATTCGGTGGACTTCCTTGGTGCGTGCATTTTCGAGCCCACCCCGGTGGTGGTGCCCGACTGGCTATCGTCCATCGACGAGCCGATCGTATTGGTGAGCACGTCCTCGATCCCGCAGGCCGACGCCAAGCTGGGGCACACGGCGTTGCGCGCGCTGGCCGATCAGCCCGTCCACGTGGTCGCCACCTTCCCGGCCGGCGTACCCGCGGAGCTGCCGCGAACGGCCAACGCCACCGTGTGCCGATTTGTGCACCACAGCGTGGTACTCGACCGCGCGATCTGCGCGGTGACCCACGCGGGGATGGGTGCCACGGTGAAGGCGTTGAGCCGGGGGGTGCCGGTCTGCGCGGTGCCTTTCGGCCGCGATCAGGCCGAGGTCGCGCGCCGCGTTGAGGTCGCGCGTTGCGGCACCCGGCTGCCGGCGAGGCGCCTGACACCCACCCGGCTCGCCGAAGCCGTTCGCAAGGCGGCGGCGATGACAGATGGTGCGCGCCGGGTGGCCTCGGGTTTCGCCGCTACCGGGGGCGTGGCACGTGGTGCCGACCTGATCGAGCAACGCTTGTTAGGCGCCGCCCGGCTTACTACGCAGTGCCCTGCCGCCGCCGCGGCCCCGCGGAGTTCTCAGACGAGTTGGGCACCGAGGTGAGGACTTCCTGCTCGAAGGTCGACATCGCCGTGATCATTGCGGTGAAGACACGGTGCGCGGCTACCAAGTCGTCGTCGCTGAGGTCGGCCATCGCTTTGGTGAAATGCGCACCCAGCGGTTTGAAGAAGGAATGCGCCATGGTCATCCCGGTGGTCTCGTAGCGCAACAGCCATTTGCGCCGGTCCTTCGGGTCGGGTTCACGCCGGATATGTCCGGCCTCGATCATCCGGTCGACGAGATAGGTGATCGCCGCGGGGGAGACGTCCATTCGCTGCCGTAACTGCGCCAACGTCAACGGTTCCCCGGCAGTCTCGGCGACCATGATGTGCAGCAGCGCGTGGAAGTCGCTGCTGCTGACTTCGTTCATGCGCGCAAAATGACGGCCCACCCGGTCGGATCGCGCGGTCATGGCCCGCAGGTCGGCCGACAGCGATCTCTCCAGCTCAGCACGGCTGAGTTGGGGGTCATGCGCGCGCCTGTTGGTCACTACCGGATCCTTTACTAGTTACACCAGGGTATCCGCGCGCTTTGCCGAGAACGACTTGAGCAGGCGCGTCAGAGGTGAACCTAGCGGAGCGGTCGAGGCAAAAGCGTCAGGTTCGGGTCGGGTCGTGGCCCTTGTCGGTCAATACCCATCGCCTTCCTGTCGGTCGCGAGTCGAGTTCGGCTACCGGGCAGCCACCACTGAAAACGCGGTCAGCTGCCGGAGCGGATCCGATATCGCCGTTCGGCGTAGTCGATGTCATCGCGCCACAGCCGTTTGGTGGCGAAGCGCACCAGGCGCGTGATGATCGGTGCCGCACGCCCGGCGAATCGGAATCCCGGGCGGTCCGAATGGGCGACGACGGCTTCGAGGACGGCGACCCGCGGACGTCCATCCGGCCCCGGGCCCAGCGGAGTGGCGTGGGTTTCCACGACGCTGCCGGTTCCTTCGCCTTCCACGATGCGCATTACAACGGTGCGGGCCTCCGGGCTGGTGAATTCCGCTATCACCGGAACGCCGACGGGGCCCATCCGGAACGTGACCGCGACGATGAAGCGGTCGTCTTGCTCCGTCGGGGCGGTGAGCACCTCCAGCTCGGTGAACGAGTAAGGGTGGAACCACGCGCCGTGCCAGGGGTCGAGCCGGTTGGCGATGATGTCGGCCGGCTCGCAGCGCCCGACCAGTTGGGCGACGGTGTGCACCGTTTCGCCGGTCGGCCGGGTGGGGATGTTCGGCGCGTCCAGGGGTGCCTCCCCGCCGACGGAGTCGAGGCGTACCCAGGCCAGCACGCCGTCGTCATGACTGGGGTAGGGCCGCCAACGCATGTCGCATGTTCGGCCGTCCAGCGCCAGACCGTGCCAACGACAGAACAACACGCCCTCGCGTACCACGCCGGTGGAAAGGTCGGCGCCCAGATGCGGACAGCCCGCCGGTCCGACGCACAGTCGGTGGTCTTTGTCGCGCCAGGCGACTATCTCGATGCCCGCGACGCACGCGCCGAGCGGGCGATCGCGACGGATGTCTGCGCTCGCGGCAAATGCATACCAGTTACCGGTGGGCCTGGACTGCGACCGAGCCAAGGAGGCCTCGATGAGGGCCGGGTTCGCGTCGCGATAGGTCGGTCGCTGCTCGGACCACGGGCTGCGCGGCATGATCTCAACCGGCCAGTCTTTGGGCAGCCGGCGGCGTAGCTGGTCGCGGATGCTCATCGCGAGCGTCCTTGCCGTTGCGCCAGCGACCGAAGCAACCTCGACCGGCCACGGATCGGAACCGTGCACAGCTCGTGGCCGGCCAGTCCCCACCGCGCGAGCAGCCGGTTAGCGGCCACCCAGCCGGTCGTGGCGGCGCGTTCCATGAGCGCGACGGGCAGATCCACCCGAACGCCATCGCCGGCCAGCATCAATGCGGGTTGCGGTGTGGTGACTGTCGGCCGGCGCCCGTAGGTGCCGGGGGCGAACAGCGGGCAATCGCTTCGGTGCAGCACACGTTCGCGCACCACCCGCGCAGTCGCGGTCTCGGGGTACATTCGGTGCAGCTGCCCGATCGCCGCTTCCCGCGGGGTATCGCAATCGATTGCATACGAATGTAATTCGACCACCGAGCCGCCGGTGCGCCGGGTCCATTCGGCCGCTTCGCGCTCGTAACGCTCGAGCACGCTGATGTTGTCCAACGGGGGATGGCCGGCGGTGCCGAGAAAGGGTGCTCGCTCCGAGTCCACCGGCCGGTCCAGCCACAGGCGATGAACCACGAATGGCGGCGCGGTGCGTAATTCGCGAATCCTGTTGTACCACTCGTCATCTCCGAGCCCCGGAGATGCGGCCACGACTTGCTGCAGACCGCGTGTGTCGAGTGCGAGTACCACGGCATCGGCGTCGAACCGCTCGGCCGAGTTCGTCCCCACTTGCAGGCAGTTGTTCGCGCCGGGGGCAACGCGGCGAACCTGTGTTCCGAGGTGCACCCGGACGCCCCGGTCCGCCAAGTATTCCCGCAGCGGATTCCACAGGCTCACATCGAAGTTCGCGTTCGCGACATCGAAGAGCAGGCCTTCGTTGGAACCCAGGAAGTAGATGTGGAACATGGTCGCCAGTTCCGCGGCCGACAACTGGTCCGGCGCCGCGAAGAAGCTGCGTGAGAACACCTCGAACGCGAGATGACGCGCCGACTCCGGGAAGTTAAGGCTTTTCAGGAATGATTCGGCGTCGATGTGGTCGAGCTGCCGGTAGATGTCGGGCACCGATACCGCCGCCAGAGGTGCAGCGGTGCGAGCATCGATGCGGGCCAGGTCGCCGAGTCGAAAAGTCGGGCTGCGCAACGCGAATGCGAGCGCATTCCACGGCGGTGTCCGCGGCAGCCCTTCGAAGGTGTCCCGTCGGCCCGCGCCGTCGATCAACGGATAGTCGTCGACTCCGACGAGCATCCGCAGTTGCGGATCGACGCGGCGCAGCAGTGACCGCAGGTTGTAGTACTGCCGGAAGAACGCGTGGAACCCGCGGTTCATCGCAAAGTCGTTGTCCGACTCGAGTTCTCCGGGTTCGGTCCAGCCGCCGACCCGGCCACCCAGGTAGCCTTCTCGCTCGACGATGTCGACGGTCACACCGCGTTCGGCCAAGCCGGCGGCGGCAGTCAGGCCGGCAATGCCCCCTCCGACAACTACGGCGCGGGGCCGCGACGACAGTGCCCGTGCGTCGGGCAACCCGGGCGGTGCCGGGTGAAGGTGGCGGCGACGGTCGGTCATTGCGGCGCATCCCCCCGGAAGGTGTGGACGATGTTGCGTTGCCAGCCGGGGACCGTGTCACTGCGCACCGAGGCGAAGCCCGCGTCGCGCATCCGGCGCTGGAACCGCGCCGCCCCGTCGAAGGTCAGCACGCTGCGCCACAGGTGGCGGTACAGCACAGTGTCTCGCGTGTGCAACCCCCCGGCTGGAATGATGATGCCCCAACACACCGCATGCCAAATCCACTGTGCCACAAGCGAATCACGTACCGAGTATTCGTGCACAGCGAGCGCGCCGCCCGGGCGCAGCAGGTCTCGAAACTCCGACAGCGCAGCGTCCGGATCGGCGAGGTTTCGCAGCAGATACGCCGCCAGGATGCCGTCGAACGGTCCGGTGACACCGTGCTCGCGGAGTCTTTCGACGCGAGTATGCACAAACCGCACGGATGACGGCCATCGCTTTTTCCTTGCGGCGTCCAGCATTCCGCTCGACGCGTCCACCGCGATGATCTCGGCTTCGGGTGCCACCTTCAGCAGCGCCGCCGTGGATGCGCCGGTACCGCAACCCGCGTCCAGCAATCGCAGACCCCGGCCGCGATCGGGAAGTTGCATACGGTCTGCGGACAGCTCCAGGCCGAAGTGATAGCCCGGGTTGGCACCGACCAACCGGTCATAGGCGTGCGCCCCGACGTTGAACGCCGTGGGCACCTCATCACGGGGCAGACCCCTGTCATCTATGCGCACGCTGGTACTCCCAGAGCAGTAATACGGCCGTCACCATTGCGAACCCGAACAGGAAATCCTCGATCGGGATGTCAAACGGGAACCGAATCCCGCTGGTATCGCGGTCGTTGTACAACACGATAGGCGCGCTGCGTTTGGTCAGCCAGCCGTCGACCGGTACTTGGAAACCGAGCACGATCACCATCGACAACCAATAGGCGAGTCGCCGGAACAGCCCGGTATGCAGCAGGGCGAGCTCCAGCCCGATCACCACCAGCACCGACACGACGGCCGGCACGGTGTAGCCCAGCCCAGTCATCGGCGCCGGCCCCGCTCCAGGATGGCGGTGACCGCGTTGTAGGTCAGCAAGGCGCACAACGGAATCACGACGAAGAACAGCACTTCTTCCACCGGGATGCCAAAGGGAATGTACAGGCCGCTGAGGTAGCCCGTGTTGTACGTCCACACCCCGGCGGCGATCGCGACCGCGTCCCACGCCAGGAACACGACGGCAACCGGGAGCACCGAGCGCAGCAGGCGCAGTGGTTGGCGGTAGACGCCCGGGCCGAAGAACTCCAGTGGCGCGGTGATCGCCAGGCACAACCCCAGCACGATCAGGTACTGCCAACGGTCGCTCACACCACACCGGGCTTTCGGTGCTCGGAGTCGGCGAACCGAAGCCGCCAGGACCACAGCAGCCCCTTGGCGGCGACTTGGAGTCGGCGCGGCATCCCGACCGTCGCCCGACCGGTGAATACCGAGAAGTCGGTCTGTTCAATGCGGTCCAGTATCTCGGAATACAGCGTCAGCGCGGTCGCCACGCAGGGCCGGGACCTCGGTGCCAGCAGCGAGATCCCGTTGGCGGCGTAACGATAGATCCTGCGGGTGATGTCGTGCTGAGTCGCCAGTGCCGCGCGCACGCGCGGATCGGTTTGGCCGTGGCTGTGGCACCACATCAGCAGGTCGCGATCGACACCGTGGCTGGCGAGTTCGTCGGCGGGCAGATAGACCCGGTTGCGCTGCAGATCCTCGTCGACGTCGCGCAAGAAGTTGGTGAGTTGAAACGCGCGGCCCAGGGCCGCCGCACAGGACGCTGCCTCTAACGGGTCCCCGACAACGCCGAGTATCGGAAGCATTTGCAAGCCAATGACTTCCGCGGAGCCGCGCATGTAGACGTCCAGTGCGTCCCGGTTTGGGTAGTCGGTGACGGTGAGGTCCATCCGCATGGAGGCGAGGAAGTCCTCGAACAGATCCGTGGCGATGCCATAGCGACCGATGGTATGGGTGACCGCGACGAGAACGGGCTCATCCTGATGCTGGTCGGCCGAGAACAACCGGTCGGACAGCCGTTGCAGCCGCTGCGCGCGCGCCTGCGCGTCCAGGGTCGCGTCGAACTCATCGAGGATGTCGTCGGCGTGACGGGCGAAGCCGTACAACGCGTGGACAGCCGGACGCTGATCCGGCGCCAGCAGCCGAGTCGCCAAGAAGTAGGTGCGGCCGTTCTTGGCCGCGATCTGCCGGCAGTGGCGATAGGCGAGCCGAAGCCGCGGGTCGTCGACTCCGGCTGCATCCAATTCGGTGCGGATCATCGCAGCGGCGCCTTCATATCGAGAACTGTTGCGGTCCGTGCCTTCTCGACGGCACCCCCGGTAATCCGGTCGGCAGCCAGCCGTCCGGAGATCAGCGTGGTCGGCACACCCACGCCGGGCACCGTCGACGAGCCGGCCAGCACCGCGTTGGTTATTCCGCGCACGGTGTTGGCGGGCCGGAAAGGGCCGGTTTGGGCGAAGGTGTGGGCGAGCGCGAACGGCGTGCCGGCCGCCATGCCTTGACGTGCCCAATCGGCGGGGGTGACGACACCGAGGATTTCGGCGCTGTCGCGTACCCCGGGTAAAAGGCGTTCCTGCACCGTATCCAGCAGGGTGTCCGCGTATGCGGCACCACGGCGCGCCCAGTCGATGGGGCCGTGCGCCAGGTTCGGCGCCGGCGCCAACACATAGAGCAGATCGTGTCCGTCGGGGGCCAGTCCAGGGTCGCTGACGGTGGGCCGAGTCACCAGCAGGGACGGGTCGCCCATGGTGCGGCCGTCGCGGATGATGTCGGTGAACGTCTGCTCCCAGGAGTCGCCGAAAAGTATGGTGTGATGCGCTTGTTGGGCCGCATCGGCGGTGTGACAGCCCACGTGCATGACCACCGCCGAAGGAGCCGGGCGCAGCGGCAACAGCCGGCGTGGTCGCCGGCCCAAGAGCTGATAGGTATGGGGCAGTTCGGTGGTCAGGACGACCGCGTCGCACGCAATGCGATCACCCTCGGCGGTGCGCACCGCGGTGACCTGCTCGCCGTTGCGGTCCAGCGCGGAAACCGTTGATCCATAACGAAACTGGACTCCAGCCCCGATGGCGGCTGATGCAAGGGCGTCGGGCAGCGCGCGGACGCCGCCGCGGGGAAAGAAGACGCCGGCGACCGTGTCCATGTAGGCGATCACGGCGTATACGGCCAGCGCATGCTGCGGCGCGACTCCGGCATACAGGGACTGAAAGGTGAAAATCCGCCGCAGCCGCGGGTCGCTGATGTGACGCCGGACCATCGTCTCCCAGCGCCGGAATCCGCCCATCGCCGCGAGTTGCACCAGCCTGCGGTTCACCAGGGACAGCGGAGAGTTGAAGTTGGATCCGATGAAGCCGTCGAATTCCGTGCGGTACAGGCGATCCAGCCAGTCGCGCAGCCGCAGGTAACCCGAGGCCTGCTGTGGGCCGGCGAACTCGCGTATCGCCGCGGTCATCGCCGCGGCGTCGGTGTGGACGTCGATACTGCTGCCGTCGGCGAACTTGGCTCGATAGGCCGGATCGATCGGCATCAGGTCGACGAATTGCGAGCGGTCTTTACCCACCGCGGCAAACGGCTCGTCGATGATGTCGGGCATGGTGAGCACCGTGGGCCCGGTGTCGATCCGATAGCCGCCGACGTCGAGCCGGCCGGCACGCCCACCAGGCCAAGGTTCACGCTCGATCACGGTGACCTCGCGGCCTGCGCCGGCCAGATGCAATGCTGCCGCCAAGCCCGCGAATCCGGCTCCGACCACGACGACGCGGTCGGTTCGTGCGCTCATGCGGCCCGCCTGGTGCAGACGCTGGCCATGTCGACCAGTGCGGCCATGATCAGATCGTCAATTGATCCACCCGCCACGGCGTTACACGCGGTGGCGACGCTGTCATCGATCATCGCCTCGATGAATTGCACCGCCCCGGTGGCCAATATCATGTTGCGCCAGTATTCCACCGCGGCTTCGTCAAGCTGTTCGCGATTCATCAGCTCGCCGAACTGCCGTCTGGTGGCCGCATCGGCGAGTTGGTAAGCAGCCACGACGACGCTTGTCGCTTTGCGCTCGCTGAGATCGCCCCCGTTGGGCTTACCCGTCACGGTGGGGGAACCGAAGACCCCCAGGATGTCGTCACGCAACTGGAACGCCTCGCCGATGGCAGCACCGTAGCGGCCAAGGCTCGCCAATACCCGGTCGTCGCAGCCTGCCATCGCCGCACCGATTTCCAACGGTCGTCGTACCGTGTAGTTGCCGGACTTCATCCGGGCCACCTCGAGGACCGTATCCATCGTGGGCAGGTCGCGCAGATCGGTTGCCAGGTCGGCGAATTGGCCCACCGCCAGCTCGGTACGCATCGCGTCGTAGCGCGGCCATGCGCGCTGCAGCGGCTCGGCCGCCAGCCCGCTGTCGCGAAGCATCTGTTCGGCCCAGACCAGGCACAGGTCGCCGAGCAAGATCGCCGCGGATTCGCCGAACCGCAGCGACGAACCGGCAAGACCGCGCCGTCGATGCCAGTCGGCGAATTGGACGTGCGCCGCTGGACGGCCGCGCCGCGACGGTGAACCGTCCATGACGTCGTCTTGGAGTAAGGCGAACGCCTGCAGCAACTCGAGACTGGCTGTCGCCGACAGCGCCGCATTGTCCGGTCCGGCGCCACAAAGCCAGCCCAGATACATGAACGTCGAACGCAGGCATTTTCCGTCTCTGACGAATTCCAGCAGAACTTCGCCGGCGATGTCGACGCCGCAGGGGCCCAAGTCGTCGGCGCAGCGCACGGCGACGAATCGCGTCACCTCGGCGAGGACGGTTTCTCTCAGGCCGGTCCGCCAGGCGCGCAGTTGACCCGGCTGGGGTGGCAGCACAGCGGTCGACGGCACCGCTTCGACCGGGCGCACCTGCGGAAACGAACGCACAGTGCCCACCGAAGCACCCCCAGCACGGTTGGTCGGCCGCTGTTGCGAACGGCTCGGATTCACGCGTTGGTACCCCTTCGACGAAACAACAAACTGGCTACTGCCGGTTCTAGGGCGATGTCTGTCCACCGGTCAGTTGGATATGCATTCTGGTTCACTAGCTTAAACATTAAATTACTTAACGACTGAGCGCATCCCCCACGATACGGGTTTGATCGGCTTTAAGCCGGGTACCTGCAGCGACACCGTAAAGACACGCACGACCGTGCGTTATCAGCACAGGAAAAAGTCCTCAACATCGATCTTGAGGCGTCTACACCAACCCACAAGAGGAGCCTCCGGTGAGTGTTTCCGACGTAGTCGCGCTGCCTTTCCGATTGGGATCCGCGGTCCGCGGTCGCCGGTTTTTTCATCCCGCCGGGGTGCTGGCCAAAGGCCACGCGCAGCGGATAGCACCCGCCCAGTGTGGTCTGCCGCTCCCGTCGGGTGACGTTGTTGTTCGCTGGTCCAAGGCGGTGGGTACACCCGGGTCTTTACCCGATTTCATCGGCTTGGCCATCCGCATCGCCGGCGCGGAACCGCGCGCGGGACTGTGGGACATCTTGCTGGTCTCGGCGGGATCCGGAGTAGTCACGCGTGCGGTGGCGTTGCGGCCGGTGGCCTCCTGGACGGGGCAAACGATGACCACTCTGATGCCGCTGCGCTATCGGGGAAGGCCCTGGTGGTTGCGCGCCCGCACCGATAGCGAGATCGGAGGCACCGGCCTGTCCCTCGCCGATGTTGCCGGCCAGATCGAGTCCGGTGGCATCGATGTCAGCCTTGACCAGGCCGTTGGAAGAGGTGATTTCACACCGTTGGCGCGGCTGCATGTGTCGGATCTCGTCGACGCGGGGCGCGCGGATGTCTCGTTCGATCCCGTCCTCAATAGCGCGGCCGGCGTGACGCTGTATCCGGGCTGGCTCGCCGATCTTCGTGGCCGGTCCTACCAGCGCAGCCGCGAGGGCAGGTTGTCCGGGCTGTTCGCAGCACGCCGCGAGTCCTAACCTTGCCTAGCTTGACGACCGAGCAGATGGCGTAGGGCGCCGTCCAGCTCCGGTTGGCGGAAGCGGTGCCCGGCGCGGTCCAGCTTTTCCGGAGCGACCCGCTGATTGGCCAGGGCGAGTTCCCGGGCTCCCTGCTCGCCGAGCAAGATTCGCGGCCCCAGCGGTGGAACCGGCAGCACAGCGGGCCGCCGTAGCACGTGGGCCAGCGTGCGGGTGTACTCGCTGTTGCGAACCGGCTGTGGCGCAACAGCATTCACCGGACCAGATAGCGAGCTGTCCCACAGTGCCCGGTGATAAATGTCGATCAGGTCGTCAATCCCTATCCAGGACAACCACTGCCGGCCATTGCCGAGCCGGCCACCGAGGCCGGCGCTGAACAGCGGTCGCATCAACTTCATCGTGCCGCCGCGGGGCGATTGCACGATGCCGGTGCGCACTTGCACCACCCGCACCCCGGCCTGTGCGGCCGGCGCAGTCGCGTCCTCCCAGTCCGCGACGACGTCGGCCAGAAATCCGTCGCCGCGCTCGCTTGCCTCGGTGAGGTTCTCGTCGCCGCGGTCGTACCCGTAGTAGCCGATGGCCGAAGCCGAGATCAGCATCGGGGGGTCGGCGGCGGTGCGTGCCACCAGTTCGGCCAGCCGACGGGTTGGGCCAATCCTGCTGTCGTGCACCACTTTCCGGTGTTCTTCGGTGAACCGGCCGGCGATCGACGCGCCGGCCAGATGGATCACCGCGCCGACCCCGGTCAGCAGATCCGGGTCGGGGTCGTCGGGATTCCACTGTCGCTCGTCGTGGCCACGTGCGGGGTGGCGAACCAGTCGGATGACGCGATGTCCTCCGGTGCTCAGGAACGCCGAAAGCGCCGACCCGACCAGTCCTGACGACCCGGTGACCGCGACGGTCAGCGGTTTGAGCCCGTGCTCGGCCGCCAGCCGATGGGCCGCCAAATCGTCGGCCAGCTGGCGGTGCCGATAGATGAACATGGGCCGCAACGCGGCGGCAGGCACCGGGGTCTGGACGCGGTCGATCACCTCGGTCCGGTTGTCGCCGACGTCTTCGAATTCGTGAATGTGACGCCACCGTACGGCGACGCGGGCGGGCAGCGAGGCCAACCCGTCGCTGCCGATGGTGTCGACGAAGCGCCGGGGCGGGTCGTAGCCGTCGGCCTGGTGCTGGGCCACCCAGCGCAGCCCACCCGGTAGGGCGAGTTCGGCCCGCCCGTCTTCGAGTGAGGCCGCCTCGGTGACCAATCGCATCGGCGACCACGGAGGCGACAGTCGCTCGAAGGCGCCCGGGCGTGCGTACCAGGCGAACACGTCCTCGCGCGGCGCATCCACCACGCTTGAATATTCGAGTCCCATCGTTCGATTCTTACCCGATGACGACAAAGGAATGCCTTGCGCCGTCGTGGGTAACTCAGACGGCATGAGTATTAACGGCGCACTGCGGTCCCTGCTGGACACCGCTCTCGACCGGTCGATCGTCGGAGGCTATACCCGCGTCGGCTATCAACTGCGCAGCCGGGGATGGCCCGACGACCCACCGCCGCACGCGCTGAAGGGGAAAACGGCGCTCGTCACCGGGGCCAACCGGGGCATCGGCAAGGCGATTGCGGCGGGCCTGGCGGGGTTGGGAGCGAGCGTGCTGTTGACGGTGCGCGACGAGACGAGCGGTGAGCTGGCCCGCAAAGAGATCGTCGACGCCAACCCCGAGGCCGACGTGCAGGTGGAGGTGTGCGACGTCGCCGACCTCTGCGCGGTGCGTGCCTTCGCGGCTGAGTTGTCCGCCCGGGTATGGGAATTGGATGTGCTGGTCCACAACGCCGGGGTGTTGCCGCCGGAGCGGGCCGAGACCGCCGATCGGCACGAGGTCACCCTGGCCACCCACGTGCTGGGGCCGGTGCTGTTGACCGAGCGCTTGCTGCCAGTGCTGCGCGGCGCCGAGAACCCGCGGGTGATCTTCATGTCCTCGGGCGGGATGTACACGCAGTCGCTGCCCGCCGACGACCCGGAGTACTTCGACGAGCCGTACAGCGGGGTCACCGCGTATGCGCGGACCAAGCGCATGCAGGTGGCGTTGACGCCGATCCTGTCCCGCCACTGGGCCGACGACGGCGTCCGCGTCTACGCGATGCACCCCGGGTGGGCCGATACTCCCGGGGTGGCTACCTCGCTTCCCGGTTTCCGGGTGCTCACCGGTCCACTGCTGCGCACTCCCGAACAGGGAGCCGACACCGCGATCTGGCTGGCCGCTACCGAACCGCCGCCGCCCTGCGGCGGTTTCTGGCACGACCGCCGGCCCCGCCCGGAGCACTACCTACCGTTGACCAGACACGGTGAGCGTGAGCGCGAACGCCTTTGGCGCTATTGCGCCCATTCGATCGGCTTCGACAATGCGTGAGGCTCAGCGGTCGGGCAGCGCGTGTTCGGTGATCGGCAGCCGGGGCAGCTGCTGACGCTCGCCGCGCTTGGCCGCCATGTACACCTGCGTGGTTTGCGCGGCGACCGTGCGCCAATCGAAGTCTGAGGTGAGCCGCTCGCGGGCGGCGCGGGCGCGCTGCTGCGCGGCGTCCGGATCGTCGAGCACCGCGCGCACCGCCGCGGCCAGTGCGGCCACGTCGCGCGGCGGGCACGACACTCCGGTCTGTCCGTTGATCACCGCTTCGCCCAGGCCGCCGATGTTGGAGGTCACCAAGGGAGTGCCGGCCGCGGCGGCCTCCAAGGCGACGAGCCCGAACGGCTCGTAATGGCTGGGGAACACCGCGGCGTCGGCCCGGTGCAGGGCCGCCAACAGTTCGTCGTGGTGCAGGTGCCCGACGAAGCGAGTTGCCTTGAGTACCCGGTGTTTACGGGCCTGCTCGACGAGCCAGTCCTGCTGGGTTCCGTCGCCCGCGATGGTCAGCGTGGTGCCTGGATTGGTGCGCCTGATCCGCGGCAGCGCGGCGATCAGGTCGTGCACACCCTTCTCGTACTCCAGCCGCCCGACGTAGAGGAGTTCGGCGGGCCCGGTGCGGGGGCGCCGCGGTGCGAACGGCCAGCGCGCCGCGGCGATTCCGTTGGGGATCACGGTGGTTTCGGCCAGGCCTGGTCCGAACAGTTCGGTGATCTCATCGCTCATCGACGCCGAACATGTGATCAGCGAATCGGATTCACGCACCAGCCACGATTCGACCGCGTGCACCTGACGGCTGATCGCTCCGGATACCCAGCCCGAATGTCTGCCGGCCTCGGTCGCGTGGATCGTGGAAACCATTGGTACGTCGTAGTATTGGGCGAGCGTGATGGCAGGATGGGCAACCAGCCAATCGTGGGCATGCACGACGTCGGGACGCCACGATCGCTCGGCGCCCGGCTTTTTAAGCGCGAGCCCGGCGCGGATCATCGCGTGCCCCATCGCCAGGGTCCAGGCCATCATGTCTGTGCCGAAACTGAATTCGTGTGGATCCTGGGCGGCGGCGATCACCCGCACGCCCTCGCTGATCTCGTCAGAGGACGGGTGCGTGCTGGGGTCGGTGCCGGTCGGGCGGCGCGACAGCACCACCACGTCGTGGCCGGCGGCGGCCAGCGCGGTCGACAGGTGATGCACGTGACGGCCCAGACCGCCGATCACGACCGGCGGGTACTCCCAGGACACCATCAGCACCTTCATGCCCAGCCCCCTCGTCGCCGAGACTGCGCCGGCGGCGTGTATTTGGCGCCGAAGCACACCGTGGCCGCAGTTTCGCCGCCACCGCTGCAGACTCGACGCCGGGCTTTCATCGCGGCAGCCTTCGGGCATCCAGGGCGCCGAACAGGCCGTCGGCCCGGTTCCACCCGTCGGCCAGCCGCTGCGCGGTGTCGCGGCGGCCCGAGGCCAGCGCCCCGGCGATCTCGCGGGTGGCGTGCGCGTGCAGATGGGCACGATAGCGGGCGTAGTCGGCGGCCGAGTCCTTGCTGACCATGAACGGCCAGTCGCTGGACACCGTTAGCAGCGTCTCCCGCAGGATCTGGTCGGCGACGCGGTCCCGCGGGGTCGGGCCGTCGCAGTTCTGCGACAGCGCCTTGTCGACGGTGCTCAGCGCGGTGTCGACAACCTCGGTGTTGAGCTGGACCAGGTCGGACACCTTCTCGCCGGCCCACACCTGCCAGTCCTTACCCGAGCCCCACGAACTGGGCGGCAGCGCCACCGACTCGCCGACGAATCCACCGTCCAGCGCATCGGACAGCGTGCCGACCCGCACCCCGGCGGCGGGCAGTGCCCGCAGCACCCGGGCCAGCCACGTCGGGCCTTCGTACCACCAGTGGCCGAACAGTTCGGTGTCGAAGGCGGCGATGACGTGAGCCGGGCGCCGGATGCGTTCGGACTCGGTGCGTAGCCGGTTGCGCACGACGTCGACGAAGTCGTCGACATGAACGTCGACCGCGCGGTCGGCGCGCTCGGGGTCATACGGCGCCTTGGCGTCCGAGGACACGTTGCGCCCGGTGACCCGCGCCGGCTTGAGGCCCGTCAGGTGGTCGTAGGTGTGGAAGTCGCGGTAGGCGGCGTGGCCGGGGTAGCCGGATTTCGGCGACCACACCCGGTAGCTGACCTGCAGGTCGCGCCCGAACGCCACGACATTGGTGTCGCCGACGGGTCGTCCCAGCGCGGTGTCGCCGTGCAGCGAGGGACCGTCGACCATGAAGTGGGTGACTCCCGCGCCGGCGTAGTCGTGTTCCATGCCCGGGGCGTAGGCGCACTCCGGCGCCCAGATGCCGCCGGGGCGGTATGCCAGTCGTTGCTGCGCGTCGGCGAGGCCCTCGCGCAACGCGAATTCACGCAGCCGCGGGGCGAGCAGCGGCTGGAAGGGGTGGGCCAGCGGGCCGCCGAGCAACTCCACCGTCCCGGCGTCGATCAGGCTGCGCAGTAGCGGGCTGCCGCCGTGCTGCCACAGCGTGGCGAAATCGTCGAGCGCCCGGTCCGCCTCCGCGCACTCGCGAATCCCGAACTCCCGCAACGCTTCCGGTGTGCAGGATTGGTAGCCGGCCGATTTCGACTTAGGGATCGACCGCACGCTCGCGGCCTCGGCCGCCCGCAGCCTCCAGTTCGCCAGCCAGTGATGCATGCCGTCGAGGCAGTACGGGTCGTCGAGCTGTGCGTTGACCACCGGGGTGACGCCGAGAGTGACCAACCGGTGGCGGTCCTCGTCGGCCAGGGTGCGCAGCACGCGCAGCAGCGGCAGGTAAGCGGCGGCCCACGATTGGTAGAGCCATTCCTCGCCGACCGGCCAGCGGCCGTGGTGGGCCAGCCACGGCAGGTGCGTATGCAGCACCAGGGTGAACATGCCGGGCACCGGTGTCGTGGAATTGCTCACGGCCGCACCGCAATCGCGACCAGATCCATGCTGGTGTCGATGTCCCGGTCGCGCGCGTCGACCAGGTCGAAGTCGTCGGCGGTGACCGCGGCGACGTCGGCGGCCAGCTGGGGTGGCCACGGCGCGTCCGCGACGGCCCGCGCGATCTGCGCGTCGATGATCGAGCCGCCGTGGCGGGCGTCCATCTCGCGCAGCCGCGGGCCGTGGAACAGGCCGCTGACCGCCACCTGAGTGAACCCCGCGTCCACCAGCAGCTCGGTCAGCTCGTCGGCGTTCAACTCCCTGGTGTGAAACGGGTTGATCGGAGTATCGCGGCCGGGGGAGAAGGTGATGCGGTTGGGCGTCGACATCATCAGCAGCCCGGACGGCCGCAGCACCCGCGCGCATTCCCTGACGAATTGAGCCTGGTCCCACAGGTGCTCGATGACCTGGAAATTGACCACGACGTCCACCGATGCGTCCGGCAACGGCAGCTCGGCCAGGTTGGCCTGCAGCACCTCCACCCTGGGGTAGCGGCTGCGCACGTGAGCCACCGCGGCCTCGTCGTAGTCCACCGCGATCACCCGGCGGGCGACGTCGGCGATCAAATCCGCGCCGTAACCTTCGCCACATCCGGCCTCGAGCACGTCACGGCCCACACAGTGGGTAGCCAGCCGTTGATACACCACTTGATGGCGGCGGAACCAATAGTTCTCGATGTCCAGGTCAGGAATCGTGCGCTCGCCGGTCAGCGTCAGCACCGCCGGATTAGCAGGTAAGACCTCCGGCGCCGTGCCGGCGGGCGGGTGCTGGGGGACGTCGGGGACGAATGCGCTCATTGCATAGGGAGGCTAACGCGAAGTGCCCGATTCGCGAACCGCTGCGCGGGTAGGCCCCGGTCGCGAGAGGAGGCGGGCCTGCAAGAACCCGCAGTACGACCCGCTATGGTGTGAGGGCAGGCCGCACAAAGTTACCCAGTAGTAACACCCATGTGCGTTGCGAAACACGTACTGAAAGTCTCGTTGCTGACTGCCGCGGGACTCCTTCGAGGAGGACGAACCACACTCATGACGAACATCGTGGTCCTGATCAAGCAGGTCCCTGACACCTGGTCGGAACGCAAGCTGAGCGACGGCGATTTCACGCTGGATCGAGAGGCCGCCGACGCCGTGCTGGACGAGATCAACGAGCGCGCCGTCGAAGAGGCCCTGCAGATCCGCGAGCGTGAGGGCGGTGAGGGTTCGGTGACGGTGTTGACCGCCGGGCCCGAGCGCGCCACCGAGGCGATCCGCAAGGCGCTGTCCATGGGCGCCGACAAGGCCGTGCACCTCAAGGACGACGGCCTGCACGGATCGGACGTGATCCAGACCGGGTGGGCGCTGGCGCGCGCGCTGGGCACCATCGAGGGCACCGAGCTGGTCATCGCCGGTAACGAGGCCACCGACGGTACGGGCGGCGCGGTGCCGGCGGTCATCGCCGAATACCTGGGCCTGCCGCAGCTGACCCACCTGCGCAAGCTGTCCATCGAGGGCGACAAGGTCACCGGAGAGCGCGAGACCGACGACGGCGTCTTCACGCTGGAGGCCACGCTGCCCGCGGTGGTCAGCGTCACCGAGAAGATCAACGAACCGCGCTTCCCGTCCTTCAAGGGCATCATGGCCGCCAAGAAGAAAGAGGTCACGGTGCTGACCCTGGCCGAGATCGGCGTGGAGAGCGACGAGGTCGGGCTGGCCAACGCCGGGTCCACCGTGCTGTCCTCGACGCCCAAGCCCCCCAAGACCGCGGGTGAGAAGGTCACCGACGAGGGCGAGGGCGGCAACGACATCGCCAAGTACCTGGTCGGCCAGAAGATCATCTAAGACGAGCACCCACCCAAGACACGAGAAGAGCGAGATAACCCATGGCTGAAGTTCTGGTGCTCGTTGAGCACGCCGAAGGTGCGGTAAAGAAAGTCACCGCCGAATTGATCACCGCCGCCCGCGCGCTGGGCGAGCCGTCCGCCGTCGTCGTCGGTGCGCCGGGCACCGCCGCGCCGCTGGCCGACGGGCTCAAGGAGGCCGGCGCCGCCAAGATCTACGTCGCCGAGTCCGACGACGTGGACAAGTACCTGATCACCCCGGTCGTCGACGTGCTGGCCTCGTTGGTCGAATCCGCTTCTCCGGCAGCGGTTTTGCTCGCCGCCAACGCCGACGGCAAGGAGATCGCCGGCCGGCTCGCGGCCCGGCTCGGGTCTGGCCTGCTGGTCGACGTCGTCGAGGTCAAGGAAGGCAACAAGGCCACCTACTCCATCTTCGGTGGCGCGTTCACCGTCGAGGCGCAGGCCAACGGCGACACCCCGATCATCACCGTCCGTGCCGGTGCGGTCGACGCCGAGCCCCAGGCCGGCGCCGGCGAAGAGGTCAAGGTCGAGGTCCCGGCGCCCGCCGAGAACGCCACCAAGGTCACCTCGCGTGAGCCCGCCGTCGCCGGTGACCGCCCGGAGCTGACCGAGGCCACCATCGTGGTCTCCGGTGGCCGCGGCGTCGGCAGCGCGGAGAACTTCGAGGTCGTCGAGAAGCTGGCCGACTCGCTGGGCGCGGCCGTCGGCGCGTCGCGTGCTGCCGTCGACTCCGGCTACTACCCGGGCCAGTTCCAGGTGGGCCAGACGGGTAAGACGGTGTCGCCGCAGCTGTACATCGCGCTGGGCATCTCGGGTGCCATCCAGCACCGCGCGGGCATGCAGACCTCCAAGACGATCGTCGCGGTCAACAAGGACGAAGAGGCCCCGATCTTCGAGATCGCCGACTACGGCGTGGTGGGCGACCTGTTCAAGGTTGCGCCGCAGCTGACCGACGCGATCAAGACCCGCAAGGGCTGATCTCCGCTTAACGCAAAAGCCCCCGCGCGCACGTCGCGTCGGGGGCTTTTGCGTTGGCGGACCACCCGATGGGTCGCCTAGTCGGCTACCGCTGCGATGTTGGCGTTGACCCACTCGACGACCTCGCCCACCGTGTCCAGCGGTGTCTCGGGGTCCTTGAGCCGCATCTTGAGGTGAGTTTCCAGCGTTGCGACGAGTTCCATCTTGCGGGGCGAGTCGTAGCCCAGGTCGTCGACGAGATGCGAGTCGCCGGTGACCGGAGCCATCCGGTCCGGCGCCAGCCGGGTGACGATCGACACGACGGAATCATTGACGCTACTCACAGTGCTGCGACCTCCCCTGAGACCTCTCCGAACATTTCCTTGGCCGCGACGTGGCGGATCTTGCCCGACGGCGTCTTCGGAACCCTGCCCTTGCCGACCAGAAGCACCGTCGGGCTCAATCCCGTTGCGCTGCGGACCTTTCGGCCGATCTGGCGGCGAATCTCGTGCGCGGCTTCGCCCGGATCCTGCTGGACCGTCTCGGCGACGATCCGGATCTCCTCGCGCTGATCGGCGAGCGTGACCCCGAACGCGACGACCCCACCGCGCCTGACGCCGTCGACCGAGGCGGCCAGTCGCTCGATGTCGGAAGGAAAGATGTTGCGGCCGGCGACGATGATGACGTTCTTGCGGCGCCCGCACACCACGATCTCGCCGTCCTCGGTGAGATAGCCGAGGTCGCCGGTGTAGAACCAGCCGTACCCATCGACGGCGGCCACCTCGCCCTGTGCCGTCAGGTAGTGCCGCGTCACCGCGTCGCCCCGAATGGCGACCTCGCCCAGGTGCCGCGCCGGGCGGGTGCCCCGGTCCTCGTCGGCGATGCGGACCTCGATCCCGGACATCGGACGGCCCAGCAGGACGACTTCCTTCTTGGGCGCCCCGCAGACGCAGCCGGTGACCGCGCGGCCGTGGTTCGCCAGCTCGTCGGCGCACACGTTCTCGACGGTCAGCGGTCGATCCACCTGAGAGAACGACACCGCGACCGTTGCCTCAGCCAGGCCGTAGGCCGCGCCGATCGCCGAAACCCGCATCCCGAACCGCGCGGCCTGTTGGGCGAACTCGTACATCGTGACCGGGTCGATGGGTTCGGCACCGGAGACCACGCAGCGCAGCGTGCTCAGGTCGTAGGCGCCGTCGCTGACCGCCCGCAGCCGGCGGCTGACGATCGAATACGCGAAGTTGGGTGCCGCGGTGACGGTGGCTCGCTGCTCGGTGAGGATTTGCAGCCAGGCCAGCGGTGACTTCACGAACTCGGTGGGCGGTATGTACACCGCCGCGTTGCCCGCGAACATCGGCGAAAGCAGATACGCGATCAGGCCCATGTCGTGCGAGAGCGGAAGCCAGCTCATCGTGACGTCCACACTCGCGTCGATGCGGACTTCGGCCACCATGGCGGCGATGTCGGCGTACAGGTTGCCGTGCGTGATCGCGACGGCCTTGGGATCCCCGGTCGACCCCGAGGTGAGCTGGTAGATGGCGACGTCGTCCTCGCCGGTTGGCTCCTCGACCGCATCGGCCCCGACCCACGTGTCGGGCACCTCGATGACCCGGTATCCCGAGGCCCGCAGGGCGTCCGCGACGGCGACGAACGGCCGCCCCACCAGGACGCAGTGCGCGTCGAGCAGGCGCAGCGCGCGCAGGGTTCCCTCGTGCCACTCGCCGAGGTCGGCTTGCGACGTGGGTTGCTGCAGCATCGTCATCGCCGCACCCAGTTTCCAGATGCCCTGGACGACGGGGGCGACATCTTCGGCGTGGGCTGCCAGCACCCCTACCCTGGCGCCGCGCCTGACTCCCTCGGCGGCCAGCCGGCCCGCGACCTTGCCCGCCGACCGATGGATGTCGTGCCAGCTCGCGAAATGCAGATCGCCGGGAGTGCCAAAGCGAAGGCCCGACGGGGAATCCGCGGCCACCTTCGCGAGTCGGTCAGTAAACCTGCTCATAGCCGTGCGTTGTCCTCACTAAAGAATGGATTCGTAAATAGCTGCGCACCAACAACATTGAAGAAAAGTCCGTTAATCGTCATTGGCATTGAGCACGGCCGAGGCGATGACGTCGACGGCGCGGTCGATCTGCGCCGGCGAGTGTGTGGCGCAAACGCAGCAGCGCATCAGGGCGTCGTTCTCACCGACCGCGGGTGCGACCGCCAGCGAGCAGAAGACGCCGTTGTCGAATGCGTCATTCCAGGCCGCGATCGCGCGCGCTTCCGAACCGATCCACACCGATACATGCGGGGCCACCACGTGGGAGCCGTCGGCACGAACGATTCCCGCCCGCACCTGCAGACCGTGGGACACCAAGCCGTCGCGCAGGGCGCGGGCGTTGGCCAGAACCGCTTCGGCGCGCTGGGATCCCTCGAGACTGCGAATGATGTCAATGCCGGCGATGCTGGCCGCCATCGCCGCCGGCGCCCCGGTGGCGGTGAACATGTGCTGGCTGGAACGTAATCGGAGCACATCGACCAGGTCGCGCGAGCCGACGATGAATCCACCGGTGGAGGCGATCGCCTTCGACATACTGCCCATCAACACGTCGACGTCTTTGGCGCAACCGTATTCTTCGGCGATCCCGGTTCGGTTGGGCCCGAAGACGCCGAGGCTGTGCGCCTCGTCGACGTAGAGGGCGACGTGGTATTTGTTGGCCAGCGCGACAATGCTTTCCATCGGCGCCACGTCGCCCTGCATCGAGTAGAGGCCGTCGACCACTATCAACTTGGTGCCGCCGCGCTCGGCCGTGCGGATCAGGTTGCGTTCCAGCGAATCCAGGTCGTTGTGCGCGAAGTACCGCGAGCTGGCACCTGAGAGCCGGATGCCGTCGTGCAGCGACATGTGGGCCTCGCTATCGGGAAACGCGAGATCGGCCGCGCCCAATAGGGCAGTGATGGCACCAACATTGGCCAAGTAGCCGCTGTTGAAGACCAGCGCCGCTTCGGTGCCGTACCAGTCGGCCAACAATTCTTCGAGCTCGACCTTGACCCGCAGCGTCCCGCAGTGCGGAGGCGCGCCCCCACAGGCCGGCCCATACAATTCGGTCGCCCGATTGGCCGCCTCGACCAATCGCCGATCGCCGCACAAGCCCAGAGAATTGTTCGACCCGAACATGATTCGAGTCTTTCCTTCGATGACCGACGTCGGACCGGGAGCGGATTCGACGCTCCTGAAAAACGGCAGTCGGTTGCACGCGGCGTAGTAGCGCAGGCTGGTCAGTCGGCTGTCTTCTTGTGCCCGCGCTTGGATATTCAGCTTCGAGGTCTGCAGCACGCCTACATCAAACATGGCGCTTTGCACTCCGGCATCCGATTCGCTCTAAATTGGCGAGCACGTTAATAGCGGCCAACATGCGAGTGTTTATTGCGTTGCCGCTCTTACGAATACGCGGACAAATCCGCCTGGCGGGATTGTGTTTACGCTATCTCAGGCGCATTGCGTACGGTGGGTGTCAGCGTTACGTACGCCACACTTCACCGTCGGCACACATTTCGTCATCTTGCGTGCACCAACACGTCATAGCGCCGATGCCGATTCGCTCCTCGATTACGCCACGTTGTTTCCCATGAGCATTGCTTCTGTCCTGATACCGAGTGATACGCCGGACGGAGCTGCGACCAGCTCGTCTGGGCCGCGTTACTCGCTGTTGCTGTCCACCGACCCGAGTTTGGTCGAGGCGGCGCAGCGGCTCCGGTACGACGTATTCACCAGCACGCCTGGTTTCGCGTTGCCGGAATCGGGTGCGGGGGACCGGGACGTGGACCGCTTCGACGAGTTCTGTGATCACCTGCTGGTTCGTGACGACGACACCGGCGAGCTGGTGGGGTGTTACCGGATGTTGGCGCCGGCCGGGGCGATCGCGGCCGGGGGCCTGTACACGGCGACGGAGTTCGATCTCGGTGCGCTCGACCCGCTGCGGCCGTCGCTGGTGGAGATGGGCCGGGCGGTGGTGCGTGACGGGCACCGCAACGGCGGCGTCGTGCTGCTGATGTGGGCGGGGATTCTGGCCTACCTGGACCGCTATGGCTACGACTACGTGATCGGGTGCGTGTCGGTGCCGATCCGCAGCGACGCCGACTCCGAAACGGGGCAGGACGCGCCGGGCAGCCAGCTCCGCGGCGTGCGCGACTTCGTGCGCAGCCGGCACGCGGCGCCGCCGGAGTACCGGGTGTACCCGCACCGGCCGGTCGTCGTGGACGGCAAGTCCCTCGACGAGATCGCGCCGCCGCCACGGCCCTCGGTTCCGGCGCTGATGCGCGGTTATCTGCGGCTGGGCGCCAAGTCCTGCGGCGAGCCGGCGCTTGACCCCGACTTCGGGGTCGGCGATTTCTGCGTGCTGCTGGACAAACGCCAGGCCGATACGCGATATCTGCGACGACTGCGGTCGGTATCGGCGGCTTCAGAGATGGCGGGCGGCGACCGATGAACGCTCCCGCAGTCACCACTGACCACGCCTGGCTGCCGCGCGCGACGTGCGACAGCAGCTGTGTCGGGGTCGCCCCCGCCTCGTCGCGGTGGGTGGTGGTGCTGCGGGTAACGCTGCGGGTCATGCTGGTGCTGTTGCTGCTGCTAGGGGCGCCGATGGCGCTGGTGCCCTGGCCTGGCCAGATGCGGGTGCGACAGTTCTACTGCCGGATGGTGCTGCGCGTTTTCGGGGTCCGGATCAGCGTGTCGGGGGCCCCGATCCGAAACCTGCGTGGCGTCCTGGTGGTAGGTCCGCACATGTCCTGGCTGGACGTCTTCGCCATCGGTGCGGTGCTGCCCGGCTGGTACGTCGCCCGCGCTGACATGTTCGGCGAGCTCACGCAGCGGCTGCTGAAGATCATTGCGATCGAACGGTCCAGCCTGCGGCAGTTGCCCGCGGTGGTGGAAAACGTCGCGGACCGGCTGCGCGGCGGTGAAACCGTGGTGGCCTTTCCCGAGGGCACCACGTGGTGCGGGGTGGCCTGCGGCTCGTTCTACCCGGCGATGTTCCAGGCCGCGATCGACGCCGGCCGCCCGGTCCAGCCGCTGCGGTTGACATATCACCACGTCGACGGCCTGATTTCGACAGCTCCGGCCTTCGTCGGGGACGACACCCTGGCGGCGGCGATGGGCCGGCTGATCACCCAGCGCCGCACCCTGGCGCACGTGCACGTGGAGTCTTTGCAGCTGCCGGGCACCGATCGGCGGGGGCTGGCCCGCCGTTGCCAGGCGGCGGTGGGCGTCGGAGTAGGGCGGCGCCCAGGTCAGCGCTCGGATCGAGGCCACGTGCTGGCCGCTTAGGGTAACCGGGCGGCCCGGTATCCTGGGGCGCGTCATGGTCTACCTCGATCACGCTGCCACCACCCCGATGCATCCGGATGCCATCGAGGCGATGACGGCCGTGTTCGGCATGGTCGGCAACGCCTCGTCGCTGCATACCAGCGGCCGCACGGCCCGGCGCCGCATCGAGGAGTCGCGCGAGCTGATCGCCGACAAATTGGGCGCGCGGCCGTCCGAGGTGATTTTCACCGCGGGCGGCACCGAGAGCGACAATCTGGCCGTCAAGGGCATCTACCGCGCCCGCCGCGAGGCCGATCCGCGTCTGTTGCGCATCATCACCAGCCAGGTGGAACACCACGCGGTGCTGGATTCGGTCGACTGGCTCGTCGAGCATGAGGGCGCTCAGGTGAGTTGGCTGCCCACGGCCGCCGACGGCTCGGTGTCGGCTGCCGCGCTGCGGGAGCTGCTGGACAGTCATGACGACGTCGCGCTGGTGTCGGTGATGTGGGCCAACAACGAGGTCGGCACCATCATGCCCGTGGCTGAACTCGCAGCCGTCGCAGCAGAATTCGGAGTTCCGATGCACAGCGACGCCGTGCAGGCCGTGGGCCAGCTGCCCGTCGACTTCGCCGC
The DNA here is from genome assembly GCF_041287235.1 of Mycobacterium sp. pR1184. Lineage (NCBI taxonomy): Bacteria > Bacillati > Actinomycetota > Actinomycetes > Mycobacteriales > Mycobacteriaceae > Mycobacterium > Mycobacterium sp. pR1184. The sequence goes on along the minus strand of NZ_JBGGKR010000004.1, from coordinate 19,709 downwards.
GAGCGGGCTGTCGGCGATGAGCGTCGCCGCGCACAAGTTCGGTGGCCCGCAGGCGGTCGGGGCGCTGTTGTTGCGCCGAGACGTGGCCTGTGCGCCACTGCTGCACGGCGGCGGACAGGAGCGCGACATCCGTTCCGGCACTCCGGATGTCGCCGGTGCCGTCGGAATGGCCGCCGCGATGCGGCTCGCGGTGGACGGCCTGGAGGCCAACAGCGCACGGCTGCGCGCTCTGCGTGATCGGCTGGTCGAGGGTGTACTGGCCGAGATCGACGACGTCCGTTTCAACGGATCCCGCGATTCGCGACTTCCCGGCAACGCCCACTTCACTTTTCGTGGCTGTGAAGGCGACGCTCTGTTGATGTTGTTGGATGCCAACGGAATCGAATGCTCGACCGGGTCTGCGTGCACCGCCGGAGTCCCGCAGGCCTCACATGTGCTGATCGCGATGGGCGCCGACGCCGCGACCGCGCGGGGGTCGCTGCGGCTGTCCCTGGGCCACACCAGTGTCGATGCCGACGTTGACGAGGTGCTGCGGGTGCTGCCGGCCGCGGTGGATCGGGCCAGGCGTGCGGCGCTGGCCGCTGCGGGGGCGTCGGGGTGAAAGTTCTTGCCGCAATGAGCGGCGGCGTCGATTCGTCGGTCGCCGCCGCTCGGATGGTCGATGCCGGACACGACGTGGTCGGCGTGCACCTCGCGCTGTCGTCGGCACCCGGCACGCTGCGCACCGGGTCGCGGGGTTGCTGCTCGAAAGAGGACGCTTCGGATGCGCGCCGCGTGGCCGATGTACTCGGAATCCCGTTCTACGTTTGGGATTTCGCGGAGAAATTCGCCGAAGACGTGATCGACGATTTCGTGTCGTCCTACGCGCGTGGCGAGACGCCCAACCCGTGTGTGCGCTGCAATCAGCGCATCAAGTTCGCCGCACTCTCGGCGCGCGCGTTGGCCCTGGGTTTCGATACGGTCGTCACCGGCCACTACGCGCGTTTGTCGGAAGGCCGGCTGCGCCGCGCAGTCGACCACGACAAGGATCAGTCCTACGTGTTGGCCGTGCTGACCGCAGAGCAGTTGCGCCACGCCGCTTTTCCGATCGGGGATACTCCCAAGCCGCAGATCCGGGCGGAGGCGGCTCGTCGCGGCCTGGCCGTCGCCGACAAGCCGGACAGCCATGACATCTGCTTCATCCCGTCGGGGGACACCCGGGCGTTTCTGGGGGAGCGCATCGCCGTGCGCCGCGGCAACGTCGTGGGTTCCGACGGGGCGGTGCTGGCCAATCACGACGGCGTGCACGGTTTTACGATCGGTCAGCGCAAGGGCCTGGGCATTGCCGGGCCGGGGCCGGACGGTCTGCCGCGCTATGTGACGGCAATCGATGCCGACACCGCGACGGTGCAGGTGGGCAGTGCCGCAGATCTCGAAGTGCATGCGCTGACGGGACGGGACCCGGTCTTCACCGCTGGCGCCGCGCCGGCTGGCCCGATCGAGTGCGCCGTGCAGGTGCGCGCCCACGGCGAAACCGCGAGTGCGGTGGCCGAATTGGTGGGCGACGAGCTGTGCGTGCGGTTGCGCGTCCCGCTGCGCGGGGTGGCGCGCGGCCAGACCGTCGTGCTGTACCGTCCGGATCCGGCGGGCGACGAGGTGCTCGGCAGCGCCACCATCGCCAGCACGTCGCGCTGACTGCCCTGCTCAGCGCCGCTTCCAAGGATTCTCCAAGAGCTTGCGGAGAACATTCGTCTCGTAAGCGATCGACCCCTGAGCGGGGAAGGGACGAATGACGATGAACGACAACCACATCACCGCGCAGGCGCAGACAGAACAGACCAACGGCCTTGCCATTGCGGCTTTCGTGCTCAGCATCATGGGCATGTACGGCAGCCCGATCCTGAGCAGCGTTCTTGCTCTTGCCGGCATCTGGCAGGTCCGGCGTCGCGAGGAGCAGGGCTTCGCGCTGGCGATCACCGCGCTGGCGGTCTCCGCGGCTGTCACGGCCCTGCATGTCGCGATATGGATCCAGTGCGGCCACCAGAACTTCGCGTTGGAGACCACGGCGCACTGGTGAAAACCGTTGCCTCCTAGGCCATTTCACGAAATCTACCGCGGAAAGTTGGCGACGATGTTCGTCATCACGATATCGGAGACCGACTGCGGGAAGCCGCAGAAGGTGACTTCTACCAACGCCACCGACCGCACCCGGTAGTCGCGGCCGCAGCCGCCCGGACCCAGGTGCAGCGAGGTGGCATCGGATTTCCAATCTCCGACGAACGCCTCGCCGGCCGCGCCATTGGCGCAGTCGGTGACGGTCGAGACCAGAGCGGTGAAGGCGTGCTGCGCGGTCGCGCCGTCGCGATAGGCCGCGGCGCCCTCAGAGATCAGGGCGCCGTCGGGCGGATCCTGGAACGTGGTCTTGTGGAACTCCTCGATGTCGGGCCCGAACGTCGCGGTCTCGGCGAACAGGAACCGGCAGGCGCGCGGCGTGGTGTCGGCGAGCGTGTCGATGTCGACCGGGCTGCGCCCGTCCATCGACGGAATGATCGACAGGTGCTCGCCGGCGCCGGTGATCGCCTGCATCCGCGCCTGGTCCAGCAGGATCGTGTCGACATTGACCCCGTTGATGCCTTTGGCGCCGCCGGTAAACCCCGGCATTGCCACGCCATCCACCACCCGGGTGCAGGCCGCACTCAGCATCAACGCGCCACACATCAGCAGCGGCCACGCGAAGCTTGCCTTGCGCCACACCGTTTTGCACCCCTCTAAACCCTCGAGCCTAGCCGTGTTGGCCGACCGCGACATACCCCTGGCCACCCGGTCGTGATCCGACGTCGAATACGGTTGCCGGGTGAGTGTTTTCGCATCTCCGTTCGCGACGGCAAGCGGCGTGGGTTCCTGGCCCGGCACCGCGGTACGGCCGTCGACGGAGGTCGTCGTCGGTGAGTTGGCGGCCGCGATGGCTCACCTGGTCGAGTTGCCCGCCAGGGGAGTGGGCGCCGACCTGCTGGGGCGAGCCGGCGCGCTGCTGGTCGATGTGGCGATCGACACCGTGCCGCGTGGTTACCGCATTGCCGCTCGGCCCGGTGCGGTGACCCGCCGGGCCGTCAGCCTCCTCGATGAGGACATGGATGCCCTCGAGGAAGCCTGGGAGACGGCCGGCCTGCGTGGTGGCGGACGGGTGGTCAAGGTGCAAGCGCCGGGCCCGATCACGCTGGCCGCCGGGTTGGAGCTGTCCAACGGCCACCGGGCCATCACCGACCCGGGCGCGGTGCGCGATCTGACGGCGTCGCTGGCCGAAGGCGTTGCCGGCCATCGTGGCGCGCTGTCGCGCCGCCTCGATACACCGGTGGTCGTGCAACTCGACGAGCCGTCGTTGCCCGCCGCGCTGGGTGGGCAGCTGAGCGGGGTCACCGCGCTGAGTCCGGTTGCCGCGCTCGACGAGTCGGTGGCACAAGGCCTGCTCGACAGCTGCGCGCAGACGGTGGGCGCCGAGGTGGTGCTGCACAGCTGCGCGGCCGGATTACCGTGGGATCTGTTGGCGCGCAGTGCTATTAGCGCAATATCGATCGACGCCGCTACGCTGCGGGCCGCGGACCTGGATGGGATCGCGGCGTTTCTCGAATCGGGTCGCGCCGTGATGCTGGGCGTGGTCGCCGCCACCGCCCCGGAACGTCGGCCCGCTGCCGAGGAGGTGGCCGAGGCCCTGGTCGCGGTGACCGATCGGCTCGGATTCGGCCGCTCGGCGCTGCGCGAGCGCATCGGCGTCACCCCGGCATGTGGACTGGCCCACGCGACACCACAGTGGGCCCGCACCGCGATCGAGCTGGCCCGCAAGGCGGCCGAGGCGTTCGCCGAGGACCCCGACGCCATCTAGGTACATCTCGGTGGCGAGCCGCTTGTCACATCCGCCACACCCGCCGCGGTTACCGGGCCTTGTACCTTTTGCCCGCCTCCGAGCGACAACTCTTGCTTGCGACCGTCCGCGTGCTCCGATTGTCGCTATGAGGCGGGCAATTTGTGGACCGTCTGGCCGGGTGGCGGGTACGGCAGACGCGACCGGGCGTCACCGGCGGGCACTGTCGCGGCCCTTCGATAGCCTGCCAAGGTGAGTTCGCCTGAAGCTGACCCTGTCGCGCCCGAGGTCCGGCGTCAATGGCGTGAATTGGCCGACGAGGTGCGTGAGCACCAGTTTCGCTACTACGTGCGCGATGCGCCGGTCATCTCCGACGCCGATTTCGATGACATGCTGCGGCGGCTGGGCGCCCTCGAGGAGCAGTATCCCGAGCTGCGCACCCCCGATTCGCCGACACAGTTGGTCGGCGGCGCGGGATTTGCCACCGATTTCAGCTCGGCCGAGCATCTGGAACGGATGCTGTCGCTGGACAACGTGTTCAGCACCGAGGAATTCGACGTGTGGGCCACCCGCATCCACGCCGAGGTCGGCCATGACGTGCCCTTCCTCTGCGAGCTCAAGATCGACGGCGTCGCCCTGGCTCTGGTGTACCGCGGTGGCCGCCTGGTCCGCGCGGCCACCCGCGGTGACGGCCGCACCGGCGAGGACGTCACGAACAACGCGCGCACCATCGAGGATGTCCCGGAACGGCTGACGCCCAGCGACGACTATCCGATTCCCGACGTCCTCGAGGTACGCGGCGAGGTGTTCTTCCGGGTTGTCGACTTCGAGGCGCTCAACGCCGCCCTGGTCGAAGACGGCAAGGTCCCGTTCGCCAACCCGCGCAATAGCGCCGCGGGTTCGCTGCGGCAAAAGGATCCCGCGGTGACCGCTCGCCGCAAGCTGCGGATGATCTGCCACGGCGTCGGGCATGCCGAGGGATTTCGGCCGGCCAGCTTGCACGACGCCTACCTGGCGCTGGGCGCCTGGGGGTTGCCCGTCTCCGACCACACCGCCCGGGTCCCCAATGCCGGTGGCGCGCTGGAACGGATCGCCTACTGGGGAGAGCACCGCCACGACGTCGATCACGAAATCGACGGTGTCGTCGTCAAAATCGACGACTTCGCACTGCAACGCAGGCTGGGGTCGACGTCGCGAGCGCCGCGCTGGGCGATCGCCTACAAGTACCCGCCGCAAGAGGTGCAGACCAAGCTGCTCGATATCCGGGTCAACGTCGGGCGGACGGGACGCGTGACACCGTTCGCGGTCATGGTGCCCGTCAAGGTAGCCGGTTCGACGGTCGAAATGGCCACCCTGCACAACGCCGGTGAGGTCAAGCGCAAGGGTGTGCTGATCGGCGACACGGTGGTGATCCGCAAGGCCGGCGACGTGATTCCCGAAGTGCTCGGCCCGGTCGCCGATCTGCGCGACGGCACCGAACGCGAATTCGTGATGCCCACCCACTGTCCCGAATGCGGCACTGAGCTGGCCCCGGCCAAGGAGGGCGACGCCGACATCCGCTGTCCCAACTCTCGATCCTGCCCAGCGCAGTTGCGGGAGAGGGTATTTCACGTCGCCGGTCGCGGCGCCTTCGACATCGAGGGGCTGGGCTACGAGGCCGCCATCGCGTTGCTGCAGGCCAAAGTGATCATCGACGAGGGAGATCTGTTCACCCTCACCGAAGATGACTTGTTGCGCACCGAATTGTTCACCACCAAGGCCGGCACGCTGTCGGCCAACGGTAAGCGGCTGTTGGCCAACCTTGACAGAGCCAAGGCGCAGCCGCTGTGGCGCGTGCTGGTGGCGCTGTCGATCCGGCACGTCGGCCCGACCGCCGCGCGCGCCCTGGCGACCGAATTCGGCAGCCTCGACGCGATCACGTCGGCGTCGACCGACGAGTTGGCCGCGGTCGAGGGCGTCGGGCCGACCATCGCCGCCGCGGTCACCGAATGGTTCACCGTCGACTGGCACCGCGCGATCGTCGACAAGTGGCAGGCGGCCGGCGTGCGGATGGCCGACGAGCGCGACGCGAGCACCCCGCGCACGCTGGCAGGTCTGAGCATCGTGGTCACCGGGTCGCTGACCGGGTTCTCTCGCGACGAGGCCAAGGAGGCCATCGTGTCCCGTGGCGGCAAGGCCGCGGGTTCGGTGTCGAAGAACACCGCCTATGTCGTGGCCGGCGATTCGCCGGGGTCGAAGTACGACAAAGCGGTCGAGCTGGGTGTGCCCATCCTCGACGAGGACGGCTTTCGCCGGCTGCTGACCGACGGGCCGGCGGCCGACAACACAGCCGATTAACAGCGCAGTACTGGTCCGTACCGGTGTTCCGGCTCTATGGTGGGCGCTATGACCCAGACGGCCGATCAGTACACGGAGCCATCGCCGTGGTCTCCGCGCGAGGCCGAACTGCTGGCGGTGACTTTGGAGCTATTGCAAGAACACGGCTATGACCACTTGACGATCGACGCGGTCGCCAGCGCGGCCCACGCCAGCAAGGCCACCGTGTACCGACGCTGGCCCTCGAAGGCCGAACTGGTGCTGGCTGCCTTCATCGAAGGTGTCCGCCAGGTCGCGGTGGTGCCGAACACCGGAAACCTGCGCGACGATTTGATCAGTCTCGGCGAGGTGTGCGGCGAGCACGGACGTCAGCACGCCAGCACCATCCGCGCGGTGATGGTCGAGGTATCGCGCCATCCAGCGCTCAACGAGGCCATGCAGGATCAATTCCTCAAGCAGCGCAAGGCAATGATCAAGCACGTCATGCAACGGGCGGTCGATCGTGGCGAGATCGCCAAAGATGCCTTCGTTGACGAACTTTGGGACCTGCTACCTGGCTATCTGATCTTCCGGTCGATCATCCCCGACCGACAACCTACTCGCCAGACGGTGCAGCTTCTGGTCGACCGGTTTCTGATGCCGGGGCTGACGAGGACCGCCGGGTAACGCGGCAGCCACCCGTTCGACCCTTTGAAAAAATGTGTACGCGCGCGTCTCTTGTAGAGTACGGTCCAGTACCGTACTGTGAGTTCATCCGTTCGCGCTGGTGCCAGGCAACGGTCGTAGTCATAGAGTGATCGAGAACGCCCGACCATCGAAAGGCCGAGGGTGAAGGCGATTTCAATGTCCAACCTGCTTCGGCAGGGCTGGATAGTGTTGGTCGCGATACTCGTCGTCGCCGTCGCGGGATTCGGTATCTACCGCCTGCACGGAATCTTCGGCTCGAACTACAAGACTTCGGCCAACAGCGGCCTGTCCAACGAGATCGTCCCGTTCAACCCCAAGCAGGTGGTGCTCGAGGTCTTCGGCGCGCCGGGTGCGGTGGCGACGATCAACTACCTGGACGTCAACGCCCAGCCGCAGCAAGTCAAGGACGCGCCGCTGCCGTGGTCGTTCACGATCACCACGACGGAGCCGGCGGTCATCGGCAATGTCGTGGCGCAAGGCAACGGGGACACCCTCGGTTGCCGCATCACCGTCAACGGTCAAGTCAAAGACGAACGCACCGTCAACAAGGTCGACGCCTACACCTTCTGTCTGGATAAGTCGGGATGAGCAACCACAACAACGAACAGCAGACCCGGCCCTACGTGGCGCGCAACATCCGACGCCTCGCCTGGGTGATCCTGCTTTTCTGGGTGGCGCTGGCCGCCATCACGAATATCGCGGTGCCCCAGCTCGAAGAGGTGGGCAAGACCCACAACGTGGCGCTGAACTCTCCGGATGCCCCGTCGCTCAAGGCAATCAAGCGAATCGGCCAGGCGTTCCATGAGTTCGACACCGACAGCTCGGCGATGATCGTGCTGGAAGGCGACAAACCGCTCGGCGCGGACGCCCACCGCTTCTACGACGAGATGATCCGCAAGCTCGAGCAGGACAAAAAGCATGTCGAGCACGTTCAGGACTACTGGGGTGACACGCTTACCGCGGCGGGATCGCAGAGCACCGACGGTAAGGCCGCCTATGTTCAGGTGAACCTCGCCGGTAATCAGGGCTCCGCGCTGGCCAACGAGGGTGTCGGCGCTATCCGCGACATCATCGACCACATGAAGCCCCCACCGGGCGTCAAGACCTATGTGACCGGCGCCGCGCCGCTGATCTCCGATCAGTTCGACGTGGGCAGCAAGGGCACCGCGAAGGTCACCACGATCACCATCGGAGTGATCGCGTTGATGTTGTTCTTCGTTTACCGCTCGGTACTGACCACGCTGCTGGTTCTCGCCACGGTCCTGATCGAAATGTCAGCTGCCCGAGGCCTTGTGGCCTTCCTCGGCAGTGAGGGAATCATCGGCCTGTCGACCTACGCGACAAATATCCTGACACTGTTGGTGATCGCCGCCGGAACGGACTACGCGATATTTTTCGTGGGCCGCTACCAAGAAGCGCGCGGGACCGGCGAGGACCGCGAAAACGCCTTTTACACCATGTATCACGGCACCACTCACGTCGTGTTGGGATCCGGGCTCACCGTCGCCGGCGCGGTGGCCTGTCTGAGCTTCACCCGGCTGCCGTATTTCCAAAGTCTTGGAATTCCAGCCGCATTGGGCATCCTCGTGGCACTGTTCGCCGCGCTGACACTGGGCCCCGCGATTCTCACGCTGGGGGCCAAAGCCGGCATCTTCGACCCGAAGCGGGCGATACGAACGCGCGGTTGGCGGCGGATCGGGACTGCCATCGTCCGCTGGCCCGGCGCCGTGCTGGCGGCCGCGAGCGCGCTGGCCCTGGTAGGTCTGATCGCGCTGCCCGGATACAAGACCAGCTACGACACCCGTCCCTACATGCCCGCCGACGCTCCGGCCAATATCGGTTACACCGCCGCCGAAAAGCACTTCTCACGGGCCCGGCTGGAGCCGGAACTGCTGATGGTCGAATCGGATCACGACATGCGTAATCCGGCCAGCATGCTCATCCTGGACAAGGTGGCCAAGGCGGTGTTTCACGTCCCCGGGGTCGCCCAGGTGCAGACCATCACCCGGCCGTTGGGAACCCCGCTGGTCCACAGCTCACTCGCGTTCGTGGTCAGTAACTCCAGTGCTGCCCAGCAGCAAAACCTCAGCTACCAACGAGATCGGGCCGACGACGCCCTCAAGCAGGCCAACGAACTATCGAAGACGATCGACATCTTGCGACAGCAGTTCGTCCTGCAGCAGCAGTTGGCCGGCACCACCCACGACGAGACGGAAAGCTTTCGCGATACGCTCGCGACGATCAAGGACCTGCGCGACAAGATCGCTAATTTCGACGACTTCTTCCGGCCGATTCGCAGCTATTTCTATTGGGAGAAGCACTGTTACGACATTCCTGCCTGCTTCGCGTTCAGGTCGCTGTTCGACGCGCTCGACGGCATCGACCAGCTGACCGAAAAATTCGAGAACCTGACGGCTTCGCTGGACAAGCTCGACGCACTGCAACCGAAACTGGTCGCGTTGATACCGCCCCAGATTCAAAGCCAGGAAACCAACCGCGATCTGACCCTGGCGAATTACGCCACCCTGTCCGGCATCTACGCCCAGAACGCGCGCGCGCTGGAGAACTCGACGGCGTTGGGGGAGGCGTTTGACGCCGCCAAGAACGACGACACCTTCTATCTGCCGCCCGAGGTGTTCGACAACCCCGACTTCAAACGCGGGCTGAAGCTGTTCCTATCGCCCGACGGTAAGGCCGCTCGGATGATCGTCACGCATGACGGCGATCCCGCTACCACCGAGGGCATTTCGCACATCGACCCGATCACGAAGGCCGCGCACGAGGCCTTGAAGGGCACGCCGATGGCGAACGCGGGGATCTATGTCGGCGGCACCGCCGCGACGTACAAGGACATCCAGGAGGGCGCCAAGTACGACCTGATGATCGTGGCATTCGCCGCGTTGAGCCTCATCCTGCTCATCATGATGATCATCACGCGCAGCCTCATCGCCGCACTCGTCATCGTCGGCACCGTCGCGCTATCCCTGGGTGCCTCATTCGGGTTGTCAGTTCTAGTGTGGCAGTACATGTTTGGTATCGAGTTGTATTGGGTCGTGCTCGCATTGGCGGTGATCTTGCTACTGGCGGTCGGTTCGGACTACAACCTGCTGCTGATCTCCCGGTTCAAGGAGGAGATCCATGCCGGTCTCAATACCGGCATCATCCGCGCGATGGCCGGCTCCGGCTCGGTGGTCACCTCGGCCGGCATCGTCTTCGCCGTCACGATGTGTGCGTTTGTTTTCAGCGGCTTCCAGGTGCTCGGTCAGATCGGGACGACGATCGGGCTCGGCTTGTTGTTCGACACGCTGATCGTGCGCTCATTCATGACGCCTTCTGTCGCAAGGATTCTCGGGCGCTGGTTCTGGTGGCCCCAACGAGTGCGTCCGCGCCCGGCCAGCACGATGCTGCGGCCCTACGGTCCGCGCCCGGCCGTTCGCCAGCTGCTGCTGTGGGAAGACGGCGATGCCGCGGCGCCGAAACCCCCGGTGGCCGCGCGCTGATTCAGCGCAACATGGTGGCCACGATGCCGGACAGGTAGCCCAGGCGGGCCACCTCCGACGGCCGGAATTCGGGACCCGGACGGCCCAGCACCACCGCGGTCTGCGGGTCGCCCAAGGGCGCCGCGACCATCGTGATGTCCATGTCGCGCCAGGCCTGCGGCACCCACTCGGCGGTGCCGTCCAGCGTCGTGGCCTCGCGGATCGGCAGCCAAGGAGCCGATACCGCGCGGGTTTCGGGCGCGCCCGGGCTGGCGGCGAGGCGCCGCAGCTCGCCCTCGGCGCCCTGCAACACCGTGCACCAGCTCACCCGCAGCACCCGGGGCGCCTCGTCGGCCAGCACCTGCAGCCGCGCCGCCTTGTCCTTGGCCGCGGCGACGTGGTCGAGCAGTTCCAGCTCGCGGTGCGCTTCCAGCAGGCCGGTGTGCGGGCGCACGCTGTCCACCCGTACGCCGTTGAGCGACTCGGCCGCGGTGATCAACGTGTCGGGCATCGCCCCGGCGGGCAGTTCGATGACCAGGTCGTCGGTGGCGTACCCCGCGCTGCGGTCGACGACGTCGAGCGACAGGATGTCGGCGCCCACCGAACCGAGCGCAACCGCCAGCGCGCCCAGGCTTCCCGGGCGGTCGAGGAGCTCGATACGCAACAGATACGACGGCACGCGCCCACTGTCGCACAGAGCCGCGCGTCCGGCATTTCCGCAGGGTGGGTGCCAGCTGCACGCGCGCGACCTCAGCACCGATAGGCTTTTCGCTCGTGTCCCAGATCTCCCGCGACGAGGTCGCGCACCTGGCCAGGCTGGCCCGGCTGGCGTTGACCGATACCGAGCTGGACAGCTACGCCGGCCAACTCGACGCCATCCTGACCCACGTCAGCCAGATCCAGGCGGTCGACGTCACCGGCGTCGAACCGACCGACAACCCGCTCAAGGACGTCAACGTCACCCGCCCGGACGAGACCAGGCCGTGCCTGACGCAGCAGGAGGCGCTGGCCGCGGCGCCCGCCGCCGTCGACGGCCGCTTCGCCGTCCCGCAGATCCTCGGAGACAGCGAGTGAACGAGATCATCCGGTCCGACGCGGCGACGTTGGCTGCCAAGGTCGCCGCCAAGGAGCTGTCGTCGGTCGAGATCACCCAGGCCTACCTGGACCGGATCGCGGCGACCGACGACCGGTACGGCGCGTTTCTGCACGTCGCGGCCGACGAGGCGCTGTCGGCGGCGGCCGCGGTCGACGAGGCGGTGGCGGCCGGCGAGCAGCTGCCCTCGGCGCTGGCCGGCGTCCCGTTGGCGCTCAAAGACGTGTTCACGACCGTCGATATGCCCACCACCTGCGGATCCAAGATCCTTCAGGGCTGGCGGTCACCCTACGACGCCACCGTCACCGCCCGGCTGCGCGCGGCGGGCATCCCGATCCTGGGCAAGACCAACATGGACGAGTTCGCGATGGGCAGCTCGACCGAGAACTCCGCCTACGGCCCCACCCGCAACCCGTGGGACCTCGAGCGGGTGCCCGGCGGTTCCGGCGGTGGCAGCGCTGCGGCACTGGCCTCCTTCCAGGCGCCGCTGGCCATCGGCACCGACACCGGGGGCTCGATCCGCCAGCCGGCCGCGCTGACCGCGACCGTCGGGGTCAAGCCCACCTACGGCACGGTGTCGCGCTACGGCCTGGTGGCCTGCGCGTCGTCGCTGGATCAGGGCGGCCCCTGCGGGCGCACCGTGCTCGACACGGCGCTGCTGCACCAGGTGATCGCCGGCCACGACCGGATGGACTCGACCTCCATCGACGCCGCGGTGCCCGACGTGGTCGGCGCCGCGAACGCCGGTGCCACCGGTGATCTGAGCGGCGTGCGAATCGGTGTGGTTTCCCAACTGCGTGGCGAGGGCTACCAGCCCGGGGTGCTGTCGTCGTTCGAGGAGGCGGTCAAACAGCTGACCGCGCTGGGTGCGCAGGTGAGCGAAGTCGACTGTCCGCACTTCGATTACGCGCTGGCGGCCTACTACCTGATCCTGCCGTCGGAGGTGTCGAGCAACCTGGCGCGCTTCGACGCGATGCGCTACGGGCTGCGGGTCGGTGACGACGGCAACCACAGCGCCGAGGAAGTGATGGCGCTGACCCGGGCCGCCGGCTTCGGTCCGGAAGTCAAGCGCCGCATCATGATTGGTGCCTACGCGCTCTCGGCGGGCTACTACGACGCCTACTACAACCAGGCGCAGAAAGTGCGCACCCTGATCGCCCGTGACCTCGACGAGGCCTACAAATCCGTCGACGTGCTGGTGTCGCCGACAACCCCGACCACCGCGTTCCGGCTGGGGGAGAAGGTCGACGATCCGCTGGCCATGTACCTGTTCGACTTGTGCACGCTGCCGCTGAACCTGGCCGGGCACTGCGGAATGTCGGTGCCGTCGGGACTCTCGCCGGACGACCAGCTGCCGGTGGGCCTGCAGATCATGGCGCCCGCGCTGGCCGACGATCGCCTTTATCGCGTCGGTGCCGCCTACGAAGCGGCGCGTGGACCGTTGCCGGCCGCGCCGACCGCCTAGCCGTTCGCCGCCCCGACTTGCCCCGACGGCGGCCCGGACAGGCAAGATAAGAAGATGCGGATCGGAATTCTCACCGGGGGCGGCGACTGTCCGGGGCTCAACGCCGTCATCCGGGCGGTGGTACGCACCTGCGACGCCCGGTACGGCTCGTCGGTGGTCGGCTTCCAGGACGGGTGGCGCGGGTTGCTGGAGAACCGGCGCATCCAGCTGCAGAACGACGATCGCAATGACCGGCTGCTGGCCAAGGGCGGGACAGTGCTGGGCACCGCTCGCGTGCATCCCGACAAGTTGCGGGCCGGGCTGGACCAGATCAAGCAGACCCTGGACGACAACGGCATCGACGTGCTCATCCCGATCGGTGGTGAGGGCACGCTGACGGCCGCGCACTGGTTGTCGGAGGAGAATGTTCCCGTCGTCGGAGTGCCGAAGACGATCGACAACGACATCGACTGCACCGACGTCACTTTCGGCCACGACACCGCGCTGACCGTGGCCACCGACGCCATCGATCGTTTGCACAGCACCGCCGAGTCGCACCAGCGGGTGATGCTGGTGGAGGTGATGGGCCGCCACGCCGGCTGGATCGCGCTCAACGCCGGGCTGGCATCCGGGGCGCACATGACGCTGATTCCCGAGCAGCCCTTCGATATCGAGGATGTGTGCCGGCTCGTCAAACGCCGTTTCCAGCGCGGTGATTCACATTTCATCTGTGTGGTGGCCGAAGGAGCCAAGCCCATCCCTGGATCGATTCCCTTGCGGGAGGGCGGGATTGACGAGTTCGGCCACGAGAAATTCACCGGCGTCGCCGCGCAGTTGGGCGTTGCCGTGGAGAAGCGGATCAACAAGGACGTGCGAGTGACGGTGCTGGGCCACGTCCAGCGCGGTGGCATCCCGACGGCCTACGACCGCGTGCTGGCCACCCGGTTCGGCGTCAACGCCGCCGACGCCGCGCACGCCGGCGAATACGGGCAGATGGTGTCGCTGCGCGGGCAGGACATCGGCCGGGTGTCGCTGGCCGACGCGACACGGCACCTCAAGCTGGTGCCCGACGCACGCCACGATGAGGCCGCCGCTTTCTTCGGCTGACATCGCGGCGGGCAAACGGCCCGCCCGCGAACAGTGAACAATTTCGCCGGTCGAGACGTTCCTAGCGAGCATGACCGGGAGCAAATACAGACAACGCAGCGCCAAGGAGCGTCTCGATGTCTTTCACCAGCTGGTTCGCGACACGTTCGTCCCGGTGGTGCTCTCGGTGGAGGACACCGACTCCTTCCGCGCCTCGCTGCAGACCTCGAGCCTCGGCACGTTGCGGATCAATCGGTTGCAGTTCCACGGTGACATCGTGTTGCGCCGAACGCATGGGCAGTTGCTGCGGGGGACGCCTCAGCTCATCGAGCACCACAGCCGCGAGTATCTGAAGGTGGGCGTGCACGTCGGCGGCAGGTGCGTGGTGCGCCAAGACGGCCGCGAAGCAAACCTGTCGCCCGGAGATTACGTCCTTTATGACACCACGCGACCGTTCGATTTCGCGGTCGGCGGCAAATTCCGGATGTACAGCGCGCTTCTTCCCCGCGAGTTACTGCGGATCCCGGCCGCACAACTATCTCGGCTGACGGCCCGCCGCTTCGACGGTCGACAGGGGATGGGCGCGCTGCTGGCGCCGTTCCTGGTCCAGCTCGGCAGACAGGCCGCCAAGGGGCCCCAGGTGCTCAACCTTCGCGTCGCCGATGCGGTATTCGACATGCTAGAGGCGTCGTTGTCCGAGCAATTGGGGTGTGATCGGCCAGAGAGTCGCGATGCGCACCATCAGATGCTCGGGATGCTCGCGTTCATCGAACGCAACCTCGGCGACCCGGACCTGGATGTGCCGACGATCGCAGCGGCGCAGCACATCTCGATCCGCCAACTACAACGGTTGTTCGAAAACGACGGCCGCACCGTCACCGACTGGATCAGGAGCCGCAGGATCGAGCACTGTCGCAAGGACCTTGCGAACGCCGAACTCGCGACGGTGCCGGTGAGTGTGATCGGTGCGCGGTGGGGGCTGGTGAACGCGCCGCACTTTTCGCGGCTGTTCAAGGCAGCGCACGGGAGAACTCCACGCGAGTATCGCCGCTGGGCGTTGAGCGCAGAATTGCGCACGCCGGCAAGATCTCGGCGCGAACAGGCAAGACGTGTATGACGGCCGCGCCGATAGTGGGTAGTGAACATCAACTGACCACTTTGGGGGGAACCAAATGCAGGAAACGGCAATCGAATTCGATGTGGACCGGGACTTCGCGCAGCGGGTGGCCGCGAATCAGGCTTCGCTGAGCGCTGCGCTCAAACAGCGGTACGACTTCATCGTGTGCGGTTCGGGCTCGTCGGGGTCGGTCGTGGCGCGACGGTTGGCCGAAAATGCCGATGTCGACGTGCTGCTGGTCGAGGCGGGCGGCGACGACAACGTCACCGAAGTCGTCGACCCCGGGCAATGGGTGGCCAACTTGAATTCGCAGCGCGACTGGGGGTTTCGCAGCATGCCGAACCCCAGCATCAATAACCGTTCGATCGTGCACTCGATGGGCAAGGTGCTGGGCGGCAGTTCGAGCATCAACGTGATGGGATGGATCCGGGCCCACCGCGACGACTGGGATCACTTCGCCGCCGAAACCGGCGACCCGGCGTGGAATTACGAGTCCGTCGTCGGTATTTATCGGGACATCGAAGATTGGCACGGCGCACCGGATCCGGCATACCGGGGAACCGGTGGCCCGGTTTTCATCCAGCCGCCCCCGGATCCCCATCCGCTTGCGCTGGCGACGTTGGACGCGGCGCGGGCCAACGGCGTCGCGGTGTACCCGTCGGCCAACGGCGCGATGATGGAGACCACGAGCGGTGCTGCGCTCGGAGATCTCTGCATCCGAAATGGGCAGCGCCAGTCGATATTTCGCTCGTTCACCTATCCGGTGATGGATCGGCCCAACCTCACCGTCCTCACCCACGCGGTCGTGCAACGCGTAGTGATCGAAGGCGGCAAAGCCGTCGGCGTCGAAATCCGTCATCAAGGTGGCACCCGCCGCATCGACGCCGACGCGGAAATTGTCCTGTCGCTGGGGGCCAACCACACGCCCAAGGTCCTGATGGTGTCCGGAATAGGAGATCAAGACGAGCTCGGCCGCGTCGGGATTCGGGTACATCAACATCTGCCCGGGGTGGGGCGCAACCTGCAGGATCACGTGGCCTTTGACTGCATGTGGGAATACCGCGACGCGCAGCCGCCGCGGAACAATGCGGCCGAAGTGGTGCTACTCGGGCCGAGCGGGTCCGGGCTGACACACCCCGACTTCTTCGCCTGGCAGGTCGAAGTTCCCTACGCCACCGACGAGACCGCCGCCCGGTTCGGGCTTCCCGCAGCCGGCTGGACGTTTCATGCCGCGCTGGCTCATCCGAAGAGCCGGGGCCGCATCCGGCTAAGCGGCCCCAACCCCACGGATCCGTTGTGCATCGACGCCAACACGCTCGGGGATCCCGACGATGTCCGAAAAGGGATCGCCTGTGTGCAGTGGTGCCGCGAAATCGCCAACAGTGCGCCCCTGCGGCCGTACGTGAAGCGCGAGGTCATGCCGGGGAACCTGCGGGGAGCGGCACTGGAAGAGTTCGTCCGGGACGCGGCGACCACCTTTTTCCACCAAGTCGGCACGGCCAAGATGGGCCGCGACGCGATGTCGGTGGTCGACGGCGAGCTGAAGGTCTACGGAATCGACAACCTCAGGGTGGCCGACGGCTCCGTGATGCCGGAGATCACCACCACCAACACGATGGCGCCGTGTGTGGTCATCGGCGAACGTGCGGGCCGGATTCTGAAGCAAGCACATGAGCTCTAGCTGACAGCACGGCGGGCAAACGGGCGATGGCAGCAGCCTGACGGCCGTGTGAATGTGCCAGCTCAGCCGGCCAGCAGTCCTCAACGGCGGAATTTCCGGGTTTAACCACCAGGTCGAAACGGCTACACCAGGCGTTATGAGCAACCGCGAGGGGGTTCGCGGAGTCAACGCCCTGTCTGCTGCTCCGGCATATCCGTCGAGCTCGGCTCGGCCCGCGTCCTCGGTGCCGAGCTGGCGAGCCAATGCCGACCCGACGGCGGCCACGGTGCCTGAGCCGCGCCTGCCCGCGAAACCGGCCAGGTCCAGCGGGCCCGCGACGCCCAACCGGCTGGCGCGGGCACGGCGATCGGCCGCGCCCTACCGTCGCGATCTGACATTGGGCGGGACCGCCCTCGACGGCCTGGACTTGCGGGAGGACTCCGAGCCGAGCAGGTTCGGCTGGCGCGAGGTGATCCATCGGGTGACCGGAATCGACCTCGGCCCCGGCAAACACGCCGCGTACGAGCGGGAGCTGCGCGAGCGCATCGATGCGCCGATCGGTGGTGCGTTTCCGATCGCGGTGCTGAACTTCAAGGGCGGCGTCGGCAAGACCGCGGTGGTCGAGGCGCTCGGCTCGACGCTGGCCGAGGCGCGCGGCGACCGGGTCATCGCCGTCGACATCGACGCCGGCGACCTGGCGGAGCGACACGGTCGCCGCAACCCGCTGAGCCTGGCCGACCTGCTCGCTCGCGATTCGGTGACCCAGTATGCGCAGGTGCGTGCGCATACCCACATGAACAGCTTCGGCCTCGAAGTGCTCGGGCTGCCCGACTACGGCCGCACCGACTGGCGCCTGGAGCGCCAGGACATCGCCAAGACCTTTTCGATTCTGCGCAAGCACTATTCGCTGGTGCTGGTGGATTGCGTCAAGGCGATCAACTCCAGCGTGATGGACGCGGTTCTGCCCGAGGCGCGCGCGCTGGTCGTGGTCTCCGGCACTTCGATCGATGCGGTGCGTAAGACCAGGACAACGCTGGAGTGGTTGTCCAACAACGGGCATCGCCACTTGCTGAAGTCGACGGTGCTTGCGATGAACTACACCGAGCCGGCCAAGCTGGACGGCGTGGTCACCAAGGAATTCGAGGCGCTGTCGGCCCGCGTCGCGAGCACGGTGACACTGCCCTTCGATCGGCATGTACACGAGGGCAAGGAGCTCGGGCTGGACCGGCTGAGCAAGGAAAGCCGGCGCGCCTACCTGGAGTTGGCCGCCGCGCTGGGCGACTTCGTCGCCGGCCGGCCGGAGCGCGAAGCCGCGCCGCGGTCCTGGCGCTGACGCCGCCAGTCGGCGGCCTGGCCTGTTATGCCCCCGCTCGGCCACCATTAGGATCGTTGCCATGACTGTGACTTCCGGAGCGGCTGAGCTGCTGGATTACGACGACGTCATCGCACGTTTCGATCCCGTGCTCGGGCTGGAAGTACACGTCGAGCTGTCCACCGCGACCAAGATGTTCTGCGGCTGCTCAACCACATTCGGTGCCGAACCCAACACCCAGGTGTGCCCGGTGTGCCTGGGGCTGCCCGGTTCGCTTCCCGTGCTCAACCAGAAAGCGGTGGAGTCGGCGATCCGCATCGGACTTGCGCTCAATTGCGAGATCGTGCCGTGGTGCCGCTTCGCCCGGAAGAACTACTTCTATCCGGACATGCCGAAGAACTACCAGATCTCGCAGTACGACGAGCCGATCGCTATCAACGGCTACCTCGAGGCGCCGCTGGAAGACGGCACCACCTGGCGGGTCGAGATCGAACGTGCCCACATGGAAGAGGACACCGGCAAGCTCACCCACCTGGGCAGTGAGACGGGACGCATCCACGGTGCGACGACGTCGCTGATCGATTACAACCGTGCCGGCGTGCCGCTGATCGAAATCGTCACCAAGCCCATTGAGGGGGCCGGAGCCCGGGCGCCGCAGATCGCCCGTGCTTATGTGACGGCATTGCGAGATTTGTTGCGCGCCTTGGACGTATCCGATGTTCGGATGGATCAGGGCTCGATGCGTTGTGATTCCAACGTCTCGCTCAAGCCCACCGGTGCCACCGAATTCGGCACCCGGACCGAGACCAAGAACGTCAACTCGCTGAAGAGTGTCGAGGTCGCGGTGCGCTACGAAATGCAGCGCCAGGCTGCCGTTCTGGTTTCCGGCGGCTCGATCACTCAGGAAACCAGGCACTTTCACGAGGCGGGATATACCAGTCCCGGCCGCGCCAAAGAAACGGCGCAGGATTACCGCTATTTCCCCGAGCCCGACCTGGAGCCTGTCGCGCCCAGCCGAGAGCTGGTCGAGCAATTGCGCCAGACGATTCCCGAGCTGCCCTGGTTGAGCCGCAAGCGAATTCAGGAAGAATGGGGCGTTTCCGACGAGGTGATGCGCGATCTCGTCAACGCCGGCGCGGTCGACTTGGTCACCGCCACCATCAAGCACGGCGCCTCCAGTAAGGACGCGCGCTCCTGGTGGGGAAACTTCCTGGTACAGAAGGCCAACGAGGCGAACCTCGAATTGGACGAGCTGGCCATCACCCCCGCTCAGGTCGCCGCGGTGATCGCACTTGTCGACGAGGGCAAGCTGTCCAACAAGTTGGCGCGCCAGGTTGTCGAAGGTGTGCTGGCCGGCGAAGGCGAACCCGAGCAGGTGATGACCGCCCGTGGCCTGGCGCTGGTGCGCGACGACTCGGTCACCCAGGCGGCCGTGGACGAGGCCCTGGCCGCCAATCCCGATGTGGCGGAGAAGATCCGCGGTGGCAAGGTTCAAGCCGCCGGCGCGATCGTGGGCGCGGTCATGAAGGCCACCCGTGGTCAGGCCGACGCCGCGCGGGTGCGCGAGTTGGTGCTGGCCGCCTGCGGGCAGTCCTAGCTGTACTCGGTCATGAGGTTGTAGCAGGCGTGTCGGCTTGATGTGAGGAGAACCCCCGGGTGGGGTGTGGCTTGTCGAAG